>NZ_VWVS01000017.1:0-241795 GCF_008638355.1 Nocardiopsis deserti | reverse complement strand
GGTCGCGGTGCGCGATCGACTCGGTGAACATGCGGGCCCTCAAAGGGGGGACCTGACAGGTCCCAATCCTGTCGATCGGGGCAAGAAGGGGTCGAAGATCCACTTGATCACCGACCGGTATGGCGATCTCGGGGGCCAACACCCACGACAGCCAGGCCCTGCAACCCCTGGTGGAGGGGATCCCACCGATCCGCTCCCGCCGCGGACCCCGACGGCGCAAACCGGCCAAGCTGCACGGCGACAAGGGCTAGGACTACACCCACCTGCGCCGCTGGCTCCGCCAGCGGGGGATCGTCCACCGCCTGGCCCGCAAAGGGGTGGAGTCCTCACAGCGGCTGGGCAGGCACCGGTGGCAGGTGGAGCGCACCATGGCCTGGCTGGCCGGATGCCGTCGCCTGCACCGCCGCTACCGGCCGACCACTTCCTGGCCTTCGCGGGCATCGCCTGCACACTCATTTGCTACCGCAGACTCACCAAATGAGATGAGCTCTAACGAGTTGGTGCGTGATAGCGGGTGAGGCTTCGCTGAAGAGTCGTGGCATGCTCGGGCCGTGGCGATCAAGCTCAACCGCGCGGTCCTAGCCCACCCTTGGCTCACCGGCATCTCCCATCACCATCTGGCCGCGCTCGTCGAGGAACTGGCCCGCCCCTGGGAGATGGCCGTTGAGGACCACCGGAACCGGGTCCGGGGCGGGGTGAGGAAACGTGCAGCCGGGGCGGGTGCCCGGCACCGGTTGGTTTTTGTCGACCGCCTGGTGGCCACCCTGATCCACCTGCGCCATGACCTGCCGCATGCGGTCCTGGGCCTGCTGTTCGGAGTGGACCGTTCCACCATCACCCGCGCCGTCGGTCAGATCCGCACCCTGTTGGCCGAGCGCGGATGCGCGGTCCCCGACCGCCCGGGAGTCCGGCTGCGCACCTTGGAGGACGTCTTCGCCTACGCCCACGCCGAGGGTGTGGAACTGCGGCTGGACGCCACCGAGGTGCAGGTCCGCAGGCCCCAGGTGAGCCGGGGCGGTCGGCGGGCGTTCGTCTCGGGCAAGAAGAAGCAGAACACGATGAAGGCCACCGTCGTGGCCGACCACCGGGGGCGCACGTTGTGGACCGATGCCATGCGGCCCGGGCGGATGCACGATGCCACCGCGGTGCGCACCGCGGGCATCGACGCGTGTTTCCGGTACTTCCCCGAGGTGGAGGTGCTGCTCGACGACGGGTATCTCGGGCTGCGACGCGACCATCCGGGGAAGGCCATTACCCCGCCGCGCAAGCCGAACAGGAGTGCGCTACCCGAGTTCCACGAGCGGTGGAAGCTCCACCGCCACGCGCATTCCTCAGATCGGATCACCGTCGAGCACGCCCTGGCCGACCACAAGCGCTGGAAGCAGTTGATGCGCTGGACCCATCGGCGGGAGAACCTCCCGGCCACCTACCGGGCCATCGCCGGGCTGGTCTCCGACCGCACCGCGAACACCTGACCAGCACCACGAGCGGGTCCACCATGCCTCACCCGCTATCACGCACCAACTCGTAAGCACACCAGAAAGCAGTATGTAGTCGGCAAGGACCTCGCGAGGTGCCATCGGACACCGCCAGAGGCCGGTGTGTGCTCCGTTCGTGCTCCGCAGTTCCGGACTGGGAAGGCACCGGGCGTCACCACACAGCACCCGACAGCACGGCTGATCGGATGGTGTGGGACATAACGTCACGAAGCAACACGTGGCGACACGAAACCAGCGAACTCCTCATCCGATGGTCCCAGGTTCGAATCCTGCCGGGTGCGCCACAAAACCCCAGTTCAGACGGGGTGCGCGAGACGAACAGGCAAGGCGCCGGGCCCGGATCGGGGCCTGACATCCTCCAGGTGTGCTCCCCCGTGCAGGGTCCAGTACAGATGGGCGAGCACCTCGCGGAGCATTTTGCCATCCCGTGGCCTTGGGCGGCCATCGCCCGGGGCGGCCCCGTGTCCGCCCACCAGCGGCCTTCAACCGCCCCGATGCCCCCCGTGTGAACCCTTCGCGGCCAGCCGCACCCCACCGGCCGCATACGGCCGTTCCAGCCGAAACCCCTTACCTTCACACGCCACAATCAGATGGCATGAACAAGGCGAGGTGGATTCGGGTAACGGCCGCCGCCGCGGCCCTGACCGTATCGGGGGCGGAGTTGTGGTCCGGCAGAGGTCCCACCGCACGTGACCGGAGAGAAGCTGTCTTGTGGGCACCAGGCATCACCAACGCGCTGGCATTGACTCTCACCTGGCTGGTGTTCTCCGGCTTCTTTCGCCTCTCCCCACCCGGACCATGAGTCCGGCGACACCGCCACGCCGTCGAACCTTTCCGTCCCGATACGTGAACAGATACGGAGGTGCGCCCCTGCCCCGACACGCAAACCTGCAGTCGGGCACGGCAACTGCAGGAGGATGAACTGGCGACAAGGGCAAGGTGGTTCGTCCAAAGATCTTCGATGCTACTCTCCTGGGCCGGGATCTGCGCGACACGGCTGCTGCAGAGTCCGGGCACCATGCTCCTGGACGGTACGGTGGCGGTATGCCGCGCCGGATGTCCACACCCGAATGGCGGCGGTTCGTCTCCGAAGGTGCCCGAACCGCCAAACTGGCGATCGTTCTGGAGGACGGAACACCCCATGTGACGCCCGTGTGGTTCACGCTGGATGACGGCGACGTCCTCTTCACCACCACCGCCTCGACCCGCAAGGCCCGAGCTATCGCACGCGAACCGCACGTGGCCCTGTGCGTAGACCGTGACGAGCGCCCTCTGTCCTACGTTTCCGTTCGAGGGCTCGCCGAAGTCACCGACGATCCGGACACGGTTGGCCCTTGGCTGGAGCGGATCCTCGCTCGATACGGGGAGACACAACCCTCCTACAGCGACCTGGGATCAGGGCCCGACCGGCGCCTACTGATCCGAGTCCGTCCTGACAGGGTCACGGCACTGGCCTTCGACGACTGACGGTGATGTCAACTCGTCGAGACAACACCCTCGTTCTGAGCCCGGCCATGGAGCAGGGGTCGTCGCGTCTTCCCCTGCGGAATACAGAAGCTCGGGCACACCCAGGAGCGGATGTTGAGCTCTTCGACGGTCGCGGTCGGGACGGCTGCTGGGTTGGGGCCTCGCTGCCTTGGCGCTCTTTCCTGGGAACTGGCACCTCCAGCCTCGACGGGACGCCCGGACCGAGCGCATCCTCATAACCCGTCCAACAGGCCGTTCGTCCTACGTGAGCGGCGGAACGCGCGCCGAGGAAAGCATGACGATGACGGCCGGGCGCACTTGTGGGCGGCGGTGGCCCGGTGACCGCGCGTACTGGAGTCGCGGCGGTTCTCCCAGCTGACCACGAAGGTTTTCCGGTCCAGGGAGTGGATGACGGCGCGGCCCCTCGCCTCGCCCGCTGAGGATCGCGATCTCCTCTACAGTCCTGGAGCACCGAGGGGCGTCGCGTCATCACATAACCCCCTCTTCCGAACTCGAATTTCATTAAGGCGCTATAAAACCACTAGCCCCTTCGATGCAGGTAACCCATCTATTACCGTGGAGACATACTTCCCACAAACCACCATTGACCTGCCAACCCTCTGTACATTCACATCTTGACTCGACGCAGAAGCAATGGAATGCTACCAAGGGTGTTCCAGTAATTACCCACAAGCCACCACCTTGATGTCGGTCTTGCGTGGCCTCCACGGCATACACCGACACCCCAAGAAAAACAATATGACCACCGCCCCCTCACGGCGGACCGCCGACTACCAGAAAGGAGGAAGAGATGGAAGACCGCATCACCGATTTCGAGCAGGAAGCGGACGTCGAGGACGTCTTCGTTGACGAAGCGATCGTCCCGTAGTCGGGTGACCTGGTGTGGGGCCACCTGAATCGGGTGGCCCCACACCAGCAAGGATGGGAGATTCACACGTGCCGTTCAACGCGAGAACACCCCTGTGCATCATCAGGATGCCCTTCCAGTACCGCTACAGTTCGCTCAACGTCGCGGAAGAGCCGCTCATCACGTATCTCCTCGGGTATTTTTCTGCCGTTGGATTCACCGACTACGAGGTCCACGACTTCCACCTCGAGCGCGACACCGAACTGTCCCCCCTCTCCCAGCAAGAATACGGCGGATACCTCATCCCCCTGCGGGAGACCGGAGAAAACCTCCACTACGTACGTCGCGCCGCCTTCTTCCTCGCCTCACAGGGAAAGCGAGTGTGGATCTACGGGCAGGTCGCACGGCTACGCAGGTTCGACGACTGGCCGCCATCGGTCGTCATCGTGCGGCACGACGAGCGTGAGATCGCCCGCGCTCTCGGCCTACCCGAGGACGGCCCCGGCTTCACCGATGGGCTGACGGCGCGCCCCTACATGCAGGGGCTAAACCTGGAGTCCTGGCAGATACGCCGGGCCCGCGCAGCCGTGGAGACCACCCGCGGCTGCCACTACGGATGCTCGTTCTGCTTCATCAACCAGGGGCGCAACTACCCCGAGCGCTGGCAGGTACGCCACAACGACGACATACTGGCCGATCTGCGACGCTACTGCGACATGGGCGTGCGCAACTTCGTCTTCTACGACTCCGAGTTCATCGGCCGCGACGACGCGATCCTGCAAGGCCGGGAGGAACTGCTGAAGCGCATCGTGGACGAACTGCCCCCCATCCGCTTCAAGATCTACTGCCGGGCGGACACCCTGCAACGATTCGGTCGTCTGGACCTGCTCAAACAGGCCGGTCTCGTGCAGGTATTCGTCGGTGCCGAGTCCTTCGACCAAGGGGACCTCGACGCGCTGAACAAGCAGCTCGACGTCTCCACCGTGGTCTCGTGTGTGCGCGCGCTACAGGAGCGCGGTATCTACGCCAACCTTTCCTTCATCGTGTTCAACCGCAACACCTCGCTCAGCTCGATCCGCCGCAATCTCGATGTCCTGGATGGACTCGCCGCCTCCAGGTCGCGACTGCTCGGCGTCCCCGCGTTCACGTTCTCCTTCGAGAGCGACTGGCGGGCCGACCTGCGCAAGGGTGAGCGGCAGCGGTTGTCGGGCAGGACCTACGTCGGACACGACTTGTCGCAGAAATCGCAGCCCGCGGGCGCGCAGATCTTCAACGCCGAGCTCGAACCGCTGATGGAGCTGTTCCGCCTGCTGTCCTACGAGTGGAGCAAGAAGCTCGTTCGGCTCAACATCGCCCGCGACACCGCCTCGGACTCGGCACGGGGAGCCATCAACGCCTGGGTGGAAGGGCTGACGCACTTCTGCCTGCGCGTCCAACGCACCTACCTTGATCTCTTCGAATCCGGGCACATCACGCTCGACACTCTGCCCGCCTTCCGCGAACGGCTGTTCTCCGAAATCGCTGGCTTCCACTCCGTCCTCCCCGAAGGGCTGCGGGAACTGGAGACCTACGACAACCACGCCCGTCCCATGGACTACGAGAGCCAGTCCTCGCTCACCGAGGCTGAGGAGTACTGGTACGACACGATCCCGGCCCTGGCACCGACCTCATGACCGAGCGTCCGATCTCCGCCTACTACGACGAGGCACCCGAGATATACGCCGCCGTCGCGCGCGACCGCGACTTCAGCGCACAGACCGACGTGCTCGACGAACTCGTCCCAGAAGTGACGGGTCGGCGACGACGGCTTCTGGAGCTGTTCGCCGGTCCTGCCTACCACTCGGTCGAAGCACAGCGCCGTGGCTGGGGGGTCACGGCCGTCGACTCCAGTCCACGTATGCGCGACCTGGCGCTGGCCGACGGATTCGCGGATCCGGACGCCTACGTCGTCGGACCGCTGCCCGACGCCCTGGGACTCGTGCGCGCGGACGAACCGGTCGACTGCGTGCTTGCTGCGCGCTACTCGCTCGGTCACCTCGACCGGTCCGGGTTGGACCTGCTCCTGGCGGGGCTGGCTCCGTTCCTGCGGTCAGGCGGCGTCGTGCTCCTGGAACTCCATGACATCGCCATGGTCACCGCCGGACTCGACCACCTGGACATCCAGGTGCGCAGCACACGTCTGCCCGACGGCACACGCGTGCGCTGTCACTGGCCCGACGGCCCCATGGACTGGCGAAGCGACGACCACGTCGTACGGATGCCGGTCCGGATCGAAGTGACCACCACCGACGGGCGGCAGCACGCGCTGCGCTATCTGTCGACTGAACACGTCCACAGCGCGGCGGAAACGGCCTACATGGCCGCGCGGCACGGGCTGCGTACACGGACTCGGTCGCCCGAACCCGATGAGCTCGGCGCGGCCTTCCCCGGCGCCGTGGTGCTCGTGCTGGAGAAGGAGTAGAGGGAGCCATGAAGCAGATGTTCGACTACTCACGCCCCCTGAGCCGGGACGAGGCCCAAGTGCACCTGCTGGACCACGACGGGGCACCCGGGTTCACCGGCCTGGCGGACCGTGTCATGGATGCCGGGCGGACATACGGGTTCTCCGTCTCGGTGCTGACCCGGCTCACCCCCTGGCAGTGCGCCCCGCCCCCCACGGGGCACCGTCTGCTGCTGGTGGTCACCCGCCGTCCGTTCGACGAGTCGCTCGCCGACCTGCTGCTGACTGAAGGTCTGGCCCGCTACTCGGTGATCTCGGTGGCCTTTCGCTACGACGACGAAGCCCAGATGCTCTCGTACTCCGATGCGGTGGAGAAGTTCAAGCGCCTTGCGGCCGACAGGGTCAACTTCCTGAGGCCCGTGGCCGGTCCGGACGGTGCGATGTCGGTCCCGGACGACAAGCTCCTGGACAACAGCATCTGCGACAGCGTCCGCATCAAGTACCGTCCGGTCAACACCGACCCCCTGCCCGTGGTGCTGGACGAACAGTCAAAGACGTTCTTCCAGCACGCCTCCCAGATATTCCAGCAGTACCGGCTCTACCACCGGTCCGCCTCCGACGGCTACTTCGCCTGCCGTCCCCCGGGAGCGACGGGCTTCTTCATCACCGCGACCAAGTCGTACAAGGATCCGCTGGATCTACGCCGTATCGCGTTCGTGGAGGACTACGACGAGGCCGCCAACGAGCTGCGCTACCGAGGGGCCTACCTGCCCTCCTCCGACTCGGTCGAAGCTTCGATCCTCATGGCGCTGCGGCCGGAGGTCACCAGTATCGTCCACACCCATGCCAGCGAGGCCTTCACCCGAAACCCCCGGTTCCGCGACCGCGTACTGGTGGGGATTGAGCGCTACGGCGAGCCGCAACTGGGCCACCTCGTCCACAGAGCACTAAATCTCGTGGACGACGGCTTCCTGATCATGGAGGATCACGGAGAGGTGTTCGTCAACGACACACCGGAGGTCTCCCCGACCCTGCTGTCGTTGGTGCGACGTTGAGACCGACCGGGAGAAGGTGCGGGAAGTGAGCAACATCGTCATCGTGGGCGCCGCACGTGGACTGGGACTGGCCCTGGCCGAGGGACTGATCGGGCCCGACGACCGAGCATGGCTGCTCTCGCCCAACGAACCGGCCCTGGCCGATGGCAAGCACGTGGTGTGGATCCCCGTCGACCTCGCCAACGACAACACTCACCGCGACGGAGTGGCCGCCGCCATCGGCGAGGAACCGGTCCACACCCTCGTCTACAACTCCGCGGTCTGGGAGGACGACCGGTTCGACCGGATGGACGTCCAGAAGCTGACCCGGGTCCTGGACATCAGCCTGTCCGGCGCGATCCAGATCATCCACCGACTGCATGACAACATCGTCGCCGATCGCGGAAACATCGTGTTGATCGGCTCGACCTGCGGCCTGGACAACGAGGGAGCCACATGCGTCGCCTACACCGCGGCCAAGTTCGGCCTGCGCGGCGCCGCGCACGCGTTGCGCTCCCACTTCCGTTCCGCCATGGTCCGTGTCACCTGTGTCAACCCCGGATCGATGGCCACCGACACCCCCCTCGGTGACGCCGAGGCGGCCCTCCAGCGCCACGGCTCCCGGCGCATTCCGGTCGATGACGTCGTCTCACTCGTCAAGTGCGTGTTGTCCCTCTCTCCTGCCGCGTGCGTCAAGGAGATCTCCCTGCCCGCCACCCTGGACACGGATGTGTGATGTGAACGACGCCCACTCCCAGGTACCGCCCGTACGACAGACCGCCGACGTCATCGACTTCGACCAGCCCTCCTTCCGTGACCCAGAGCATCAGCAGCGGTACGCCCGTGACGGCTACCTCGTCCCTGAAGGGGTCCGTCTGCCGGAGGACGCCTTGGCCGCGCTGGAGAAGTTCTACCTCGACAACCGCCACCACTACGCCGACCTCCGCTATACCAGCACGCTCGCCCTTGGCAGCGCCCGTGAGCACCGCGTATCCGCTGATCAGGTGTTCAGGAAGGCGACGGACGCGTGCGCCCGGGAACTGTTGGACGGATACGTGCAGTACTACGGTGGCCTGGGTGTCAAGGCGCCCACGGGGGAGACTGCTGTCCTGGAACTGCACCAGGACCTCACCATGGTTCCTTACGGTGAGGGCCGTTGCGGAGTCACCTTATGGATTCCCCTGTGCGACGTGGGCGAGGACAACGGGTGCCTGCAGGTGGTGCCCGGCAGCCACTTGACCAATCGCAGACCGCGGGGTGCGGGGATGCCGTTCGCTTACCGGGGGGAGGCGGATCTGGTCGCACGCCACCTGGTGTCGCTGCCGGTGAAGCGCGGACAGGTGGTGTTCATGGACCAAGCGCTGATCCACCGCTCCGGCCCCAACCACACGCCCGGCGTCCGGGTAGCGGCCATGGGCATGCTTCGGCCGAGCGAAGCGTCACTGGTGTACTACCACCTCGACCGCGGAGAAGACGGACCGCTACTGCACCGCTACACGGTTCCGGACGACTTCTACCTTCATCACCGCCTCGGCTCACGACCCGAGACGGGAGAATACGTCGGACAGAGCCGACCGGTGGTGGTACGCCATTCCTGGGACTGAGACACCCTGGGTTCAGCCCCCGTCAGGAGTGCCCCCGAGTAGCCAGTCGACACGCCGCCGGGCGCGAGTGCGTCCGGCCTGGTCGGATTCCACCAGCAGTGCCCAGGAAGCGGCGGCCAGGGTCCGCGCCCGCACCATAAGGTCGAGCGCCTCCGAGCGCGGATCAACGCCGTAAGCCGCCACCGCGCGGTCCAGCAGGTCGGCGGCGCTGCCGTGTCCGGTCCTGCCCAGCACACGGGGACCGGCGACGAGTGAGGCGAGGTCCCACTCGGCGGGTCCCCGGTGCACGTCCTCGAAGTCCACCCACACCGGCCCCTCGGTGGTGTCGAGCAGGTTGCCAAGATGGGCGTCGCCGTGCAGCGGACGACTGTGCCAGTCACGCGAGGCGATCGCCTCGAGCACCTCTCCATAGACCTTCAACAGTGCCTCAACCTCACTTGGTGAGACCAAATCCGTACCGTGCAGTCGTTCCAGCCATCCGCCCGTCTCGGCCAGGACACCGAGTTCGGGCAACTCTCCGGGCAGGTCCGCCAGGTCCTCGTGCAGTCGCCGCAGCGAGCGCCCGATGACATCCGGGGCACGAGGAGGACGCCCGTGGTGTTGGAGCAGACCGGTGAGTAGAACGAACGCGGCCCCATGGCGATGCGGCCCCACAGGCACACCGTCCGCGGGCGCGACCGCCTGGCGCCCAGCCAGATGATGGATGGCGGCTGCCTCACGCGCCAACCAGGCGATGGCGTCGCTCCCACGGGTCGTGGCCACGGAGACCGGCACCCGTGCCACAACCGGATACGGGCGCAGGTGGACGAGAACGTTCGACGCGGCGTGCAGGATCGAGGGATCATCCGAGGACAGGCCGAACCGTGCGGCTACGGCAAGAGCCGATTCCACCGCGTGGTCCATGTGTGCTCACCGCCGGGGAGCGAAGGGGGTTGCACAGTAGGTATGGCCGCGGTGCGGAATCGACAAACGTTCCGTCGGCGCGGAGTCGAAGAAGACGTCGCCCGGGCAGGCGACCTTACTTGGTGAAGGCCAGGCTCTTGCGGGTGGTCTCGTTGGGCGCTTGTCACCGTATCCGTGTGCGCTCGACCTGTTCTGGGTTGTGCTGGCTGCCGAGCTT
Organism: Nocardiopsis deserti; assembly: GCF_008638355.1. NCBI lineage: Bacteria > Bacillati > Actinomycetota > Actinomycetes > Streptosporangiales > Nocardiopsidaceae > Nocardiopsis > Nocardiopsis deserti. The sequence goes on along the minus strand of NZ_VWVS01000017.1, from coordinate 231,763 downwards.
CTCACTGTCTTGATACACAGGCGGACACGGATATCTGACCTTGAGCACCTCGACACGAAGACCAGAGAATGAGCGCTACGAATTTGGTAGGGCGAACTGCATGATGAGCGTCCCCAGGGGACCTTTGATCCGATCGGTCACCGGCCCCGGGCATGAGGAAACCCCAGGCCAGTCGGTATGAACCCGTGGGCTGGCCTGGGGGCAGTGGTGCCGTGCGCCTCGGGGTGTGCTCACCGGTTCGGCTACCCGGCCCTCACCGGAGCCGGGTCTCGTAGCAGTGCGGTGGTGGCTTCGGCCGCCGCCTTGGCCACGTCCGGGAACACCGACTGGTAGGTGTCTTGGGTGAAGTGCGTGGTCGCGTGCCCCAGCTCGCTGGACATGATCTTCACGTCCGTCCCGGCCGCCAACGCCAACGAGGCCGTACCGTGGCGCAGCCCGTGCAACGTGATCGGCGGCAACCCACTGGCGGTGTTCAACGCCGCCCGCAACGTGGCCCGCGCCCCGCTCACCGCCCCGGGCCCTGCGCAGAGCGACGCGCGCGGCCTCACCGGAAGCAAATCCTCCCCCTGCGCACCCGACACCGACCACCCGGGGTCTGGTCTGACTAGAGCAAGAAGTACCAGCTTCCATGCCCACGCGAGCGCAACCGCGGACAACCACTCCCAAGCCCCCTCGAAGTACCGGGCACCCGGCACGAGACACCGTTCGGGGTGGCGGAGCTTGACGACGCGGCGGGACGGCGTGAGGGATCGGCCGGGCATCGGCATGGGCGGCGCGGGGCGTTGAGAGCCTTCTGGTCCGGTGGCGGCTGTCGCGCTCTCCACCGATACCGAAGACCTTCTCCTTGCGTGCCGGGCGGGATGGGTGGCACACACCTCCATGGGACGGCGCACTCCGACCTCGTCTGCTTCCCAGCACCGAAGCACTGGTTTCCCCACGCCAGGAAGGCGCAGAGGCCTCCAGTGCGCTTCTCCTCGCACGCGACAGAACCTATGGTTTTTCTGATAGACAAAATACCTAAATTTCGCTACTGTGCCACATGAAGCTCGATTCCTGGCTCCGGCCGCCCCTGACCGCGGTCTCTCATCCCGCCCTCAGGCCGGAGCCCTCGACGCGTCCAGCAGGATCAACGTCCAGTGAAAGGCCGACCCGCCCATGAGAATCCTCGTACTGCCCGGTGACGGCATTGGGCCGGAGATCACCGAAGCGACCCTGGACGTCCTGTACGCCGCGAACCGGACCCACTCCCTGAACCTGGATGTGGAGACCGCCGACATCGGCTTCGCCAGCCTGGAGGCGCAGGGAACCACCCTGCCCCAGGCGGTCGTCGACCGGATCCCCGAGGTCGACGGTGTGGTGTTGGGCCCTGTGCAGCACTTCGACTACCCCGACAGGGCTGCGGGAGGCCTGAACCCCTCCGCGGAACTGCGCACCCGTTTCCAGCTCTTCGCCAACATCCGGCCCTGCCGCTCCCACCCGGACCTGAGCGTCCTGCGCCACCCCATGGACCTGGTGATCGTGCGGGAGAACACCGAGGGCTTCTACTCCGACCGCAACATGTACGCGGGCGGCGGGGAGTTCATGCCCGACGAGGACACCGCCTTCAGCATCCGCAAGGTGACCGCCAGGGCCTCCGAACGGGTGGCCCGCGCCGCGTTCGAACTCGCGCGGGGACGCCGGAGGAAGGTCACGGCCGTCCACAAGGCCAACGTCGTCAAGCTCTCCGACGGGCTGTTCCTGCGCGAGGTGCGCAAGGTCGCCCAGGACTACCCCGACGTCGAACTGGAGGAGCTGATCGTCGACGCCGCCGCGGCACTGCTCATCCGGCGCCCGCACACCTTCGACGTGGTGGTCACCACCAACATGTTCGGGGACATCCTCTCCGACGAGGCCTCGGAGCTCTCGGGCAGCCTGGGACTCGGAGGGTCCCTCAACGCCGGAACCGACATCGGCGTGGCCCAGGCCCAGCACGGCTCGGCCCCCGACATCGCGGGCAAGGGCGTGGCCAACCCGACCTCGCTGATCCTGTCGGCCGCGATGCTCCTGGACTGGCGCGGCCGCAGGGACGACGACACCGCACTGACCAAGGCCGCCGCCACGATCGAAGCCGCGGTACAGAGCACGGTCTCGAACCCCTCGACCCGCACCAGGGACATCGGCGGGGAGCTGGGGACGGCCAGGTTCACCGCGAGCGTCATCGAGGCGATCGAGCACTCCACCGTTGCCGCCAACTGAGCGAGAGGCCGGATAAGCACATGCCGACCAGTACCAACCCCCACACGGGAACAGAACTCGCCACCCACGACTTCCACTCCCCCGCCCAGGTGGAGGCCGCGCTGGACGCGGCGGTCGAAGCCCAGCGCCGCTGGCGGACGGTCCCCGTCCCCCAGCGCGCCGAACTCCTCGTCTCCGTGGCACGGGTGCTGCGTGAGGGGCGGGAGCACTACGCCCGCACCATCACCCTGGAGATGGGCAAGCCCGTCACCGAGGCGCGGGCCGAGGTCGACAAGTCCGCCCGCACCCTGGAGTTCTACGCCGACAACGCCGAGCGCTTCCTCGCGTTCGAGGAGATCGCCTCCGACGCGGAGCACAGCGGGGTCAGGTTCGACCCCCTCGGCGTGGTCCTGGCGATCATGCCCTGGAACTACCCCTTCTGGCAGTTCTTCCGCTTCGCGGCACCGGCGCTGGCCGCGGGCAACGCCGCCGTGCTCAAACACGCCAACAACGTGCCCGGCTGCGCCCTGATGCTCCAGGAGATCATGGACCGGGCCGGTACGCCCCGGGGCCTGTTCTCCTCACTTCTGGTGGACACCCCCGCGGTGGCGCCGCTCATCGCGGACGACCGGATCGCCGCGGTCACCTTCACCGGGTCGACCCAGGTCGGGGCGATCATCGCCTCCCAGGCCGGGGCCGCGCTGAAGAAGCAGGTCCTGGAGCTGGGGGGCTCGGACCCCTTCATCGTGCTGGCCGACGCCGACCTGGAGGCCGCCGCCGCCACCGCCGCCCGGTCGCGCTTCAACACGGTCGGCCAGAGCTGCGTCAACGCCAAGCGCTTCCTGGTGGTGGAGTCGGTCGCCGACCGCTTCGTCGAACTCTTCGTCGAGGAGGTGCGCGCACTGGTGTGCGGCGACCCCCTGGAGGAGGCCACGCAGATCGGACCGATGGCCCGGGCCAACCTCCGCGACACCCTGCACGACCAGGTGCGGCGCACCGTCGAGGCGGGTGCCAAGCTTCTCGTGGGTGGCGAGGTCCCCGCCGGACCGGGATTCCACTACCCGCCCACCGTGCTGGACCACGTCAGCACGGACACCGCGGCCTTCACCGAGGAGACGTTCGGCCCCGTCGCCGCGGTGACGCGCGTGGCCGACGCCGGGGAGGCCGTGCGGCTGGCCAACGCCAGCGAGTACGGGCTGGGCGCCGCGATCTGGACGCGCGACTCCGCCCTGGGGCGGGAGCTGGCGGCCGGGATCGAGGCCGGGGCGGTGTTCGTCAACGGCCAGGTCGCCTCCGACCCCCGGCTGCCCTTCGGCGGTATCAAGAAGTCCGGCTACGGCCGGGAGCTCTCGGTGTACGGCATCCGTGAGTTCGTCAACGTCAAGACCCTTTGGATCGGATCGGCGCACCAGTGACCTCGCACATCTCCTCCCAGCCGGTGCACGTGCTGCGGCCGGACGAGCTTCCCGCCAAGAACCGGGGCGCGGGGGCCACGACCGTGCCCCTGGTGACCTACGCCCGGGGAGCCACGTCCTTCCTCAACGGTATGACGACCTTCGGGCCGGGCGCCGCGATCGGCCACCACACCCACAACGTGGTGGAGTCGGTCATGGTGGTCCAGGGACGGGCGATCGTCGACGTCGACGGCGAACGCACCGAGCTGCGCACCTTCGACACCACCCTGGTTCCGGCCAACGTTCCCCACCACTTCGAGAACGCCTCCGGCACCGAGCCCATGCGCATCCTGTGGACCTACGCATCGGTGGACGCGACCCGCACCCTCCTGGACTCCGGCGAACACGGTCGTATCGACGGCGAGTCCACGGGCGCCCAGGACGGCGTGCGCGCCGCCGACGCGGTGGTCGAGGTCGCCGAACTGCACGTGCTGCCCGGACACGAGCAAGCCTTCGAGGAGGCGGTCGCCGAGGCCGCGACGTTGTTCCAGCGGGCAGCCGGGGCGCGGAGCATGGCGCTGGAGAGGTCGCACGAGGACCCCTCGCACTACCGTCTGGTCGTGCGGTGGGAGTCCGTCGCCGACCACACGGAGGGCTTTCGCGGCTCGCGGGCCTTCGCCCGCTGGCGGGAGCTCGTCGGTGAGCACCTGGCCGCCGACCCCAGCGCCCAGCACTTCCGCAACGTGCTGACGGCTTTCTGACCGGCCCGTAACCCACCGCGAACAAGGGCCCGGCCCCGGGATCAGCGACCCGGGGCCGGGCCCCCGATCGTTGACGGACCCCTCGGTGAAGGGACCGCTCCCCCGCACGTGGTCCGCGTCAGGGCTCGGTCGTCTTCTCCTCGCCGACGGTCTCCAGGTGTTGGCGCAGGTACTCCGAGGCCTCCGGGAGGCGGCCCTCCAACAGGAGGTCGGCCAGGCGGACGTGCTCGCGGCAGCGGACCACCGCGCGTTCGGGGACCAGGGTGCGCCGGTACTCCATCAGCCTGCGCAGGCGGTTGACGCGGGCCAGGCTCTCGACGAAGAAGTCGTTGCGGCTGCCCAGGGTGATCGTCTCGTGGATACGGGAGTTGAGGTCGAACAGCTCCGCACCGGAGACCTCGTGGACGCGCCCGCCGACCAGCTCCTGCTGCTCCCTGCGCCGCTGGAGCAGGGCGGTGCGGTCGACGGAGTAACCGGGTTCGAGGATGGCCGCCGGTTCCACCAGCAGACGGAAGCGGTAGCTGGCCCGGTAGGACTCCAACGAGGTCAGCACGGGCGAGAACTCCCACCCGTATCCGGGAAGCGCCTCGATCCAGCCCTCGGTGGAGATGCGCCGCAGTACCGGGGCGAGCTGCCCGCGGGTGACGTCATAACGCCTCAGCAGCGCGTTCTCGGTCACCTGGCGGGGCAGCTCGGACTGGAGGAGGTCCTCGGCGATGCGCGTGTACAGCTTCTCGCTCTGCGCGTCGTAGGCGGGCGGGGCGGGAGGGGCCGGGGCGCTGGCCGCACCGGAGACCACGTACCCGCCCCGGTCGGTCCGGGAGACCATCCCCTCCCGCTCCAACTCCTGGAGGGCACGCCGCACCGGTGAACGGGAGACCCGGAGCCTCTCGGCCAGGGTCCTCTCCACCAAGCGGGTGCCCTCCTTGAGCCCCTCGTCGCTGATGTGGGACAGCAACTGCTGTCGGATGAGGCCGATGAGAGGCGTGGAACCCCGGTTCGCGCTGTCCGCCATCGGCCTCTCTCCTTCGCTGTCAGTCCTCGCGCTCCCCCGCGGGCACGGGGGCGTGCCGGTCGTCGGCACCGGGTGCGGGGCGGCCGCGCCGCAGGGTGAGGACCGCCACCACCGCGATGCCCGCCAGCAGCAGGGAGTACAGCCCGATGGTGAACGGGCTGTCGACGAAGAACAGCGGATCGCCCTGGCCCGCGCTGACGGACCTGCGGAACTCGGTCTCGGCCAGGGGCCCGAGGATGACGCCGATGAGGACCGGTGCCAGCGGCAGGTCGAAACGGCGCATCATGAACCCGAGCAGCCCCAGCAGGACCAGAAGTACCAGGTCGGCCACGGAGGAGCTGATCGAGTATACCCCCAGCACGGCCAGGACCCCGATGCCCGCGTACAGGAAGGGGGCGGGCACCTTGAGCAGGTTGGCCCACAGGGGCGCGAAGGGCAGGTTGAGCGCCAGCAGGACGAACAGGCCCAGGAACAGGCTGGCGAGCAGGGCCCAGACGATGTCGCCGCTGCGCTCGAAGAGCAGCGGGCCGGGCTGCATCCCGTACTGCCGGAACGCGGCGAGCATGATGGCGGCGGTCGCCGACGTGGGCAGGCCGATGGCCAGGAGTGCCCCCATCGCGCTGGCGGCGGTGGCGTTTCCGGAGGCCTCGGGGCCCGCCACTCCCTGGATGGACCCCTTGCCTCCGAAGTCCGTGTCCCCCCGGCGCCTGGCCAGGCGCTTCTCCACCGAGTAGGCCAGGAACGAGGGCACCTCAGCGCCGCCCGCGGGGATGGTGCCGAAGGGGACGCCGATGACGGTACCGCGCAGCCAGGCGGGAAGGGCCCGGCGGATCTCGGTGCGGGTCAGCCACGGGCGCCCCGAACCGATGGCCCGCTCGCGGCCCTGGCGGCGGTGGATCCTGGAGGCCAGGAAGAACACCTCGCCCAGAGCGAGGAGGCCGACGGTGACCACGACGATGGAGATCCCGTCGAAGAGGTGGGGAACGCCCAGGGTCAGGCGCGAGGTCCCCGAGACTCCGTCGATGCCCACCAGGGCGATGAGCAGGCCGATCGAGAGGGAGGCCACGCCCTTGACGAAGGACTCGGCCACGACCCAGGAGATGGCGACGAAGGCGAACAGGGCCAGTGCGAAGTACTCGGCGGGGCCGAACATCGCCGCCATGCGGATGATGTACGGGGCCAGGATGACGACGAGGGTGGTGGCGATCAGTCCGCCGGTGAACGCGCCCAGCGCCGACGTGGCCAGGGCCTTGGCCCCCCGGCCGTCCAGGGCCATGCGGTGGCCCTCGATGGACCCGGCGATCGCGGTGGCGTTGCCCGGGGTGTTGAGCAGGATCCCCGCGATGGAGTCACCGAACAGGCCGCCGTAGTAGACACCGGCGAACATGATCAGGGCTCCGGTGGGCTCCAGGGCGAAGGTGACCGGCAGCAGCAGGGCTACGGCCATGGCCGACCCCAGACCGGGGAGAACGCCCACGGCGGTGCCCAGGACGGCGCCGAGGAGGAGCCAGAGCAGGTTCATCGGCGTCAGGGCGGCGGCGAAGCCGCCGAGGAGGTCGTTCAGCTGATCCATGAGAAGAGACCTCCGATGACGCCCGCGGGCAGGTTCAGACCGAGGCCGGTGGAGAAGGCGATCTGGACCGCGCAGGAGAAGACCAGGGCCACGGCGGCGTTCAGGGCGTGGTTCCTGGTGCCCAGGGCGAAGCTGACCGCCCAGAACAGGGCGGCCGCGCTCAGGATCCAGCCCACCGGGCGCAGCACGGCGAGGAAGACGACGAAGGAGAGGACGACCAGGAGGAGGGTGCGCCAGTCCACCCGGGTGTCCGCGGCCTGTTCCGGCTCGGGAGGCTCCGCGGGGGCGGGCGCGGGCGCGGAGGAGGCGGACCGGCGCCGTTCCCGCGTCACGACGCGCACGGTGAGGCCGACGCCGCTGAGGCACAGCAGCATCGCGACGATCGCGGGGAAGACCTGGGGCCCCGGGCTGGAGTCACCGATGACGTCCATGGTCACGGTGTTGTAGGCGCAGAAGGCCGAGAGCGAGAACAGGACTGCTGCGACGACCAGTTCGCCGTAGTCGCGTCTGCCGGTCCGCGGGGCCTGCTCCACAGGCGTTTCGTTCGACAAGGCGGTCACTGTGCCCCTCCAGAGAGAAGTTCGCGGGTGGTGGCGACCTCGTCGTCGATGAATTCCGTATAGTCCTGACCGGTCAGCACGGTCTGCTGCCACTGGTTGCGCTCGACCGCGCTCCGCCACTCGCCGGTCTGGAGCAACTCGGCGATGATCTGTTCCAGTTCGGCTGCCTGGTCCGCGCTGATGCCGGGGGGCGCAACGAAACCGCGCCAGTTGGACGTCACCGTGTCGATGCCCTGTTCACGGAAGGTCGGCAGGTCGATGCCGTCGACGCGCTCGGGCGCCGTGGTACCGATGCCGTTCATGTTCCCGGCCCGGATCTGGTCGCTGAGCTCGGCGTAGCCGGAGACACCGGCAGCGGCGGTGCCGGACAACAGGGCGCCCAGCACCTCTCCGCCACCTGAGTAGGCGATGTAGTTGACCTCGTCCGTGGGGATGCCGACCGCGTCGGCCAGCGCCAGGATCGCGAGGTGGTCGGTGTTGCCCAGCGCGCCTCCGGCGATGGGGTGCCCCTGGGGGTCGTCCTTCCACGCCTGGAGGAACTCCGCCGCTTCCGCGGGGTCGTACGGGGACGACGCGGGGGTCACGATCACCGGGTAGTCCGTCGTCACCGTGCTGACGGGGGTGACGTCTTCCAGGGTGACCGAGCTGTCGGTGACCTCGACACCGCCGACCATGGCCGAACCGACGACGAGGAGCACGTCGTCGCGGTCGTCCATCTCGACCAGTGTCTGCAAGCCCACCGTCCCCGACGCTCCGGGGATGTTGAGGACCTGGACGTTGCCGGAGATGCCGTTGGCCCGCAGGGCCTGCTGCGTCTCGCGGGCCAGGAGGTCGTATCCGCCGCCCGCCGCGCCGGGAACGAGGATGGTCAGACTGCTTCTGGGCCCTCCCTCGTCCTGGGTGGTCGCCGCGTCGGCGAACGCGACGGGGACTGTGACGGCGAGCGCGGCGGCGAGGACCGCGCTCCGCATACTGAGCTTCATCGTGGGTGGAGCCTCCCGGTCAAACGGACAGGTCAGGCGGGGGATGGCGCCGGGACCCTCAAGTATTTTTGGTACTATGTCACTACGAAATGCCAAAAGCAAGCCTTTGGTGTGATCTCTGGAACAGCCCCGCATCACGCGTGACACAGAGGGTGACCGACCGGACGCCCCCTCACCACAGGCAGGCGCTTCCCCGACAGCCCCTCGAAAGGCCCGCCGGTCGCCTCGCGAGGGGCGGGACCCACAGGGGCCCGCCGGGAACGCGGCCCTCCCCGCGGCGAGCGCGACTCTCCCCGGAGGCGCGCCCGCCGGGCATGGACCCCCCTTCACCCCCGCCTTCGCCGCTTCGCCTGTCATCGTGCGAATGGTGGCGTCGGCACGGGCCCGCACGCGCACCCGGGGCGAGCGGCCGGGGGTTGACGGGGCCGCACACGGCCTCCATGATTGGTCTACCGGTTTACCGGATGCGTGGTCAACCTCTTTACGCTGCGGCTCCCCGGAACCCGCGTGCGCCGCAGCGCTGAAATCTGCTCCGCCCCCCAGCAGAAGGGATCGTGACGTCTCCCATGCCAGCGCTCCTGGGATGCATCGCCGACGACTACACCGGCGCGACGGACGTGGCCAGCGCGTTACGCCGTTCAGGACTGCCAGTAGCCCTGTACTTCGGCGTACCCGAGCCGGGAACGCCGGCTCCGGCCGACGGCGCGGTGGTCATCGCTCTGAAATCGCGGACGGCCGCCGTCTCCGAAGCCGTCGAGCAGTCCCTCGGCGCCCACGCGTGGTTGCGTGAGGCCGGCGTCGGCCAGGTCTACCTCAAGTACTGCTCGACCTTCGACTCCACACCGCTGGGCAACATCGGGCCGGTGGCCGACGCACTGCTGGAGGTGACCGGAGCCGCCGTCACGGTGGTCTGCCCCGCTTCCCCTGGCAACGGGCGAACCGTGTCCCAGGGCCGCCTGTTCGTCAACGGCGTGCCGCTGGACGAGTCACCGATGCGCGACCACCCCCTCACCCCGATGCGCGACTCCGACCTGGCACGGCTGCTGCGCCCCCAGACCCGCCACGAGATCGGGCTCGTCGACCATGCGACCGTGCGTCGGGGGGCCGGAGCCGTTCGCCAGGCGTTCGACGACCTCACGAGCTCCGGAGTGCGCCATGCGGTGGTCGACGCCGTCGACGACACCGATCTGGAGGTCATCGCCCAAGGCAGTGCACACCTTCCGCTGTTGACCGGAGCCGCGGGGCTCACCCGGGGCGTCGGGAGGCTACTGGCCGGGGAGCACGGGACCGCGGTCTCCAGAAAGCCGGAGGCCGTCGGCGGCGCGGCCGTGCTGGCGGGCAGCTGCTCGGCGATGACACTGCGCCAGATCGAGCACGCCCGCGCACACATGCCCGCGTACCGCCTCGACCCGCGCGGTCTCGCCCGGGACAGCGCCGTGGCGGAGGTCCTGGAGTGGATCGACGCGCACGCGGACTCCGAACCGGTACTGGTCTACTCGTCGGCCCCGCCCGAGGAACTACGGGCGGTACAGGACGAGGTCGGTGTCGGGAGGGGCGCTTCCCTGGTGGAATCCGCCATGGGGCGGATCGCCCGCCATCTGGTCGAGCGCGGTGTGCGGCGCCTGGTGGTGGCTGGCGGGGAGACCTCGGGAGCCACCGTGAGCGCGCTGTCGGTGCGCGGCGTCGACGTCGGCGACGAGGTGGACCCGGGGGTGTGCTGGGTCTTCCCCCACGAGTACCCCGATCTCGCACTGCTGTTGAAGTCGGGCAACTTCGGTGGCCCCGACCTGTTCACCCGTTCCCTGGAGGAGGCATGAGTATGGAGACAGAGGAAAGAGAGCTGCGCATCGCCCTGGTCCGCATGGGGCGCTCGCTGTTCACACGCGGCCTGACCGCCGGGAGCACGGGCAACCTGAGCGTGCGCATCGGCGATTCGGTCCTGAGCACGCCGACCGGGTCGCGCCTGGGAGACCTGGAACCCGACGCCCTGGCGGAGGTGTCCCTGTGGGGGGAGCACATCTCCGGTCCGCGCGCCACCAAGGAGGCTTTCCTGCACGCGGCGATGTACAGGGCGCGCCCCTCGGCCCGCGCGGTGGTTCACCTGCACAGCACGCACGCCGCAGCGGTGTCGTGCCTGGACGGGCTCGACGAGAAGGCGGCGCTCCCGCCCCTGACCGCCTACTACGCGATGCGGGTCGGACGCATGCCGCTGCTGGCCTATCACGCCCCCGGCGACCCGGCCCTGGGGCCGCTGGCAGAGGCCACCGCGCAGGGACACCATGCGCTGCTGCTGGCCAACCACGGCCCGATCGTGGCGGGTGCCTCCCTGGACGCCGCCGCGGACGCGGCGGAGGAGATCGAGGAGACGGCGAAGCTGTACCTGCTGCTGCATGGCCACCGCACCCGTCCCCTCACGGCCGAGCAGGCGGCGCACCTCGCCAGGTGAGGACGGGCCCCGTCGGGTCAGGCTGAGGCGGGCGGGTCCGCCGCGAGCGGCTCCCCCGCTCCGGTGAGCCCGCCCTTGTTCTCAGCGGTGAGCTTGTGGGCGGTCTCGGGGTCCACGGTGCCCAGCAGACGGCGCGCGGCGTTGCTCATGTGCGCGGCCATGGCGGTGCGGGCGGCCGCGGCGTCCTGGTTCTCGATGGCCTCGAAGATGGGCACGTGGTCGGCGTAGGCGGTCTTCATGTGCGCCAGTTTGGCGACGTTGCGTCCGGTCCAGCTGTGCATGACCGTGCGCAGCCCGCGCAGCATGTCGCGCAGCACCGTGTTGCCGCCCGCGTCGGCGATGGCGAGGTGGAAGGCCACGTCGGCGTCGGCGAAGCCTCGCTCGCCGCTGTCGCGCATGGTGTGCAGGCGCTCACGCAGCAGGACCACGTCGGCCTCCGAGCGGTTCTGCGCGGCCAACCCGGCCACCAGCTCCTCCAGGTGGGCGCGGGCCTCCATGAGCTCCATGATCCGCTTCTCGCCCAGGACCAGGCCCCACTCGAAGACGCGGTACAACGAGTCGATGTCGGATCCGCGGAAGTAGGTGCCGCTCCCCGGACGTACCTCGACCACACCCATCATGCCCAGGGACTTGATCGCCTCGCGCACGGCGGGACGGTTGACCCCCATGAGCTCGGTGAGCTGGCGCTCGGAGGGAATGCGCTCACCGACCTGGACCTGACCCGACATCAGGTAGTCCAGAAGCTGTCGCGCGACCTCGGCGGCCAGGGGCTCGCGCGGGGTGACGTCGATCTTGGAAAGGCCATTCACCACGGGGCTGCGCTCCATCGCCGTTGTCAGAATCCCTGTTGGTCCAGGGCCTCAGTATAGGGACGTCGACCGGTGACCGGTCTGCCAGTCGCGTGACGTGCGCGGACCCCCGTACCCGCCACCGCTTCCGGGGTCAGGCCTTGAGCCGGGCGGCGATGGCCTCGCCGAACTCCCCGGTGGAGGCCGTCCCGCCCATGTCGGGTGTGACGACGCCGTCGGCGATGGTGGCCGCGATGGCCGCGTCGACGGCCTTGGCCGCCTGCGCGAGGGCCCCATCACCGTGGCGTCCGGCCAGCCACTCCAACAGCATGGCCGCCGAGAGGATCATCGCCGTGGGGTTGGCCCTTCCCTGTCCGGCGATGTCGGGGGCGGAGCCGTGGGAGGCCTGGGCCATGGCGCGGTCGGCGGAGGCGTTGAGCGAGGGAGCCACACCCAACGACCCGCACAGTTCCCCGGCCAGGTCGGAGAGGATGTCGCCGAACATGTTCTCGGTGACGATCACGTCGAAGTCCTTGGCCCGGCGCACCAGGTGCACGGTCATCGCGTCGATGTGGAAGTCGTCGACGCGGACTCCGGGGTGGTCGGCGGCCACCTCGCGGCACACGTCGCGGAACATGCCGGTGGTCAGTTGGAGCACGTTGGCCTTGTGGACGATCGTGACGTGCTTGCCGCGGGCCTCGGCCAGTTCGAAGGCGACGCGGGCGTTGCGCTCGATCGCCTCGCGGGTGAACACGCCCGAGGCGATGGCCACGTCCGGGGTGGGCATGTACTCGCCGGTTCCGCGGAAGGTGTTGCGGTCGGCGTAGAAGCCCTGGGTGTTCTCGCGGACGATGACCAGGTCGGCTCCCTCCGCGATGGCACCCGATCCGGGGAAGCTCTTGGAGGGGCGGATGTTGGCGAAGAGCTGGAAGTGCTTGCGCACGGTGCCGCTCGGGTTGAGCCGGGACCGCCACGGCTCGGGGTAGGCGGCGCTGTCGTGCGGGCCCATGAGCCAGCCGTCGGTGGAGGCCAGGCCCTCCAGGGTGGTGTCCGGAATCGGGGATCCGTGCTCGTCGATGGCCGAGCGCCCCATGGGCAGGGGACGCCAGTCGGTGGGAGCGGCGCCGACCGAGGCGAGGGCCGCGTCGACGACGCCGACTGTGGCCGGAACGATCTCCGGGCCGATGCCGTCGCCTTCCAGCAGTCCCAGGACGTAGCTGCGGTTGGTGGACATGTGCGTGGTGCTCCTAGCTGTGTGGACGGGTGGGGGCTGGGGGGCGGTCACGGGGTGGCGTCGACCCGGGGGTCGGCGCCTCGGCGGTTCCTGGCTCTGGTGACCAGTCCGCCGAGGAACGGGGCAGCGATGATGAGGGCGGCCAGGGTGAGGACGACCAGCGACACGGGTCGTTCCAGGAGGATGAACAGGCTGCCCTGGGACATCTGTAGGGACTGGCGCAGGGACTGCTCCACCATCGGTCCCAGCACCATCGCCAGGACCAGGGGCGCGGCGGGGTAGCCGAACTGGCGCAGGAAGTAGCCGATGGCTCCGGCGATGATGACGACGAGGACGTCGAAGAGGTTGTTGCGCAGGCTGTAGGCCCCGGCCAGCGCGACGCCGATGACGATGGGCACCAGGGTGGTGGGGCGCAGCTGGAGCGCCTTGACGAACAGCGGGACCATCGGCAGGTTGATGATCAGCAACAGGATGTTGCCGATGTACATGCTGGCGACCAGGCCCCAGAAGACGTCGGGGTTCTCGTTGATCATGAGCGGCCCGGGCTGGATGCCGTACATCATGAGCCCGCCCAGCAGCACCGCGGTGGTGGCCGAGCCGGGGATGCCCAGGGTGAGCATCGGGATCATGGCGCCGGTGGCGGCGGCGTTGTTGGCTGACTCCGGTGCCGCGACGCCCTCGACGATGCCGGTGCCCAGTTGCTTGCGGCGCTTGGCCACCCGGCCTTCCAGGGCGTAGGCCAGCAGTGAGGACAGGGTGCCGCCCGAGCCGGGGAGCATGCCGCCGAAGAAGCCGACGGTGCCGCCGCGCACGATGGGGCCGCGGGCGTGCCTCCAGTCCTCGCGGTCGGGCAGCAGCCCCTTGAGCTTGTACTTGACGGGTTCGACGCGGGTGCGGTTGGCCAGGATGTTGGCGATCTCGGCGAGGCCGAACAGGCCGATGACGATGGGCAGGAAGTCGATGCCGTTGAGCAGGTTGATGTTGCCGAAGGTGAAGCGGGAGTCGCCGAGGATGGGGTCCAGGCCGATGGTGCCGATCAGCAGGCCCAGGACGCCCATGACCGCGGCCTTGAGCTTGGAGCCGCCACCGAGCGCGGTGAGGGTGGTCAGGCCCAGCAGGGTCAGCGCGAAGAACTCGGGGGGACCGAACCGGACCGCCCAGTCGGCCAGTGGCGGGGCCGCGACCATCAGCATCACGGCGGCCATGGTCCCCGCGACGAAGGAGCCGATGGCGGCGATGCCCAGGGCCTTGCCCGCCTGGCCTTTCAGCGCCATCTTGTAACCGTCGAAGGTGGTGGCGACGCTGGAGCTGTCGCCGGGGATGTTGACCATCACCGAGGTGAGGGTTCCGCCGTACATGCCGCCGTAGTAGGTGGCGGCGAGCATGATGATGGCCGTGGTGGGTTCGAGGGTCGCGCCGACGGGCAGCAGCAGGGCGACCGCGCCGGAGGGGTTGATACCGGGCAGGGCGCCCACGACCATGCCCAGCATGACGCCGAGCAGGGCGAACATCAGGTTGACGGGTGAGAGCGCGGTCAGGAAGCCGCTGCCGAGGTTGGTGAGGAGGTCCATGGGCTAGACGCCGATCAGGCTGGGAGGGAACGGGACGTCGAAGGCCAGGTAGAAGATCGCGTAGACGAACGCGGCGGTACCCAGGCTGACGGCCAGTCCGGTGAGGGGCCTCATCCTGATCAGCACGAAGCACAGGAAGAGCAGCAGCAGCGTGAGGCTGGACAGGAACCCGATCACCGGTACCAGGAGGAAGAAGGCGACGAGGCCGGCCAGGCCTCCGAGGGGGCGCCAGAGGCGTCCGGCGTCGGCGTCCTCGTCGAGGGACGCCGGGGCGCCCGCGGTCGCGGTATCGCCCACCTCGGGGTCGGCGCTCCCGGTGTCCGGTTCGGGAGCGGGCGCCGGGGCCGGTCCGAGTCCGGTCGTCCGCGCGCTGGGCACGGAGACCGGTTCGGGTTCGGTCGGGCCCGCTTCCTGGTCGATGGACGCGCCCCGTCGGGAACGGACCGCGTTGACGACCACCGCGACGCTCAGCAGCGTTCCGGCCAGGGACAGCCACAGCGGGAAGGCCCCCGAACCGGGACGCCCGTCGTCGCTGTAGGGCAGTTGCAGCGAGGCCAGGAGCCAGCAGAGGAACACCAGGCCGACGATGACGTCGACCGTGGTCCTCCCTCGGGCGGCGGACATGTCAGCCCTCCTCTCGGAGGCCGAGCGCGTCCATGATGTCGACGTACTTGTTCCATTCGGCCTCGACGTAGGACTCCGCCTCCTCGCCGACGTGCAGCTCTTCGAGGAGGAGGTTGGCGTCGAGGTAGTCCTTCCACTCCTGGCTCTGGGCGGCCTCGGAGATGGCCTCACTCCAGAAGTCACGTTGGCCCCCGGTCAATCCGGGCGGGGCGACGATCCCCCTGGCCTGGGTGAACTCCAGTTCCACGCCCTCCTCCAGGGCGGTGGGGACGTCGAGTCCCTCCAGGCGTTCAGGAGTGGTCACGGCCAGGCCGCGCATACGCCCGCTCTCCAGGAGCCCCTGGACCTCGGCCGGGTTGGCGGCGATCACGTCCACGTTGCCGCCGAGCAGGGCTGAGTTGGCCTCGCCGCCGCCGTCGAAGCTGACGTAGTTCAGTTCGGCTCCGGTCTCCTCCTCCAGCAGGTGGCGCACGATGGAGTCGGCTCCGCCCAACTGCGTGCCGCCGAAGTCGATCTGGCCGGGATCCTCCTCCGCCGCGGCGATCAGGTCGTCGAGGGACTCGTAGGGGGAGTCGGCGCCGACGGTGATCATGAGGCCGTCGGTGGCCAGGACCGCCAGGTTGGTGAAGTTCTCGTAGGTGTAGTCGGCCTTGCCCTGTACCGCCGTGGTCAGGTAGGAGGAGGACAGGGTGGCGATCACGTGGCCGTTGCCCTCCTGGCCGAGCAGGTAGGTGTAGGCCACCGCACCGCTGCCGCCGGGCCGGTTCTCCGGCGACACCGGCTGCTCGACGATGCTCTGTGAGGACAGGATGTCGGCGATCTGGCGGCCCATCAGGTCCGAGGAGCCGCCCGCGTCGGCGTGGATGATCATCTGGACGTTGTCGTCGGGCTCCCACGGCCCCTCCTGGACCGTGGGCCCGGACAGCGACGAACAGGCGGACAGGGCGAGGACGGAGACGGCGGCGAGCCCGGGGGCCGCCGGCCACCTGGACGTCATCCTTCTCGTAGCGCGGTTCGTGTGCATCGGCGCCTTCCTTTTCCAGGGCGTGCCGTCGGGTCCCCGGCGGACCGCGTGAGTGTCGCGGCGGGTCACACCGTGCCCGACGTGGGGTGAAGCGCGTCCTGATGACGAGCGTGTTGACATCTGGTAACCGGTCAACCTGTTGACCAAAGTAGAGAGCCACATCACACCCGTCAAGACGCGGACCTGCAAAAAAACTCGGCTCCTCTCCTCCTCGACCCACCGCTCCAGGTCGGCGGACAGGCGTCGCCCCTGGTGAGGACGCCCGGTTTTCCATATTGGTAACCGGTAGACCAGTTGACCAAAAATAGCTATCGTGAACGGACATCCGCTGCTTCGGCCCCACCGCACGCCCCTCGAACCGGTGGGTCCCCGGTGTACGCCCGTGAACATGGAGGTCCCGTGTCTTCTGCCCATGCCCCGCTCGTGGCGATGATCCACGCCAACAGCACCGCGTCCCGCTTGGCCCAGCAGGCGTTCGAGGAGGCGTTCCCCGAGGCGAGGATCTGGCACCTGTTGGACGACCGGCTGTTGGAGGACGCCAGGGCCACGGGCGGCGTCCGGGGAGAGCTACAGCGGCGGATGCTGCGCCTGATCGATCACGCCTTCACTGGCGAGGCCGACGCGGTACTGCTGACCTGCTCCGCCTACGGCCCCGTGGTGGAGGTGGCCAGAAAACTGTGGGACCGTCCCGTCGACCGACCCGACGAGGCGGTGTTCCGCCACGTGGTGGCGGACGGTTTCCGCAGGATCGCGGTACTGGCGTCAGTGGCCCCGGCCGTCGGTCCGGCGATGGAGCAGATCCACGAACTGGCCGCGCGGGCGGGGTCCGACGTCGAGGCACAGGTCGTGCTGTGCGAGGATGCCGCCCGTGTCGGAGACGTGCCCGAGAAGATCGTCTCCGCCTTCCTTCCCCATCTGGAGAACGGCGGTTTCGACGCGGTGGTCCTGGCCCAGTACTCCCTCTCCCCCATCGCCGAACCGCTCGGCCGTGCCCTCGGGCTGCCCGTCTTCAGCGGACCGCGGGCGGCGGCCCGGCGCATGCGCGAACAGCTGACCGGCGAACCGGCCTCGGGTGCGGCGTCATGAGCCCTTCCTGTCGCGTTGCCTACACCGTCGCCTCACCCGAGTGCCGGGTGCCGGTGCCGCTGGGGTACGCCGCCCCGTTCGAGCGGGCGCTGGCCGAACTCGCCGCCCTGGGCTACGACGGCGTGGAAATCCAGGTCCAGCACCCCGAGCGCGTCGACGCGGACCTGCTGGGCGCGGCAGTGCGTCGGCACGGGCTCGCCGTCGCGGCCGTCGGCACCGGTCCCGTGAGCCACGACGGCGCGACGCTCACCTCCGCCGAACCGGCGGCGCGGGACCGCGCCCGGGCCCGGCTCGTCGCCGCCGCGCGTCTGGCCGGGCGCCTGGGCGCGCCCGTGACCTTGGGGCGCTCGCGAGGGCGCGTGGACGAGAACCGCTCCGAACAGCAGTACACGTGGGCCGTACAAGGCATCGAGGCGATCGCCGACGCGGCCGGGGCCGCGGGCAGTCGCCTCCTCCTGGAGCCGCAGGAGCCCGGAACGACCAACCTCCTCACCCACCGGGCCGAGGCCCAGGCCTTCGTGGAGCGGATCGGCAACGAAGCCCTCGGGCTGGTACTGGACACCCACCACATGAGGGCGGTCGGTGACGACCCGGTGGAGTCCGTGCGCGTGGCAGGACGGCTACTCGGGGAAATCCAATGCGCGGGACCGGACCGGGGCCCCTTGGACCAGGCCTCTGAGGATTCGACGCGGCTGCTCGACTCGTTGGCGGAGACCGGCTTCTCGGGATGGATCGTCATGGAGCACCGGCAACTGCCCGACAGCAGGAGAGCGGCGCAGCGGAGTCTGGACTGCGTCAGGAGCGCCGCCTCAGCGTGTAACGGCTCCGGCACGGATACCGCCGCGGACTGAGGCAGGGCTGTTTCGAAGTCGGAGATGAGCACGATCAGCACTGGTCACAGCCCTGGGATCGGGGCGCGTCCAGCCCGCACCGGCATCGAGCCCTTCCAGCCTCTGGGCAGGCACCGGTACAAGGTCGAGCGTTCCATCAAGCCGAAGACACAGGTGCCCCTCTGGTGTGCCACGGAAGGTGGCCCCTGGCCCGCGAGGACCCCACGAGGCGCCGTCTTGACAGGAGCGTCGTCCTACTCCTTAAACTGTACTGACGAGTCAGACTAGTTTGGGGTGGGCATGGGATCCGACAGGACGGACAACGCGCCGGGTTCGGTTCGGCGGCGGGCGCTCGTGGTGGGCTCCGGAATGGCCGGGTGCGCGGCGGCGTGGTGGTTGGAGCGCGAGGGGTGGGAGGTCGTGCTCGTCGACAAGGAGGTCGAGCCCTACCCGAGCAGTTATCTGCTGCAGCTGGACGCAGAGGCGGTAAAGGTCCTGCGGCTGATGGGCGGTGAGGAGATCCTCAATGAGGTGACCTTCCCGGCACCGGAGATGTCAGTGCGCTGGGGCGAGCGCCGGGTCCGCGAGTTCAAGGTCGACGGTGCGAAGGACTGGCGGATCGCTCGCCGTGCGGCGCTGCTGCAGAGGCTGTTCGCGCATATTCCGCCCAGTGTCGAGACACGCATGGGTGTCGGGCTCGAAGCTCTGGAGCACCGTGACAAGGACGTCCTGGCCCGGTTCGGCGACGGTTCGACCGAGCCGTTCGACATGGTGGTCGGGGCGGACGGCCTGCACTCGACGGTGCGCCGGCTGACCTTGGCCTCCGAAGCGCAGAGTGTGTACCTCAACGGCCGGAGCCATGTGTGGATCAACGCTGACGTGCCCCTGCCGGAGGGGCGCGCGGTGATCGGCTCCCGCGAGGGGATGCTGTCACTGATCTACCCGTACCCGGACAGCGGCCAGACGTCGGTCACGGCGGTCGTTCCCTTGCCGGGCTCGACCGTGCCCGACACGCGGATGCTGGTCGATCGGGTCTGTGACGCGGTCGAACGCCTGGGCCCGGACATGCGCGCGATCGCGGTGGCGGCGCGTAAGTCCGAGGACGTCAAGCTGACCAGGTTCTCCCAGGTGCGGTTGCCGCGCTGGTACACACGCCGGGTCGTGCTCCTGGGCGACTCCGCGCACTGCATCGACCCGGTGTCCGGGATGGGCGCGCACGCGTCCCTACCGGGAGCGAAGGCACTGGCCGAGGCCCTGCGGAGCACGGATGACATCACGGTCGCCTTCGCCCGGTTCGAAGCCGAGATGCGGCCCTTCGCCCAGACCGCGCAGAGCATCACGGCTCGGGCGGTCGAGTACAGCACCGGGGCACCGGGAGGCGGCCGGGCGGCCACCCTGGTCGGAGGGGCCGGCGACCTTGTGGGCACGATCGGAGCGAGGCTGGCAAGATCCAGTAGCCGCAGGAGTGCCGTGCGTCGGGCATGAGCCCCCGCCCCCGGCGGGCCGACAGCGATCATGAGGTCGCATCCCCGGTCACGCCGTCACGCCGTCACCCCAGCCACCTGACGATGCCGCCACCGTACGTGAGAGAGAGATCGATGGGACGCACAGCGGGACGAGGGCCCGGGGACACCAAGCGCTTGATCCTGGATGCCGCGCGAGGCGTCGTCGCGACGCAGGGGGCCAGAGCGACCCTCGACGACGTGGGCGCCGTGGCCGGTCTGAGTCGCGGGGCGGTGATCTACCACTACAGCTCGAAGAACGCCCTGTGGCTGGCACTGGCCCATGACGTGCTCGCCCGGTTCCACCGGACGGTTCAGGAACAGATCGAGGACGGTCAGGCGCCCGGGCGCCTGGCGCGCGCCTTCATCCGCGCCTCGCTGGAGGACGACAGGATCGATGCCGTCGGCGAGCGGCTGTTCCTGCTGGCCGCCCTCTCCGTCACCCCCGGGATCCCCGAGGTCATCGCCGAGGACGGAGCCCGTTGGAAGGCCGAGATGGCCGAGGACGGACTCTCCGTGGGAGCCCGCGCCGTCATCCTCAATGCCGTCGACGGCGTCGGCATGATGACCGGTTGGGGGCTCAAGCCCGATCGCGCCGAGCTCGACGCCCTGCGCACCGAGCTGGAGAAACTCACCTTCTCCGGCTCCTAGCACCGCACCGTACGCGTCGACGGCCCCTGCCCGGCGCCGCCCGGGTGTCGCGAGGACCCGCCGTGGCTCCTCGTCGAGCGGCGGTCCCGTGCGCGTCGGGCTCTGACACGGTGTCCCGGACAGGTCCCTGTTTCGCCCGAACGGGTCGGTGCGGTCCACGCCGGACCGGCGGTCGCGGAGAAGGCCACGGGCTCCCGGACCGTGGTCAAGAGGTGCACGCTCGCGGCCCGCGGCCGCCGGTCGGACCTTCGGGGCGGCCCGGCGGCACGGTGCCCCTCGCGGGCGCGGGAGGACCCACGCCCGGCGCGGTGCCCCTCACCGGGGCGCCCCGGTGAGGGGCACCGGAGCGGTCCTCGTCACGGGTTCCCCGCATCGTCCCTACCGGGGAGAACCACACGATTGAAACTGTACTGACGCGTCAGTATAGTATTTGACGCATGACAGGTCAGAACGAACACGAACGGAGCACGACCATGAACAGTGCCAGCACTCGATCCACCGACGTTGTCGTCGTCGGTGCCGGACTCGCGGGGCTCACGGCAGCGGACGAGCTCGCCCGGGAGGGGTATGACACCGTCGTCGTCGAAGGCCGCGACCGTGTCGGCGGCCGGATCCGCGGAGCCGAGATCGCCGGTGTCCCCGTCGACGCCGGAGCGACCTGGGTGGCGCCGGGCCACACGGCGGTACGCGATCTCGCGAGTCGCCTCGGCTACGAGTTCACCCCCCAGTTCCACCAGGGCAAGGGGGTCATCTCCTTCGGCGGCAGGCGCCGAGTCGAGAGCCTCACCGCCCTGGCGCCCTGGTCGATGCTCGACCTCGCACGGGTCATGGGCGTGCTGCAGAAGATGGTCGACGGCCTTCCCGTCTCCTCACCCTGGGTACACCCCCGAGCCGACCAGTTCGACTCGATGTCCTTCGGCGAATGGCTGACCTCCAAGCACGCCCTGCAGGACACCCGCAAGTTCATGAACATGCTCAGCCTGGTGCACTGGGGAGCACCCGTCGGCGACGTGTCCCTGTTCAACGTGATGCGCTACATCAAGACCCTGGGCGGCATCGAGCACATGCTCTCCGTCGAGGGCGGCGACCAGCAGGACCGAATGTTGGAATCGATGTACTCCCTGGTCAGCAAGTTCGCCGACACCCTGGAGTCGGAGGTGATCGTCGGCTCCCCGGTGGAGCGCGTCACCACGGCCGGTGACCGCGTCACGGTCGAGGCCGGCGAGCACACGATCCAGGCCCGGTACGTCGTCGTGACGGCCTCGCCGGTACACCGCTCGACCATCGAGTTCACCCCAGCGCTCCCGGAGTCCCACTACGGCCTCTCCCGCAGTTGGCAGCTGGGATCGCTCAGCAAGGCCTTCGTCGCCTACGAGCGCCCCTTCTGGCGGGACCTGGGCCTGTCCGGGGAAGCAATGTCCGACGACGAGACCGTCTTCCTGACCTTCGACGTCAGTCCCAGCGCCGACGGCCCCGGCATCCTCATGGTCTTCTGCGACGCACGCGGGTTCGACGCCCACGACGAGAGCGAGCGCCGACGCCGTGTCATGGAGCGCCTCGTCCACCTGCACGGGGAGGCAGCGCGCTACAGCACCGACTACACCGACTTCTCCTGGGCCAACGACACGTTCGCGCCCGGCGGACCGAACCCGGCGGTCGCGCCGAAGGCGTGGACGTCCTTCGGGCGGTTTCTCCGTGAGCCGGTCGGGCGCGTGCACTGGGCGGGTACCGAGACGGCCGACGAGACGTCCGGCACCATGAACGGCGCGATCCTGTCGGGTCGGCGGGCAGCGGCCGAAGTGGCCGCCCGACTGCACGCCGATCGGTAACGACACCGGCTCGGATCGGTCCTCGGCCCGCCACGCCCCCCTGTCCGTCCACCGCGCTCGATCGGCCTTAGGAGCTCCTCTCGTCTGGCCGGTCTGCGGTAGCGGATCAGCGTGCAGGTGATGCCGGCGAAGGCCAGGAAGTGGTCGGCTCGGGGTTCGTAGCGATGGTGTGGGCGGTGGCATCCGGTCGGCCAGGCCATGGTGCGCTCGATGTGCCACCGGTGTCGCCCCAACCGCGTGGAGAACTCCACGTCCTCGCGGACCAGGCGGTGCACGATCCGCGCCTGTCGAGCCATCGGCGCAGGTGGTCTTAGTCCTAGCCCTTGTCGCCGTGCAGCTCGACCGGTGTGCACCGCCTGGATCCGCGGCGCGAGCGGATCCGGATCGCGGAGTGGGCGCTGGGAACAGGATCAGGCGCTCTGGGGTGCTGTTTTCCGGGAGCTGACCAGGCCGCGGCGGCTCGAAGGCGCCGGTGGTCAGGAGAGAGCCGTAGGCGCGCAGAACCGGGGCGATCGCCAGGCGGCTGCGGCGCTCCGCGGGGAGGGACTCCTGTAGGAACAGGATCACGTAGCGGGACGTGGTCAGCCGCGTAATCGCACGCGACCAACCCGGCGACGTCGGCGATCATCCCCGGGATACTGGTCGCCCATGGATGAGATCGAGGTCGTCGTCGCCCATTCCGAGCGCGCGACCCTGCGCGCTGGCGACGTGTTCTTGAAGGTGGACGCCGATCAGGCGCGCGTCGACGTCGAGGTCGAGGCGATGTCCCTCGCGCCGGTCCCGACTCCGGAGGTCCTGTGGCGCAAGCCGCCCGTGCTTGCGATCGCCGCCGTCCCGGGGATGGGGCTCGGCCGTCTCGGTGAGCCGTCGACCGCCTCGTCGGCGGCGTGGGCCGCGGCGGGTGCCGTCATCCGGCAGTTGCACGAGGCGCCGTTGCCGCCCTGGCCCGGCCGGCGCCGCCGGGATCACGACGAGCTGGCGGCGGAACTCGACGGCGAGTTCGGGTTGCTCGTGGCGAGCGGTGTCCTGCCCGCTGACCTGGTCACCCACAACCGCCAGGTCGCCGAGGCCGCGCTCCGGCCGTGGACTCCGGTGTTCACGCACGGCGACCTACAGACCGAGCACGTCTTTGTCGACGGCGACGAGGTCACCGGCATCATCGACTGGTCCGAGGCCGGCCGGGGCAATGCCCTGTTCGACCTTGCCACCTTGACGCTCGGACACGAGGAACACCTCGACGACGTCATCGCCGGTTATGGCACAGACGTCGACCTCGACGTGATCCGCGCGTGGTGGTCGTTGCGAAGCCTGCTTGGGGTTCGCTGGCTGGTCGAGCACGGCTTCGACCCCTTCGCGCCGGGCTGTGAGGTCGACGTGCTGAGATCCCGGCTGTGAGGCCGCGCGGGCCCGACTGCCGTGAGTGCGTTCTGACGCATCGGGCGGGCCATCCCCCGGGGCGCATCGCCTGCCCTTGCTCCCGACAAAGTGCGGTGCGCAGTCGTCGCCAGCAGATGACGGCGCACCCGGGGGGTGACGAACGCGTCGTGGACGTCGTCGCGGATCTCCCCGCGGATGCGCGGGCGGCGGAACCAGCGCAGCAGTGCAGCAGTGCAGCAGTGCGACCGCACCATGGCCTGGCTGGCCGGGTGCCGCCGCCTACACCGCCGCTAGTGGGCTGGCCGCACATGGTGCCGGTGTGGCACCAGGGACTCCCCTCCCCGGTGATCTTGCTACTGGTGCCACTGTGAACCGTCGACAGTGCCTCTGGGAGCAAGATCATCCCCGATACGCACGCCCCGGCGAACCTTTCCGGTCACCGCACTAGGAGCGCGAGGCCGACCGCTTCCTGGCCTTCGCCGGCGTCTCCTGCACGCTGGTCTGCTACCGCAGACTGGCCAAATGAGATGGGCTCCACGTCATGGGACCGACGGGACACCGGATCAGCACGGGCAAGGGGCAAGTCGCAAGCACGGCGGTCACCAATCAGCTGTCGAAGCGCCCGGGCGAAGGTTCTCACCACGTCCGTCCACAAGGTGCCTGGGCCGCGACGCCCCTCCCCCACCCTCCCGAGGACGTCCCACCTCCCGAGCCGGCTCGGCCGCCTTCCGGTGGGCGGCGGCGAACCCCCGCCTCGGCGCCGGAGTGCGAAAACGCCCCACGGCCGCCGGTGGAACCCGGGCGCGACCCTCGGGAGCGTCGTACCGCGACCGCCCCCGGGATCCACCAGCCGCCGTAAGGAGGTCAGTGCCCCTTGGACACGTCCAGCGTGCGGGGGGTCAGGACGAACACCACGGCTGCCGCGACGAGCATGATCACTCCGCCCACACCGCTGACGAGCATCAGGCCGTGCACGAAGGCATCCTGCGCCAGGGCCGCGGCCTGCGCCCCCTGTGGTCCGAGGGCGGCGAGCACCTGTAGAGCACCGGCCAGGGACTCCTGCGCCACGGCGACCCCCTGCGGGTCCAGCCCCGCATCGGTGAGCACCGGCACCGAGAGCTCGGCGCGGTAGAGGGCGGCGGCGACGCTGCCCAGGACCGCCACACCCAGGACGCTGCCCAGTTCGTAGGAGGTCTCCTCGATGGCCGCCGCGCTGCCCGCGTGCTCGGCGGGAGACCCCGACATGATGATCGCCGAGGCGATGGCCAGCGAACCCATGCCCGCGCCGAACAGCACCTGGGCGATGGCCACCGGCGTGTAGGCGAGCGGCTCGGGTGCGAGGGCCAGCACCGCGAAGCCCAGGGCGAACAGCACCAGGCCGCCCACCAGTACGGTGCGGGCGCCGATCCGCTGGGCCAGGGCGGGCGCGAGTGGGGAGACCACGGTCGCGGCGACGGCCATCGGCAGCAGCCGCAGGCCCGCCTGGAGCGGGGTCAGGCCCTGGACGAGCTGGAGCCACTGCGCCGCCAGCAGCAGGGTGGAGCCCAGGGCCAGCGTGGTGAACAGCGCGGCGAGCACACCGGCGGTGAAGATGGGCGAGGAGAACAGGCGCACCCTCAGCAGCGGCTCGTCGCGGCGCAGGCACCGCAGGACGAACCAGGTGAGGGCGGCCCCCGCCACCGCCAGCGCGGCCAGGGCGGGCACATCGGCCAGCCCCTCCTTGGCCAGGCGCTTGACGGACCAGACCAGGGCGGCCATGCCCGTGATCGACAGCACGGTGGCCAGAGCGTCCCACCGGCCGGGACGGGGGTTGCGGGCCTCGGGCAGCAGGAGCAGACCCGCCACCACGGCCAAGGCCATGCAGGGCACGTTGACCAGGAACGCCGAGTGCCAGGAGAAGTGCTCCAGCAGCAGCCCGCCCACGATGGGGCCCACCACCGCGCCCAGGGCCGCGACCGCCGACCACACGCCCAGGGCACGGGCCCGCTCCCCGGGGTCGGTGAACATGCTGCGGATCATGGACAGGGTCGCAGGCATGATCATCGCCCCGCCCACACCCAGCAGGGCGCGCACGGCGATCACCGCCTCCGCGGACTCGGCGACCAGGATCAGCAGGGAGGCTCCGCCGAAGATCGCGAAGCCCGTCAGGAGCGTCCTCCTGCGCCCCCACCGGTCGCCCAGCGTGCTCATGGTGACCAGCAGCCCCGCCAGGACCAGGGCGTAGACGTCCACGATCCACAACTGCTGGGCGGAGGTCGGCGCCAGCGCCGCGGTCATCTCGGGCAGGGCCACGTTGAGGATGGTCATGTCCATGACCACCACCAGCAGGCTGGCCGAGAGCACGGCCAGCGCGCTCCAGCGGCGCCGCGCGGACAGGTGGCCCGCGGTGGAGGCGGTGTGCGGGTTCGACGTGTTCACATCGTGTCCTTCGAAGCGGTGTTCATCAGTGCGGCGATCGCCGCACGCAACTCCGCCCGGTCCAGGGGGGCGTCGTTGAGCAGGGCGTACAGGACGGCGCCGTCCATGTACACCGCCGTCGCCCGGGCCGCTGCCGGCGAGGTGTGGGCCGACAGGACCTCGGTCATGCCGTGGACCCACCGCCGGGACAGCGGTCTCAGGTCGGGCTCGTGCACCCCCGCGAAGTACAGGACGTTCTCCGCCAGCACCCGGTCGCGGTCGGCCAGGTAGAGACACAACTGCTCGGCGATGCCCTCCGGCGCTCCCCCGCAGGCGGTGATGGCCTCCGCGATGTCTGCGAGGTCCTCCTCGTTCTGCGCGGCGATGGACTCCAGGGCGGCCACACGCAGGTCGTCCAAAGTGGCGAAGTAGTAGGTGGTGGCCCCCAGCGGCACCTGCGCGCGTTCAGCGACCCGCCGGTGGGTCAGGGTGGCCAGGCCGTGCTCGGTCATCTCCTGCACGGCGGCCTCGACCATCGCGCGGCGGCGGCCCTCGGGGTCCTTGCGCGCGCTCACCCGCGCTCCCGGCACGGTGTGAAGGCCACGGTCAGAAGCGACATGCTGTGTTCCCCCTCATTCAGTACAGATGTACAAGTACAAATGTACACAATGACGAAGGCGACTCCCCCGTGCTGTGCGACACAGAGCCGCCCGTCCCCTCCGACCACGGGGCCGGAGTCCGGGATGGTGCCCTCGATGGGATCGATCGGGGACCGCTACGACAACACCCAGGGGGAAGGGGACAGCGGTGGATGTGCTCGGCGTAGCTGATCCGGGTCAGAGGCCAGGAGCAGCCGGTGCGGAGGAGAGCTGTTCGAACCACTCCCCCAGCAGTCCTGGGGATGACCGGATACGTGGGAGAGGGCTCAGGCACTCCCCGGCCTTCATCGCACGCGACATGGGCCGACCCTCGTTCTAGAGACGATCAGTCACGTCGAGTCCTCCATCGGACGCCCCGCCACGAGGCGCCACCACACCGTAGTTGACGGCCGTACCGAAGTAGGTGGGCTCGCCCGCCTCGGCCTCACCCCCCAGCACCGCCGCAAGTCCTCTCAGGGCCTGGTTCAGGCGGGGGGCGTTGCCGTCATGGACCTCCGCATGGGGACGACCGAAGAAGTCGTTCTCCGCCCAGATGTCGTGGTGGACGCTCACCTCGACCATCGTGTCCTCGGCGGCGATGTCAACGGCAACACCGACGAGCCCGGGTTCGCCTCTCTTTCGTCCGCCGGACGTGATCCAGTTTCCGGGGCCGATGAGAAACAGCGTCCCCGGGTGGGCTTCTGGTCGGCCTGCCGGCCGCGAGTCGCGAACCCGGTCCGCCAGGACAGCGGTTGTGAGGTCGCGGCAGTGCAGAACCCGGGATCGGAAGCCGGTGTGGCCGGACGCGTACTGGAACCAGTCCACATCGACGCTGTCGGGGTAGAGCAGATCGTGCTCCTGCAGGGCCTCTGCCACCGTCATCGCCGTCGCACAGCCCGCCTCCAGAGCGTCCAAGCCCTCGTCGTGCTCAACCACCCACGTCCATGTGGCGGTGGCCTTCGGCGACCTCGTCAACAGGGACACGCTTCCTCCAACCGCGTGGGGACCGCGGACTGACCGGAAGGTTCAGTCCTACGCGACACCCAGCATCGGGAGTCAGGCGCGCCCGCCTCAACCCTCGGCGCACGGAACATCCATGGCCGCTCCGTACGCCCCGGGCAAGATCTCTTCGAAGGGAGGTACCCACACCGGGTGGAGGGTCAGGACCGCCAGGTTCGCACCACGTGCAGCACGACCGCGACCACGGCGAGGATCGCCCACGGCGACAGTGCCTCGGGGGCGGACTCGGCCGCCCAGGCGGCGGTGGCGATACCGAGCGCGCCCCATCCGGCGACCCTGAGCGCCCGTGTGCTGCGCGTGGCGGAGCCGGAGCGCTCAGGCTCCCCCTCGCGCTTCGGTGCGGTCTCCGATTCCATGCGCGCGGCCAGCGAGTCGGCGACCTCGGTGTCGAACTCCGGGCCGAGTTCGCGTCCGATGGAGAGCGCGGTGGCGATCTCGTCACGCAGACCGGTGGTGCGGGCGGGGGGTGCGGTGGCCATGACGCCTCTCCTCCAACGGTGTTGCAGGCCGTGGCCGCCCGGGGGCGGAACCCTCAGCCTACGGCAGGACGAGAGGCGTCCCTCAAGCGCCTTCACCGATCCCGACCGCCCCCACAGCCCTGTTCACGAGACCCACCGCTCAGCCGGGTGGCGGGGGATGGTCCCGGCACAGGAGAAGCACCTTTTCTGACGCGCGTACAGCACACGTCTACTCCTCGTCACAGCGCTCCAGAACAAGATGCGCGGAGCCCTCTTCGAGACCGTTGTACTCCTCAAGGTGCAGGTGGGTTCCGTCCCGTGTTCCGTCTTCGGCAAGTGTCAGCAGATGACCGGCCAGAGTACGCAGCCCTGCGGCATTCGCCTCAATGACGATCTCGCTCCCGAGGTTGCGAACCCCGATACGGGCGTCGTCCTCCCACACGAAGCCTCTCGTGACCCCGTCGGCCATCACATTGACATGAGTGGTCGTTCGCGGAGCACCTGCCGACTCATCAGACATGGCTCCATCATGGACCACTACCCGGCCACGCTGCTCGCACCGCGGACGCCGTCGGGAAGGCGGCCACACCGTTCGACGAACCCGCTGCTCATGACAGAACGAGGCCCCTGACACCGACCGAAGGACCTTGGAGCCCCGCCGTTCGGTTCCTTGCCGCTCTCACGTGGCCTTCGGCGACTTCCGCAGGCCGCCCAGCCGCTTGTTGACCGTGTCGAGTGTCGGCCAAGGAGGGCCGTCGTGCAGCGTGCGCAGGAGTTCCTGTCCGAACAGCCTCCCGTTCGGGAACTCGTCGCCACGGTCCCAACGCCACGCCGCGACCATCGCGAGGACGAGCTGTCGGCACTCGTCCAGCAGCCCTTGGTCGATGTTCGGGTAGTGCTCGCAGACCGCCTCGGGAACATGGGCGAGGTCGAACTCGACGGGTCCACGACAGCACGTCTCAAGGTCGATGAACAACGGACCGTTCTTCGTGCTGAGCACATTGCCCGGATGCGGCTCGCCGTGGAGCAGCTGCTCCACGGCACCACGCTCCTCGATCGCCCGGCGCAGGCCTGCCAGTCTGCCGCTGAGGAACACGCGCTCCGCGTCGGCCAGCTCCGGCGAGCGGTCCGGGTCGGCGACGATCTCCTCCGCCTCCGTGACCCGGTCCGTGAACCGTGGGCTCGGCACGTCGACCTTGCGCATGCCCGCGTGCAGCAGTTCCAGCGCCTTGGCGCAGTCGGCTGGTGAGGCGTGAGGTGTCACGGGCTCGTAGTAGGTCCACAGCGTCACCGCGAAGCCATCGCGTGTGTACACACGCGGGTCCGCCCGAGGCTCCAGAGGACACACCGGGCCTCCGACCTCGGCGAGCCGCTGAGCGAGCTCGACTTCGAACTGTGCCACCTCTTGTCCCACCGGGGCGACCCGGGCGAAGACGTCGCATGGCGTCAGGCGCAGTGCCAGCTTGTTCGAGTTGTGGAGCACGATCGCTCCGCTGGTCGGCAGGCCGAGCGATGCGGCGACCGAAGTCGCGGCCGCCATCGCACGAGTAACATCGGACATCTCCATTCTCAGATCTTGGCGCACCGGCCGCCGGCAGTCTCCCCGGTTTCCGTGTCAGGCAAGGGTCGGCCCGTGACCCCCGCGGCCCCGGGTCCGTGTGGCCGGACGCGCCCACCGGCGCCCCGACGCGCGCCGTCCGCCCCCGCGTACCGCACGCCCTCCAGACCGCATCGGTCACTATGCTCTTGACCGGGGGCGAGGAGTGACCGAGCCGTGGTGGCGACGCACCGTCGCGGACCCCCGCCACGGACCCAGGCGCTTCCTCCGTCCCCAGGCCGTTCCCTCGGCCCTGCGGGGCCGGACCTGTTCGACCCGATCGGTCGCAGGGGTTCCTGTCCCGCACGGCCACACCGGGGAGATACGAGCCACGACGGACTTCGGTGTCTGTCCGTGGTGGGCCCTCCGCCGATTCCGGACACCCCACCGGATCCCGACCTCCGAACCGTCAGGAACCACCTGACCCCACATGCACTGGAAAGGCCTCCCGCCCTTGCCGACCCTTTTCTCCAAGATCATCGCCGGCGACCTCCCCGGGCACTTCGTGTGGAAGGACCCCGAGGTCGTGGCCTTCCTGTCCATCGCCCCGATCCGGCCAGGTCACACCCTGGTCGTCCCCCGAGCAGAGGTCGACCACTGGACCGATGCCGACCCCGCTCTCCTGACCAGGTGCATGGAAGTGGCCCAGGCCATCGGCCAGGGCGTTCGCACCGCGTGGAACGCACCCCGAGCCGGGCTGCTCGTCGCGGGCTTCGAGGTTGCGCACCTGCACGTCCACGTGGCCCCCGTCTGGGACATGTCCGACTTCGACGTCAGCGGCGTAGAGACGGAGAAGGACCACAGCGTCCTCGACCGCTCGGCCGAGCAGCTGCGTACCGCCCTTCGGGAACTGGGATGCGACCACGCCGTTCCGCCCAGAGACTGACGCCCCTCTCGGCGCGCTGAGGCGCCCGCACGCTTCCCGCCGCACCGTCGCCCCGGGTGAGGGCCAGGCCGCTGTCCACCCGACCCGTACCGGCCTTGGGACGGGCCTCGTCCCGGAACCGTTTCCAGGCCCGCACCACCTTGATGGTGTCCGTGCCCAGGGTGATGGTGCGTTGCCCGGCCGCGCTCTTCGGGATGGCTGTTGGTCTCCTCGGCTGGCCTCCTCGGCGGCCGCGGACACGGCCTCGACGCGGCCGGGCCTGGAGCTTGTCCAGCCGGAGTCGGCCCAGGTGTGGAAAGAGGTACGCGCGGATGCGCCCGGTGTAGGAGGCCCGGGTTCCCGTGGCGAGGCCGGGTTCGTCCTTCGACCACTCCCCCCACCAGACAGAGAAGACAACCGACGATTGTTCTTGCCACGGCGCCCCAAAAGGAGCGCGCACACCCCCGGCCCTGGCAAGGAATTCTCCAACAGGAGAAACCGGGGGAAAGAAACCCCAGAGCGGCGAGCACAGCAGTTCCACGAATCCCCAAAACGGACGCACAGGCCAATCGCCACATCAAATCCCCACCCTTCCGGTTGACAAATGCCTACAGCGCAGTTAGTATAACTATTTATGTCGGAATTCGCATTGTTGGTGCAACGCCAGCCCAGGATCGGGCTCACGGGACCCCCTACGGTTCGAGCCGTACCTCGTGACCTGGCCGCCTCCCCCACCCCGACCGGCACAGTCGGCCGCGAGAACGACTCATGGGCGGGCACGGCGATCGGCTGGCGGGACAGGGAACCGTGACCGGGCACCCTCCGGGACATCGAATCGGTATCGCCAGAAGCAGTGACCGAAGCTTCCCTGCATCAACACGAGTGCGGAGATACGCGCACAACCTGCCGTAGCACACCCCCGCGGTAATGGCCGCCACTCCCGCTGGGGCCAGGCGACATGACCGCTTTTTTCGATCTATTTCACCAACCTTCCTGGTGTGCGCTCTTTCCCCTCAGGCCCGATGCGCACCCCTGTTTGAATATTTACGAGGCTGTGTTCTCCATGTCCGAAAACCCGCACAAAGACAAAGACCGACCGGTCCACCGCGGAAAAGAACGCGAGGAAGCCGAGGACAGGGACCAGGTCCCGGGGCCGCAGAACCGGACGAGTCACACCGCGCTCGGAAGCCTGGACTACCAGCACCCCACGTATCCCCACGACACACACCCGGTCCTTGTCCCAGGCATCTCGATCGACGACCAGCGCCGCCGCTACCAGGTCGACTGGCTCGTTTTCGCGATCGCCGGATCGCTGACGGTCGCTTTCGTCATCTGGGGCATCTGGTCCCCGGGAAACGTCGCCGCGGTCGCTGAGACAGCCTTCTACTGGTCGACCGACAACCTCGGCTGGATGTTCAACGTCGTGGCCATCGTCGTGCTCGTCGCCACCATGGGCATAGCGCTCTCGCCCTACGGGAGGATCCCGCTGGGCAAGGACGGCGAGCGGCCCGAGTTCAGCACGTTCTCCTGGACGGCCATGCTGTTCGCCGCCGGACTGGGTGTGGCGGTCCTGTTCTGGGGGCCCTCGGAGCCGCTCGGCTACTTCATCTCACCGCCCCCGCTGACCAGCGAGCCGGAGTCGGTCGAGGCCCTGCACACGGCTCTTGCCCAGATGTACTACCACTGGGGCTTCCACGCGTGGGCCATCTACGCGCTGGTCGGCGGGGCCGTCGCCTACGCCGCATACCGCCGTGGTCGCTCCCTGCTCATGTCCTCGATCTTCCGCGCCCTGTTCGGCCGACGGCTCACCGAGGGTTTCGCCGGAAAGCTCGTCGACATCTTCGCGATCATCGCGACGCTCTTCGGCACCGCCGCCGCTCTCGGTATCGCGGCGATGCAGATCGGCTCCGGTGTCAGCATCGTGTCGGGCGCCGGGGAGCTCACGAACAACACCCTGGTCGTCATCATCGCGGTCCTGACCATCGCCTTCGTCGTCTCGGCCATCTCGGGCGTCGCGCGTGGCATCCGCTACCTGTCGAACACGAACATCGTGCTCACGATCGGCATGGTCGCGATCGTCCTCTTCCTCGGCCCCACACTGTTCCTCGTGAACCTGCTCCCCTCCGCGGTCATGGAGTACCTCGGCACCATGTTCGACATGATGGGCAGATCGCTCTCGTGGGGTGAGGACACACAGGAGTTCCAGTCGCTGTGGACCGTCTACTACTGGGCGTGGTGGATCTCCTGGTCGCCCTTCGTGGGCATCTTCCTCGCGCGCATCTCCCGCGGTCGCACCATTCGCCAGTTCGTCCTCGGCACGATCATCATCCCGTCCTCACTGCTCTTCGTCGCCTACGGAGTGATGGGCGGCACCTCCATCTGGATGTACCGGGAAGGCGCGTCCGGATTCACCGAGGGCATGCCCGCGCCCGAGGTGCTCTTCGCCCTCATCGACAACCTGCCCTATGTCGAATGGCTGCCCTTCGTCGTGATCCTGGTGCTCGCGATCTTCTTCATCACCGCCGCCGACTCCGCGTCGGTCGTGATGGGCATGCTCACCACGCAGGGGGACCAGAACCCCCGACTCTGGGTGGTCATCTTCTGGGGCCTGGTCATGTCGGGAATCGCGATCGTGATGCTGCTTCTCGGCGATGCGATGGCACTGGAAGGCCTGCAACAGCTCGTGATCGTCACCGCGGTGCCTTTCGCACTCGTGCTGGTCGCCGCCATCATCGCGTGGTTCAAGGAACTGCGCACCGATCCCCTCGCCCTGCGCATGCGCTATGTCGACACGGCGATCGACAACGCCGTGACCGAGGGAGTGGACCGGTACGGCGACGACTTCTCCCTGCAGGTCGTGAAATCACGGCCCGGGGACGGTGCCGGGGCGGGTATCGACTCCACCGACGAGAGCTACACCGAGTGGTACCAGCGCACCAACGAGGAAGGCGAGCCGGTCGGCTACGACTTCGAGACCGGGGAGTGGGCTGACGGCTACGACGCGACCACGGGTGAGACCGCGGAGACCACCTCCGAAGGGCCCACGGTGACACAGGGGGAATCTCGTGGCGAGGCGTCGGAGACCGGGACCGACCATGAGGGACGCTGACTCCACCGCCCCCCGCCCCCGCCGCTCAGCCGGTGTCGAGGGCCAGGCGGAAACCTGTGTGGCCGAGGGTCGTGTCCGCGGTCACCGCGGTGCGCGCCGAGGTGCGGTACCGGCGGCAGTACGACGCGTGGCACATGTAGGAACCGCCCCGCAGCACGGGTCGTCCATCGGTCCGGCCGAAGACGCCGCTGGTCCACTCCCAGACATTGCCCGTGGTGTTGTACAGACCGTAGGCGTTGGGTTCGAACGACGCAGCGGGCACGGTGCCGACCGGACCGGTCGGCCCGTTCGGGAAATCACCGGGGAACGTGTTCATGCGGGGCACCCCGTCGGGTTCTCGTACGGCGCCCCAGGGAAAGGGCTGCTGCTGGAGCCCGCCGCGCGACGCGAACTCCCACTCGGCCTCCGACGGAAGCCGGGCACCGACCCACGCGGCGTAGGCCGCGGCGTCCCGCTGCGACACATGGGTGACCGGGTGTCCGCTGCGGGACTCCACCGAGGATCCGGGGCCTTCGGGCCGGTGCCAGCAGGCGCCCTCGACCTGACGCCACCACGGCGTCCGTGCGGCCACGGGGGAACTGTCGCGCAGCCTCTCAGGCAGCAGCCCCCGGAACACGAGGGAGTCGCCCAGCCTCTCGGCATCGGTGCGGTACCCGGTGTCGAGCACGAAGGCGGCGAACTCGGCCACCGTCACAGTCGTCGGCGCGACGGCGAACGGTTCCACCCGTTCCTGCCGAACGGGGCCCTCTCCGTCTTCCGGGTAGGCGAACCGGTCCGTGCTGCCCATGAGGAACGCGCCTCCCGCGAGGCCGATCATCCGCAGTTCGCCTTCCGCGGCGGAGGCAAGGCGCTCCAGCACCTTCCCGTCGGCGGCTTCCGGGCCCCTCGGCCGTCGGCTGGCCGTCTCGCGTCTGGGACCGCAGCAGCTCATTCGAACCCCTCGTTCCGGCTCACGGAAAGGAACAGTCATGTCTCAGAACCGACCGAACATCATCGTCGTCCAGGCCGACCAGATGGCGGCCCAGGCTCTCGGCGCGTACGGGGACCAGGCGGCGAAGACCCCGAACATCGATGCTCTCGCTGACGAGGGGATGGTGTTCGACCGCGCGTACTGTAACACTCCGTTGTGCGCGCCTTCGCGTGCGTCGATGATGACCGGCCGCATGCCCTCGGCGATCGGTTGCTACGACAACGGAGACGATTTCGCGGCCTCCGAGCCGACCTTCGCCCACCGGCTGCGGGCGAGCGGATACCACACGGCTCTGATCGGCAGGATGCACTTCATCGGACCGGATCAGCGGCACGGTTTCGAGGAGAGGCTGACCACGGACGTCTACCCGGCCGATCTCGACATGGTGCCCGACTGGAACCGATCGTTGGAGGACCGGCTCCAGTGGTACCACGACGCCGATGCCGTGTTCACCGCCGGTTTCTCGAAGGCCACGGTGCAGCAGGACTTCGACGACGAGGTCGGGTTCCGAACCCTTCGCCATCTCAACGACAGGGTCCGCGCCAACCAGGCCGCGGGGGAGAACCTGCCCTTCCTGATGGTCACCTCGTTCATTCACCCGCATGATCCGTACGAGCCGCCGCGCGAGCACTGGGACCGGTTCGCCGACGGCGAGATCCCTGATCCGGCCCATCCCGAGGTTCCCGATCCCGAGCAGGACCCGCACAGCCACCGTCTCCGGTCGATGAGCGGGTTCGACCAACGGGAGCCCGGCATCGACGAGGTACGCAGGGCCCGCCGTGCGTACTACGCCGCGGTGAGCTACATCGATGACCACGTCGGCCGTATTCGCGGGCGCGTCGAGGAGCTCGGTCTCGCCGACGACACCGTCATCATCGTCACGAGCGACCACGGTGACATGCTGGGTGAGAAGGGCCTCTGGTACAAGATGTCACCGTACGAGCAGTCCTCGCGGGTACCGATGATCGTGCACGGTCCCGAACACCTGGTGCCGAGGGGCCGCTTCGCCAACACGGTCTGCCTGCTCGATCTGATGCCCACCCTGCTGGAGCTCTCCGGGGCTCCTGGGGCGGGTGACCAGGACGGGCGGTCGTTGTTCGAGACCGCGCGTCGGGAGCGCGCGGGCGAGACGAACCCCGAGGACCGCGACATCGTGATCGAGTACCTCGCGGAGGGCACGCTGCGGCCCCAGCTGACGCTGGTGCGGGGGCACCTGAAATACGTGCTGTGCCCCGGCGACCCGGAACAGCTCTTCGATCTCTCGGTCGACCCGGACGAGCTGCGCAACCGCGCCGCGGAGCGCGGGTACGAGGAGACCGCTCGGGAGATGCGGGCAGTGCTCGAAGCGCAGTACGACATCCCCGGCATGGAGTCCGATGTGCTCGCGAGCCAGGCGAACCGCCGCCTCGTCGCCGAAGCACTGCGGAACGGCCGGGTGCGCCGTTGGGACTTCGATCCTGAGCCCGAGCAGCGCTACGTGCGCGGCGACTTCTGGAGTGCGCTCGGCTACGGGAAGATCTCCGGTCTTTCGGGGTGAGTCCTGCGCGGGTCGGGCCCGCCACCTCGTGGTGAGCCCGGCCCGGCGTCACCGACTCGTTGGCGAGGAGAACCACAGGCCGACAGGTCCTGACGACGTCCCCGGCACCGGCTCGGACGAACGGGCGGGCCGACAGGTCCTGGCCCTCTCCGAACCGGATACCGCGGCGCCGGGGACCGCGAAGCCGTTCGGAGACCGTGCTCGTGTGGGGCGGGCCGACCGGGACGGCGAAAACCGGGCGGATACGCTGCTGAGCAGGGAAGGTCGCGGTTTTCACGGCGATGGATTCCCTGCTTTGTTGCACTCTCGCGGCGTGCGTCCGCGGCCCCGGGAACAGTGAGGTGGACGGCCATGGACAAGCCGCGTGGGAAGGACTCGTTCTCCTTGCTCTATAGGACGGGGTTCCGCATCAACTACGCGCTCCTGCACGTCATGGGCCCGGCGTCCCTGACCCCCGAAACCGATCCGCAGCACCGCGCGAAGAGGGAGTACGAGCGTCGGCGTGAACTCCATCGAGCGTGGAAGACGCACCAGCGGTCCGAGTAGCACGACCTCATCGACGACGGTCTGGGACTGCTGCTGCCCCACCTGTCCACCGCGGAGAAGGCGACCGAGAGGGTCCTGAAGTTCCTCGACCTGTGGCCTTCCACAGAGGAGTGGAACGGAGCCTTCTCGTGCACCGCGTCCTGGAACTGGCCGAGAGCGGCACCGGAACGGAGGAGGGGTGGCGCGAGGTCCTGGACGCGGCCCTGACCTTCGCGGCCCGCCAGGACTCGCGGTACGCGAGGCGTCGGAGGGGCGAGTTCGAGGTAGCCCCCGCTCTGGCAGTGGCCCGGGCGACCGGCCTGGTCAAGGACTCCGAGGCCGCGGCCAAAGCCGCCGGAAACGGCCGCCCCGAGGGCTGGGTCCCGCGCCTGGGGTAGACCCGGACCGGGCGCTCCAGACCCGCTCCCTGAAGCGGACAAGCGGTCTCCGCGGGCCTCACGCAGTGCCATCGGACGCCGCCAGGAGCCGATGGATGCTCCGTCAACGGGGACGTCTTCGGGAGCACCGTCATCCAGGATCGGGACATACGGAGGGAGAAGGCCTCCTATGGCGGGGGCCACGTCCACTTCCACGGCTGCACTGTCGACGGCACCGTCATCGGCAAGCAGGCCGATCAGTCCCACTCCCCTGTCTGGGGCAGGGCAGCGCTGACCTGATCCGCAGTCTCCCTAAGGGACGGGACTTCATAGTGGTTGAATGTTACATCCAGCAACTGTGGAATCGCAGTGGAGGGACGAGTGCTCGAACGAGACCTGGAAGAGGCCGTGGCAGCCGCGGCGGAAGCTCTGGCAGAATCAGCTGGTTCGCCGATGTGGAAAGGCCTGAGCGTTGACCTCGCCCGCGTTCTCGCACGGCACGGTCTCGCCAGTGAACGTCAGGTCCAGCAGGAGCTCGATGATCTCACCAAACAGATCGCAGCCAGCGAGCTTCCAGAACAGCTGCGGTTCGACATCAAGCTGGACTGGAAGATTCGGATCGTCCTCTTCATGGAGAGCATGCCAGGTGAGAAGCAGGTCTCATTTGGAGCAGAACTGAGGGAATGGTACCGGAATCTGACTAATGCCGAACTGGAACCGCAGAAATCGGTGCTTCACGGCTGTCAGGATCTTCTTCCTGATGACCTGGTTTCCCTACCGTCACGCGGCCGCGATCCAGAATTAGAAGTCCCTGACGTCCTGGAGACAACCGGACCGGCCACTCAGCCGATGCTGCACACCCCTCCAACGGCTTCACGGAAACAGGCAAAGTGGCAGGAGAGCAGCGGGACGCACAACACGCTCCGGGACAACAACGACGGACAGGTGTTCCAACTCCGCGAGAACTTCGGCACTATCCACCAGCAGATCCACCGTCATGGCCACACCTCTGATGCGGCGACGGCCCGCTCGTCCCTGCCGCCCGCACCCCCGGGTTTCACCGGTCGTGAGGCGGAACTAGCCACACTGCGGACCTTCCTGGATCCTGGAAGGACTTCACCCCTTGGTGATCTCACCACGTGCAGTGTCTCCGGAATGGGGGGAATAGGAAAGACGGCGCTCGCCCTAATCGCAGCTCACGACGCCTATACCCGTGGCCTGTTCAGCTCGGCGATATTCATCGATCTGTGCGGATACAACGAACGCCCCGTCCAGGCGGCCCAGGCACTGGACGCGATGCTCCGGGCCCTTGGTGTCCGTGACACCGATATTCCACC
Source organism: Nocardiopsis deserti (assembly GCF_008638355.1). Taxonomy (NCBI): domain Bacteria; kingdom Bacillati; phylum Actinomycetota; class Actinomycetes; order Streptosporangiales; family Nocardiopsidaceae; genus Nocardiopsis; species Nocardiopsis deserti. The sequence goes on along the minus strand of NZ_VWVS01000017.1, from coordinate 193,471 downwards.
AACCATGACCGAACGCGCGGCCCTCTACCGGTCGCGCCTGAACGCGATCATGGGTGAGACCGGAGCACCGGTCCTGGTCGTGGCGGACAACGTCTCCTCATCCCAGGAGATCACCCCGCTACTGCCTGGAAGCTCACCACACCGGATGCTGGTGACCTCCAGAGAAACCCTTCACACGCTTCCAGCACGGAACATCGATCTTCGTGTGCTGTCCCTGGACGACGGAACCAGGCTGCTCGACTCCGCACTGCGCATCCACGACTCGGCTGATGACCGAATCACCAACGCGATCGCCGCTGCACGCGATGTGGTCGAACTGTGCGGCGCGCTCCCGCTGGCGCTACAAATCGCCGCCGCGCTCCTCCGCAGGGATCCGGACAAGGAGGTCACCGAACTGGCCGAGGCGCTCCGGACCGCGCTGACCGCCGTGCGGAGCCGGCTCGGCGCACTGGACGACGGACAGCGAGCCATACGACCCGTGTTCGACGTCTCCTTCCATCGGCTGGCCCTCCGCGAACGGGAGGTCTTCCAGCGGCTCTCGCTCAGCCCCGGCCCGGATATGTCCACCACGGCTGCGGCCGTCCTCACGGGCTATGAGGAACACGAGGCGAGGGAGAGCCTGCGCAGGCTCGCGTCCGCACACCTCATCGGCAGGGGAGCCTCCGACCAGAAAGGCCGGTGGTCCTTCCACGACCTCGTACGCGACTACGCAACCGAGCGGCGTCAGGAGCGCGCGCACGCCAGCCCGAACATGGCTGAGGCGGACGCCGCCGCCGAGCGGCGGCTATTCGGTTTCTACCAACGCCTGACCGAAGAGGCCGACCGTCATCTGAGCGTTCTGCCGGGGAATGTCGAATCCCACGAGTTCAGTGGACGAGAGGCCGCGCTCTCCTGGCTCGACGCCGAGCGGGCCAACCTCGTCTCGGTGGTGGCCCAGACCCGCCATTCCCACCCCGACACCGCGACCCACCTGTCGCTTCACCTGGCCGAGTATCTACAGGTACGCCGACTCGTCGATGACGCTGTCACCGTCAGTTCGATCGCGTGCGAGACCACGCGCGAGGGTATGGGCGAAGCCAACGAGGCCCACGCCCTCAACAATCTCGGAATCGCCCTGCGCCAGTCTCATCGTTTCGAAGAAGCGATCGAACCGCTCACACAGGCTCGTCACGCCTACCGTGAGCAGGGCAACCGCCTCGGTGAGGCTGTTGCGTGGAACAACCTCGGCAACACTTTCCAGGAGCTGCAACGCCTAGACGAAGCGACAGCCGCGCATTCACGGGCCCAGAAGGCCTACCGGCAACTGAACGACCACCGTGGCGAGGCAACCGCGTCCAACAACCTCGGCAACACCCTGCAACGGCTACGGCGCTTCGACGAGGCGATAGCGGCGCACTCGCGAGCACGGGAAACCTATCGGCGACTGGGTGACCACCGCGGGGAAGCAGCGGCCTGCAACAATCTCGGCAACGCACTCCGCCAAGCAAACCGCCCTGACGAGGCGATCACCGTGTCCTCCCATGCGAGGGACCTGTGTCAGGGGATGGCGGACCATCACGGTGAAGCCGACGCCTTGAACAACCTTGGACTCACGCTCGTTCAGTCCGGTCGTTTCGAAGAAGCGGCAACCTCGCTCACCCAGGCGCGAGACGCCTACCGGCATCTGGGCGACCGACGTGGAGAGGCGGCAGCAGAACTGAATTTGGGCATCGCGCTCCAGCAACGCGACGGCGGAGCCATCGCGTCGACCGCCTACCGACGTGCGCTGGACGTCTATCGCTCACTGAAGGATCCGCGAGGGGAGGCGGCGGCCTGGAACCACCTCGGCGGTGCCCTCGCCGAGATCTCCGATCTCGCAGCGGCCGGGCAGGCACACGGCAACGCCCGCGGCATCTGCCACACGCACGGCGATCCGGATGGGGAAGCCGACTCCCTCCTCAGACTCGGCACCGTTCTACACCGTATGGGACGCCTGACCGAAGCCGTCGATGCCTTCTCCACGGCACGGGGAATCTACCAGTCACTCGGAAACCAGCGGCGTGAGCTCACGACTTGCCTCAACATCAGCGCCATCCTCATGGCCGAGGAGCGTGTCGCGGAGTCCGCCGCGATACTCAGCGATGCCTCCGGCATCGCGAAAAGGATCGCGGCCTCCGAGCACAGGGGTGGTGCAACGGTACCCGACGACCCGGATTCTCACCTCTTCGAAGTCGAGCAACTCCTGGACATGGTCGGTGCCAAGGCGGACCACATCATCTCCGTTCTCAGGCACCGCGAAACGCTCACCCAGGTCCCCTTCCTCGATACGTTCACTAAGGGAAAGCGCAGGTAGGGACTCTGAGGAATCCTCTGCAGGGCTCCTCCACATCCGTCCATCGGTCTGGTGGTACCCGCGACCGTGAGCGACGACCTCCCCAGGCTCATCACCCCACGCTCTCAGGCACCGCGCACCTCAGAATCGGTGATCCCGCTCAGGTCGGTTAGGCGGGCGAAACCGATCAGGCGCCATGAACTTGACCCCGCAGAAGCAGAGAGAATCGGCAAACGCTCACGCCGGTAAGCAGATTCCGCAACGTTGGCAGGGCGAGCTACCTGAAGGGTGACCCGCCCAAGGGCCTTTGACCCGACCGGGTACCGGCCCCGAGCACGAGGAAACCCCAGGCCAGCGGCCCGGCTCCTCTGGGCGCCAGATCCTCGGTTCCAGACACCTACAACCCCCGGGACAGCCCTGTCACACACCATCCGAGGGTGAGCAGGCAACGGAGGGAATCCTGACGCGCCAGGCCCCCCCCCGCACCCGACTGTTGTAAGGATGCCGGTAGCTCCACAACACCTCGCCGGAGGAGCCGTCCAGGGCGACGACACCGTCCTCAAGCACCAGGAGCGGACCGAACGGCCCGGGTTCCACGCCCCGCACGGACACGCCCTGCGGCGCCTCCCACTCCCAACCGACCTCGCTGACATCGCTCGGCACCGGGGCGGGTGTGTCCGGGACAGCATCGGCGACCGTGTGCTCCGTCGGCTGGTGCAGGGCAGCGCCCAGCCCGAGCTCGAACAACAGCACCAGGACCAGGCCTGCGGCCACAGGCGGTATGGAACCGGGCAGGGGCCGGAGCCTCGCGGGTCGGATGGTGCATCTGTTTGACCGCGGATCTCGCAACGCTGACCTCCCCCTCTGCTCCGGGTCGCAGGCGTGGCCTCTGCGTCGCGGACGTGGAGGGCAGGAGCGAGGTTCTCGCCTACACGAGCGCGCTGTTCGACAAGTCCACCCCGCTGCTGTGGCGCGACCACGCATGGCGCGTCTCACCGGATGGCAGCGGGCTCTTCTTCCACGGCGTCGGCGACATGGTCGTCGCACGCACGGGCCAGCCCTACCGCAACACCTATGTGACACGGTTCGACATCGAGAACGGCCGGGGCGTTCTCATGGCCGAGTACGGGAACGCGCTCATGTACGCGGGCCTGGGCGTCCGCCCGAACGGGGCCGAGTTCCGGGCCCTGCTGCGCGCGGTCGGACGCATGCTCTCGCCACGGCTTTCCGCCCGGTCGGGCCGATGACCCTCCCGCCCCGCCCCGCGAGGACGGGCGCGGGGCGCTCCCCTGTCCGCGCGGGCCTGGTCCGTGGGCAGGAGCGGCCCGGCTCCCGGGAGAGGCCCGGCCTCCCGGCCGGGAAGAAGGCGGGGTATGGGAGTATGAGCGTTGTGACCTTCCGAGATGACGCACAACGACTCCTTCTGGCCGCGCGGCGCGTCGAGGTCCACAAGAGCGGTCTTCCGGTGCACGTGGGCGACCTCGCCCGGGAGACGGGCTGGTCCACGAGCGCGGTGCAGACGACGCTGAGCCATCTGGACGGCAAGGGCTACCTCGCTGGTGTGTCCTACTCCGATGAGGACGGGGAGACGGAGACCATCGGCAGGGACGCGGTCGTGTCCTTCGACGGTCTGACCGAGGCCGGCCACGCGGCGATCGAGAGCGGTATCGAGCAGGTGTGAGGGAACGCCCGCCGTCCGGGCGGGCGCACCGGCACGGCGGGAAGCCTCCCGGCCGCCTCCCCCGTCCCGGCTGACCGAGCTTCCGTCCTCGTCATGGCCCACCCACGCCCTCCTCCGGGACGCGCCCATCACCCCGGCTTGCGCATGGGCGCGGTAGGCGTCGCGGCGGCCTCCGGTGGCGGGTCAGGGCTTCCAGGGGCCAATGCGGTCCAGGCGGCGGCGCTGCTGCTGTGAGACGGGGGCGTCGAGGCCCCGGCCGCGTTCGGTGAGGCGGTCGGCGACGGCGGTGCGGTGCTCGACGGGCTTGTGGTCGTCGTACTTGAACTTGGCCACGACCTGGGTGACCTCCAGGCGCAGACCGCGGATACCGGACAGCATCCGGCCGTAGGGGGGCTGGTCGACGGCGACGGCGGCGTGGTCGCCGTCGGGCTGGAAGTGGGCCTACCGCCTCTTGGCCAGCGGCGGCCCCTTGGACGAGGAGACCGCCGACCGCTGCGCCCGGGCCGCAGTGGAGGCGGCCCGGGCAGGCGTGTACGTGCGGGACTGACGCCCTCCGCCTCGAACAGCCCGCGCTGCCCCGCCGCTATACCCGCATCGGGCGGCCCGTCGTAGATCTCCTGAGGGTGCGGCACCGGTCCGCGTGCCGGGTCCGGACCGAGCCGGGCCGGGCCCGGGAACGGACGGCGGCCCCGCACCGCCGACCACCGATCAGGCCCGCGACGGACCCGCCCGGCCCCTCACCCCGCGGACCACTCCCCCCGGCGGGCGCGGACGAAGTCGGCGAAGGTACGGGGCGGGCGGCCGGTCAGACGGTGGACCGTGTCCGTGACGCGGTCCTCGCTGCCCCTGGCGATGTCGGCGTCCACCCCGACCAGCGCCGCGGCGAAGGGCTCGGGCATACCCGCGTCCAGGTTGCGCCGGACCAGCTCGGCCGCCGGAGTCAGCGTGTGGCGCACCGGTCGGCCGGTGGCCTCGGCGATGATCGCCGCCGCCTCCGTGTACCCGAGCGACTCCGGACCGGTGAGCACGTGCTCGTCAGCCACCGGCCCCGGCGCCGACAGCACCTCCGCCGCGACGGCCGCGATGTCGGCGGCGTCGATCCAGCCCAGCCGCCCCTCACCGGTCGCCGAGCGGATCTCGCCGCGCTCGCGGATGCCCGCCGCCACCGGGTGCGCCCCGGTGAAGTTCTGCATGAACCCCGACGGCCGCAGCACCGCCCACTCCGGGAACGACCGCACGGCCTCCCCCAGCTCCGCGACGCCCGGGGCCCCGGGCAGTTGCGCCAGCGAGCCGAGCAGCACCACGCGCCGCACCCCGGCGGCCCGCGCGGCCCCCAGGAACGGCCCGGCCATCGGCATGGGGTCCAGGGTCATCAGCGGCGGCACCAGGTACAGGGCCTGCGCCCCGGCGAGCGCCCGGGCGTGCGTTGTCGGGTCCGCCCAGTCGAAGGGCACGCCGTCGGGTCCCGGCCTGCGGCTGGCCACGCGCACGTGCGCGCCACGGGCCCGCAGCGTCTCGGTGAGGGGGCGGCCGGTGTTGCCGGTGCCGCCGGTGACGAGGATCGTCGTGCCTGCGGCGCCTTCGGGTGATCGGTCCATCTCCGCCTCCGTTGTTCGGTCTGCGTTGCCTGCTCCGTCCTCCGCCACACTGGCGGGGCGTGCCGCGCGGGGGAACGGCCGCGTTGTCCCCGGACCGGCGGTCCGTGGCTCGCCGCCCGCGCGCATGGCAGGCTGGGGGCGTGGACAAGCGAGAACTCGGCGGATTCCTGCGCGCCCGCCGCGAGGCCCTGCGCCCGGCCGACGTCGGCCTTCCCGAGGTCGCGGGCGGACGGGCGCGGCGCACCCCGGGGCTGCGGCGCGAGGAGGTCGCCGACCTCGCCGGGGTCTCGGTGAACTACTACGAGCGGCTGGAGCAGGCCCGGGCGCCGCGCCCGTCACCGCAGGTGATCGAGGCGATCGGGCGGTCACTGGAGCTGTCGGAGGCGGAGCGGGCGCACCTGTCCCGGCTCGCCGGGCACGCGCCGCCAACGCGGCCCGGCCCGGCCGAACAGGTCCCTGCGGGGGTGCTCGCCCTGCTGGAGCGGCTCGGCCCGGTCGCCGCCTACGTCTGCGACGCCCGCCATGACATCCTGGCCTGGAACGACCTGGCGGCAGCGCTGATCACGGACTTCGCCGCGCTGCCCCCGGCCGAGCGCAACGTCCTGCGGCTGTCCATGCGCCTGGGCGCGGCGGTGTGCTCGGCGCCTCCGGAGGCGGCGGGCGGGTTCGAGGCGCAGGCGGCGGCCCAGACGCGCGAGGCGCTGGCCCGCCGCCCGCACGACTCCGCGCTGCGGCGGTTGGTCGATGAGTTCGCCGAGCGAAACCCCGGGTTCGCGGCGCGGTGGCGGCAGCACGACGTCCGGCCGCGTGCGACGCTGCGCAAGCGCGTGGACCACGACGAACTCGGCGTGCTCGACCTCGACTGCCAGACCCTCGCCGTGCCGGGCGCCGACCTGCGCGTGGTCATGCTCAGCGCGCAACCGGGCACCCTCGCCCACGACAAGCTCACCCGCCTCCAGCTCCGCCTCACGGTCTCCGAGCCCGCACCGCGCCCGTAGCGGGACGAAGGCGAAGGCCTACGGCGTCGCCCCGCCACTGTTCACCCTGGCCGACGACGGCACCAGCCCTGTCAGCGCCGACCACCCTGTCCGTACGCATCTCCGCAGGCTCGAACGAGCACCCTGACGAACAGGCTCGGCACAGGGGCCGGTCCTCCCCCTTCCGGCCGGAACATCACGGAGTCCTCCAGGCCCGCCGTTCCCGGCCCCTGGGGTCGTCGACCTGGGTCCACTCGGTGTCGATGCGCATCGTGGCCCGGCGCCCGTCGTCGTAGGGGGTCCAGCCGGGGTCGCCGGTCCTGGCGAACCGGATCCAGGTCCCGTGAACGCGGGCGGCCAGGTCCGCGGGGGGCTCGCCGCGGCCCAGCAGACCTCCTGGTCCGTGCAACCGCGGCAGGTGCGCGAGGTCGAAGACGAAGGGGAGCTCAACCGCGTGGGCGGCGCCGAGCTCTCCGTCCAGGGCGTCGGAGCGCCACGCGAACTCGTAGCCGAAGGTGGCGGACGCGGGGTGGGGGGCATGGGCGCTGGCCAGGGCCCAGCTGCCCGCTCCGAACAGCGCGTCGCCCATGATGGCGGACCGCAGCTCGCCGAAGGACGCCCGAGGGCGTGCCCTCCGGTACGTCTGGACGAGCCGCGCCGGATCCGGGTGCGAGCGCGCCGCGGCCGCGTCGACGTCGGATGCGGTCGAGGTGGAGTAGTCGCCGACGGAGGCCAGGTAGAGGTTGCCCTCCTCGGTGTTGGTCCCGATGAGCAGGTCGACGTCCGCGCTGAGCCCGGCGGCGACGGATTCGGCGGGCTGCGTATCGAGGACCAGGCTGAAGGGGCTGAGCCCGATCAGCGGGTCGTGGCGGGTCTGGGTCCGCAGGTCGATTCCCGGGAGTCGGGAGGCGGTCTCGACCAGGCGGTCGTCGGGGATCTGCGCGAAGGCGTCGACATGGGGCTGGACCCGCAGCAGTTCGGCCGCGGCCTCGGTGACGCGGGCGGCCTGCTCGGTCGTGAACGCCCCCAGTCCGCTGCCGCTCTGGACGATCGCCCGCCGGAAGAGGCCCGTGGCCTCGGGGGCGGCGAGGACGGCGCCGACGATGGTCGCTCCGGCCGACTGGCCGAAGAGGGTGACCTCGCGCGGGTCACCGCCGAAGGCGGCGGCGTTCTCGCGGACCCAGCGCAGCGCGGCGACGACATCGAGCAGGCCGCGGTTGGCGGGCGCTCCGGGGATGTCGAGGAACCCGGCGATGCCGAGCCGGTAGTTCAGGGTGACGAGGACGACGCCGTCACGGGCGAAACCGCTGCCGTCGTACATGGCGGAGCGTGTCGAACCGGCGACGAACCCCCCGCCGTGGACGAACACCATGACGGGCAGGCCTTCGGCTTCGGTCTCCGGCGTCCAGACACTGACGGTGAGGTAGTCGTCTCCGCGGCTCCAACCGTCGCCGAAGTAGGGGGACATGTCCACGCTGCCGAGCCCGCGTTCGGCCTGTGGCGCGTTGGGCCCCGGCACGGTGGCGTCCCGTACGCCGTCCCAGGGCTCGTGCGGCCGCGGCGGCGCGAACCGGTCGGCGCCGAGGGGTGGGGCGGCGTACGGGATGTTCAGGAAGGCGGTGGCGCCGTTCTGGCGTCGGCCGCGAACCGCTCCCTGCGCGGTGGTCACGACGGGGTCGTGGTGGTGGTTCACAGGCATGCCCTTCCGCTGGCCTCAGCCCTGCTCGGTGTACGGGGTGAAGGGGGCCCAGCCCTTGATGGCGAACTTGTTCCCGTCGCGCACCACCTCGGCGGCGCCGTGGCCGCCCAGGTGCGCGGGGATCACGAGTGCGTTGTCGTCGACCGCCCTGCCCAGGACCTCGCGGCGGGTGGCGCGGGCGCCCGCGGGGTCCTCGCAGAAGCAGCTGTTGGCGTCCGGTTCGAGGATCTGCACCGGGTTGTGCAGCAGGTCGCCGACGAACACGGCCCGGTCCGTTCCGGAGGCCAGGGTCAGCACGGAGGAGCCGGGGGTGTGCCCGGGGGCCGCGTCCAGGCGCAGGTCGGCGTCGATCTGGTGGCTGGTCTCCCACAGCAGCGTCTGACCGGCCTCGTGCACGGGGGCCACGCTGTCCTCGAAGACGTTCTGGTTGCCACGGCCGAGCATCGGCTCGTGGCCGTTCTCGGGGTTCCAGAAGTCGAAGTCGTCCTTGGGCATCAGATACGTGGCGTTGGGGAAGGTGGGGACCCATCTCCGGCCGTCCAGGTAGGTGTTCCAGCCCACGTGATCGATGTGGAGATGTGTGTTGACCACGATGTCCACGTCCTCGGGTGCGACTCCGGCGCGGGCGAGATTGGCCAGGAAGTCGGTTTCGAGACGGCTCCAGACGGGCGCGTACGGGCGCTCCTTGTGATTGCCCACACCGGTGTCGACGAGAATGGTCTTGCCCTCGCTGCGCAGCACCCAGGTCTGGATCGCCGAGTTCACCATATTGGCCTCGAAATCCACGAAGTACGGGCTCAGCAAGGGGGCGCCGTCGTCCCAGACCTCCTTGGACACTTCCGGGAAGAAGGTGTCGGGCGTCATTTCCACGGAACCGTAGTACTCCCATACCCGGGTGATCGTGACATTGCCGAGTTTCATTTGTTCCATGAGGGTTCCTCAGTGGTTCGGGTGCTTTCCTGGGACCCTATGAGCGGCCTTGGTGTACGCGGTATCCGTCACGTGACTGCACCTGAGCACACGCCCCGGCACCGGCTCCGCCGCCTGTAGCCTGGGTGGGCCAAGGCAAGGCGGCTCCGACCGGGGAGCCACGACTCCTGGAGACCCCGTGGGCGAGCGCACAGGCGGCCCCGGTGCGATCACGAGGCCGGACCCAGCGGAATCGATCGTCGGCCGGGACATGGAGTTGGCGCGCCTCCTCCGCGCGGTGGACCCGGCGTCGACCGACCGGGTCCTGGTGCTGGTCGGTGACCCGGGCATGGGCAAGAGCGCGCTGCTCGGCTCCGCGGTGCGCCGAGCCGAAGCGGGCGGCGCACGCGTCCTGCGCGCCGAGGGGAGCGAGTCGGAGTCGAGCCTGGCGTTCTCCGCGCTGCACCAGTTGCTGAGGCCGCTCTCGGCCCAGGTGGACGCACTTCCGGAGAGGCAGCGCACGGCGGTGCATGACGCCTTCGGCGCTGGGTCGGCCACGGCGGAGCCCGACCTCATGCTCATCGGGGTCGCCGCCTTGAGCCTGTTCTCGGCCCTGGGCGGCCAGCGTCCCGTGCTCGTGGTGCTCGACGACGCGCAGTGGTTCGACCGTGCCTCCCTGGACGTGCTGTCCTTCGCCGCCAGACGGCTGGAAGGCGAACCGGTGACGATGCTGTTCGGAGTCCGCGCCGGCGACCACCTGCCGGGGCTCGACCGACACCTGCCGACGCTCACCCTGGGAGCACTCGACGACGACGCCGCCAACCAGCTGCTGGACCTGCGACCGGAGAGCCCCGTCGGCCGGGTCAGGACGCGGATCCTCGACCAGGCGGGCGGCAACCCGCTGGCGCTGACCGAACTGACGAGGGCGTCCGCCGCGCACGACGCGCCGCCCTCACCGGGTCCGCTCCCGCTCACCGACCACCTGGAGGGGGTCTTCGCGGCCCGTCTGAACGACCTCCCCGCCTCCAGCGGGCAGGCCCTGCTGCTCCTGGCCGCCATGGACAGCGTCGACTCCGCGATCGTCGCCTCCGTCGGGCTGCCGCACGCCGAGGACGACGCGTGGCTGCCCGCCGAGCGGGCCGGGCTGGTCCGGCGGACCGGCCGGGACGTCCGGTTCCGCCACCCTCTGGCCCGGTCCGCCGTGTACCACGCCGCGTCCCCCGCCTCGCGGCGCGAGGCCCACCTCGCACTCGCCGGGATACTGCGGGACGAACCGGATCGGCGTGCCTGGCACCTCGCCGCCGCGTGCCCGGGCCCCGACGCGGCCGTGTCGGCGGAGTTGGAGCGGACCGCCGACCGGGCCCGCCGTCGCGGCGGCCACGCGGCGGCGGCCAGTGCCCTGCGACGCGCCGCCGAACTCGCACCGCGGCGCGAGGACAGGGCCAGGCTGCTGGTCGAGGCGGCCACCGCGGCCGTGTTCACCGGCGACATCTCCTGGGTCGAGGAACTGGCCGCCGAGGCGCGCGCACACACCGACGACGCGTCGCTGCTGGCATCCGTCACCGTGCAGGTCGGACGGCTGGCGGTGCTGACCGTCCGCCACACCGTGGTCTTCTCCCGGCTGGTCCGTTCCGCCGAGCAGGCTGCGGTCTCGCGGCCCGCCACCGCACTGGACCTGCTGGCCGATGCCGCCGTGGTCCGCTTCTACTCCGGAGAGGACACCCAACGGCACCGGGTCCGGGCCGTCCTGGAACGACTCCCCGAGGACGCGTCACACGCATGGCTGCGCGTCTGGGTGAGGGCCGTGTCGGACCCCTTCGACGACAGGGCCGGACTCCTCTCCCTGCTTCCGCGGCTGGTCTCCGAGGCGCAACGTCATCCCGACCGGCTCACCGCTCTCGCGGTCATGGCGTGGCTCCTGGACGAGACCCCGCAGGCCGTCCGCGCCTTCGACGAGGCGTTCGACCACTGGAAGTCACAGGGGCCGCTGCCGGAGGGCCTGGGCGGCGCGGCCGCCTGGAGCTATGTGGAACAGGGACGGTGGGGACAGGCCCGCGAGGTCTGCGCCCGCACCGCCGCCATCGGGTCGGCGGCCGGTCTCGACCACGCCGTGGCGTGTGCGGCCGCGGTGGAGGCCACCGTGCTGGCCTACCAGGGGGACACGACGGCGGCCCGGGCCCGGGTCGGGGACGTGTTCGCCCTGATCGATCCGTTGGAGAGCCGCTCCGTGTCCGTCTACGCCCGTCGTGCGCTCGGTGCCGCGGCGGTCGCGGAAGGCGCGTACGAGGACGCGTACGACCAGCTCCGCATGGTCTTCACCGCGGACGGCGCTCCGGTGCACTACCACGCCTCCTACCCGGCCCTCGCGGATCTGGCCGCCGCCGCCGCGCGCAGCGGCCGACGCGCGGAGGCGTCCGCGATCGTCGAGCGTTCCGCACGCGCGCTCGCGGACGGCGCCTCGCCCCGTCTGCGCGCGCTGATCAGCCGCGCCCGTGCCCTCCTGGCGGGCCCCGAGGGCGCCGAGGCGCACTTCCGGGCGGCCCTGGCCGATCCGCGGCTGGAGCACTGGCCCTTCGAGCGCGCCCAGACCCTGCTGGACCTGGCCGAATGGTTGCGGCGCCGTCGACGCGTCACCGAGGCGCGGGGACCGCTCACCGAGGCTCTGCGGACCTTCCGGCGCCTGGGCGCGCGCCCGTGGATCGAGCGCGCCCGGGCCGAGTCGCGCGCCGCCGGCCTCGACGTCACGGACACGACCCCCGACGCGCTCTCCCGGCTCTCCCCGCAACAGCAGCAGATCATCAGGCTCGCCGCCCGCGGGCTGACCAACCGGGAGATCAGCGAGAAGCTCTTCCTCTCTCCGCGCACGGTCGGCTCACACCTCTACCGCAGCTTCCCCAAGTTGGGCGTCACCGCCCGCTCCCAACTGCGCGACCTGGTCGAGAACGTCCTCCCGACGACCGGCCACCAGGGCTAGACAGTGTTTTTGGGACCTCCGCTTCGCTTCGGCCCGTGTTCGGGCGCCCGAAGCACGGGAATCGGGTTGGAGCAGGCAGGGTGGTGTCTCCGGCGGGTTCGCTCGTGCCCACCCGTCGCCCGCCACCACCCTCAACGGACGCCTACGGCGCGGTTCTCCCACGGAAACCCGCCTCCACCACCTCCAGAACCCCGTGGGCGCCCGAACCAACCCCCCCACAAGCTGAGGCCGGTTCAAAAAACAGACCCTAGGCCCCGCCCAGGAGGCCCGGGCCAGCGGTCCCCGGCCTCACGAGGACGGCCCGGCACGGCTGGTCGGTGGTTCTCTGGTCAGACGGCCGTTGACCGCGTACCCAAGGCGACCGATGGCTCCCAGAGGCGCCGTCGGGGTGCGCCCGACGTGCCGCAGGCGTGGGGCTCGCTCGGACGCACCGGGGCAACGGTCACTCCGCTCATCCGGGGTTCTTGCGCTGCTTGGCGTTGAAGCGCGCTTTCTTCTGGCGGTTACCGCACGTGTTCATGTCACACCACTTGCGGGTGCGGCTCTGGCTGGTGTCGAAGAAGGCGGCCTGGCAGGTTGGCGATGCGCACAAGGCCAGCTTTCCGTCTCGCTGGCCCGCGATGATGCTGATCGCGTCGGCGGCGATCACGCTGAGGGCGTCCTCCACGCGGGAAGCCGGGCTGAGCCGCCACCGCCGCTCGCCCTCGGGTGTCAGGACAGCCGAGGCCCGGCCCTGAGCACTGCGGTCGTTGATGACGTGGACGGCAGACGAAGGAAGAGCCTCCTGGAGCGCGGCCGCTGTCGCGGCGGCGTGGATCGACTCCCTCAGTTCCCGGGCGAGTTCGAGCTGGGCGGTGGTACAGGAGTCCACGGCGAGGCCGTTCACCGCCAGCCAGTCGATGAGTCGCTGCGGGGTGGGAATCCGCTCCACGGCGTCGCCACAGCGCTCCGTCAGAGTCGCCGTGAAGCTGGTCGCCAGCACGTTGCCGAGGCGGAAGTCAGGGAACTCAGCGCGCATGGAACCACCTTAGCTGGTTGCGCGCGGACATGGGGACTTGATAGAACCTTCTTAGACGGTTCGCGATAGTCGTAGCCGGTCCCGCGACGGCCAGGAGGTCTCATGCCCCGCCCCATCAGCGACGTGCAAGCATTCGAAGCCCACGCGACCGACACCGACCTCGACGATCTGCGCGCGCGACTGGCCGCGGCGCGGCTGCCGGAAGCCGAGACGGTCCACCGCGCCGCGCCCGGGCCCCGCCGATGGGAGCAGGGCGTTCCCCTCTCCGACCTCGTCGATGTCGTGAACTACTGGCGCACCGGATACGACTGGCGGTCGTTCGAAGAGCGCCTCAACCGTGTCGGCCAGTTCCGTACGACCGTTGACGGTCTGGGAATCCATTTCCTGCACCGCCGGTCCGCGCGCGCGGACGCCACTCCTCTGGTCCTGACGCACGGCTGGCCGGGCAGCATTGCCGAGTTCATCGATGTGGTGGACGAGTTGGCGGATCCCAAGGACGCGGACGCGCCGGCGTTCCACGTCGTGGCCCCGTCGCTGCCGGGCTTCGGTTACAGCGACAAGCCGACCGCCACCGGGTGGGGAACCGAAAGGATCGCGGCCGCATGGGTGGAGCTGATGGGAAGGCTCGGCTACAACAGGTTCCTAGCCCAAGGCGGGGACTGGGGAGGCAACATCACCACGGTTCTCGGCGGCAGGTTCCCGGCGCACGTTATCGGCATCCACACAACGTTCGCGGAGGCGCCGCCCGGGTTGACAACGGACGGGCTGACGGCGGTCGAGCGCGAGTGGACCGAGGAGACCCGCGATTTCTGGCGCCACCGCGCGGCGTACGCGAAGCAGCAGGCGACCCGACCGCAGACCATCGGCTACTCACTCGTCGACTCACCGGTCGGGCTCCTCGCCTGGATCCTTGACAAGTTCGCCGAGTGGTCGGACACCGAGGACAGCCCGTTCGAGACGATTTCCAGAGACAGGATTCTCGACAACGTCACCCTGTACTGGCTGACGCGGACCGGCGCGTCGGCGGCTCGCATCTACTACGAGAGCCACAACTCGCTCGACCCCGAACTCCGGGTCGACGTCCCGTCAGCGATCACTATGTACCCCCGCGACATCGAGAAGTATCCGCGCCCGTGGGCACAGGAGCGGTACCGCCACATCGTCCGATGGAGGTCGCCCGAAAGCGGGGGACATTTCCCGTCGCTGGAGGTTCCCGAGTACTTCGTCAAGGACCTGCGGGAAGGCCTCGCGGCGGTGCTGGCCGCCGATCGGTGAACGCGGCCCGGCCAGGCGGCGCTCGACCACCGCCTGGCCGGTAGGGGCCGTCGGCGCCATCACCTCACGCGGTCGACGGGCTACGCACGGGGTCGCCGATCCGCCAGGGCGGCGAGGAGCGCCGCCACCAGTGCGAGAGAGGCCGACGCCAGCAGCAGGGCCAGCAGGTCGTGGACCGCGCTGGTAGCGCCGAGAAGGAGACCCGCCGAGGAGGAGACCAGCGCGCCGCCTCCGATCGACATCGCGGCGGACAGGCCCGTGGCGGTTCCGGCGAGGTCGTCGTGCTCCGACATCACCCCCATGGTGACCACAGGCGTGGTCAACCCGTTTCCTACGCCGATGAACACGCAGAACACGAAGAAGACGAGGGGGCTGATGTCGTGCGACGCCGCGAGGACCAGACCGGTCAGCAGTCCCCCGCACGTCAGGGCGCGGGCACCGACGAGAACGTGACTTCTGAACACACGGGAGGCGACCGCCCCGGTCAGGTAACTGCCCAGGATGAATCCGCCCGGGACCATGGCCATGTGGATCCCCAGAGCGGCACTCGATGCGCCGAAACGGCTTCCCATGACCAGGGGAGCGCCTCCCAGGAACACGTAGAGCGTCCCCGTCGAGAAAGCCATGCACAGGGTGTAGGCCCAGAACCGGGGCGAGCCGAGCAGTCTTCGGAGCGAGGAGAGAAAATCTCCTCTCCCGGCGCCTGAACGGAGCGAGGTCTCCTTCATCTGGTACACGGACACGAGGAGAACTGCTCCGCCGAGGACCGCGAGGGTGGCGAAGATGGAACGCCACCCGAACAGCTCGCCCAGGACCCCGCCCAACGCGGGTCCGACCATGGGGGCGAGCGCCCAGCCCATGCTCGCGAAGCCGATCCTCCTCACCGCGTCGCGGTCACTCGAGGTCTCCTTGATCGCGACCATCGCGACCGAGAAGCACGCGGCGATCGACGCCTGGAACATGCGGCACACGAGGAAGAACGCGATGTCGGACGCCAGTGCGCAGCCGACGGACGCGACAACGAAGACCGAGACGGACACCAGCACGACCGGGCGACGTCCGTAACGGTCCGACAGGGCGCCAGAAACGACTTCGACCGTGGCGGTGGCGACCGCGTACCCCGCGATCGAGAGATTGACCAGAGCGAAACTCGCATCGAGCGCGTCCGCGATGTCCGGCAGCACCGGCAGGTAGACGGTGACCGGAAGCACCGACAGCGCCGCCATCACGACGAAGAGGGCACGGCGCGGTGGGCCCGTTGACCTTCGCGCGTCAACAGAACCGGTCATGCCGCCTTCCTCCGTTCGTTCGCGTTGCCCTGGCCCGCCGCCCGTCGTGGTTCCCGGCGTTTGTCTCGCCCCCCACCGTCAGGCGATGGCACAACGGCTCCGAATGAGTGATCTCGGACAGGGCAAGCCGGAAAGGGACGACGAGGACGGATCCCGTCCTCACCAGGTGGGCCGGGGGCACAGGTGTGGTCGCCGATGACGGTGAAGGGGCCTGGGAGAAGGACCTGACCGCCCCTCCGGGAGCGGCTCCTGGACCGGCCACCGCCTTCGGCTTTGCATCGGAGGCATACCATGCTGCCCATGACGCAGGAAGACGGAGAGCTGGACAGCCTCGTACGCAAACGCATCCGCGCCCTGCGGGTGGCGCAGGGCTGGTCCCTGGAGGAGCTGGCCGGACGCGCCCACCTCAGCCAGTCCTCGCTGAGCCGCATCGAGAACGGTCGGCGCCGCCTCGCCCTGGACCAGCTGGTCACCCTCGCCCGCGCCCTGGACACCACACTGGACCAGCTCGTGGAGACCGCCGCCGACGACGTCGTCATCAGTCCGACGATCGACGGCGCCCGCGACCGGATGCGCTGGCCCGTCAAGGGCGACCCCGGCATGAGCGTGGTGCGCCAGCGCATGACCGAGCCGCCGCCCGACAACCCCGCGCGCATGCGCGCCCACCCCGGGCACGAATGGCTCGTCGTCCTGTCCGGCACCGCGACGCTCATGCTCGGCCACCGGCGCTTTCGCATCGGGACCAACCAGGCCGCCGAGTTCCCCACGATGATGCCGCACGCGATCGGCGCCGAGGGCGGCCCCTGCGAGATCCTGGGCATCTTCGACCGCGACGCCCGCCGCGGCCACCAGCGGGAGGACGGCGGCCACGACGGCCAGGACACCTGAGGGAGCGACCGCGCGACGACGTCTTGCGCGTCGGGCAGCGCATCCGACCATTGTCTTGCCCAAACCGGGAACCTTCATGCTTCGGACGCATGACCGCCCTACTGTGGAGACATGAACCAGACGCACTCGCACCACCCCGGCCACGGCGCTCAGCACGACCACCACCAGCACGACCGCCACCAGGAGTACGACGCCGACGTCCAGGCGGAGATCCTCGACCTGGACGCCGAGGTCCTCGCCGAGCACACGGCCTCCATCACCGCGTGGCTGCCCCTGAGGACGGACCCGCGCCAGATCGTGGACCTGGGCTGCGGCACGGGCGCGGGCACCTTCGCCCTCCTCGACCGCTTCCCCGACGCCCGCGTCACGGCCGTCGACACCTCCGACGGACACCTCCAACGGCTGCGCGACAAGGCACGCGCCCGGGGCGTCGAGGAGCGCGTGCGCACCGTGCGGGCCGACCTCGACGCCCCCGACTGGCCCGACCTGGGCTCACCGGACCTGGTGTGGGCGTCGGCCTCGATGCACCACATGGCCCGCCCCGACCGCGCGCTGCGCAGCGTCCACGACGCACTCGCGCCCGGCGGCCTGTTCGCCGTCGTCGAACTGGCCGGGTTCCCCCGTTTCCTGCCCGGGGACGCCCCCGAGGACCGGCCCGGCCTGGAGGAGCGCGTCCACGCCGCGGCCGACCGCCTCCACGCCGAGCACATGCCCCACCGCGGCGCCGACTGGGGTCCGATGCTGACCGCCGCCGGTTTCACGGTCGAGGGTGAGCGCACGATCGCCGTGGACACCGGGGGCTCCCAGCGCGAAGCGATCGGCCGCTACGCGCTCGGTGGCCTGCGGCGCATCCGCACCGGCGTCGCCGGAGAGCTCTCCCCCGAGGACCTGGCCGCGCTCGACCGGCTCCTGGACACCGACGGCCCGCACAGCATCCTGCGCCGCGACGACCTGGCCGTGCGCACCGAACGCGCCGTGTGGGCCGCGCGCCGCTGACACTTCCCACCCGACCGCGTCCGGGTTCTCGCGCAGCTGCTCCTCGTCGGCTGTCTCGGCCAGGGCGTCGACCACGTCGTACAGCAGCTCGTCGTCCACCGGCGGACCCAGCTCGGAGGTGCGGTCCAGGCGATCCGGGCGGGGGTGTACGTGCGGGGCTGAGATCCGGCGCCGCGTGCCCGCTTGTCGCGGGACCGCTGGTCGGGTGGCGCCGTCACCGCCGAACGGTCACGGAGAACCGTGGTCCGCGGGTTCGGCCCCCTGCCAGGGCGGCCGTCGGCTTCACCCGCCGCTCGCGTCCGCCGGAACGCGGACGACGAGCAGGGCGGCGTCGTCGTCATTGGTGTCCGGCCGTGCGCGCTCCAGCAGTTGGTCGGCGAAGGAGTCCAGGGAGCGGTGTGCGAGGGACGCCGCGTGCTGGCGCATACGGCTCAGGCCCGTGTCCAGTGACTGCCCCCGGGCTTCGACCAGCCCGTCCGTGTAGAACACGAGCGTCGACCCGGGCGGCAGGGCGACGCGCGCGTCGGCACGTGGTCGCGACACCCCCGTACCGAGAAGGACCCCGCTTCCCTCCTCGAGATAGTGGGCTATGCCGTCATGGTGGATGAGCAGGGGCGGGGGGTGTCCGGCGCTCGCCCACAGCAGTTCCCACCCTCCCGCCTCGTTGACCGTCAGGTGGGCCAGGACGAGGGTCGCCATGTAGACGTCGCTGATGTGTTCCAGTGCCTGGTCCATGCACTCGATCGTGCGATGAGGGGGGTGCTCCTGGGCCCAGGTGTAGGCGCGGAGCATGTTGCGGAGCTGGGCCATGCCGGCCGCTGCCTCCAGGTCGTGACCGACGACGTCACCGATGACCAGAGCGGTGTCGCCGCAGGGCAGGGGGAAAGCGTCGTACCAGTCACCGCCGACGTGTGAGACGTCCGGGGCGGGCAGGTACCGGGCCGTCATCTCCACCCCCGACAGTTGGGGGAGCTGGGGCAACAGGTAGCGCTGCATGGTCTCGGCGACCTGGCGCTGGCGCTGGTAGTGGCGCGCGTTCTCCAGGGCGATGCCGGCGCGCCGGGCGATGTCCTCGAGAAGAGCGAGATCGCTCCGGGCGAAGGGATGGTGTGAGCCCGTGCGCCCCAGGGTCACGGCGCCCAGCACTTCGCGGGGCCCGCGGACGGGTGCGATGGCCGCGGTGTTGATACCTGTCACCTCGAACAGCCTGCGCTGCTCCACCGCGATGCCCGTGTCGGGCGGCCCGTCGTAGATCTCACGGTTGACGAGGGTGGAAGCGGCGCCTCGCAGGGCCTTGGACAGGGGCATGCTGGAGGTCGCGGGCACCGGAGGCATCGGCCCCTGAAGATCCTCGCGTACCGTGATCCTCCCCTTGTCCGCATGGGCCACCAGGGAGCGGAACACCTCGTCGCCTTCGGTGATGAGATCGATGACCACCCAGTCCGCGAGCCGTGGAAGCATCAACTCCACCACCCGAAGCAGGGACTTCTCCACGTCAACGTTGTTGATCAGATGTGCGGTGGTGTCGGCCAGCAGAGCCAGCCGCTCTGTTTCCGACAGCGTCCGGCGGGGGAGGTCGGACCGCGCAGGGGCCCCCTCGTCCTGCTCAACGGCCTGGAAGACGACCAGCTCCGTGATCGGAGAGCTGTCGGGCTTGCAGGGGACCGCGAACCACGACACGGGAAGAAGCGTGCCGTCACCTCGCTGGAGCCAGGCCCTGCCCGCGTGGGGGAAAGCGCTCGACAGCGCCTCACCGGAAACATCGGGCCTTTTCCCTGCGACCGTCCGCCCCTGCGCGTCACGGTGCAACAACGCGTGGACGTCGTGTCCGAGCACGTCAGTGGCGGAAAGGGACAGCAGCCGCAGAGCAGTGGCGTTGACCGCGACGAGACGCTCCTTCCCGTCGACGGCGTACACGCCCGCGCCCACGCAGTCCAACGCCTCCTCAAGGAGCCGGTGCCGACCTGACGCAACGGCCGGATCGCTGCTCGTACCAGAACTATCGCCCACAGCGACTCCCTGTCTCATGGACCCGCCCACACACGTGCCCTGGTCGGGGGCCGGGCACACCCGGTGTGTACCCGCCACGTCCACGAAGGGTCGTCCTTCGCGGGCGAGGCCGGCACACGTGTCCGGCTCGTGTGCGGGGCGAGTCCCGCCACGGCTGGTGCCGGTGAGGCTCCGATGCCGACGGCTCCTGCCCAGCACCGGACCGCAACCGGCCACGAACACCTCGAACAACGTACAACACGACACTCATACGCAGGGATATCTGCTCATTACGGAGGACGGGAGGGAGCGTGCGGCATCGGCCCGCGTGGAGCCCGGGGTTCGTCGTACCCGTGCGGCCTGTGGGTCCGCTCCGGTTCCGCAACCGGGTAATCCTTGTCCCATGGACAACCACGACGACCGCATCCGGGTGCGCGGCGCCCGCATCCACAACCTGAGGAACGTGGACACGGAGCTGCCCCGCGACGCCCTGGTCGCCTTCACCGGCGTCTCCGGGTCGGGGAAGTCCTCCCTGGCCTTCGGAACCCTCTACGCCGAGTCCCAGCACCGGTACCTGGAGTCGGTGGCGCCGTACGCCAGGCGCCTGCTCCAGCAGCTCCCGGCCCCGGACGTGGACGACGTCACCGGGATGCCGCCCGCCGTGGCGCTCGCCCAGCCGCGCTCGGCGCCCTCGGTCCGCTCCACCGTGGGCACCCTCACCACGCTCTCCAACACACTGCGCATGCTCTTCTCCCGGGCGGGCGCCTATCCGCCCGGAGCGGAGCGCCTGGACTCCGACTCCTTCTCCCCCAACACCGTGGCCGGGGCCTGCCCCGTGTGCCACGGAGAGGGGGTCGAGCACGAGGTCACCGAGGCGTCGCTGGTGCCCGACCCCGGACTGAGCATCGCCGAGGGGGCCGTCGCCTCCTGGCCCGGGGCCTGGCAGGGCAAGAACCTGCGCGACATCCTCGACACCCTCGGGTACGACATCCACCGGCCCTGGCGGGAGCTGCCCCAGGCCGAGCGCGACTGGATCCTGTTCACCGAGGAGCAGCCCGTGGTGACCGTCCACCCGGTCCGTGAGGCGGGCCGCGTCCACCGGCCCTACCAGGGCAAGTACAGCAGCGCCCGGAGGCTGGTGCTCAAGGCGTACGCCTCCTCCGCCAGTGAGGCCCGGCGGCGCAGGGCCGCCGAGTTCATGGTCGACCGGGCCTGCCCGGAGTGCGGCGGTCGGCGGCTGCGGCAGGAGGCGCTGCGGGTCACCTTCTCCGGGCACACCATCGCCGAACTGGCGGCGCTGCCCCTGACCGAGCTGGTCGCCCTGCTGCGCCCCTGGGAGGAGGACACGGGTGCGGCCGGAGCGCTGGTCGGGGAGATCACGGCACGGGTCGGGGTGCTGGCGGAGCTGGGCCTGGGCTACCTGAGCGTGGCCCGACCGGCACCGACCCTGTCCACCGGGGAGTTCCAGAGGATCCGGCTGGCCACCCAGCTGGGCACGGGGCTCTTCGGGGTGGTCTACGTCCTGGACGAGCCCTCCGCGGGCCTGCACCCGGCCGACGTCGAGGCGCTTTCGAGGATTCTCCGGCGCCTGCGCGACGGGGGCAACACCGTGTGCTTCGTCGAGCACGACCTGGGCACCGTGCGCGGCGCGGACTGGATCGTCGACGTCGGACCCGGGGCGGGCGAGCACGGCGGACGCGTCCTGTACAGCGGCCCGGTCCCCGGCCTGCGCGAGGTCCCGGAGTCGGTGACCCGCCGCTACCTGTTCCACGACGCCCTCCCGGAGCACCGGACCCGCACCCCCAGCGGGCGCCTGGAACTGCGCGGGGCCACACGCAACAACCTCAGGGGACTGGACGCCGACCTCCCCCTCGGCGTGTTCACCGCCCTCACCGGGGTGTCCGGCTCGGGCAAGTCCTCCCTTCTGGCGGAGATCGGGGACCGGGCCGCCGAACACGGCCGGGTGGTGTGGGTCAGCCAGCAGCCCATCGGGCGGACACCGCGCTCCAACCTGGCGACCTACACCGGGCTCTTCGACACGGTGCGCAAGCTGTTCGCGGCCACCGAGGAGGCCCGCTCGCTCGGTTACGGTCCCGGACGGTTCTCCTTCAACGTCGTGGGGGGACGCTGCCCCGCCTGCGAGGGCGAGGGGTTCGTGTCGGTGGAGCTGCTGTTCCTGCCCACCACCTACACCCCCTGTCCGACCTGCGGCGGCTCGCGCTACAACGACGACACCCTCCGGGTGCGGTACCGGGGGCGCACGGTCGCGGACGTGCTCGCGATGTCGGTCGAGGAGGCAGCGGGGTTCTTCACCGAGGAGCCGTCGGTGCGGCGCTCCCTGGAGGTCCTCGCCGGGGTCGGCCTGGGCTACCTGCGCCTGGGCCAGCCCGCGACGGAGCTGTCCGGCGGCGAGGCGCAGCGGATCAAACTCGCCACCGAACTCCAGCGCCGCCGGGTCGACGGAACGGTCTACCTGCTCGACGAGCCCACCACCGGCCTCCATCCCCACGACACCGACGTCCTCGTCAGCCGTCTGCGCGACCTCGTCGGCGCGGGCGCCACCGTGGTGGCGGCCGAGCACGACATGCGGGTCGTGGCCACCGCCGACCACGTCATCGACCTGGGTCCGGGCGGCGGGTCGCGGGGCGGCCGGATCGTCGCGCGGGGCACGCCCGCGCAGGTCGCGGCGGCCCCGGACAGCCGCACGGGCTCCTACCTGAAGGGGCTGCTGTGACGAGCCGGGCCGTCCGCCCGCCGCCGTGTGCCGCGGTGCTCACCTCTCGACGCGGTAGGCGCGGTCCTGGATCCCGTACAGCTCGGCGTAGCGTCCGCCGAGCTCCATGAGTTCGGTGTGGGTGCCCTGTTCGATGACCCGCGCCCCGTCCATGACGACGATGCGGTCGGCCATGCGCACGGTGGAGAAGCGGTGCGAGACCAGGAGTGTGACGCGGTCGCGGTCCCTGAGGGCTCGGGCGCGCTCGGCGTACTGCTCGAACAGCAGGTGCTCGGTCTCGGCGTCCAGGGCGGAGGCGGGTTCGTCCAGGAGCAGGAGCAGGGGGTGGTCGCGCATGTAGCCGCGGGCGAGCGCGACCCTCTGCCACTGCCCCTCGGACAGTTCGGCTCCCCCGGCCCAGGTGTTGCCCAGCTGGGTGTCCAGCCCCCGGTCGAGCCGCTCGACCAGGGCGCGGGCGTCGGCCCGTTCCACTGCCCGGTCCACGGCCTGTTCGTCCCCGGCCCGGGGCAGGTCGCCCAGGCCGATGGACAGGCGCAGCGGGTACTCCAGGCGTGCGAAGTCCTGGAAGGCGCCCGAGAGCCGCCTCCGCCAGGCGTCGGCTGACACGTCGGCCAGGGGGACGTCGTCGACCAGGATCCTCCCGGAGTCGGGTTCGTACATCTTCGCCAGGAGCTTGACCAGCGTGGACTTGCCCGCCCCGTTCTCGCCGACCACGGCCACCACGGCCCCCGCCGGAAGGTGGAGCGTGACCTCGTCCAGCACCCGCCGGTCCGTCCCGGGGTAGGCGAACGAGACCCGGTCCAGGGTGATGCCGGAACTCATCCGCTCCGGCGCGGGGGCCGGGCTCCGTCGGGCCGCCATGGAGGACAGTTCCTCCAGCCACAGCAGGCGGCGCCCTCCCTCCAGCCAGATGGTGCGCAGGAAGTGGACCTGGCTGAGCGTCTCGCCGAGGTACTGGGCCAGGCGGCTTCCGGCGGTGAGCAGGAGGACGACCTGTGCGGCCGAGCCGCCGTCCAGCGCCACTGCGGCGACGGCGCCGACGAACGCGCCGCTGAAGACGGTGAGCGCGACCGATTGCCACGCGGTGGTCGTCCAGCGGGCCCGGGACATGGCGCGGTGGCGTGCGGCCCATGCCCGGTGGCGTCCCTGGCGGACCCGGTCCCTGCCGCGGGCGACACGCAGTTCCCGTCCGGGGGAGGCGTTGGTGCCCAGCAGGAAGAAGTGCCGGGCCAGGCGTTCGTGGTGTCCGAGTTCCTCCTCCAGCGCGTGTTCGGCGCCTCCGCGCCAGTGGGAGACCAGGGCGATGGGCACGGCGAACAACCCCAGCAGGCCCAGCAGGGGGTGGACGGTCATCAGCAGGGAGACGGTCAGGATCAGGCGCAGGACGGCGCCGACCGCCTGGAACAGGTACTGGTAGACCTCGCTCAGGGTGTCGGCGTGGTCGCGGACGAGCTGGACGCGGTTGACGTAGGAGGGGCGTTCGTGGTGTTCCAGGGAGGGGATCTGGCTCTGGAGCCGTACGACGTGCGCTTCCATGAACACGGCGGTGCGGTCGGCGAAGCGGCGGTTGGCCCTCTCGCTCAGTACGCGCAGCAGCCAGCTCATGACCGCCAGCGCGCCCAGGAGCACGGCGGCGGTGATCACACCGCCCTGGTTCCCGGAGAGCACGGCGTCCGCGAGCAGCGCCAGGGACGCGGCGATCAGGACGTCGGGCAGGGCGGCGCCGACCGTCGTGGCGAACGCGACGGCGATGAGCCCGGGCGATGCCGTCCAGCCCAACCGGAGTGTGCGGCCCAGGCCCCGCCAGGACGAGGGTAGGGGGTGGTCGTCAGCGGGCACTGTCGGCTCCGTCCTGGTCGTCGGTCGACTCCTCGTTGAACCGCATGGCCTGGAGTTCGAACAGCCGCGCGTAGGTGCCCCCGAGGGCCATGAGTTCGTCGTGGCTCCCGAGTTCCACGACCCTGCCCTGGTCGACGACGCAGATCCGGTCTGCGCGGCGGACCGTGGAGAAGCGGTGGGAGATGAGGACGGTCGTGCACCCCCGGGTCGCCTCCAGCACGCGGTCGAAGACCTCGGCCTCACCGCGCACGTCCAACTGGGCCGTGGGTTCGTCCAGGACGACCACCCCGGCTCCCCGGCTCACGGAGCACAGGACCCGGGCGAGGGCGACGCGCTGCCACTGGCCTCCGGACAGGTCGGTGCCGTCCTCGTACCCCGGCGAGAGGATCTGGTCGAGGTCGCGCAGGTCGGCGGCTCCGGCGGTGGTCAGGGCCCGGCGGACCTCTTCCGGCGTGGCTCCCGGGGAGGCCACGTTGTCCTTGAGGGAGAGCTCGTAGCGGATGAAGTCCTGGAAGATCGCGCTGACCCGGCGGCGCCACGATTCCAGGTCCAGGTCCCTGAGGTCCGTACCGTCGACCTCGATCGTTCCCGAGACCGGGTCGTAGAGGCGGCACAGGAGCTTGACCAGCGTCGACTTCCCCGCGCCGTTGACGCCGACCACGGCCAGCGAGCTCCCGGCCGGAACGGTGAGGTCCAGTCCGTCCAGGACGGGCGTGGACATGCCCGGGTAGGCGAAGGACACGTCGCGGAACCGGATCCCGGAGGCGGGCATGCCCTCCGCCGGGGTCCGGCCGGAGAGCACCGAGCGGGACGCGGCCGTGGTGGTCATCGCCGCCTCCACCCGCAGCACCGACGCGACCCCGTCGGCGGCCAGGGACAGGGCCCAGTTCAGGCCGCCGAAGGCCAGAGCGCTCGCCCCGACGGCCGCGTAGGCGAAGGTGCTCACCTGGCCCGGGTCGATCCCGCCGGAGACGGCGTCACGCCCCAGGGACCAGAAGAACAGTCCTCCCGAGACCGTCAGTACCGCCACCGCCCAGCGCATCGGTTTCTGCCGCAACCGGGTGGCGTGCCACCGCAGCTCGACCAGGGTCCTGCGGTCCGAGGCGAAGCGGTCCGTCAGCCAGCTCGCCAGGCCGAAGAGCCGGATCTCCTTGGCGGCGGGAGAGTCCACCGCCAGCCGGTAGGAGTACTCGGCGCGGCGCTGGGCGTCCAGGACCTCCCCCGTGTTGCGGTCCCACTGGGAGCTCTCGCGCAGCAGCCAGTGGGTGGAGAGCCAGGCGCCGCCGACCAGGAGGGGTGCCCACCACACGTAGGCGGCCAGGACCACCGCCTGCGCCAGGCCCGCGACCGCCTCGACCAGACCGCCCGCGATGAAGCCCATGGACAGGTGCAGGGGCGGACCGGTCCTCCCGAGGTCGAAGTCCCGGGCGGCGGTCAGCTCGTCCATGTGCGCGCGGTCCTCCAGGTGCGCGACGCCCTCGGGGGTGCCCGCGG
Organism: Nocardiopsis deserti; assembly: GCF_008638355.1. NCBI lineage: Bacteria > Bacillati > Actinomycetota > Actinomycetes > Streptosporangiales > Nocardiopsidaceae > Nocardiopsis > Nocardiopsis deserti. Next base: position 167,800 of record NZ_VWVS01000017.1, on the reverse strand, counting down.
CGACGAGCAGGCGATCGTGCAGCCGGTCGGAGACGTGTTCGCCCAGAAGCGAGCCGATCTGGTTGTGCAGGGGCGTCAGGAGCTGCATGAGGACGAAGACGACACCGATCAGGAGCAGCGGTGTCAGCAGCGGGGAGCCGTCGGCGACGGTGCCGACGAGCATGCCGACCGCCACGACGAAACCGGCCGGAAGAACGCCCTGGAACAGGATCAGCGCCCACCAGGTCGCGGTCAGCCCGGGATGCGACTTCCACAGGGTGGCGAAGAAGACCCATTCCCTCCGCTCCCTGAGCAAGGACATCGGGTTGCTCTTCCCAGAGCGCACCGTTTCGTCTATGGCGGGGGTGGGCACCTTGTGCACCAGCCTTTCCTTCGGCAAGCCCGGTTTTGGGGGCGGATCACTTCGCGCGGTTGACGGGCACAGACCCGCATTCACGGCGCCCGTGCCCGGTCGGGGAGACGGAGTGGATGAAATCACCGGGCCTCGCCGACCTCGGTGCCGGACAGGACCGCGCGGGTACGGGCGAACAGGTCAAAGGCCGAACATCACCATCGAAAGCGTGGGAGTGGAGAGTCGGTAATGGTGTCAGGGCGGACACCGGACGCCTTCGGGGTCGCTCGGTCGGGGCACCTCGGCGGCCGTGAAGCCGTGTCCGTCGGCACGGCGGGCCCGAACCGTTCTCCGACCGGACTGTCCGCACCATGACGGACCCTGGAAGAGTCCTGCCGGACCCGGTGGTCCGGTTTCCCGATTCCAGGAGGTCATGGCGATGTTGTTGGCACGTTTCTCCACTGTGGTCACAACCGACTACAAAATCATTGACATCCACGACAGCGAGCGAGAAATAGAATATACTCCTTCGCTGCGGTTTCCCGGACGGACCTTTCTCGACGTGGACCCGGGGCACGTCTACATCAACTGCGTGGAGGACCTCGCCCGCATTCTCCTCAGCATGCGCGTCTGGGACGGCGCCCCTGGTGAGAATGTCTACCGGGGATGGTCTGAGCCCGAAGAAGCAGAGCTCTCATGCGCTTCGGGGACGGTCTACGTGAACCAGTGGACCAGAGGCATCGCGGACGTATGGCACCTCCCCGTTTCCGGTGAGCTGCACGTCAGTGTGAGATCCCGGGGACGCGACACGGTGGGGCAGCGGGTCAAGGAGGTCCGCAGGCAGGGCGAGTCCGTACAGGAGGTGGACGGTACGGAGAGGTATCTGATCGATGCCTGGCCCCTGCGAGGGGGTTCCGGCCGGGCCTGAAGCGGCGGACGAGGTCGGCGTCCCACAGCGCCCGGCCCCTCCTCCGGGGACACCAGCCCGTCATGACCACCGGTACGCGCGGGACGGCGCCGCCCCGGAGCGGCTGCCCGGAGAAGGCCGTCCGACCGAAGGCGCAGCGGCGAAGGGGCGTGTCGGCCCCTACCCCTAGTCTCCCGGTATGTACGAATCTGAAGCAGGAACGGCTGGATCGGGCGGCGGCACGGACACCTCGGCCCGGGTGGCGGAAGCGGTGCGGGACTGCCTCGCGCCGCTGCGGGTGTCCGAGGCCCCCGAACCGGTCGTCGAGCACGTGCTGCGCGGTACCCGCCCGGAGGCCCTGGCTGCACTGCGGGAACGGCCGACCGGCGCCGACATGGTCGCCAAACCGGACGTGGTCTGGTCGGCCGACCGGCTGGCGGCCGTCGCCGACGCGCATCCCGGCTGGTCGCTCCGGGACGCCGAAGCCGCACGGCTGGTGCTCTACCGGCTCGCGCCGACCGACGTGCTCGCCCGGTTCGGACAGGCGCTGCACGCGGCCGCGGGCAACGCCCCGTCGTCCGGGGAGCCGTCGTGGCTCCTCGTGCTGGCCGACGACGTGCTCCGTGTCTGCGGCGCCGCCAAGGGTACCGACGCCGAGGACGTCCAGCGGCGGTGGGACGCCCACACCCTCACCGAGGTCGCCCGGGTGGGCGGCGCACCCGGCCGCACTCCCGTGCACGCCGTCCTGTCGGCGCTGCTGTACTCGGACTCCCGCCACTGGCCGTTTCTCCGGCACCGGCTCCTGGAGAGCGACGCGGGCGTCGTCTTCCTCGCCCGGCACGCCGACGAGCTCGCGGACCTCGTCACCGGGTTCGGTCCCCAGTCCCGCAGATACGTGGCGGACCGGTGCGCGCGCAGACCTGAGGCGCACGCGCGACTCGCCGCCGACCTGGCGGTGGACGCCGACGCGGGCGTTCGCGCGCAGGCGCTGTCCGCCCTGGCCCGGATCGACGGCCCCCGGCAGGTGGACCTGCTGCGACGGCACCTGCGGACCGCACCGCTGGACCGTCTGCCGGACGTCCTGGCCCGTCTGACCGACCTCGACGGCGGCGTCGCGGCGATCGAGGAGGCCCTGGCCGACGGCGGCGACGGGCCGCGGGACCCCGAGCGCGAGGGGCTGCTGCGCCGGGCCGCCTCCCGGGTGCGGGCGCTGAGAACCGCGGAGGCCGCCGTCCCCGTGCCCGACGTCGCCGCACCGCAGGACGCGGACCTGGCGGAGGAGCTGCGGACGCTGGGGGCCGGGAGCGGATCCGACGGGGACCGCTCCTGGAACGGCGTCGAGGGGAGGGTGGCGCTGATGCCCGACGTCCGCGCCCTGCGGGACGCTTTCCGCGCCGCCGGGATGTCCGACGCGGACCGGCGGACCGCCTCGCTCCTGGTCACCCGCACGGACTCCCGCGGACACAAGATCGGCGCCTTCCTCACCCCGGAGGACGCCGAGCGCTGGTGGCCCCTGTTCGCCGAACGTCTGGACCTCGCGGACGAGTACCTCGACGGCGGCGACGGGAGGCGGCACCCGGACCAGCCCGCCGTGGACACGACGACGATGATCCTGACCATCCTCGAACGCTTCCCCGCCGCCCCCGAGGCCCTGGTCCCGCGCCTGACCTCGCTCGCGCTCGGCGCGAACCGCCACCGCCTGGCCGCCCGGCGTGTGCTCGGCGACCACCCGGACGCCCGGGCGGCCGCGACGGCCGCGCTGTCGGGCTCCGACGCCGAGGCACGCTCGTCCGCAGCGGAGTGGCTCGCGGGGCTGGGCGAGCCGGGCGTGGTGGCGCCGGAACCCGGCTGGGAGTTCGGCGCGGGGGTGCTGCACCCGTCGACGAGTGTCCTGCCCGCGTCGGCGCTGTGGTGGCTGGACCGGTTCCGGGAACAGGCGCTCGACAAGGGGGTTCCGGCCGACGACGTCGACCGGTGGCTCGGGCTGGCCCGCCCGAAGCTGCGGACGGCGCGCGACGGCGGCGGCCCGGTCGTCGGCAGGCTCGGCAGCCCGCTGATGCTCCCGCCGGACGCGCCCACCCCGGGCACGGTGTGGGACGCCGACGACCCCGACAACCGCGACGATCACCAGCTCATCGCGACGCTCGACCTGGCCGCGATCCCGCCGGAGGCCACCGACATCCCGCTGCCGCCCGACGGCCACCTGCTCCTGTTCGCGAACGTCGAGTTGGAGGACGTCGTCCTGGCGGGTGGCGCCGTGTACGTCCCGGCGGGGACGCCGGTGGAGGAGCGGGAGGCCTCGCCCGACTACGAGCCCTACGAGTACGACTCCCCCGAGGACCTGGACGAGGAGCTGCGGCGCACCGGTGACCTGCGGCTGATCCCCGGTGTGGGACTGCCCTCCTGCCCCGCCGAGGACGAGGACCTCGCCCTGCACCCCCACGCGGAGACGTTGCAGGAAGTCTGGTCCGAGCAGTCCGACGGGGGCGGCGAGTGGCAGATCGGTGGCTACGCCGCGGACTTCGACGGTTACGGGGACCCGGCACGTGCCTCGGTGAACATGGAGGAGGGCGGGCAACACTCCGCCCCCGAGGACTGGGTCCTGCTCGCGCAGTGGGTCGGGGTGCCGATGGGGATTCTGTACTGGACCATCGCCCGTGAGGATCTGGAGGCACGCCGCTTCGACCGCGTCGTCGTGCAGATGTACTCCAACCCCTGACGGTGCTGCGGAAGCGGGCCCCGGGCGCACGGGCGCCTGTGGGTCCGGGGTGTCCACCCCTCCGGGTGAGAGCTGTTACCGCATCACGACGTCAGGCCGGAGCCCGTTTCCATTGGCGTGTGTTGCGAGGGGACGGGCTGAGGAACGGTGTGACGAACCGCTGCTTTTACAATGTAGATCGTAATCATTGACTGTGAACGCCCATCGCCGGTGAGCAGAGCGCCTGCGCACACAGGGTTGGGGTCGCTGATGCCCCCGGGGACGGAGATCCTTCCGGCGGGGCGGCTACGCCTTCACCATGACCCGGGTCTGGCACCGGCTGGCACTGGCTGGCATCGGCTGACATGTGCGGTCCCCGGGTGGCGAACCGACTCCCGGGGGCCGCACATAGCCGCACCCCCGGGGACGGCCGGTGCGCGACCATCCGCCGGGAATCCCGTCCTCCCGGTCCGGTGGCAGCCCAGCGCCACTCGCCCTAACGACGGGGCAGATCCGCCAGCGCCAGGCCTCCGCCGAAGACGATCAGCGCACCGCCCGAAGCCTGGTCCAAGCGGCGCAGCGTCACAGGGCGCAGTCGGTGTCCGGCCAGCACGCGCCCGGCCGCCGCCCACCCCAACGCTGTGGCCGCCTCGCACACCATGTAGAGCGCACCCAGCACGACCAACTGCGCTCCAGCCGCGGCCGCTCCTGGCTGGGAGGAGACGAACGGCGGCAGGAACGCGGTGAACAGCAGCAAGGCCTTGGGGTTGGCGGCCGCGGTGACGAACTCCTGGGCCGCCAGCCTCCACCCGGCCACGCCGCCGGTACGCCCGTTCTCCTGTTCCGGCGGGTCCTCGTCGGAGGCGGACGCGGCTCGCGCCGACCACACCACCCAGGCGCCCAGACCGATCATGACGGCCGCTCCGAGGAACCGCAGGACCTCGAAGGCCGTCTGGGAGGTGTGCAGGAGCGCCCCCAGCCCGGTGACGACCACGCCGAGCATGACGGTGAACGCGGCGAAGCGGCCGGTGAGCGCGACGGCGGCGGGTAGAAGGCCCTGCCGAAGGCCATTGCGGAACGCGAGCAGGTTGTTGGCGCCCGGCGAGGCCGCCACGGCCAGCGCGGCGGGGACGAAGACGGCCAATTGCGCTGACGAGAGCATGCTCCCAGCCTAGGGAGTGTCCGCCGACGGGTGCCGGGCTCCGGCTGGCCGCGAACGTTGCCGACGCGATGAAAGGGCCCTGGACTGCGGTGATCTTGTACTTACGGCGAGGTTGGGTGTTCGAATCTCGCCACAGGCACGGGATCACGGCGAAGGGTGCGGGCCTTGTCCTCAACCCCGTTCATCCACAGCCCCTTCTCCGAGCTTGTGGGACCACTGGGGCTTCGCGCATGCTCGATGTATAGGGGGACCCCGGGCCCCGCTCGCTTCGGCGTTCCCTCCTTCGGCACCGCGAGGCGAAAGGTTGCGGAAGCGGGAGGGCTTCAGGCGGTGAGCTGGCGGCGGAGCCGGTCGATGACCGCCTGACGTGCGGGCGGGTGGGCGGGCTCTGTCTCCCGCGCGGGTCCCGGCTCCCTCCCCCGGCCGACGTCGGCGGCGATCGGTGCGCCCCCATGAGCGAGACCAGGATGCGCCCGGTAAGGGCCGGTTCGAGTCCGGGGGTCCCCTCCCCCGCCAGCTCCTCGACGTCCGGACCCTTCCCTGCCCCGTTCGGCTCGGGTGGTCGGGGCGGGCCGGTGGCTGCGGGAGTTCGCCCGGCACCGACCGGCAGGGGCCGACCTCACCGCGGTTCCACACGCCGTCGATCAGCCCGGTTCCCTCGAGGACGAGGTCGGCGTTCCACAGCGACCGGTCTTGTTCCTCCAGGGGAACCGCTGACGAGCGCGGAGTCCGGCACCCACACACGCTCGCGGCGAGTACGCTCCGGGCGGAGGAGGACGATGCGCTTCCCCACCACACGGACGGAGACGAGAACCGATGCGGGTCTCCCTGCTTGACCGCTCACGGACGCGCGGCGGCGAGTCCGACGCACAGACGATCGCGACGACCGTCGAGAGGGCCGTGCGCGCGGAGGAACTCGGCTTCCACCGGTTCTGGACCGCCGAGCACCACGCGGTACCCGGTATCGCCAGCTCGGCCCCCACCGTGCTGCTCGCCGCCATCGGTGCCCGCACGCGCGGCATCCGCCTGGGCACGGGCGGGGTCATGGTCCCCAACCACAGCCCGTTGGTGGTCGCCGAGCAGGCGCTGCTCCTGGAGGCGCTCTTCCCCGGCAGGATCGACCTGGGACTGGGCGGTTCGCTCGGCTTCACCGCTCCGATCCGGCGTGCGCTCGGGCGCACCGCCCTGAGCGAGGGCGAGTACCCGGCCGACGTCGAAAGGATCCGCGAGTACCTGAGCGGGCAGGCCCAGATCACCGCCAAGCCCAGCGTCGCGCCTCCGCCGGTGTTCCTGCTCGCCGTCCGCAACGGGCTGGCACTCGCCGCCGAGCTGGGGCTTCCGGCGGTGGTCGGAGGGCCGGTCCTTCGTGACCCGGACAGGATCGCCGCGTACTTCGAGGACTTCCGGCCGAGCCCGACCGCATCCGCTCCCTACCTGGTCGTCAACGTGGACGTCGCCGTCGCGGAGACCGAGGAGCGCGCTCGCGACCTGCTGCTGCCCGAGGCCTGGGCGTACGCGGACTCGCGGGAGGTCGGGGAGTTCCGCGCGCTCCGACCCGTCGAGGAGGTACGTCGGCTGCTGGGCGAGACGAGCCGCGAGAGGAAGCGCAGGGAGGTGCAGGGCTGGATGGACTCCGCGATCGCGGGCACTCCCGAGCAGGTGGCGGACGCGCTCACCGACCTCCTTGACCGCACCGGCGGTTCCGAGGTGCTCGCCAACGTCAGCACCTACGACCGCGACGAGGTCCGAAGGACCGACGAGTTCCTCGCCTCGCTCCGGACCCGGTGACAGGCCGCGTGTTCGCCGGGTTGCGTCTGCCGCTGGGCCGTGTCCGCCGCTGGAGCTTCAGGCGGCGAGCTGTCTGCGGAGCCGGTCGATGACCGCCTGACGTGCGGGCGGGTGGGCGGGTTCTGTCCCCCGCACGGGTCCCGGCTCCCTCCCCCGGCCGACGTCGGCGGCGGTCGGTGCACCCCCCGTGAGCGAGACCAGGATGCGCTCGGTGAGGGCCGGTTCGAGTTCGGGTGTCCCCTCCCCCGTCAGTTCCTCGACGTCCGACCCATCCCCTGCCCCGTTCGGCCCGGGCGGCTCGGGATCGGGCGGGGCCGGTGGGTGCGGGAGTCCGCCCGGCACCGACCGGCAGGGGCCGCCGCACGCACGACAGACTCCGCCGGGAACGTTGCGCACACCGGGGTGCTCGGGACAGGTGAGCGCCGCCGTGCCCCGGGCGTCCACGTCGAACCCCGGCGGACGGGCGAAGGGATCGCCGTCCTCGGGGCCGCGCCCGTCGGCGGGCCTTCGGGGCGCGGGGATCCCCGCCTGCCAGGGCGTCGTGGGCGTGATCCCCCGCCCCAGGACTCCCGTGAGGAAGGCGCGGGCCTCGGCCGGGCCGCGCAGGCGCAGCATCAGGGCCGGGAAGGGGCGGCGCAGCCTCTCCGCGCCCCGGACGAGGGCGGTGAGCTGCTGTTCGGTCAGGCCCGCGTCGCGCAGGCGCAGCAGGGCGCGGGTCAGGGCGGCCCGGTCGGTGGGCGGGTCGTTCAGGGCGGCGTCGGGGACGTGCCGGAGCAGGGGGTGCCCGTGCTGAGGACGTGCGTGCTGGGGATGTGCTTGCGGAGGTTGCGTGCGCGGGGGACGTCCACGCGTGCTCGGCCGCGTGGCTTCGGGCCCTCCTGCTGTACCCGGGCTCCTTCGGACGGAATCGGGGCGCTCGTCGGAGGAGAGGTGAATGGGATACAGGTGTGCGGGTCGATTCGACCCGTCGCCGAGGTCGATCCGAACCGTCGCGGCCTTCCTGATTCGGGGGCGGGTGGCCTCGTCCAGGGGCTCCTCCCCCAGCGCCGCGCGGACGGCGTTGATCTCCTCGCGCACCTGGTCGGGGAAGTCCTCGGCAGGAATCAGCAGTTCGAGGACGAGGGGAAGGCGGTCGGGTGAGCGGGTCCGCTGTTTCAGGTCCTCGGCGAAGAAGGCGCGGGTCTGTCCGGGGTCGAGTTTGCGGACCAGTCCGGCGGCGACGAGGTCCGCGATGGCGCGCTTGGCCACGGAGAGGCTGAGCAGGTGGCCGGACCGGCTGACCAGGGTGTCCAGGCAGAGGAAGCACCAGCGGCCGTCGAGGTCCGCGGCGCGGGCGATGATCGCCGCGGCGACGAAGGAGCGGGATGTGGGGAAGAGTCCGGCCTCGCGGGCTTCATTGACCCAGATGTCCGGTATGAAACCAATTCCGCGCATTGCCTTGCGGGGGCGTTGACGCGGGCAGAAAAACCGGGCCGAATCACAGCGTTCGGTGGTGGCATAGGGGGCGAGGGCGGTAGACTCCACGACGAGTCGCCTTCTTAGGTAAGTGGGCAGGCGGCGCGGCCAGGCGCTTGCTTCTACAGGCGTCGGCCAAATCCCGGCTCGGTGTTTGGCGCACCGACCGGGATTTTTCTTTTCGGGGAACACGCTAGCGCAGCGAACACGAGTTCGCGTAATTTTCCCTCAAGTCCGCACATGCCAGAAGCCTGAACTGTCTGGTTTGCCGCACAATTCACATAGAGCGGTTTTGCTCTGCTTTCTCCGATTGGCATGGAAAGGCCCAGAGGCGAAGATCAACACAGGGGCCGGGCAGCGCGGCCGTGCGTATTCCGTGGTGCGGTTCAGTCCGATGAGGAGTGCCAGGCGTCCTCAGGAACGCGTTCCAGCAGTTCCGTCAGCTGATCCGCCCCGCGCAGCGCGTTCACCGTGGTCCTGTAGGTGTTCTCCCACATGATCATGCGGGAACCCGTGCACCGGAACGGCAGGCGGGCCAGCGGGGGCCGCTCACATAGCCACCGGCGGACCTCAGGGGTCAGGACCGCGCGGGCCGCCTCCGGGTCGCTGGCCAGCGTCCGAAAGTCGGTGTCGAACACGTCGTCGCCCGTGCGTACCTCGGTGGCGCCCTCCAGATCGAAGGCGGGCAGGGACGGTCGCCGCTCGTGACAGGCCAGCACGGCGTCGGAGCGCAGCCGGACCTCGGTGACCGCGACGGTGTGCTCCCGCCATCCGAACGCGCCCTCTCCGGACTGGACGGTGGTGTGCGTGCGGTCGTAGAGCAGGAACTCCCGGCCACGGTGTCGCCCGCTGAGAACGTTCTCGGCCCTGCGCTCGGCGTCCCCGCGCACGAACGGATACCCCTCAAAGCGGTCCGCGAGGTGCGGGGCCGACTCCTCGAACCGCCACCCGCGTTGTCGGGCCCAAGAACTCATCGACGCGGCACGTGATCGACGCTCGGTGGACGCGTTCCACACGAACAGGCCCATGAGGGCGACAACCACGGCGATGAACAATGCGGCCAGGATGGACGGGACGTCCATGGGGGCACCTCCATCCCCGTTTCCTGCCCCCGAAGGCCCCTTCCACTCGGATTCCCCGGCTCGGTGGAGACCGGGCACGGCCGTGGAACCCGCCTGCACGTTACGCACCTCGCCACACACGACGAAGCCCTCGCACCCGGGAAGGCCGGATGCGGGGGCTTCCGCACTTCAGTGCCGCTGCGGCCCACCTACTCTTCCACGCGGACCTTGTCGGCTTGCATCCCCTTCTGCCCCTGGACGGCTTCGAAGCTGACCGTCTGTCCCTCCTGCAAGGACTTGAAGCCTTCGCTCTCGATCGCCCTGAAATGAACGAAAAGGTCGCTCCCGGACTCCGGTGTGATGAAGCCGTACCCCTTCTCGTCGCTGAACCACTTCACCGTGCCGTTCTGGCGCTCAGCCATGTACTCCTCCATCAGTGGTAAGCAGTCGCCGTCATCGGCAAACCAAAAGGATCATGGCACGGGAACGCCTCGGAAGGACGAAGAAACGACCAGAAGCACCCAACTCCACGGATCCTGAGCCGCCGCCGTCGGCGGACACACGGCTCCCTGCCCCGGACGTTCTTCGAGTTCACCCTGTGCGTTCCCGGGTCGAACCGCCACTGGCCGCATGGACGGAACCTGGGCGGGGCCGACACCTGCGGAGGTGTCGGCCTCTTTCGTTGTTCCCCTGCCGTCTCAGCCGTGCCGTGGCTACCTTGGTCCGGGTCCTGTCTCCTGAGCCGCGAGGACCACGACCATGGCCAACCCGACCACGGACATCCCGAGCTACTGGGACCGCTACGCCCGAGGCGTCACACCGCAGGACCCGGAGGAGGCACTGGCCACCGCCCTGGAGTGGACCCAGTACCCGGGGCACGGGCCCGGGTTCGAACTGCTGGGGGAACCCGCCTCCGCGTTGGAACTGGGGTCCGGGCGGGGCAACGCTGTCGCCGCGCTGGCCTCCCGAGGGGTGAAAGCCGCGGGAGTGGACGTGTCACCGGTGGCGGTGGAGCACGCCCGACACCGGTGGGGCCGCCTGGGCGCGGAGTTCCGTCACGCGGACGTGGTCGAGTTCCTGGCGGGGACCGGCCAGCGGTGGGACGCCGTCTACTCGGTGTGGGGCGCGGCCTGGTTCACCGATCCCGACGTGCTGTTCCCACTGGTGCACGACCGTCTGGAATCCGGTGGAAGGTTCGTGTTCTCCCACGCTCCTGCGGTCCCCGGGTCATACGGGATGCAGGGCATGTACGGAGGCGGGTTCAACGGCCGCCGGGTGTGGGTGTACCGGTGGGCCTACGAACCCGAGGTGTGGGAGGAGATCCTGGTTGGTCACGGGTTCCGTGAGGCGCGTGCGTGGGAGGAGTCGGCCCCGGAGGCTGACCATGTGGGAACCCTGATCGGAACCGCTTCCCGATGAGTTCTCAGGCCAGTGCCGGGACAACCCACGCGAGCAACGACGTCGGCCGACCGGCTACCCGCCCCTGACCACTCCGCACCCCCGGACCGCCCGCAGACACACGGAAATACATTTCCGGAATCTTATATTTTTTCACCCATAGTGCATTTGCCAACCCTATATCACGGATCTTTTTGTGTGTTAACAATTTTCTGAACATTGGCCGCAACGGGCCCAAAGGGGTTGTAGACCCCCACCCTCGGGCATCTCAATGGCAGCGACGCGCGAGGTCGAGGAAGGCGAAAATTCCACGGTTCCACCGAGAAGTCGTGGAACATCGTCGCACCAGCCCCGTTCAGAGAATTCCCTTCTGGAAGAGGAAACGGAGCGCGGCCGATGTCCGGGCCGTCGAAACTCTCCGCGTTCACCGTCGCCCCAGGGGTACACCGGTCACTCCCGGACCGGCCGTGCCACAGGTGTTCCTGATTGTTCAGCGCAATACCCCGAATGGACGGAGACGATCAACATGGCGCACTGGAAGCAGATTTCCGGAGGACTGACGAGGATCTCGGCGGGGTCCCGCACCAACGTGTGGGGCGTCAACGCCAGCGGAGCCATCTACCGCTACACCAACGACGACGCCAACCCCTGGGACAACATCCCCGGCGGACTGGTCGAGATCAGTGCGGCGGCCGACGGCACCGTCTGGGGCGTCAACGCCAACAACAACATCTACCGCTACACCGGCGACCAGGGCTCCTCCCACTGGAAGCAGATCTCCGGAGGACTCACCAGGATCTCAGCCGGATCCCGCACCAACGTGTGGGGCGTCAACGCCAGCGGAGCCATCTACCGCTACACCAACGACGACGCCAACCCCTGGATCAACATCCCCGGCGGACTCACCGACATCAGCGCCGCCGCCGACGGCACCGTCTGGGGCGTCAACGCCAACAACAACATCTACCGCTACACCGGCGACCAGGGAACCTCCCACTGGAAGCAGATCTCCGGAGGACTCACCAGGATCTCAGCCGGATCCCGCACCAACGTGTGGGGCGTCAACGCCAGCGGAGCCATCTACCGCTACACCAACGACGACGCCAACCCCTGGGACAACATCCCCGGCGGACTGACCGACATCAGCGCCGCCGCCGACGGCACCGTCTGGGGCGTCAACGCCAACAACAACATCTACCGCTACACCGGCGACCAGCCCTGATCCGGGTCCGCGACAGGTGAGGGCCTTCCGCGTCGACGGCGACGCGGAAGGCCTCCAGCATCGCCAGCGCCCGGGGATGGGGCCGCTCGGGCCGGGTCCTGGGCGCGGGGCGCAGTGGCGAGGGTTTGGCCAGGCCGAGCAGGCGCTCTGTCTCGGTCGGCGTCAGCTGTAGCGCACGCGCTGGCGCGACGGGTTCGATGAGCAAAACTGCCGTCACGCACCGTGCGGAAGCCGTCGTCGAACTTCGTGACCTCCACGACCGTCTCGGACTCCTCCTTGGGCGGGGAGGCACGCAACCACAGCGCGTGCGGGGTGTCGTGCGCTTGCTCGTTCCCATGGGCCTCACACATGCCTGCTGCCGGGGAGTGCGAACTGACGCAACTCCGGCAGTCCAAGACCGAGGCCCCACACCCGACGGTGTGGAGCCCTCCGGCACGAAACCCAACAGATCCGTGCTCAACCCCCACCCCGTCCCGGAACGGTGATCCACTCATACGGATTGCGCCAGACGACGACGCCGAGGGCCACCAGACCGACCGAGAGGATCCAGCCGAGGAACAAGGCGATGAACAGCCGTGGCCGCTTGTGCGCGGGATCCGCCGCGAGGATCAGGGACGCCGGTTCCCCCGGGGAACCGGGGTCGTAGGCGATGGTCAGCACGTCCCCCTCGGACGGTTCCTCGGGCAGCCTCCCGGACACTTCGGCAGTGTGGGTCACACCCTGGACCGAGTAGACGACCTCCGGCACCAAGGTGTCCTGCGCCCCCATCCCCGCTTGGCCGGATCCGGGTATCACCCGCACGTGGGTGACCTCCGCCCGGGCCCGTTCCGAATAGTCGGGGTACTGCTCCATGTCGGGTTGGGTGAACCGTACCCCCAGGGCCGCGACCAGGACGAACACCACCAGCACCGGTGTCACAGAGAGGACGCGGTCACGCAGACGCGGCTTGCGGGGGGAGGGGACCGGCGACTGGAGGGGGTCGCTGTCAGCCATAGGGCACCACGTGCCTGAGCCGGGGGCGCGGAAACCACGTCTGGCCCGGGCCCGGCCTCAGGAGCCGAGCCACGCGGTCGGGTAGGACGGGGCGGGCCGCCGCTGTTCCAGGGTCGCGCTCAGCCACCAGGGCGCGGCGCACAGGAGCCCCGCCAGGACCGCCCACACGGGGCTCCAGGGCACGAACACTCCGAGGATGAGGACGACGGGGAAGACCAGTGCGAACAGCCAGCGGGCCCACACGTGTCGGCGTTGGCCCAGGAACGGGGCGACCGTCGCTACCGTCCTGCGCTTCCACATCGGCCCCAGGATCACCGGGGTGAACACGAAGGGCAGGACAGACAGGGGAAAATCCCCGCCCTGCTGCCACACCAGGCCCAGCAGGGTCACCGACACGGCGGCGATTCCCGCGGTGAACAGCCCGGTACCCAGGCAGAAGAGGACGTAGGACCTGCGCAGCCGCAGCACCAGTTCCCAGTGTTCCCGCCACGCCTGCTCCCCGAGGGGTGTGCCGATCAGGGCCTCCATGCGAAACCAGGTCGCCACGGCCTGGTTGAGGAGGGGGAGTTGCTGTGAGGGGGTGGACACACCGTCTCCATTCCGCGCACCGATGGGCCGGGAACACCCTATACCGGGTGATCCTCGTCACCCGGTAGTATGGCCGCTTTGTGCCCGACGACCCCCTGGGGACAGGATGTCCAACCCCGATCGTGTTCGCGCCGAAATCCTCGACGAGATTCTCCTGCCCAACGTCTCCCGCGGGGGCCTCGGTGAGGTGGTGGACAGGGCCCGTGCCCTGGAACGGGCCCAAGAGGCAGATCCCTGGCCGCACTACGTCCTGGGACTGGCCCTGGGTATGCGTTACCTGGACAGCGACGACCCGGCCGACGCGGAGGGCAGCCGCCACCACTTGGAGGAGGCGATCCGTCTGGGCGGGAGCGGGGACCCCGACGCCGCGATGTTCCGCCAGCAACTCGCCGGGACCCTGGGCGCCCGGTGGGCGTCCACGTTCGCGCGGGATCCGGACACCGATCCCACGGAACTGGCCGGAGCCCTGGGCCTGGCCCGCGAGGCCCTGGAGATGACCGACGCCCACAGTCCGCACCTGCCGGTTCGGCTGGTGCAGGTGGCGGAGTTCCTCGGCCAAGGCGCTGAGGGCCCGGACGGGATCACCGAGGCCTTGGCCCTGACCGAGCGCGCGCTGGCGGTGGCCCACCCCGACGACCCGCGCAGGTCGAAGTTCGAGCACACCCGCGCCCAACTGCAGTTGCGTCTGGCAGCTAGGGAGGAGAGCGCGTCCGCCGCGGCGGAGGCCGAGATCTCGGCTACGCGGGCGGGCCACCAGGCCCATCCCTACGACCCGTCACAGGTGGGAATCCTCGGCACGTTCCGCAGCGCTCGCGTGCTCGGTAACGATCTGAGATGACGAGGAGCACCCGAGCCGAGCGGACGTCCACCCTCCTCACGGGTCTTTGGCCGCAATGCTCAGAGTGTTCGGTGCGACGGACGTCCCGTGGACTGGGAGTGGCCCACCCGCGCCGCCCCAGCGGCCATGCCAACGTGCCTCGCGGTGCAGTTGGTGTCTTCTGGACACTCTCCGGAGTCCGCGGAGTCGTGGGTGTCCAAGACGGTCGCGTGGGAGAGGCCCAGCGCGGAGAGTCTGGGGGCCGTCGCACGGGCGAACGCACGGCTGAACCGATGGTTCGCTGAACTGCGCGCGGACGAGAAGTGGTTGGGGGCGATGGCTGAGGCAGCTGAGGTGTGGGCCGATCACCGGGCCGGGTCCAGCTCGGGGTAATGGGGGTCCGACTGTGGGGTGTCGTCACGGCCGGGCCTTTCGGCCTATGGGCGGCATGGTGTCGTCGCGATAGCTTCTGCTGGTGTCACCATGAAACCGGCCCCGCCCACTACGCCTGGGCGGGGCCGGTTCGCGCTGTGCTGCTACTGGATGCGCACCGCCGCGAGCAGGGCGGCCCACTCGGGTGCCGGAGCCGACAGGTAGCCCAGCTGCCGGTTCTGGGTGTCGCGCACGTCTGTGAAGACGCCCTCTCGGACCTCGACGCAGTGCCCGGTGTTGCCGCTGTAGCTGGACTTGTGCCAGTCAGACCTCACGGTTTATCCCTTCGTGGCGGCAAGAACAGCGGTCCACTCCCGACGGGTGAACGTCAGATGTCCCTGATCCCGGTTCTGGGTGTCACGAACATCCGAACCAACCTCGTGCTCACGGATCTCAACGCAGTTACCACCGCCACCGTCGCTGTAGCTGGACTTGTGCCACTCGTTCATGCGGTCCGCTGCTCCTTAATCTGCTTACTGATCAGCTCAAGCGTCGACCGCGTTGAAAGCGCCTCTCCCTGCATAGCGCTGAACAGGTCAAGGGCACCAGCAACGGTCTCCTGAGACTCTACGATCTCACCTCCCATGGCGTGCTCCAGGTACAGGGCCATCCGGCGGGGACCGAGGCTCGCCAGCCGGAACGGCGCGCACAGGCCAGGGGCACCAGGTAGGGGAAGCGCTTGGAATCGGATCGTACCGGCGTCAATGAGCTTTGCGACCCACTCCAACTGCTCCGCCAAGACTTCAGGAGAGCCCACAGGGCGCGTGAGCACCACGTCATCCAAAACGAACCACATCTTGACACCACGCTCACGAAGAGCGTCCAGCCGGATGACACGGGCGTGAACGATCTCTTCCACCTGCTCTTCTGTGGCTTCGGGAGTTCGGGCCGAAACGAGGGCACGCGCGTAGGCGGAAGTCTGGAGCAGGCCAGGAAAAATAATTGACTGGTATTCCCTGATTTGGGTTGCTTTGCGTTCAAGAGCGAGCGCGCTTCTCAGCTGTTCAGGGATATGCCCTTCGAGCTGCGTGTCCTTCCAGAAGGTGAGAAGTTCCCCTTCAGTTGCGAAGAGAGCTTCCAGTTTGTCCGCATGCTTACGCTTTGGTACCCGTGTGGCACGTTCGATACTGCCGACCATAGACCCGGTGACACCGAGGCGCACACCAACCTCTTCGAGGGAGAACCCGCGCTCCTCGCGGAGTTTCCGAACATACTTTCCAAACGAAACCCATTTGGGCTTGACGTCCTGGGGCATGGAAACAGTTAACAACAGTTCCCAACTACACGCCACCAGAGACCCCGAGAAAAAACAGTTCTGGCGTTGCTATAGACCTCTGACCTGCGGATGGACATAGTCGTAACTGGATCACGACAGACCGGCCCCGTGCTGACCTCCGTGATCGTTGTTGCGGCGTCTTGTGCGGCCACCGCCCTCTTACCGCCTGGGGGAGGCCAGCGCATGCCTGCCCTGGACCGGGCGGAGCAAGAGCGCCACCCTGCTCGCATCCTTTTGCGAACGGAGCAGCTTACTGCCAGAGGGCATGAAAAAGCCTCGGAGACCGAAGTTGAGAGCGGTCGCCGAGGCCAGATGCCCCACCTGTCCCGCAAAGACACGAGGTGAGACCAATAAAGTCTACCGCTCCACCCTTCCCACTTCCACGCCGACTGTGTGGAACCGCCACTAAATCAGGCATTCTGCTCGGCCCCGACCTCGGCCACGTCAGGATCGCCCGCCGCTGGGCCGCCCAGGCCACCCGCTCCCGCCCCAGCCTGGCCGAACCCGTCGGCATCACCGTCTCCGAGCTGGTCACCAACACCCTGCGCCACTCGGCGTCCGGACTTCCTGGTGGCGGCATCCGCGTGGAGATCGAACGCACCCCGCGCCACCTCGAACTCCGCGTCACCGACAACGGCCCCCGACCCGGAGAACAGCCCAGCTTCCCGCGCGTGCCCAGCCCCGAACCCCTGCGCCCCAGCGGCAACGGACTACGCCTGGTCGAGGCGCTGTGCTCCTACTGGGACTGGAAGCAGCACTCGTGCGGCGCGATCACCGTCCGCGCCGTCTTCCCCTGGTGACCCGCACCTCCCCGTGAGCGCGCAGCGCTCCACGCTCCGCACCACCCGACCTGTCCCCCGGGCCGGTGCGGACGGGCCGGTGCCTCCGCACCAGCCCCAAGCCCCGCCCTCCCCTTCCCCGGGAGGGCGGGACCACCCCACCAACCACAGAACACAGAACACCGGACACGGAAAGCCCCTCATGCCCGACTACCGCTACCTCCTCGACGGCCGCCCCGACGTCCTCACCCCCAGCGAAGTCGCCCAACTGTTCAACATCCGCCCCCGCAGCCTCCACCGAGGCGAATGGGACAACGTCCTCCAACCCTTCCGCACCCCCGGAGGAGCACGCCGCTACCCCAAAGAACACATCGCCGCACTCCTCAACCAGCCAGACGATTCCGCCCCACCAGCCTCCCCGACACCTGAGCCGGGGTGAGAGACCCGCGCGGTCTCACGACCGTGCGAGACGACCACCGCCCCTCCAGTCGGGGAACCCAAGGCGGCGACCGGAACACGGCGCCGGTCAGTGGGGGGAGCATGGCTGCCAGGGCCCTGTTCCCCCCACCGCGAACCCCACAGGTCTCTCGGGTAAACGGCGCCTCGGGTCAGCGGGTGTCCTCCACGCGCGCGTTGGCGGTGGTGTCCGTGCCGATGACTCGAACCCGCCCGTCGTCCGTGTACTCCCACTCGTCCGGCTCGTCGGCGAGGTTCTCGCCGGACTCGGCGATGCGGATCATGTCCTCATAGGCTCTGCGCCGTTCTTCCTCTCTGGCCAGAGCGCGTAGGCCACGCCGGATCAGTTCACTAGTCGACTCCCCCGGCCTCTTCAGACGTTCGATGAGTTGTCCGTCATCCTCGTTGGGACGGAAACCGGTGCTCATGCGGTCACGGTACAACGAGTGTTGGGCAGGCCTTGGATGTCTGACTGTTCATGTGTAGAACGGCCCCGCGCGCCCTCGGGGAGGGTGCGCGGGGCCGTTCCGAGACCTCAGCGGGCGGGGAGGATCGTCCCGCTCACCTCACCGAAGTGCACGACGGTCCCGTCCGGGCCCGGGGCGGTAGCAGTGATGGTCACCTCGTCGCCGTCCTCCAGGAAGGTGCGCTCGGTGCCGTCCGGCAGGCTCAGCGGTTCCTTCCCGCTCCAGGTCAGCTCCAGCAGGCACCCCCGCTGCCCGCGCTCGGGTCCGCTGACCGTGCCGGAGGCGTACACGTCCCCGGTGCGCAGGGACGCCCCGTTGACGGTCATGTGCGCGAGCTGCTGCGCCGCCGTCCAGTACATCTGCGAGAACGGCGGCGTGGACACCAGGTGCCCGTTCAGCCGCACCTCCAGCCGCAGGTCCAGGCCGCCGGGTCCACTCCCCCTGAGGTAGGGCAGCGGCTCGGGGTCCTGGTCGGGCTGCTCCACGCGCGCGGACTCCAGCGCGGCCAGCGGCACGATCCACGGCGACACCGACGTGGCGAACGACTTGCCCAGGAACGGCCCCAGCGGCACGTACTCCCAGGCCTGGAGGTCGCGGGAGGACCAGTCGTTGAGCAGGAACACCCCGAACACATGATCAGCGAAGTCGTCCACCGCCACGCGCTCGCCCATCTCGGTTCCGGTCCCGACGACGAAGCCCACCTCGGCCTCGATGTCCAGGCGGACCGAGGGCCCGAAGACGGGCACGGGCTCGTTCGGCGGCTTGCGCTGGCCGGTGGGGCGCACGATGTCGGTCCCCGAGACCACGATGGTGCCCGAACGCCCGTGGTAGCCGATGGGCAGGTGCTTCCAGTTGGGGGTGAGGGGCTCCTGGTCGGGGCGGAACATGCGGCCGACGTTGCTGGCGTGGTGCTCGGAGGCGTAGAAGTCCACGTAGTCGGCGACGGTGAAGGGCAAGTGCATGCGCACCGAGGCCCGGTCCGCCAGGTGCGGGCGCACGGCCTCGGCACGGGCGGGGTCGGTGAACCAGTCGGTGAGCGCGGCGCGCACCTGGTCCCACACCGGCCGTCCGGCGGCCAGTAGGGCGTCCAGGCTGGGCCGGTCGACGGTGTCGGCGAAGGGCGCGTCCAGGGCGCGGGCCGCGGCCCCCAGGTCCAGGACGTGGTCGCCGATGGCCACACCGGTGCGCGGCGCGGGGTCGTCGGCGGTGCCGAACACGCCGTAGGGCAGGGTGGCCAGGCCGAACTGCGCGTCCGGGGCGAGGTCGAGCCAGCTGTCGGGCATGGCGTTCGCTTTCTTGGAGTGGACGGTTTCTCGAAGCGGGGGGCTCGTGAAGCGGTCGGGTTCCCGGGCGGTCGGGTTCCTGGAGCAGGAGGGCGTCCGGGTCAGGCGGATTCCTGAAGCGTGCGGGCCCCCGGACCGGACGGTTCAGCAGGCGCGGAAGGCGGGCAGCGCCCCCAGCACGACCAGGTCCTCCAGGGGTTCGGTGACGCTGCACGTACCGAAGGAGCGGAACCGGCCGCGCACCGCCCGCGCCTCCTCGTCGGTGAGCTTGGCGGCCAGGGCCGCCAGGCGCGGGCCGTCGCGGTCGGCCAGCACGAGGGCGGCCTCGCGCTCGGAGACTCCGTCGAGCAGGGCGGCCGTGGCCAGCAGCACGTTGAGGAAACCGTGCTGTTCGAAGCCCTCGGCGGTGGTGTGGCGGACGGCGTGGTGGAGTCCGGCCGTGCACTTGAAGGGCAGGTCCAGCTCCACGGCCGCGTGCAGGAACTCGGCCAGTTCCTCCTCGCTGGGATGGGCCTCGGCGGTGAGTCCGCCGGTGCGGAACTTGGCGTTGTGGCCGGTGCCCGCCAGGGACCGCAGTTCGGCGGGCACGTCCCCCTGGCGGGAGACCTCCACGAACCCCTCGGCCCCCTCGGGCAGGTGCTCGTCCAGCCGCGCGGCGACCTCGGCGGCCGTCCCGGGAGCGGCGGCGGCCTCCACCCCGGCCAGGCGCAGCGCCGGGTCCGCGGTCGCGGCCGCCACGGCGGGGCCGACGCCCTCGGCGCCGCCGGGGACGGTCACCACGACCGCGAGCGGGCCGTGGCCCGGCTCCTCACGCGCCAGGACGGCGCGCAGTTCGCCCACGCGGGCGTCGGAGACCAGGAACGGGCCGACGTACTCGGCGCGCGGCCCGGCCCGGTGGGCGCGGTGGGCGGGCAGCGCCCCGCCCATGGGGGCGTTGCCGGGCGGGAAGAGCGCGGCGTCGTCGAACAGGCCGCGGTACAGCAGCGCGCTCACCGGCGCTCCCTCCGTCCCCCGGCCCAGGACCAGGCGTAGACGCCGTCGTCGCTGGCCAGGCCGCCCTCGCCCAGGTCGAGCGGGCGGAAGGTGTCGACCATGACGGCGAGTTCGTCGAAGGCCTCGGCCCCGATGCTGCGTTCGTAGGCACCGGGCTGGGGGCCGTGGGAGTGGCCGCCGGGGTGCAGGGAGATGGAGCCCTGGCCGATCCCCGATCCCTTGCGGGCCTCGTAGTCGCCGCCGCAGTAGAACATGACCTCGTCGGAGTCCACGTTGGAGTGGTAGTAGGGCACCGGGATGGCGCCGGGGTGGTAGTCCACCTTGCGCGGCACGAAGTTGCAGATGACGAAGTTGTGACCCTCGAACACCTGGTGCACGGGCGGCGGCTGGTGGACGCGGCCGGTGATGGGCTGGAAGTCGGCGACGTTGAGGACGTAGGGGTACAGGCACCCGTCCCAGCCCACGACGTCGAAGGGGTGGGTGGGGTAGGTGTAGCGGGTGCCGGAGATGCCCCCGGGCCCGTCGCCGCGGTGCTTGATGAGCACGTCGACGTTCTCGCCCTCGGCCAGCAGCGGCGCGGAGGGGCCGCGCAGGTCGCGTTCGCAGTAGGGGGCGTGCTCCAGGAACTGCCCGTAGCGGGACAGGTAGCGCTTGGGCGGGGCGATGTGGCTGTTGGCCTCCACCACGTAGGCGCGCAGGGGCTGGTCGCCGGTGGGCACCCAGCGGTGGGTGGTGGCGCGCGGCAGGACGACGTAGTCGCCCTGGCCGACCTCCAGCAGACCGAAGACGGTCTCCACGCGGGCGGTGCCCGACTCCACGTACACGCACTCGTCGCCGATGCCGTTGCGGTACAGCTCCGAGGGCGCTCCGGCGACCACGTAGGAGATGCGCACGTCGTCGTTGCCCAGGACCAGGCGGCGCGACTCGACGACGTCGGCGGCCTTCCACTCCTGGTCGGAGAACAGCTCGTGCAGCTTCAGGTGGCGGGGCACCATCGGGGCGTTGCGGGTGCGGGTCTGGTCGGGGACCTCCCACTCGGCGGCGTCGACGATGGCCGAGGGGATGGCGCGGTGGTAGAGCAGCGAGGAGTCGGCGGAGAAGCCCTCCTCCCCCATCAGCTCCTCGTAGTACAGCCCGCCCTCGGGGGTGCGGTGCTGGGTGTGGCGGGTGCGCGGCACCTCGCCTACCTGGCGGTAGTAGGCCATGGCGGTGTTGTCCCTTCCGTGTGGAGTGGGTCCGGGTCAGGCGGTCGGGGCGGGTTCGTCGCCGCGCGGGTCGGTGGCGGCGGCTCCGGGTCGGCTCTCGGCGGCGGGAACCGGGCGGCCCGCGGCCAGCCCCAGCGCGGTGCGCACGGCCGCGCGCACGGCGTCGGGGTCGGCGCCCGCGACGACGGCGGCGACGTGGGCGTCGGGGCGCACCAGCCACACCTGTCCCGGTTCGGGAACCAGCGCCCTGGTCAGCGCGCCGGTGGTGTCGATCCTGGCCAGGTACAGGGCGGTGACGGGTGCCGGGGTGGCCTCGCGCGCGGCGGTGCGCACGCCCTCCAGGAACGCGTCGGGGTCGGTGCCGTCGGGAGCGGCGCCCACCAGCAGGGTCAGGCCCTCGCGCAGCCGGGGGCGCAGCCGCGCGGGGGCTCCGTCGCCGGGCAGGTCCACGGGGGCGTCGGGCAGGACCACCCCGGGGCAGGGGGCGGGCGCCCGGCCGCGCGGGGGCCTGCCGCCGAAGGGCCGCTCGGGGCAGGGCGTGGTCAGGGACGAGTCGGTGTACCAGAAGGGTTCGGCCAGGCGTCCGGAGTCGACCCGGGCGCGGGCCGCCTCCTCGGTGAGTGCCGCTTCGAGCACGGTCAGGCGGGTGCGGTGCTCCTCCTCGTCCTGGGGGACGAGGAAGCGCATGGTGGCGCTGGTGACGTCGGCGTTCTCCAGGGCGGCGGCGTGGCGCTCGGCGTGGTAGCTCTCCAGGAGTTCCTCGCCCGCCCATCCGGCCAGGACGTAGGCGATTTTCCAGGCGGCGTTCTCGGCGTCCTGGACGCCGGAGTTGAGGCCGCGGGCGCCGAAGGGGGCGACCAGGTGGGCGTTGTCGCCGAGCAGCAGGACGCGGCCCGCGCGCATGCGTTCGGCCACGCGGGTGTGGAACCGGTAGACCGAGTGCCAGACGATCTCGTAGGGCCGCTCGCCGATGATCTGGCGGATGCGGGCCTCCAGTCGGCCGCTGGCCTCCTCGGCGTCGAGGTCGAAGTCGGAGGGCACCTGCCAGTCGATGCGGTACACCGAGTCGGGGCAGGGGTGGATGAGCACCTGGCGCCCGGGGTTCCACTCGGGGTCGAAGTAGAAGCGGCGTTCGCGCTCCCATCCGGCCAGGTCGGCGCGGATGTCGCAGATGAGGAAGCGGTCGTCGAAGGTGGTGCCGTCGAAGGACAGGCCCAGGGTCTCGCGGACCGCCCCGCCGTGGGCGCCCAGGCACGACAGGGCGTGGGTGCCGCGCAGGCGGACGGGGCCGCCCGGGGTGCGGCACTCGACGGTGACGCCGCGCGCGTCCTGGGAGAGGCCGGTGACCCGGTGGTTCCACAGGGTGCGCACCCCGGCGGCGGCCAGGCAATCGTCCAGGACCTCCTCGGTGCGGGACTGGGAGATGTTGACGAACGGCGGCAGGGGCGAGGCGCCCGGGTCGGGGAGGCGGACGCTGAACAGCTCGCTGTCGCGGTAGAAGGTGCGGGCGGTGTCCCAGGTCAGCCCCTCCTTGGCGATCCGCCCGGCGCCCAGCCAGTCCCAGACGTCGAGCACGTCGCGCTGCTGGCAGATGGCCTTGGAGCCGACGGCGTCGCGCTCGGGGCGTGCGTCCACGACCAGTACGGGGACGCCCCGCCGGGCCAGCAGCAGGGCCGCGGTCTGGCCGACCGGGCCCGCGCCGAGCACCAGGACGGGGTCGGCGGCGGGGTCCGCGGGAGTGCGTGGAGCGGGGGGTCGCATCTGGTGGCTCCGTTCGGCGTGGACGCCCCGTACGGGCGTGGGAGGGGTCGGGAATCGGTGGGCGGGGCGGCGGGTCAGCCCTGGAGCTGGTCCCAGACCTCGCGGTCGCGCTCGGCGGTCCAGATGACCGGGCGTTCGATGCCGGAGAACTCGTCCCACAGGCGGGAGACGTCGAAGGGCAGGCAGTGCTCGAAGATGGGCCAGTGGCCGTAGTCGTCGACGAGGGCGGCGTGGGTGGCCTCGAAGGCCTCCTTGAGGGTGCCGCCGCGTTCGTGGACGGCGCCGACCTCGCGGATCATGACGTCGAGGAAGCCGCGGGTCTGCTCGATGGCGGCGTCGACCTCCTCGCGGCCGCGGCTGACCGCGCCGCGCCCGCCGACGAGCATCTCCGCGCCCAAGGCCTTGACCCCGTCCAGGGTGGCCCCGGCCCAGTCGCGGTGGAAGGCGTCGCCGGTGTAGAGGGCGGCCTGGGCCTCGACGAGGTCCCCGGCGAAGAGGATCCTCTGCTTGGGCAGCCAGGCGACGATGTCGCCCTCGGTGTGGCCGCGTCCGAAGTACTGGAGGACCAGCTCGCCGCGGTCGCCGCCCAGGTCGATGGTGGTGCGGTCGGCGAAGGTCTGGGTGGGCCAGGTCAGCCCGGGCACGGAGTCGGCGTCCTTGGCCAGGCGGGGCATGCGGGCGAACTCGCTGGCCCAGTCCTCCTTGCCGCGCTCGCGGATGAGCTCGTGGGTCTTCTCGTGGGTCAGGATGATCTCGGCGTCGAAGGCGCTGGCGCCCAGGACGCGGACCGCGTGGTAGTGCGAGAGCACCAGGTAGCGGATCGGCTTGTCGGTGTGCTCGCGCAGCTTGGCGAGCCACTCCCCCGCGGCCGCGGGCGTGGCCAGGGCCTCGAAGGCCACGACGAAGTCCTCGCCCTCGATGGCGCCCACGTTCGGGTCGCCCTCGGCCGTGAGGGCGTAGACGCCGTCGGCCAGGACCTCCAGGGTCTGCTCCTTGGCCTCGGTGTCGGCGGATGAGGCGAACGGCTTGGCTGCCATGGTCGGGCCCTTCACTCGCTCCGGACGGCTGCTGCCGCCCAATTGATCAAAGGTTTGATGATTCTGACCATAACGTGCCCCACGCCACAGGACCAAGAGGCGTGGAACCCGCTATCGAGTGATACAAGTCACATAATACGGCGGGATCCTCCGTGTCAGCCGATCGCCCGCGTGGCGGTTCACGAACGCGGCCGGTGTCGGCCGGACGCGGCGCCGCGGCGGCTCCGACCGGTGCGGACGCACGCGCCGGGGCGCCCGCGGTGTCCGGAAGCCGGAGGCCCGCGTGACCGACCAGCGCGGACGCGCGGGGCCGGGCACGACCGGTCCCGCCAGGAGATCAGGCACTAGGCTGACCGGCGTGACCCACGACACCGCCCCCGAACTCACCTTCTGGTCCTTCGTGGACTACGCGGTGCGGAAGGCCGAGCAGGAACTGCCCTCCGTGAACGCCGACGCCATGCGGATGGTCCTGACCCTCAACCGGGCGACGAGCATGGTCGTCTACGACCTGGAGTCGTCCGTGCACCGCCCGCGCGGGCTCACCTGGCCCGGGTTCCGGGTGATCTTCGCGCTGTGGCTGGCCGGGCCCATGGAGGCCAAGACCACCGCCGAGATCTCGGGCATGAGCCGGGCCGCGCTGTCCGCGCTGCTCAACACCCTCGAACGCGACGGGCTCATCGTGCGCGAGCGCGCCGCCCACGACCGGCGGGCCCTCCAACTGAGCCTCACCGAGGCCGGGTACCGGGCGATCCTCGGCGGTTTCCGCGCGCACAACCGGCGCGAGAGCGCCTGGGCCGAGGCCCTGGAACCCGACGAGCGCCAGGAACTCGTGCGCCTGCTCAACAAGCTCATGGCGGGCTCCACCGAGGCCAAGGCCAAGTTCCGCGTCTGAGGGCTGCCGGAGGGTGGAGGCGGTCCGCTCCCGACCGTCCCCGGGCACGGAGGGCGACCCGTGCCTGACAGCCCGGCCCCCGGCGTGAAAGGCAGTCCGTTCCCGGCCGGAATGGACCTTGAGCGCTCCCCGCCGCGCTGTGAGCATCGGGGACATGGACGAAGCCGGACGGGCCCGCCTGCGGGCCGCGCAGCAGGAGTTCGCTGCTGACAACACCTACCTCAACACCGCCACGCACGGCCTGACGCCCCGGCGGGCGCTACGGGCCCTGGAGCAGCACACCCGCGACGTGGCCGCAGGACGGTTCCAGCCGGGCGGGGCCGACGCGGGCATCGAGCGCGCCCGCTCCGCCTACGCGCGTCTGACCGGGGTGTCCGCCGCCGACGTGGCCATCGGAAGCCACGTCTCCCAGTTCGTGGGCACGGTCGCCGCCAGCCTGGCCCCGGGCGCGCGGGTGCTGACGGCGGCCGACGAGTTCAGCTCGGTCGTCCACCCCTTCATGGCCAGGGCGGACGCGGGGATCAGCGTGCGCGAGGTTCCCCTGGCCGACCTGGCCTCGCGAGTGGGTCCGGACACCGACCTGGTGGCCGTCTCGGCCGTGCAGTCCGCCGACGGCGCGATCGCCCCCGTCGAGGACCTGATCGCGGCCTGCGCCGACCACGGGGCGCGGCTGCTGCTGGACACCACCCAGGCCGCCGGGTGGCTGCCGCTGCCCGTGGACCGGGTCGACTACACGGTGTGCGCCGCGTACAAGTGGCTGCTGGGCACGCGCGGTTCGGCCCTGCTCACCGGAACCGAGGAGGCGCTGGCCGCACTCTCCCCGCTGGCCGCGAACTGGTACGGGGCGCGGGAGCCCTGGAACTCCCTCTACGGCGGACCGCTGCGGCTGGCCGAGGGCGCGCGGCGCCTGGACCTGGCACCGGTGTGGGGGGCGTGGGTCGGGCTGGAGGAGACCCTGTCCCTGGTGGAGGAGCTGGGGGTGGAGGTCATCCACGAGCACAATGCCGCCCTGGGCGACCGCTTCCGCGAGGCCATGGACATGGAGCCCGCCGGGTCGGCGATCGTGTCGGTCCCGGTGCCCGGGGGCGCGGTGGAGCGCGTGGCCGGGGCGGGGATCGTCACGGCGGCCCGCAACGGGCGGATGCGTGCGGCGTTCCACCTGTACAACGACGAGTCCGACGTGGACCGACTGGTCAAGGCGCTCCAGGGGTGAGGACGCGGGTCCGGCCCCGCCGGTGGGCGGGGCCGGAACGCCGCACCCTCGTGGTCAGAAGACCGTGCCGCAGAAGGGCGCCCGGGAGCGGTGCAGGGCCGCGTCCAGGCGCTCCACCGCGCCCGGCGTGTGCTCGGTGATCAGGCCCGCGCGCAGGTAGCCGTCCAGGGTGGTCTGTCCCAGGTGGGCGGCGCCCAGGTGCGACACGTCCAGGCTGACGTCGGGGGCGGCGTCGGTGGCCTCCACGCGGGCGCCGCCGGTGTCGGCCTTGACGTGCCAGCGCCCGGCGTTCCACGGGGCGAACCGGTCGGCGACCTCCAGGACCGTCTCGACGGGCACGGTGTAGGAGCGCTCGGACAGTGCCCCGGGCACGTCCACCAGCCGCACCCACAGGGAGGTGTAGAGCGTGGGGGCCGCCCGGCCGCTGTCCACGAGCAGGTGGCGCAGCGGGTCGTCCACGGCCACGGAGTCGAAGGAGATCTCGGTGACCAGGTCGCGGTTGAACAGGTGGTCGTACAGGGCGGTCCAGGCGGCCGGGGTCGTGGCGGTGACCTCCTTGACGTACACCTCGCCGCGCGAGCCGTCGCGCTCCCAGCTGTTGCGGGTGCGGTAGAGCGCGTAGCCCAGCGGTCCGTCGGGGCCGCTGACCACCACGGCCCGCAGCGGGCCACGGCCCTCGCGGAACTGGGCCTGGTCTCGCAGGGCCCGGTCCCACCAGTGGGCGGCGCGCTGGAACTGGCCGACCTGGACGGCGGCGACCTCGCGGTGGACCCGCTCCAGGTCCGGGCGCACCTGCTCGGGGTCGGCCAGGCGGATCCGCAGGCCGGGGTCGCGGGGCGCGTCGGCGCGCAGGCGGGCGTGGGGCTGGCGGACGGCGGTCTCCATCTCGGTGACCGCCGGGCCGTAGCCGAACCGACCGTAGATGGCGCCCTCGGAGGCCCACAGGGCGGCGTAGCGCTCCCCTCGCGCGTGGATGTCGGCGAGTTGGCGGCGCATGAGCGCGCTGAGCACGCCGCGGCGGCGGTACGTGGGCCACACGCCCACGCCGGTCACCCCGGCCACCGGGCGCGGGCCGCCGGGCAGGGCCATCTCGAAGGCGAAGTCGTTGACCGCGCCCACGATCTCGTCCCCGTCCACCGCGACCAGGACGCGGTCGTAGCCCTCGGCGTCCAGGAGGGGTCGTAGGAAGGGCTCGCGTTCCGCGGGCGGGTCCGAGGACAGCAGCGCCTCACCGACGACGCGCATCACCTCGGGGTACTCGTCGCGGTCGGTTCCCCGTACGGTCCATTCGGTCGGGGAGATGTCCCCTCCGGCGTTCACGTGTGCGTTCCTCCACTCTTCGAACCGGGGATCGGCGCACTCGCGGCGAGGGCGAGACGGGCCCGGGGTTCACTTCATGTTCAGGGCGATACTGGCATGTTCCGGGCATGGGGCCCAGGCAGCGTGCCCGTGGGTTCCAACACGGGGAGCACGGCACACGGGGTCCGGAACACAGGGTGCGGATGGCCAGAGCCACAACGTACGGACTCCACCGGGAGGCGTGCCACTCCTTTTCCCGGCGCGGGGCGGGGCCGGTCCCGTCCGTGCGGCTACGGGGGCGTTCCGTGTGGGTGCCCGACGCTTCCGGTGCGCGCGCTGGCGGCCGACCGCGGCCGGGACTACCGTGCTGCCATGATCGTGCGCTCTGCTCGCCCCGGCGACGGCCCGGGTATCGCCGCCCTGATCGGCCGCGCCTCACCGCACCTGGACAAGAAGGGCTACCCGGCCTCGCTACTGCCCCAGGACATGGTGGTGCTCGTCGCGGACGCGGACGGCGCGGTGGTGGGGTGGGTGGAGGGCGTGTTGGACGGCGTCTACGAGGGGTCGGGAAGCCCGGCACCACCGCCGCACGGGTACGTGCTGGCGGTGGTGGTGGACCCGGGGTGGAGACGGCGCGGGGTCGGCAGGGGCCTGCTGGAGGGGTTCGTGGACCGGGCCCGCGCGGCCGGGGTCGAGTGGGTGTTCCTGCTGCCCGAGGAGGGCGAGGGCGCTGAGGGCAGGGTGGAGTTCTTCCTCCGGTGCGGGTTCACGCCCGTGCACGACCCCGGCAGCGAGTGGCCCGCCATGGGGCGGTGGACCGGCGGCGTCGGATAGTCCGGGGCCGATCCGCAAGGGCGTCCGCCAGCAGATAATGAGTTCGGTCTGGCCGGAACCGTTGCTGGTGCGGCGCACGGGTTCTGACCTGCGGTGATCTTGTACCTAGAGCGAGGTTGGGCGCTCGAACCTCGCTCTAGGTACAAGATCACGGCGAACTGCTCGGCACTGGAGGTGTCGAAACTTCTGCCCGCCTGGCCTGGACTCGGCGCGGTACTCCGGTCCGTGCGGTGCGGCAGGCGAGGCGGATCCGCCCGGGGCTGTCCGCCGCGCAGTGATGCTGCCCGTGCTGTGACCGGTGTGCGCAACCGTGTGCCCCGCACACCGTGGCCGGTGCGCGGGGCCGGTCCCTCAGAAGTCGGTGCCGCAGAAGGGCGCGCGCGGCGCGTACAGCGCGGTGTCCAGCCTGGCGGCCGCACCGGGGGTGTGCTCGGTGAGCAGGCCCGCGTCGGCGAGGGCGGTCAGCGCGCGCCTGCCCAGGTAGGCGGCGCCCAGGTGGGAGGCGTCCAAGGCGAGGTCGGGGGCGGCGTCGGCCGGGCTCAGGCGGGCGCCGCCGGTGTCCGCCTCCAGGCGCCAGCGCCCGGCGTTCCAGGGCGCGTGACGGTCGGTGACCTCCAGCACGGTGTCCACCGGGGCGGCGTAGGGGCGGTCGGACAGGGCGCCGGGCAGGTCCACCAGGCGGACCCACAGGCCGTCGAGGTCCTTGCGGACCAGGCGCCGGGGGTCGGCCAGGAGGACGGTGAGGGGGTCGTCCTCGGGCAGTTTCTCGAAGACCGCCTCGCTGGTCAGGTCGCGGTCCAGGAGGTGTTCGTAGAGGGCGACCCGCGCCGCGACGGAGACGGCGGTCAGCTCGCGCACCACGACCCGTCCCGCCGGAAGGCCGTCCTCCCAGCGGTTGACGACGCGGTAGAGCGCGTAGCCGCGGGGCCCGTCGGGGCCGCGCACCAGCGCCGCGCGCAGCCGCCCGGCCCCGCCGACCTCCTTGTCCTTGAGCACCAGGCTCCACCAGTGGGCGCCGCGGGCGAGCTGGCCCACGCGCTGGGGCAGCGCCTCGCGGTACACCCGCTCCAGCTCCTGGCGGACCTCGGCGGGTTCGGCCAGTTCGAGGGTGAGGGAGGGGTCGCGGGGCGCGTCGGGGCGCAGGCGGGCGTGGGCGCGCTGGAGGGTCGCGTTGGTCTCGCGGAAGGCCATGCCGTAGCCGAAGCGGCCGTAGATGCCGCCCTCGGAGGCCCACAGCACGGCGAGGTTCTCGCCCCGGTCCCGGACCTCGGCGATCTGGCGGCGCATCAGCGCGCTGAGCACGCCGCGGCGGCGGTGGGTGGGCCACACGCCCACGCCCGTCACGCCCGCGACCCGGCGGGGCCCGCCGGGCGCGGTCATCTCGAAGCCGTGGGACAGGGCGGTGCCGACGACGCGGTCGCCGTCCAGGGCGAGCAGGGTGCGGTCGTGCTCGGTGATGGGGTGGTCGCGTTCGTCGTCCAGGACCTCCCGGACGGAGAGGACGAGGGCCTCGCAGAAGACCCTGACTGCCTCGGGGTGGTCCTTTTCCGTGCCTGCGCGCACGGTCCACGCGGGAGCGTCGTCGCGGCGGGAGGGGTCGTGCTGTGGCGCGCCTGTCATGGCACCGACCCTCTCAGCCGCCCCGGGGAGCACGCCAGTGGGTTTTCCGGTGCGCCGCCCGCCTCCTCCGCGTACGCGGCGCGGACCGGGCCGCCGGGACGAGTAACACGCGGCGCGACGGGGCATCTCTCCTCTTTGACTTCCTCCCTCTCCTCGAAGGAGGGGGGTTCCGACCAGACCTAACAGTCCGGTGCCGCTCGCGCGGCGACCCTCACGGGCCCGGTTTCCTGCTTCGCAGCCGACAGCGGAAGGGAGGACCCTTGCCGACTCACACCAGCTCCCCAGGCATCACCCGAGACTGCTTCCCGGGCTGCGACTCGACCAGCCGCAAGAGTGTTCTTGGCCGCGTTGTGGTCCCGATCATGCCGGGTGCGGCAGGAAGGGCACGTCCAAGACCTGGTACCCAACGAAAGCTTGTCCAGCAGGTACCCGCACGCAGAGCAGGTCTTGCTGGAGGGAAACCACCGATCCACCACCGCCAGCACGCGGCCCGCACGCGCGGCCTTGTACTCCAGTTGGCGGCGGAACTCACCCAGGCCAGCGTCGAGCACCGCCCGGTTGAGCCCGGCCTTCTGACGGACCCGCGTACCGGGCCGCTCGGCAGTGCCGCGTGCGGAGGCGGTCATGCCCCGCACGTTCAGGTCCTCGATCGCGATCAGGTCGTGCTCGCGCACCAGGCGGGTGGTGGTCTTGTGCAGGAAGTCAGCGCGGGCGTGGCGGACCTTGCGGTACGCGTCCGCGACCTTCCTCTTCGCTTTGCAGCGGTTAGCCGAGCCGCGTTGGGTGCGTGCCATGCGCCGCTGGTAACGCTTGAGGTTGCGGGCCTTGCGCTCCAGATGGCGGGGGTTGGCGATCTTCTCGCCCGTGGACAGGGTCGCGAAGTCCTTCACTCCCAGGTCCACACCCACCTCGACCTCCGTCTGTGGTGCGGGGTCAGGGGCGTCGGTGTCCACGGCGAAGGTGGCGTACCAGCGCCCGTCCGCCTCGCGGGAGATGATCACCGTGGTCGGGTCCAGCGACGCGAGGTCGACTTCATCCCACGACCATGCCACCTTCAGCGGTCTCTTGTGTTTGGCCAGGAACAACGCACCGTCGCGCAGACGAAACGCGCTGCGGGTGTAGTGCGCCGACTGCCGACCAGTCCGGGTTCTGAACCGGGGATATCTGGCGCGGCCCGCGAAGAAGTTCGCGAACGCGCTGTGTTGGTGGCGCAGGGCCTGCTGCAACGGCACCGAGGACACCTGGGACAAAAATCCCAGTTCCGGGGTCTTCTTCCACCCGGTCAGCGCCTGGTCGGTCTGCTTGTAGGAGGTGTTCCCGCCGTGCTGGTGGTAGGCGGTGCGGCGATCGGCGAGGGTCTTGTTCCAGACCAGGCGCGCGCATCCGAACGTGCGGCCCAGTTGGGCCTGCTGTTCGGGGTCCGGGTAGGCCCGGCACTTGTACGCCGTCCGCATAAGGCAGAACGGGAAAGGCGCGGGCTGCCTGCCCGGATTCCTCCCTGCCCTCAAGGCCAGGGCATCCTCCGAGAGACTAGGTGGAACGTATGATCTCCTCTTCTTCCCGGACCCGATCCGACCAGCCGGGCGACCAGCGCAGACTCGTTTTGGGGGTGGACGCCGGGGGCACCGCCACCCGGGCGCTGGTGGCCACCCTGGCCGGCGAACGGCTGGGCGAGGCCTGGGCCGGTGGCGCCAACCCCAACTCCCACGGCGCGGACCGGGCCGCCGAGCGGCTGGCCGAGGCGGTGGCGGGGGCGCTCGACGCGGCCGGGCCGCGGGCGCGCGGGGCCGTGGCCTTCGGCGTGGTCGGCCTGGCGGGGGTGTCCGCGCTGCGCGACGACGACGTGCGGGCTTGCCTGGATCGGGCCCTGGCCGGAGTGGGACTGACGCCGGAGGGCACGGTGTTCACCGGCGACGACGAGGTGGCCTTCGCCTCGGGCACCCCGGGCCCCGACGGCACGGTGCTGATCGCGGGAACCGGGGCGATCGCCACCCGGATCGAGGAGCGCAGACGGACCCGTTCGGCGGACGGCATGGGGTGGCTGATCGGCGACGAGGGGTCGGGGTTTTGGATCGGACACCAGGCGGCCCGGGAGACGGCGCGGCAGCTGTCCCGGGGCGGGGACCTGAGTCCGCTGGCGCGCGCGGTGGCCAAGCAGGTCATTCCGGGTCAGCGCCCCTCGGAGGGCGAGGACCACCTGTCCGAGGAGCACGCCCGCGACTTCGCGCGGACCCTGACCGCCGCCGCCCCGGTCACGCTGGCCGCACTGGCGCCCCTGGTCAGCGAGGCCCACGCGCAGGGCGATCCGGCGGCCGAGGTGATCGTGGAGGCCGCCGCGGGCCACCTGGCGCACTCGGTGCACCAGGTGCGCTCGCCCGGGGAGAGGCTGCCGGTGGTGCTGGCGGGCGGGGTGCTCTCGCGGTCCGAGCCCGTGCGCTCGGCGCTCACCCGCAAACTGGCGCTGTGCGCGTCAGGGGCCGAGGTCGCCGCGGCCGGGTGCACTGCGGGCGCTGCTGCCTGGCTGGCGGCCCTGCGTGCGGGGGCGCCGGAGGACGACCAGCGGCTGCACGCGGTGTTCACCCTGGCCGACCGCGTTCCGGGCAAGGACCGCCCCGACGCCGCCTGAGGGCGGTGACCGGGCACAACCGCCGCCCGCAGGAGAGGACCGGGGAGTACGAAGCAGAGCGGATGGAGACGTCGCTGTGGCAGGGCGGAGGCAGAACCCCGGGGACGGTGCGTCCACGGGGTTCTGCGCGCTCGGAACGGTGCTGCTACTCGATCGGGTTGCCGCTGATCGTCGTCGCCCCGGTGAAGGACGTTCCTTCGGTGCGGCTCCCGTTGACGTGGACGGCGATGTCACCGTTCATGATCCCCACAGGGGTGGGCCCCTCCGAGACCTCGGGTTCGCCTCCAGCGGGGATGACCACCAGCTCGTCGCTCCCACCACTGCCTAGCGCCGCGTCGCCATAAGCGGTGCCGTTGTCGTCCACAGCGATCAGCTCGACCGACCTCTGCCCGTCCTCACCCCCGAAGCACTGCCCCTCGTCCGCGGACATCCAGATGGACTCCAGGACCCCGTACTCGCCGTTCGGGCTGTTGCGGGCGATATCGGTCTGACTGTCCGAGTGCGAGTAGCCGGGGCAGCTGAGCTCGTAGACGACCTCACCCGTCTCCGCTCGCACCCCGTAGTAGGAACGGTCCACCCCTACGCCCGAGGACACCTGGAGGACGAGCAGCCCCTGCCTGTTGTCAACGGCGAGGACTTCGGCTCCGATGAACTCCGACTGGTCGAGGCCCAAGTCCTCCCGCGATGACCACGACGCGGTGTTGACGTGACTGGCGCGGTCGACCCAGAACGGGATCCCGTCGACGAAGCCCGCCTTGTTGGGCTGTGTGTCGGGAGCCTCGACGTCGACGATCTCGCCCGTCTCGGTGACGAAGTTGAGAGTGTCCTCGCCCTCGCCCCAGTAGACAACGCTCCCGAAGCCGTTGATCGAGAGGGCGTCGCTCGGGATCTCCTCCTCGGCGACGACCGAACCGTCCTCCTGGGACAGCGCGGTCAGCCTGGTGACCGTGCTCGCGGTGTCGAGGCCGGAAGCCTCGGTCTCGACCTGCTCAAGGACGGCGACCGTCTCGTCGAAGACTCCGATCTTGGCGTTCTCAGGGTATTCGTGATCGGGGAGCTCGTATGTCCAGGCTTCCGCGCCCTCGGACGTGTACGCGTGGATGGTGCGGGTGTCGAGGTTCAGGTTGTCCACGAAGACCCGATCGGGTCGAACGAACACCGTCTTTTCTCCCGCGCCGACGTCGACGCTCCAGACGGCCTGGCCGAAGGGTGCACCGACAGGAAAGGACTCCACGGTCGACTGCGCAGGCTCGACGGTCTCCTCCGCAGGGGATTCGCTCGTCGCGGACGTTCCCGCCTCAGCGCCCTCGGTACTCCCTTCGCCGCCACAGGCGGTGAGCCCGGCGGTGAGGGTGAACACGACCGTAGCGGCTGCCGCCCGAGTGGTGGTTCTGGAGTTCATGATCGTCGTCTTCATTCGTCACAGCGCTGGCGCGGCCAGCTTTCCCCTTGTCATACGGAATTGACTCATTGTCCGTGGACTATGAGTCATCATCAGGTCCCGGAGTTCTCGCGGTTCGGATCCAAGCGGACTGAGCGCGGGTTACTCAGTTGACGGCGAGGACATTGTCCGAATTCGTGTGGTTTCTACGTTCCGAGGGGAGATTCTTCCACTCCGCGGAGACCAGCGCGCGGCGGACGGTGGCACGCGCACAGCCTGGTACGACCGGAGCCGCGCTCGACCACGTCCAGGACCACCCGGAGGCGGCCGGACCGCTGACGTCGCGCCGGACCGGGCCGCCGCACACCTACGCCCTGGGAACGCGGACGGACATGCCCACAGAAGAACAGCGGGCCGAGCCGGGGAGACCACCGAACTCGCTGCGGTACTGGGGTTCGACCCGGCGGCCGCGCCGCGCGGGCCGGTTCCGGCCTCGGTTCCGCTGCCGCCGGGACTCAGGTTTTGCCCTGGTGCGTCACTGTGCCCTACGGTAAGTCTTACTTAGGTTTACCTAACTCACCCCGGAAGAAAGAGGGCGCCGTGGCACAGCGGCAGGGACGGGCCAGGACCGTCCACACCGGAAGGGTCGAGGCGGTCGAGCAGATCACCCCGCACATGGTCAGGGTCGTCCTGGGAGGGGAGGGCCTGGACGCGTTCTCCACCGACGGGCACACCGACAGCTACGTCAAGCTGCTCTTCCCGCCGCCCGCGCCCGGCGACCCCGAGCCCTTCGACCTGGAGCGCGTGCGCGCCGAACGCCCCCGGGAGGAGTGGCCGGTCACCCGCACCTACACCGTGCGCGACTGGGACGCCGCCGCCCGGCGGCTCACCCTCGACTTCGTCCACCACGGCGGCACCGGTCTGGCCGGGGTGTGGGCGGCGGGCGCCAAGCCGGGCGACCGGCTGCGGCTGATGGGCCCCGGCGGCGCCTACTCCCCCGATCCCGGGGCCGACTGGCACCTGCTGGCAGGGGACGAGAGCGCCCTGCCCGCCATCGCCACCGCCGTGGAGGCGCTGGCCCCGGACGCCACCGCCCACGTGTTCGTCGAGGTCGGCGGCCCCCAGGACGAGCTGAAGCTGGAGGGCGGCCCGGACGTCCACGTGCACTGGCTGCACCGGGGGGACGAGGCCGTGGGATCGGTCCTGGTCCCCGCCGTGCGCGCCCTCGACTTCCCCGCGGGCCGCGTCCACGCGTTCGTGCACGGCGAGGCCGCCTTCGTCCGCGACCTGCGCCGCCTGCTGCGTATCGAGCACGGCCTGCCCAAGGAGCAGTTGTCGGTGTCGGGCTACTGGCGCCTGGGCCGTGACGAGGACGGCTGGCAGTCGAGCAAGGCCGAGTGGAACCGCGGTGTGGAGGCCGAGGAGGAGGCCGCCCTGGCGGGGAGGGACTGACCTCCCCGCCGGGCCTGCCCGCTCGGGGAGGTCGGGGCCGCGGGCACCGGACGGTGTCCGGCTTCCCCCGCCGGGCGCGCCGGTGCCGCCTCACATCTTCAGGTTCTCCAGGGCGATGAGGTAGGCCTCGTTGTACGTGGGGAACTGCGGGATCGAGTCGAGCAGCGCCGCGACCGGCAGGCCGGTGCGGATCGCCAGCGCCGCGGTGTGGATCCACTCCGAGGCCATGGGCGAGAACGCCCACGCGCCCACCAGCACCCCGCGGCGGCGGTCGGCGACCAGGCCCAGGGTGCCGCGCGGGTCGGTGTCGTAGGTCCAGGGCCGGGCCAGGGTCTGGGGCAGGTCGGCCTCGGCGGTGGCCGTGTCGATCCCCTGTTCCCGCGCCTGGGCCTCGGTGAGCCCCACCCCGGCGATCTCGGGGTAGGAGAAGACCACGCGCGGCACGCCGGTGTAGTCGGCGGCCCGGTCCTTGCCCAGGATGTTGTCGGCGACCACGCGCCCCTGGTATTTGGCCACGTGGGTGAACAGGGCCCGGCCGGTGGCGTCGCCGACCCCCCACAGCCCGGGGGCCGCGCGGCAGCGCTCGTCCACGCGCAGGCCGGTGCCGTCCAGCTCCACCCCGGCCTCCTCCAGCCCCAGGCCGACGCCGCGGGGACGGCGGCCGGTGGCGAGCACGACCACGTCCGCCCGCACGTGCTCGCCGTTGTCCAGGGTCGCGCGGACCCCGTCCCCGTCCCGGGCCACCGCGGAGACCTCGGTGTTCAGGTGCACGGTGACGCCGTCGCGGTCGAACTGGTCGCTGATCAGCTCGCACAGACGGGGTTCCTCGCGGTCCACCAGGCGCGGGCCGCGCTGGACCAGGGTGACCCGGGTGCCCATCCGGGCCAGGAACTGGCCCAGTTCCACCCCCACGGCGCTGCCGCCGACCACGAGGGCCCGGCCGGGGACGTCGGTGAGCGTGGTGGCCTCCCGGTTGGTCCACACCACGGAGGGGTCCAGGTCGTCCAGTCCCTCGATCGGCGGGCGCACCGCCTCCGAGCCGGTCGCCACGACGACGTGGTCGGCGGTGAGTTCGGTGTCGCCCACCGCCACCCGCCAGGGGTCGCGGCCGGTGACGCGCCCCTCGCCGCGCAGGACCAGGGCGCCCTGGTCCTGGTACCCCTGGACCTGCGCGGAGTCGTCCAGGTGACGGATCATCTGGTCCCGGTAGTCGCGCAGTTCGGGCCAGCGCAGGTCCGGGCGGGAGACCCCGGCGGCGCCGTCGGCCTCCTGGCGCACCTCCGGCGGGCGCAGCAGCACCTTGGTGGGGATGCAGGCCCAGTAGCCGCACTCGCCGCCGATGAGTTCGCGCTCGACCACCGCCACGCGCTTGCCTGCGGCGAGCAGCCGACTCGCGACGGTCTCGCCGCCCGGCCCCATTCCGATGACGATCGCGTCCATGTGCTGCATGTGTCCTCGTTCCGCCCGGGTCCCGGTCACCCCCGATGGTGTCGCCTGCCCGTGTCCCAGGGGAAGCCCCGACACGCCGTCATTCGGCGGGTTCGCACAGCCGGATCCGGGCCGGGACGCCGGTGCCCAGGTCACGGCCGCACAACACCTGGACGCGCCGCGGTTCGGGTCTCCTCCGGCGGCGGGACGCCCCCGTGCGGCGCGTCACAGCACCCACGCGCGGCACACGCGCCCCGGACGTGGTGGAATGGCCGATCGGCATTCCGCCCGCCGTCCCGTCCGAAAGGAACCGCCGTCCCCGGCGCACGCGCATGTCCACGCAGACCCTGATCCTCGTCCTGGACCTCGTCGGCATCCTGGCCTTCGCCGTCGACGGGGCGCTGACCGGCATCCGCACCGCGCGCCTGGACATCGTCGGCGTCCTGGCACTGGGCGTGGTGACCGCCCTCGGCGGCGGCGTCATCCGCGACCTGCTGCTCGGCGTGACCCCCGCGACCTTCCAGGACTGGCGCTACATCTGCACAGCCCTGCTGGGCGCGACCGCCGCGTTCTTCCTCAGCAGCCAGCTCACCCACCTGAGCAGGCCCATCCTCGTCTTCGACGCGGCCGGGCTGAGCCTGTTCGCCGTGATCGGGGCGACCAAGGCCCTGGAACTGGGTTTCGGCCCCCTCCAGGCGACCCTGCTCGGCGTCGTCACCGGGGTGGGCGGCGGCACCATCCGCGACGTCCTGCTGAACCGGGTGCCGACCGTGCTGAGCGCGAACTCGCGGCTGTACGCCGTCCCCGCCCTGCTGGGCGCGGGCCTGGTCGCCGTCGCGTACTGGGCGGGCCTGACCTGGGGATGGATCGCCGTGGCGGGGGCGGTGCTGTGCTTCGCCGTGCGGCTGCTGGCGCTGCTCTACCGCTGGAACGCGCCCAGCCCGCCGGGTTCCCCGCCGCTGTGAGACCCGCCGGGGCCCTGCCTCCCCGTGCCCCCGGCCCCGCGGGCCCCGCCCGTGCCCGGTCCGCCCACGTCCCCGGCCCCGCCCAGCGCCCGGGACGCGACGCCGCGCAGGAGCTCGACCATCGCCGGGACCGGCTCGGGCGGGCGGCGCCGGTACACGGCGTAGATCTCACGGGCCAGGCGGGTGCCGCGCAGCGGACGGCTGACCCAGCCGCCCCGGCGGTCCGAGCGCAGGATGCTGAGCGGGACCAGGGCCACCCCCACCCCGGCCTCGACCAGGGCCAGGGCCACCTCGTAGTCGCGGGTCTCGTAGGCCACGGTCAGGCGCACCCCGGCGGCAGCGGCGGCGGTGTCCAGGCTGATCCGGTTGTAGATGCCCGGGGCCCCGCAGATCCACTCCTCGTCGGCCAGGTCGGCCAGCGCCACGTCCCGCTCGGCCAGGGCATGGCCCTCGGGAACGACCACCAGCAGCGGGTCCACCAGAACGCGTTCGCGGTGCAGGCCCCCGGCACGCGGCAGGGGCACGCCCGGGTAGCGGTGGGTCAGGAGCAGGTCCAGGTCCCCGGAGGCGACGAGGCCGTACCCTCCGGGGGGCTCGATGTCGGACAGGGACAGGCGCACCTGGGGGCGCTGGCGCCCGAAGGCGGCCAGGGTCGCGGGCAGCAGGACCTTGCCCGCGCTGGCGAAGGAACCCAGGGACAGGCGGTCGGGGGGCTCGCCCGCCACGGCGCGGACGGCGGCCTCGGCGTCGCGCAGCTCCCCCAGCACCCGCTCGCCGTGTTCGAGCAGGACCCGGCCCGCCTCGGTGAGGGTGGCCCCGGTACGGCCGCGCTCGACCAGGGTGCATCCGACCTCGCGCTCCAGCTTGGTGAGCTGCTGGGACAGGGCGGGCGGGGTGAAGGACAGGCGCTCGGCGGCGGCGGCGATCGACCCCGCGTGCGCGATCTCCACGAGCACCCGCACCCGGTTGGCGTCCAGCACGGCACTCCTCCTTCCACACAAAGCCAGGTACAAAGTTTCGCTTAACGATCTTTAGCAGACCCAACTTTAAGTTAATGGCGGGTAGGGGCACAGTGGGCTGTATGAGCACCACGACCGCGCACGCCGCGCCCACGGCCACCGACGTCCGTGCCGCCGCCGAACGCATCGCCCCCTACGCCCGCCGCACCCCGGTCATGCACGCCGAGGTCGACGGTCGGCCGCTGACGCTCAAGCTGGAGCACCTCCAGCGCACGGGGGCGTTCAAGCTGCGCGGCGCACTCAACGCTCTGCTGGGCGGGGAGGACACCGACCGGGTGATCACCGCCTCCGGGGGCAACCACGGTCTGGGGGTGGCCACCGCCGCCCGCCTGCTGGGTGTGCGCGCCACGGTCTACGTCCCCGAGTCGATCCCCGAGGCCAAGGCGGCGCCGCTGGCCGCCACCGGCGCCGAGATCGTCCGGGTGGGCGAGCACTACGCGGTGGCCGCCGAGGCGGCCCGCGACCGCGCCGAGACCGAGGGCGTGCGCTACCTGCACGCCTTCGACGACTCCCTCGTCGTGGCCGGTCAGGGCACGATCGGCCTGGAGATCGCCGCCGACGCGCCCGAGTGCGACACCATCGTCGTCGCGGTGGGCGGCGGCGGACTGGTGGCCGGGGTGCGCCTGGGCGCGGAGGGGCGCGAGGTCGTGGGGGTCGAGCCCGAGGGCTGCGCGAGCATGCACGCCGCGATGGCCGCCGGGCGCCCCGTGCAGACCCCCGTGGACTCGGTGGCCTCCTCCGCGCTGGGCGCGGCCACCCTGGGGCGGGTCCCCTTCGAGGTGCTGAGCACCCACCCGGTGACTCAGGCCCTGGTGAGCGACGCCGAGATCCTGCGGGCCCAGGACCGGCTCTGGGAGGAGTTCCGCATCGCCACCGAACCGGCCGCGGCCGTGCCCTTCGCCGCCTGGCTGGCGGGGCGCGTCCCCGGCGAGCGGCCGTGCCTGGTGGTGTGCGGGGCCAACGCCGAGTGGCGCCGCGCCGACTGACCCCACGGGAATCCGCACGTCACGGGCCTGGCCAGAGCCGCCATCGCGGTGTGGTGACCTAGGGCACTCTCTCCCCCCGACCCGTTGTTACCGACGGGTCGGCCTTACATTGGACTCCGGCATCCGACCATTCGTGAGGGAGAACACGTGTTCTACGGTGCGTTGCGGCAGACGGTATCGGTACTCACCCGTACCCTGTGCCGCCCGACCGTCGAGGGCCGTGAGAACATCCCCGAGGACGGAGCGGTCCTGCTGGCCAGCAACCACCTGTCCTTCATCGACAGCGTGATCATCCCGCTGTCGGTGACCCAGCGCCGGGTGCGGTTCCTGGCCAAGTCCGACTACTTCGAGGGGACGGGCGTCAAGGGCCGCGTGACCAGGACCGTGTTCTCCTCCCTGGGCGCCATGCCGGTGCAGCGCCGCGACGCGCGCGGGGCCATGCTGTCCCTGGAGATGATGCTGGACCGGCTGCGCGAGGGCGAGGCCTGCGTGATCTACCCCGAGGGCACCCGCTCGCGCGACGGGCGCCTGTACCGGGGCCGTACCGGCGTGGCCCTGCTGGCCATGGAGTCCAAGGCCCCGGTCGTGCCGGTGGCCCTGGCGGGAACCCAGGACGTGCAGCCGGTCGGCGCCTCCATGCCGCGCCCGCGCCCCTTCAGCATCCGCTTCGGCGAGCCGCTGGACTTCTCCACCGGCTACGACCACCTCGCCCCGGGCAAGGCGCGCCGGGAGATCACCGACCGGATCATGGACTCCATCCACGCGCTGTCGGGCCAGGAGCGGGCCAAGGGGTACAACTCCCTCGGCGCCGACGAGTGACCCGCGAGCGAAAGCGCGACCGGCGCCCGCGTCGCCTACGCTTGCGCGCATGCGCGTACTGATCGTGTCCGACACCCACATCCCGCGCCGCGCCCGCGACCTGCCCGAACAGGTGTGGCGCGAGGTCGACCGGGCCGACGCGGTGATCCACGCCGGGGACTGGTGCGACCCGGCCAGCCTGGAACGCCTCGACGCGCGGGCCGCACTCCTGGTCGGCGTCCACGGCAACAACGACGGCGCCGACCTGCGCGCGCGGCTGCCCGAGGTGGCCCGCGCCACGCTCGGCGGTGTGCGCTTCGCGGTCGTGCACGAGACCGGCGACGCGCGCGGGCGCGAGAAGCGCTGCCAGGAGCGCTTCACCGACTGCGACGTGCTGGTGTTCGGGCACTCGCACATCCCCTGGGACACCACGGCCCCCTCCGGTCTGCGCCTGCTCAACCCGGGTTCCCCCACCGACCGGCGGCGCCAGCCCCACCACACGTACATGACGGTGGTGGCGGAGGACGGGCGCCTGGGTGAGGTCCGGCTGCACCGGGTGGGCTGAGGGGGAACCCGCGGCCCGTGCGAAGGGGCGCCCGGTTCGGCTTGGGGAGCCGCCGTGCGGCGGCCCTCCCCCGGTCCGCGCCGAAGGGGCGCCCCGCTCAGAAGGCGAGCACCCCGAGGATCCCCACGTAGAGCACGATCAGCAGCACGCCCTCGAAGCCGATCCGGCCCCACCCCTTCGCCTGGCGGATGATGAGCCCGGCGAGCAGGACCACCGTCATCAGCAGCGCCCCGACGGTGAGGAAGAGCTCGTCGGCCGTGGCGGCGTGGTACAGCGAGCCCCCGCGGTAGAAGGCGTCGCCCACGGCCACGTTGAGCGCGTCCAGGCTGTTGCCGCCGATGACGGCGGACACCGCCAGGGTCATCGCGCCCCGCTGGACCGCGGCGACCGCCGCGACCGTCTCGGGGATGGCGTTCACCGCGCCCATGGCCACCGCGCCGACCAGCCCCGCGCTGAGCCCGGTGGCCTCCACGATCACGGCCGCCGACTCGGCGAGCGCCCACCCGCCCACGGCCACCACGGCGCCCACCACGAGGAAGCGCACCCACAGCGTGCCCGTGCCGACGCCGTCCTTGGCGGCGGCGGTGCCCGCCTCGGCGGGGACGTCCACCACGGTCTCCCGGGTACGCACGGCCCGCCACATCGGCTGCTCGTTCTCCTGCCTGATCAGCCAGAGGCCGCCCATGTAGAAGGCGACCATCCCGACCGAGGCGGGGTGCACCCCCAGGAGCGTCACGTCCGGGCCCAGGGCGGTGAGCACGACCACGGACAGCAGACCGATCAGCAGGCAGCAGAAGAGCAGGTTCGCCGAGGAGGCGGCGGCGTGCTCCAGGTTGGCGCGCCGGTAGAAGAAGTCGGCCACCGCCAGCGCCAGCGTCTGCGCGGCGATGCCCCCGACCGCGTTGCTGTAGGCCAGTCCGGGCTGGTCCCCGACCGCGCTGACCGCCGTCATCACGATCCCCGACAGCGACGTGGCCAGTCCGAAGAAGACCGCGCCGAAGACCGCCTCCCCCCAGCCGGTGCGGTCGGCCAGGACGTCGCCGAGCGAGGCCATCCGGACACTGGCCACCACGGTCACCGCGGCCACCAGGACGAAGACCGCGACGCTCCATCCCAGCGGCCAGGGAGGGGATAACGCCTCCAGCATGCCCACCTCTTTCCTCTCCCGTTGCTTCCGGATCGGCATCTACCCCTTCCCCCTACGGCAAACCGGACGTACCCGGGCGAGCGGCCGCCGGGGAGGGGCGTCGGGTGAGCGGCCGCGAACGGCAGGCGGCGGTACACGGAAAGGCCAACTCTCGCCCAATCACCGTTACCGGACGCCCGCCCCGGGTAGCTGGAGTCGGCAGCACGCAGTGAGACGGCCGCATTTCCCAGTGACGAGGTGAACATGTTCCGGCACACCAAACACCTTCAGTTCGAGGCCAGGCCCGAGGCCCCCGACGCGCTCTACGCAGCCAAGCTCCAGGAGCTCATCGGCGGTGCCTACGGCGAGATGACCGTCACCATGCAGTACCTGTTCCAGGGATGGAACTGCCGCGTCGAGGGCAAGTACAAGGACCTGATCATGGACGTGGCCACCGAGGAGATCGGCCACGTCGAGATGCTCGCCACGATGGTGGCACGCCTGCTGGAGGGCGCCCCGGCCACCACCGTGGCCAAGGCCGTCAAGGACCCGGCCGTGGCCGCGGTCGTGGGCGGAATGAACCCGCAGCAGGCCATCGTCTCCGGTGGCGGCGCCGTACCGGCCGACTCCGGCGGCACCCCCTGGAACGGCAAGTACATCGTGGCCAGCGGCAACCTGCTGGCCGACTTCCGCGCCAACGCCGCGGCCGAGGCCCAGGGCAGGCTCCAGACCGCGCGCCTGTACAACATGACCGACGACCCCGGAGTCAAGGCCATGCTCCAGTTCAACCTGGCCCGCGACACCGTCCACCAGAACATGTGGCTGGCCGCGATCGAGGAACTCCAGGAGGACGGCATGGAGGGCGAGATCGCTCCCAACGCGCTCTTCGACGAGGAGAACCAGGAGCACGCCAACACGATCTGGGGCCTGTCGGACGGCACGGCGGCCGCCAACGGCGGCTGGTCGCACCGACCCGCGCCCGACGGCCGCCACGAGCTGCGCTACCTCGACCAGCCCCAGCCGCTCGGCGGCCCGGCCTCCGCGCCGCCCCCGGACCCCGCGCTGTACGGGACCGACGGCGGCCCCAGCGGTGAGGGTTCGGTCAAGGGCCCGTCCAAGGCCACCAAGGGCGAGGGCTTCGTGGACAGGCTCAAGGACACCCTGGAGTGACCGGAACCGGCACCCCCGTCCGCCCGTCCCGCTCCGCGCGGGGCGGGCGGACGCGTGTCGGCGGGATCCCGGCGGGGAGGGGCGTGTCCCGGCACGGACGACGCGGGCGTAGGCTCGCCCCGGACACGGGCGCCGTCCGCGTCCCGGCAGAGCGGGAGGTCCGGTGCGGGAACAACCGACGCGCGCGGACCGGCGACCGCTGCCGCCCCTGGACCCGCCTCCCCTGCCCGGGCCTGTTCCGCTGTACCAGGGCTGGCACGACGTCCTCTTCGCGCACTGGGCCGTCCCTCCCGAGCGCGTGGCGCCGCTGCTGCCCGAGCGCACCCGGCCCGACGTGCTGGACGGGACCACCTACGTCGGGCTCGTGGCCTTCCGCGTTCCCTTCACCACGGCCGCCGGGGTTCCCGTGGGCGGGTTCGGCGAGGTCAACGTGCGCCTGTACTCGGTGGACGGGTACGGCCGCCGGGGCGTGGTCTTCCTGTCCATGGACGCCAGTTCCGCGCACAGCGTCCTGGCCGCCAGGGCCCTGACGGGCGTGCCGTACATGTGGTCGGACGTGTCCCTGCGCGCGGGGAGCGGCGGCGTGCGCGCGGGCGCGGTGCGCCGCCGCCTGCCTCTGGGCGGGGCCCGGGGGCGGTGGCGGGCGGCCGTGGGCGGGCGGGTGGAGCGTGAGACCCCGCTGGAGCGGTTCGTGACCGCTC
Source organism: Nocardiopsis deserti (assembly GCF_008638355.1). Lineage (NCBI taxonomy): Bacteria > Bacillati > Actinomycetota > Actinomycetes > Streptosporangiales > Nocardiopsidaceae > Nocardiopsis > Nocardiopsis deserti. The sequence continues at coordinate 123,616 of NZ_VWVS01000017.1, read as the reverse complement.
GCTGGGGCCTGCACACCCGCCGTGCGGGGCGCACGTGGTGGATCCGGGTGGCCCACCCGCGCTGGCCGCTGTTTCGCGCGCACTCCTGGGCCTACGATGGCGACCTGCTCCGGGCCGCGGGTGTGCGCGTCGACGACCCGGAGCCGGTGTCGGTGCTGTGGTCGCCCGGCGTGGACACCGGCGTGTGCCCCTCGCTGCTGCCCGCCCCCTGGTCGGAGCCGCCCCTCCCGTAGCGTTCGCGCCTGCCGGAAGGCGGAGGCCACCGTCGTCGCTACCGGGACGGCCGGAAACGCTGCCGACGTGCCGGGAGGGGTCCGGCCCTCGGTGGTCTCGTACTTACAGCGGGACTCGACGGCTCGCTGCCAGGTGGTTGTCACGGCAAGGAAGTCGTCCAGAGCCTCAAGCCGGGGTGGCCCGGCTCCCCCTGCGACCACTCACGAAAGTCCGTGCTGGACCGAGGAAGGTACTGGCGCAGCAACCCGTTGGTGTTCTCGTTCGAACCGCGCTGCCAGGACGGGCGCGAGGCGGGTGCGAGGGTCCCGGCGCCGCCGAGGTGCGGGCCCCTCGGAGAGGCGGAGCACGCTGAGGACGTCCACGGCGCCGGCCCCGGAGGAGATCCCCCGTCGCGCGGAACCGGTCTCCGACTCCCCGGTCCGGATACGGCGCGAAGGCGCACGCGGCCGCTACCCTGCTCCGGCGGAGGTGTCGACGCACCGCCTCCGCGACAGGAACGGACACGAGGTGACGAAGGAGGTCCATGGACCCGCTCCCCCTGGCGTACGCGGCCATCGGCACGCTCAGCGTGCTCCTCGCACTGTTCAGCGACCGCTTCCGGGAACTGCCCCTGAGCGAGCCGCTCCTCGCCCTGCTGCTCGGCGTGGCCCTGGGCCCCCACGCGCTCGGCCTGCTGACGCTGTCCGCCGAGACGCGGGACACCCTCCTCCTGGAGGGGACCCGCGTCCTGCTGGCGGCCTCGGTCATGACGGCCGCGCTGCGGTTCCCGGTGTCCTCGCTGCGCGGGCTGGTGGCCCCGCTGGCGCTGCTGCTGTGCGTCGCCATGCCGGTCGCGGCGGCCGTGACCGGCGCCGCGGCGCTGTTGCTCGGCCTTCCCCTGGCCCTGGCGGCGCTGGTGGGCGCCTGCCTGTGCCCCACCGACCCGGTGCTCGCCGCGTCGGTGGTGACCGGGAAGCCCGCCCAGCGCGACCTGTCCGAACGCCTGCGCAGGCTCCTCACCGGGGAGAGCGGGGCCAACGACGGGCTCGCCCTGGCCCTGGTCGGGGTCGCGGTGGCCGCCGTACTGCCCTCCGCCGGTCCCGTCGACGTGGCGGGACGCCTGGCGTGGGAGATCCTGGGCTCCGTGGTCCTGGGCGTGGTCGTGGGAGCGGCCGCGGGAAAGGCGATGGAGGCGGCCACCCGCCACCGGGAGCTGGAGGAGGGGCCCGCGCTCGTCTTCACACTGCTGCTCGCCGTCGCCGTGCTCGGGGTGGCCCGGCTGATCGGGGTGGGCGGTGTGCTCGCCGTCTTCGTCGCGGGGCTGGCCTACAACCGGACGGTGCGCAGGGGGGAGCGCGGCCCGCAGCAGAACATCGACGAGGCGGTCAACCGCTACCTGGCCCTGCCCGTGTTCGTCCTGCTGGGCGCGGTCCTGCCGTGGCGGGAGTGGGTCGGCTTCGGACCGGCCGCGCTCGCCTTCGTGCTGGCCGTCCTGCTGTTGCGCCGTCCGCCCGTGCTGATGGTCCTGACGCGGCCCCTCGGGTTGCGGCCGCGCGACGCGGCCTTCGCCGGGTGGTTCGGCCCGATGGGCGTCAGCGCGCTCTTCTACGCGGCGCACTCGGTCCACGAGGGCGTGCACGACCCGCGCCTGTTCGCCGCCGTCGCGCTGGCCGTCACGGCCAGCGTGGTCGCGCACGGTGTCACCGCCTCGCCCCTGCGCCGGTTGTACGCCCGCCGTTAGCACCGCGAGGACCCGCCGTCGCCGCACCCTCCCGGGAGGCGATCGGCGCGGGCCCGGCCCGGGCTCGGACCGCAAGCCGCCGGAGACCCCGCAGCGGCCCCGTCCATGGCGAGGAGCCGTACCGCACCGTGGACGCCGCCCCGCCCCGTCGTCGCGGACGGGGCGGGGCGGGGCGGGCGGAAAGGTCACCCCCGAGGCGGGGTCACAGGTCCCAGTCGGTGCCGTAGCGCCCGGTCAGCTCGCGCACGTCCTCGGGCGAGAGCACCGAGAACTCACTCCCCCGTAGGGACACGACGATGCGCGAGGCCTCCTCCAGTTCGATGGCGCCGTCCAGGGCGGCCGCCGGGCCCGCGGCGGCCACGATCGAACCGTGGTTGGCGAGCAGCGCGGCGCGGAACCGTCCGGGCAGGGAGGAGAGGTTGTCGGCGAGCCGGTCGCTGCCCGGCGCCGCGTAGGGCACCAGGGGCGCCTGGCCGACCCGCATGACCAGGTAGGGCGTGACGGGCGGCAGCGCGGACGCCTCCGACCAGGCGGGCAGGCACGAGGCCGCGCAGGCGTGGGGCGAGTGCAGGTGGACGACGGCGCCCGCGTCCCCGACCCGCCGGTACATCGCCAGGTGGAGCGGGAACTCCTTGGAGGGCGGCGGACCGGCGACGTGCTCCCCCGCCTCGTCCAGGACGGACAGGTCCTCGGGGTCGAGGTCGCGCAGGGAGACCCCCGTGGGGCTCATCAGCGTCAACCCCCCGGCCCGTGCGGACACGTTGCCCGAGGCCCCCGGGCTGAGCCCCAGGTCGACGGCGCGGCGTCCGACCGCGCACAGCTCCCGGGCGGCCTCGCGCGCTTCGCGGTTCACTTGTCCCCCTCCCAGGCGCGGACGAACAGGTCCTCGCGGCCGAAGTTGCCGGACTTGAGCATCAGTTGGATGTCCTCACCGTTCCTGTGTCCGAGCGTCCACGCGACGCCCGGGTCGATCTCGGGCCCCAGCGCGAGCGAGGCCACGCCCAGGCGCCGCACGACGGCTCCGCTCGTCTCCCCGCCCGCCACCAGGAGCGCGCGCACTCCCGCGGTGACCAGGCGCGCGGCGATCTCGGCCAGCGCCTCCTCGATGAGCGGCGCGTCGGCGGTGTCCACGACGTGTTCGGGCGCGGCGGTCGCGTACACCACGAACGGGGACGCACCGCCCTCCAGGGCGCGGTCCACGGCCCGTGCCACCGTCGCCCCGAAGTCCCCGCGCAGGTCCGCCGGGAGCAGGTGGTGTCCCCCGCCCTGGGCGAGGGCGTGGCGCACCTGGCCCTGGGTCGCCCGCGAGGCGCTGCCCGAGAGCACGACGCGCGGCCCCGGGGGCGGGGTGAGCGGAAGGTGGCCGGTCCCGTGGGGGCCGGGAAGCCCCTGGGCGAGGGCGCTGCCGCCGGTCAGCAGGCGCAGGTCCCGCGTCGCGTCGGCGAGCGTGCGCAGGTCGGCGTCGGTCAGGGCGTCGACGACCACGAACCGGGCCCCCTCGGCACCGGCCCGCGCGATGGCGTCGCGCACCGCGTCGGCCCCCTGGGCCACCACCGGCCAGGGCACCAGCGCGACGTCATCCTCCCCGCCGCTGACCTGGGGGGCGAGCAGGCGCGGGAGGCTGGAGTCGGTCATGGGCGTGAGCGGGTGGTGGCGCATCGGGGACTCGTCGAGGGGGTCGTCTCCCACGAAGAGGTGCCCGCGGTAGACGGTGCGCCCGTTGGCGGGGAAGGCGGGTGCGACGACCGTGACGTCCTCGCCGAGGGCGTCGAGCACCGCCTCCGCGACCGGGCCGATGTTGCCGTCCGGGGTGGAGTCGAAGGTCGAGCAGTACTTGAGGTAGAACCGCTCGCACCCCGCGCTCCGCAGCCGGTCGAGGGCGTCCAGCGAGGCCGCGACCGCCGCGTCGGCGGGCGTGGTGCGCGACTTCAGGGCCACCACGACGGCGTCGGCCCCGTCCGCCGCGGCGGCGACGGGGTCGGCCCCGCCGGAGGGCCGCGAGTCCAGGACGACCGTGGTCCGGTGGCCGGACGCGGTGAGGGCGATCGCGACGTCGGTCGCTCCGGTGAGGTCGTCGGCGATCACGCCGAGGGTCGCCATGTGAGGTACTCCCTGTGGTCGGGGCGGGTCGGTCGGGCGGAGGGGTTCCGGCGCACCGTGCGGCCCGGTGGCCGGGTGAGCCGGAACTCCCCCGTGGGTCGGGCGGGCCGAGTCAGACGACACCGGTCGCGATCATGACGTTGAGCACGAGGAACCCGGTGACGCCCGAGATGAGCGAGGCGACGCCGATCGACCGGATGCCCTGGCCCACCGTCATGTTGGACAGCGTCGTGGTGACCCAGAACCCGGACGAGTTGGCGTGCTTCATGATCTGGGCGCCGGTGGCGCAGGCCAGGTACACCACGATCGGCGCCAGGCCGAGTTCGGACACCAGGGGCTGCATGATGGCCGCCGAGGTCATGACGCCCAGGATGTTGGAGCCGGTGATCGTGCACACCGCTGCGGCGACGAGGAAGGGGATGATGACCGGCGACAGGCCGGTGCTCTCGATGCCCGAGGCGACGCTCTCGGCCACGCCGGTCTCCCGGATGATGGTGGCCAGCGCCCCTCCGACACCGGTGAGGGCGATGGGCATCGCGGCGATGCGCAGGCCCGCCTCGAACAGGTCGTTGAGGGTGGACTTGTCGTGCCAGCGGCCGCGGAACAGCGGCAGGGCCAGGAGGCAGGCGAGGAAGAGCGCCACCGTCGGCTCGCCGACGAACAGGACGGCCTCGGTGATCCAGGCCCCCTCGGGGAGCGCCGGACCGGCCAGGGAGGCGAAGACGATGAGGGCGATGGGGGCCAGGATCGGCACCAGGGAGCCGAACAGGCCCACCGTGGCCGGGGCCTCGGTACCGGTGGCGGAGTCGCTGCCGCCGGAGGGGCCGGTGGCGGATCCGCCGGAGCCCGCGGCCAGGTGTTCGACGAACTCGGGCTTGGGCGGCACGTGCGTCCTGGTCCGCGACAGGTAGACCGTCGCGGCGACGACGCCGGGGACGCCCACCATGAGGCCGTAGAGGATGGCCTCGCCGGTGCTGACGCCGAGCAGGGAAGCGGAGGCGAGCGGGCCGGGACCGGGCGGGACGACCGAGGTCATGACGTAGGCGCCGAGGTAGAGGATCGGCCCCAGCTTCATCATCGAGATACCCGTGCGGTAGGCCAGGGCGGAGACGATCGGGATGAGCATGACGACCGCGGTGTCGGCGATGAGGGGGATGCCCAGGACGGTCGAGGCGAGGGCGATGGCCCAGGGCACCTTGTTCTGGGAGAACATCTTCAGCGCGGTCTCGGTGATCTTCAGGGCCGCGCCGCTCAGTTCGAGCATCTTGCCGAGCACACAGCCGAAGATGATCAGCAGCCCCACACTGGCGAGGGTGTTGCCGAAGCCCGTCGTGACGAGTTCGATGGTCCCCGTACCGCCCATGCCCAGGACGAGACCGAGGGCCACGACCACGATGAACAGCGTGGCCACGGGGTGAACCTTGAAACGGGCGATGAGCAGTACGAGTACCGCGATGGCGGCGAGGAACGCCAACAGGGTGTAGATGTCCGGCATGTCAGTGGGTCCGATCGTTCACAGGTGCGTGCGGGCGTGGCGCCAGGCGTCCAGGAGGACGTCGCTGGGGTCGGCCAGGTCGTCGAGGCGCACCAGTGCGCCCGCCGCGACGTCGCGGCCCAGGGTGGTGTGGGCCGCCAGGTACAGCGGTGCGACGTCGCCGGGGGCGTCGGCGGTGTCCAGCAGGACGGGGGCCACTCCGCGGACGTCGTGGTGGTGCCCGCCCATGTCCAGGGTGGTCCCGGCGGGGAGGTCGCGCAGGGCCCGGCCGGCCAGGACCGCGTGCGGGGCCGGGGGCCGCGAGGTCACCGCGCGGCGGTGGTCGACTGCGTCCAGCAGGCTCAGCGGGGTCTCCACGCCCATGAGGTGGTAGGGCAGGTACAGGCAGGCGTAGCGGCCCGAGCGCGAGACCACGTGGCCCTTCTGTGCGAGCAGTGCCCAGGAAACGGGGTCGCCGGTGCGGACGACGGCGAAGACCCCTCCGGCGAAGGAGGCCTCCTCGGGGAGGCGGAGCACGCTGAAGACGTCCACGGCGCCGGGCCGGGAGAGGATCCCCCCGTCCTCGGCGAGGGAGTAGACGTCGGCGAGCTCGGCGACCCGCGCGACGGGGTAGTGCAGCGCCTCGGTGTCGGGCACCAGGCCCGTGTGGTTGGCGACGACCCCCATCTCGCAGTAGTCGGCGGCGGCCGAGCGCGACAGGCCCGCCACTGCGCGGGCGCGGGCGGCGAGCGTGGCGGGCACGTCCTCGCCCAGGGTCAGCAGGCGGGCCAGGTCGGGGGCGTCGGTCTCCTGGTCGAGCTGGCGCACGCGGCCCGTGGCCGGGTCGAAGACCAGGTCGTACTCGCCCGACTTGCCGATGGCGACGACGTCCAGGCCCAGCAGCCGGGTCCGCTCGTACCACTCGATGAGGTTGGCGGGCTGGTCGCCGATCCCGGGGGTGTAGACCACGCCCCGCTCGCGGGCGAGGTCGGCCAGCGCGATCCCGGAGACGGAGTCGACCTCCTTGGAGACCATGACCACGTGGCGTCCGGCCGCGATGGCGGTCCGCGCGGCCCGGGTACCCGCCTCGGGGCTGCCGGTGGCCTCCACGAGCACGTCGTAGTCGGCGTGTTCGAGCAGGCGTGCGTCGTCGATCACCGCGATCCGCCCGTCGGCCAGCGCGGCCACCTCGTCCGCGGTGGAGCACACCGTCAGCGCGTCGGCGGGGTAGCCGAGCTCGGCGCACAGCGCGATCGTCCCCTCCGTGTCCAGGTCGCACAGGACCGAGGGCCGCAGCCGCTCGATCCGGGGCGTCTGGGCGAGCAGGGTGCGCGCGAATCCGCCGCGCGCTCCGGTGAGCGCGTAGCGCACGGGCGGTGGCGGCGCCGTGGTGACGTCGGTGGCTTGCATGAGTTCTCCTTCTCCGGCCTCGCGGGGGGCACGTGTGCGCCGGGCCGCTACGGCAACGCGCCATGTTTAACACCAGCTGAACATGGGAGTCAACAATTATCACGACTGGTACCATTTGGGAACACTCGTTACCATGGTGCCCATGAGCGCAACCGAGGGAGAACGATGATTCCGGCGCAACGGCGCGAACTGCTCGTGCGGGAGTTGCGTGGCACGGGCGTGCTGAGCGTGAAGGAGCTGTGCGAGATCCTCGACGTCTCGCACATGACGGTGCGCCGCGACATCATGACGCTGGAGGAGGAGGGACGGGTCCGCTCGGTGCCCGGCGGCGTCGAGCTGGTCTCGCAGGTGCGATCGGAGCCCTCCTACCGCGACAAGTCGCGGGTGGACGTGGCCGAGAAGCGGGCGATGGCCCGCGCGGCAGCGGCCCTGGTCGGCGAGGGGCAGACCGTCTACCTGGACGCGGGCACGACGCTGGGGCACCTGGTGCCGTCGCTGTGGAGCGTCACCGGCCTCACCGTCATCACCAACGACATCACCACCGCCGCCTCCCTCACCGACCACCCCGACGTGACGCTGTTCCTCATCGGCGGGCAGATCGACCGCGAGAACCGTTCCTCGGTCGGCGACATCGCGGCCGCCACCATCGAGGAGTTCAACATCGACGTCGCCTTCGTCTCGACGAGCTCGTGGGACCTGAGCCGGGGCACCACCACGCCCTCGCGCGCGAAGGTGGCGGTCAAGCGCGCGGCCATGGCGGCGGCCTCGACGTCGGTGCTGGTCGCCGGGGCCGACAAGTACGGGGCCTTCGGCACGTTCAAGGTCGCCGCGCTCACGAGCTTCGCCTCGGTGATCACCGACGACCGCCTCGCCGAGTCGTCCGTGCGCGCGATCCGCGAACTCGGCGTGGGCCTGGAGGTCGTGGCGCCCCAGCGGGAGGCCGACGAGGACGCCTCGACGACCGGCTCCGACGAGGAGCCCGAGGCGCCCACCGTCTGACCCGCGCCCCGGGGAGGTCCCCGGAAGCCGGGTGCGCGTGCGCGCAGCCGGGACGGCCCCCGCCGCCCGGCCCTTCGGCATGTCCTCCGGCCCCCCACGGGGCCGCACCCGCCGCGCCCCGTGCCGCTCGGGCACCGGAACCGTGTCCCCGAAAAAAGCCCTGGACAAAAATCTTCCAATGTAAGAATCTGGGTGCGCGGCCCCGCCCCGCACCCTCGGGGGCGTGCCGCGATGTGAGCGACAGGGCGATGCCCGAGCGAACGAAGGAGCCCCCGTGCCGACAACATCCGTGCAGCTGTACTCGGTCCGTGACGAACTCGCCGACGGCCTGGAGAACGCCGTGGCACGCCTGGCCGAGATCGGCTTCGCCCACGTGGAGCCGTACGCGTTCCACCTGGACACCGAGGAGTACCGGCGCGTGTTCGCCGCGACGGGCGTCACCGCGCCCTCCGGCCACGCCCCCGTGATCGACGCGCAGACCCCCGAGGAGATCTTCGACGCGGCCGCCGAACTGGGCATCACGACGGTCATCGACCCGCTGGTCCCGGCCGAGCGGTGGCAGACCGCCGACCAGGTGGCCGAACTGGCCGAGCGCGTGAACCGGCTGGCGGAACTGGCCGCCGAGCGGGGTCTGGAGTTCGGCTACCACAACCACGCCTGGGAGCTGAGCACCCGCATCGGCGACAGGCACGCGCTGGAAGTGTTCGTGGAGCACCTGGAGCCGCGGGTCGTGCTGGAGGTGGACACCTACTGGGCGGGGGTCGGCGGCGCCGACGCCGCCGCGCTGCTGCGGGCCTTCGGCGACCGGGTGCGGCTGATCCACGTCAAGGACGGCACCCTGGACGGCGACGTGACACGGCAGCGGCCCGCGGGTGAGGGCGAGGTCGACGTCCGCGCGGTCCTGGAGGCCGCGCCGGGGGCGATCCGCGTGGTCGAGTTCGACGCCTACGCGGGCGACGTGTTCGACGGCATCGCGCGGTCGCTGGCCTGGCTCGGGGAGAACGACCGATGACGCGCACCGGGGCCGCCGGGGTCGGCGTCATCGGCGCGGGCAACATCTCGACCCAGTACCTGGAGAACCTGACGCGGTTCCCCGACGTCGAGGTCCGCTTCGTCGCGGACCTGGACCTGGCGCGCGCCGCCGCGCAGGCCGACGCGTACGGCGTCCCGGCCTCCGGGACCGTGGCGGAGCTGCTGGCGCGCGAGGACGTCGAGGTGGTGGTCAACCTGACCGTCCCGGCCGTGCACACCGAGGTCGGGCACCGGATCCTCGACGCGGGCAAGCACGTGTGGAGCGAGAAGCCCCTCGCCCTGGACCACGACGCGGCCGCCGCGCTGCTGGCCAGGGCCGGGGAGGCGGGCCTGCGGGTCGCCTGCGCGCCGGACACGGTGCTGGGGGCGGGGACGCAGACCGCGCTGCGCGCGATCGCCCGCGGCGACATCGGGGAGCCGCTGACCGCGACCACGATGTTCCACGTGCCCGGGCCCGAGTCCTGGCACCCGGACCCGGACTTCCTCTTCGCCCACGGAGCGGGGCCCCTGTTCGACATGGGCCCGTACTACGTCACCGCGCTCGTGCACGTCTTCGGCGCCGCGACCCGGGTGCAGGCGGTGGCCTCCACCGGCCGCGCGACCCGCACGATCGCGAGCGGCCCCCGCGCGGGCCAGGTGTTCGAGGTACAGGTGCCGACGCACCACGCCGCGCTGGTCGAGTTCGGCCCGGGCCGCTCCGCCCAGTCCACGTTCTCGTTCCAGCACGCGCTGCCCCGGGCGGGGATGGTGGAGGTCAACGGCACCGAGGGCACGATCGTCCTGCCCGACCCGAACACGTTCGGCGGGGACACCACCCTGTGGCGGTACGACCGGGAGGAGCCGGTCACCATCGCCCCCGAGGGGCCCGTGTACGGGCGCGGGGCCGGTGTCGTCGACCTGGTCCGCGCGCTACGCGCGGGCGGGACCGAACGCGCCTCGGGGGCCGTGGCCTCGCACGTGCTCGACGTGCTGCTGGGCATCCGCGACGCCGCGGCCGGCGGAACGCCCGTGGAGATCACCTCCGCCGTGGCGCCGGTGGCCCCGCTCCCGGCGGGGTGGGACCCGGCCAGCCCGACCCTCCAGTCGGCACGGGCCTGACATGGAGAGCCCCGGGCGCCGTCACCGCACGCGAGCGGTGACGGCGCCCGGGGCGCGTTCACGTGGCCTGGGCCGACGCCCCGCCACCGGGCCCGCCGCTCTCGGTCCCGGCGCCCTCTCCCCCGCCGGGCAGCAGCCGTTCCAGGACCTGGAGCGCGCGGTAGACGTCCACCTCCTGCGGATCGAGCAGCCACTGCAACTGCAACCCGTCGGAGGCGGCGATCACCAGGGCCGCCGCGTCGTCGGGGTCGATGTCGGCCGCGATCTCCCCGGAGCGCTGACCGGCGCGGACGCGCTCGGCGAGGTCGGCGCGCAGTGCCCGGAACCGGGCCCGGACGAACTCCCGCGTCACGGGGTGCCGCTGCTCCTGCAACGCGTCCGTCGTCAGCGTCGCGTACAGCTCGACCAGACCGGGGATCGAGCGGTTGCGCTCCGCGCTGCGCTCCATCACCGCGACCGCCGAGACGGCGTCCGGATCCGACGGCTCGCACCCGACCGCCTCGTGCTCCCGGTACACCTCCACCAGGAGCTCGTCGCGGGAGGCGAAGTAGTAGCGCAGCGCCGCGTGGGACACCCCGATGGCCTCGCCGATCGCCCGTAGCGACGCACCCACGCCGTGCTCGGCGAACACCTCGATCGCGCGCGACAGGATCTGCGACCGCCGCTTCTCGGCCTTCCGGTACGTCCGGCCGGGAATACCCGCACCACCGTTCACCACGCCCTCCTTCGACCCGGACCGCACGGTCGGCCGCCGCTCACACGCGGCGGGACCGATGCGGCTCTCTCCCTCGTGGACGCCTACCAGTGTGTCCGCATCGGCGCCGTGGCTCGTCCGTGTCCGGGGCCGGTCGGGATCCCCCCGTTCACCGGAGGGCGGAGGCCAGTCCCAGGATCAGCAGCAGGGGCGCGATCAGCGCCACGGCGCGGACGACGGCTCCCGGGGCGGAGGAGAAGGCGACCGCCAGGCAGGCCCGGTGGACGAGGTAGCCGAACAGGCCGACGAACAGGGAGGTGGCGATGATGAAGGCGTCGGGGCCCTCGGTGAGGATCAGGGACGCGGGGAGGCAGGCGTAGAGCAGGGCCGCGACCGCGGAGGGGGCGGCCTTCGTGGCACGGAGCGTCGGAGCCCCGCGCGCGGACGCACGCCTGTGCTCGCACGCGCACCTGCGCTCGGACTCGTGTCTGCGGCCGGAGGCACGCCTGCGCTCCAGGAGGAAGGCGATCAACCCGGGAAGCGTGGTGACCGTGAGAAGGACGGCGTAGGCCGCCGTGAACATGGTGAGGACGGATCCGGGGGTGACGCCGTCCGCGAGCGAGAAGGGCATCAGGAGGATCAGGAAGGCATGGATCCCGCCGCCGGAGGCGATCCTGGACACCGCTTCGGCAACGGTCTCCACGCGTACGGCCCTCGGATCCGGGGGCCTCGGCGCGCTGCGGATGGTGTACGACAGTGGACGCGCGTTCTCGGGGGGTTTCGACCGCGGAGCCATACCGACATCCCACCACGCCGGAATCCGCCGTCGCTCCCGGCCCCCTCCCTCCTGAGGGCCCGAGGCCCCGTGGCAGGGTGGGATGAACGCTCCGGGCCTACGGCCCGACGATCCTTGGTGGTGAGGCGAGTGGCGCGGGTGACAGATGGTGCGCGACGTCTCGCGGTCGCCTTGCCAGCGGTCCTCCTCGGCATCTCCTGCGCCGCCCCCTGGACCGTGGTCAGCGACGAGGACCCGCCTACGGGCACCGGGGAATCCCGGTTCTCGACCGTCACGGGAACGGTCCTCGACTCCTCCGGGCAACCGGTGGAAGGGGTCTTCATCCGGTGGTCCTCCAACGAGGACCCCGTCGTGGCCTCGCACGAGATGGGGGTGTCCACCGTCGCCGACGGAAGCTACCGGGTCTCCCTGCTCCCGGGGAGCTGGGATCTCCACGGGGTGGGGGACGACGGCGCGCGGACCGGGACGGAGACCGTCGTTCTCGGTGAGGACGACGTGACCGTCGACCTGCGCTTCACCCGGTAGGCCGCTCCCACCGAAGCTTGTGCGGTCGGGCCCCGCCCCGTGTCGGTCCAGCTCGGGTCAGAAGCCCTCGACGCGGGCGAGGAAGCGCAGCAGCCCGGCGTTGAAGGCGCCCGGCCGCTCCATGTTCACGGCGTGCCCGGCCTCGCGCACCACGGCCGCACCGGCGCGCGGGTTGGGCTTGGCCGCGGCCGCGGCGTGCTCGGCGGGCCACAGCTCGCTCTCGGCCCCGGCCACGAACAGGGCGGACACGTCGAGTCCGGCGACCGCGTCGCGCCAGTCGCGCCGGGCGTGGTCGCCCAGCAGCTCCAGCTCCGCGGGGGTGAGTTCGCGGTCGGTGCCGCGCATCGCGCGCAGCGTCCTGACCAGCCGCACGCCGCGCCGCCACAGGGGCGTGCCGTGCCCGGTGGCGGGGATGCCGTCGGCGAAGTAGGTGTCGGCGTTGCCCTCGTCGTAGCCGTAGAAACCGTACGGCCAGTCCTCGGTGTTGAGCATCTTCGGCGTCTGGTCCACCGACACCGCGCCCGCCAGGCGGCCGGTGCCGTGCGCGGAGGTGTACGCCCAGACGGTGTTGGCGCCCATGGAGCCGCCGACGAGCACGGCGCCCGCCAGGTCCAGGTGCTCCAGGAGGGCGTGGACGCAGTCGCCGCGCCGGTCCATGGTCATACCCGGGGGCAGCGGCCCCGCTGCGCCGTGGCCGGGCAGGTCCACGGTGAACACCCGGTATCCGGCGTCCGTGAGCGCGGGGACCTGGTGGCACCAGGAGGTCGCGGGGGCCTTGAAACCGGCCAGGAGTACGACCGGGCGCCCCCGGACGTCACCGTGTTCGGTGTACTCGATGCCAAGCCCGTCGTCCGTGGTGACCACCGTCATCGCCCCTCCCCACATCCGGGGCCATCCTCGCACACGCCCTCAGAGAGCGGCGCCGGGGGCTCCGGGGCCTGGGAGGACGCGCGCTCCCCCTGCCCGGCGGAGGTCGGGGCACACGTCTGCCCCTGACCGTGTAAGCTTTCGGAAACGATAATCGTTTTCAGTTTCCGCGAGGGGCGGGGAGAGGAGGGCGCATGCGCGTGGCACCGGCACGCACCGTCCGCCGCGTGGCCCGGGACGGCGTCGGGCCGCGGCTGAGCGCCGAAGTCCCGGAGTCGCTGCCGGGCTCCCGCCCGGTCCCGGACGAGGAAACACAACAGGAATTCAGCACCGATCCCTTCGCGGACTTCTCAGAAAGGTGAACATGTCCCCTTCAGCACACCGCCCGGGAAAGCGCAAGCCCACGCGGAGTTTCGCCAATCCGCTGGGGGAAATGGACTACATCGACTACAAGGACACCACTCTCCTGCGCAAGTTCATCTCCGAGAAGGGGAAGATCCGTAGCCGCAGGGTCACGCGGGTGACCGCACGCCAACAGCGGCTGATCGCGGCGGCGGTCAAGAACGCGCGCGAGATGGCCCTGCTGCCCTACCCGTCCAACACTCCGGCGAACAGGCCCTGAGGGCCCGGCGACCGGTCCGGAGGAGAAGGACCGCCCGCGGCGTCCACGGAGCCCGGGGGCCGCGCCCGGGAATCCGTGGACGGCCCCGCCCGAGGGGGCGCCCGGCCGGTGCGCGCCTCCGGGGCCGGGCGCGGTCAGGAGTGGCCGGGAGCGTGTTCGTCCCAGTGTCCGTCGTGCTCGCGGTGCAGGTGACCGTCATGGACGTAGTCCACGTGGTCCTCGTGCGGAACGGACACGTGTCCGCACCCGTGACCGTGCTCGTGCGCGTGCCCCTCGTGAACGGTGTGGCCCTGCGCGGAGCACTCGTCCCAGTGTCCGTCGTGCTCGCGGTGCAGGTGACCGTCATGGACGTAGTCCACGTGGCCCTGGTGCGGAACGGACACGTGTCCGCACCCGTGACCGTGCTCGTGCGCGTGCCCCTCGTGAACAGGATGCTGTGCGGCCATCTCTCCCCCTCGGAAACGATCAGACGACAAAACGCGAGCACACCCAGGACTATTCGACCACCGGTTGCATATCAAGCGCCGCCGGGGCGGGGTACGGAGAATTTATCCGCCCCCCACCGGAATTTCACACCGGAGCCCCGGGGGATGATTGCGGTTTTCATTTCATCGACCACCGCGGCAGAACCGCGCCCATTCCACTGAGAACGGCGACAGGGACCGTTTCGCCATGGCGGGCGGCCCCCTTCCCCGTGCGGGGCCGCGACGCACCCGCACCCGCACCCGCACCCGCGAGGAGACACGCGATGCCTGAGCACGACGACCCCTACGCCCGTTCCGGGCAGTACCTGGACCTGATGATCGCCGGATGGTGGGAACACCACCGGTCGATCCTCTCCGAGGCGCTGGCCTCCCTGCCCGAGGACTCCGGCCCCGTCGTGGACGCCGGCGCGGGCGGCGGCCACGGAACCCGCCTCATCGCCGCGGCCCTGCCCCAAGCCCGCGTCCTGGCCGTCGAACCCTCCCCCCTGCTGAGGACGGTGCTGCTCTCCCGGATCGCCGACGACCCCGGCCTGCGCGAGAGGGTGACCGTGGACGGCGACGACCTGCTCTCAGCGAACCTGCCCGACCGGATCGGCGGCATGGTGATGGCCAACCTCGTCGGCCACTTCAGCCCCCACGAGCGCGACCGCCTGTGGGAGGACCTGGCCCCGCGACTGGCTCCGGGAGCCTTCGTCCTGCTCAACCTCGCCGCCCCGCTGGAACCCGAGCGGGTGGAGCGGGCGCGGATGAGCGAGGTCCGCGTCGGCGACCGCTCCTACCTCGGCTGGGCCGCCGCCGAACCCAGCGGCCCCGAACAGGTCGAGTGGCACATGACCTACGAGGTCCACGAGCAGGACCGGGTCCTGGCCCGCGACGAGGTCCACTACGCCTGGTGGACCCTCACCGAGGACGCGCTGCGCGCCGAGACCGCACCCCACCGCCTGCGGGTCCTGCCCCACGGCCCCGCCGAGGCCGGACTGTACAAGCTCCTCCCGGAGGGATGACGTGCACGGCCAGCACGCCCGCCACCGCGCGGGCTGACGGGAACCGCCGCGGGACCGACACGGGGACCGCGGCCTCCGTCGGCCTCCCGCCTCAGGAGGCGGAGGGCGGAGCGCTGCTGCGCCTGACCACCAGGTCGGTGGCCAGGTCCAGGCGCAGGTTGGCGGGGGTGCCGCCGCGCGCCAGGGTGAGCGCCATCCGGGTCGCCTCCTCGGCCATCTCGGTGAGCGGCTGGCGCACGGTGGTCAGCGGCGGCCCCATCCAGCGGGCCACCGGCAGGTCGTCGTAGCCGACCACGCTCAGGTCCTCGGGGATGCGCACGCCCAGCTCGCGGGCGGCCTCGTACAGGCCCATGGCCTGGAGGTCGTTGCCCGCGAAGACGGCCGTGGGCGGGTCGTCCAGCCGGAGCAGTTCCCGGCCCCGGTCGCGCCCGCTCTCGACGTGGAAGTCGCCGTAGCGGACGAGCGCCGGGTCGGGCGTCAGCCCTGCGGAGTCCAGCGCGGAGGCGTAGCCGTCGATGCGGGCCTTGCTGCACAGCACGTGCCGGGGCCCGCCGATGACGCCGATACGCCGGTGGCCGAGTTCGATGAGGTGGCGGGTGGCGACCAGGCCGCCGTTCCAGTTGGCCGAGCCCACCGAGGGCATGTCCGGGCCCGGGTCTCCCGCCGGGTCGACCACGACGAAGGGGATGCCGCGCGCGGTCAGACGGGTGCGCTGTTCGGGCGCCAGGTCGGAGAAGACCAGGATCACGGCGGTGGACTGGCGGGCGAGCACGGCGTCGACCCAGTCGTCGCGGGGGGTCTGGGCGCCTCCGGACTCGGTCAGCACGACGCTGAGGCCCTCCGAGCGCGCCACGCTCTCCACGCCCCGGATGACCTCGACCGCCCAGGCGCTGTCGAGTTCGTGGAAGACCAGGTCGACCATGGAGGAACGGCCTCCGCCCGGGCCCCGGCGTCGCCGGTAGCCGTGGCGGCGGATCAGCTCCTCCACGCGTGCACGGGTCTCGCTGGCCACGTCGGCGCGTCCGTTCAGCACCTTCGAGACCGTCGGTACCGATACGCCTGCGGCTTCCGCAATTTTCGAGATGGTGACCGGCTCCGAAAGGGTGGTCCGGGCGGAGTCGGGGGTCGGGTCTGCGCTCACGACGCCTGATCCTACGCGGTCATGGCAACTCCGCGCGGCTCCAGGTGACCCAGCTCTCATCCTCCTATTGACGCTCGGGGTGACGCCGCGTACATTCGGGCGCAAATATTTCGAAATACTGACCGATAGTTTCGAAAGAGGAGAGGCCATGAGAACCCCCCGCCTGGGCTCCGCCGCCGGAGCGACGGCGCTCTGCCTGCTCGCCGTCACCGCCTGTTCCGGTGGCGGCGGCGGAGACGACCGCATGCACGTGTGGATGTACCAGGACACCCTGGTCGTGGTGCAGGAGGGCGCCGTCGAAAGGTTCAACGAGGCCTCCGAGACCGAGGCGGTCATCGACGAGGTCCCCGGCGACAGCTACGAGGAGCGTCTGCGCACCGCGATGGGCTCCAGTGAGAAGCCCGACGTGTTCTTCAACTGGGGCGGCGGCAGCATCGAGCCCTACGTCGAACAGGACATGCTCGTGCCCCTGGACGACATGCTCGCCGAGAACCCCGAGCTCGCCGACTCCTTCATCCCCTCCATCCTGGAGGCGGGCCAGGTCGGCGGTGTGCAGTACGGCATCCCCCTGCGCGGCACCCAGCCGGTCATCCTCTTCTACAACGAGACGGTGTTCGAGGATGCCGGGGCGGAGCCCCCCGAGACCTGGGAGGACATCCTGGACCTGGTCGACACCTTCACCGAGGAGGGCGTCACCCCCTTCGCCCTGGCCGGGGCCGACCCCTGGACCGAGCAGATGTGGCTCCAGTACCTCGTGGACCGCATCGGCGGACCGGAGGTGTTCGCGCGCATCGTCGAGGGCGACTCCGAGGGCTGGCGCGACCCCGCCGTGCTGGAGGCCGCCCAGATGGTCCAGGAACTGGTGGACCAGGGCGCGTTCGGCGACTCCTACGCCTCGGTGAGCTACACCGAGGGCGCGGCCTCCGCGCTGCTGTCCGAGGGCCGGGCCGCCATGCACCTGATGGGCTCGTGGGAGTACTCCACCATCCTGGACCAGAACGAGGAGTTCGCGACGAACGACCTGGGATACGTGGCCTTCCCGCCGATCGAGGGCGGGGAGGGCGACCCCGCCAACGTGGTCGGCAACCCGACCAACTACTTCTCGGTGTCCGCCGAGACCGAGTACACGGACCAGGCCATGGAGTTCCTGACGTACATGTCGGAGGAGGAGTACGTGGCCGACATGGTGGAGAACGGCGAGGTGCCCACCACCACCAACGCCGAGGAGGCCGTGGCCGACAGCCCCAGCCCGGACTTCGCCACCTTCCAGTACGAGATGGTGCGCGACGCGCCGCACTTCCAGCTCTCGTGGGACCAGGCGCTGCCCCCGGAGGTGGCCACGCCGATGGTCACCGAGATCGAGTCGCTGTTCAACGGCGAGAGCACGCCCGAGCAGTTCGTCGACGCGCTGGCGGCCCTGTGACCGGCCGCACCGACAGCCAGGCGACCGGTGGCACCATGACCGGCAACCCGGCGTCCGGGGGCGCCGGGGCGGGCGGCTCCGCCCCCCGGGGCCCCCGGCCCGGCCTCCCGCGCGGCGGAGCCGCCGCGCGGGGCGCCGCCCCCCGCACGGGGCGGCCCGGCCCGGTGTGGGCGGTGCCCGGCCTGCTGTACTTCGGGGTCTTCGCCGCCCTGCCGATGGTGCTGGTGGCCTACCTGTCCCTGACCTCCTGGGGCGGGCTGGGCTCGCCCCGCTTCATCGGCCTGGAGAACTGGTCGCGCCTGGTGGGCGACCCGCTGATGCGCAACGCCGTGTGGCTGAGCGTGCTGCTGACCGCCCTGTCCTGGCTCGTCCAGACCCCCATCAGCCTGCTGCTGGGAGTCTGGGCCGCCGGTCGGCAGCGCAACCGCGCGGTGCTCTCCGCGGTCTTCTTCCTGCCGCTGCTGCTGTCCTCCGCGGCGATCGCGCTCGTCTGGCGGGCCCTGCTGGACCCCAACTTCGGCCCGCTGGCCTGGCTGGGGCCCCGCCTGGGCCTGTCGTCGGTGGACGTGCTGGGCGGCCCCGACAGCGCGTTCCTGGTGATCGTGTTCGTCAGCGCCTGGCAGTTCATCCCGCTGCACATGCTGCTCTACCAGGGCGGCGCCCGGCAGATCCCGGCGACGCTGTACCAGGCCGCCGAGATCGACGGGGCGGGAAAGCTGCGGGCGTTCTGGTACATCACGCTGCCCCAGCTCAGGCACACCGTCACCACCTCGTCGGTGCTGATGATCGTGGGCGCGCTGACCTACTTCGACACCGTGCTCATCATGACCGGGGGCGGGCCCGGCACCAACACCACCATCGTCCCGTACCTGATGTACCAGGCCGGTTTCCAGAGCTGGGAGCTGGGCTACGCCAGCGCCGTCGCGTTCACCCTGGTGGTGACGGCGACGCTGATCGCCCTGCTCCTCGTCCGCTTCACCGGTTTCGGCGACATGCGCAGCACCAGGGAGGGCATGTGACCATCCGTCTCGCCGAGAGGCCCGCCTCCCGGCAGCTCCCGAACGGCGGCCGCCCCGCCCTCCTGCGGCGGCGGCCGGGCCGCCGGCGCCCCAACGTCCTGGCCGGGCTGGGCGCCCTGGTGTGGCTGGCCGTCGTGGGGGTGCCGCTGTACGCGCTGCTCGTGGCCACGGTGCAGCGCTCCGAGAACTACACCTCCGAGGGGCCGCTCACCCCGCCCACGGACCCGACCCTGGGCAACTACGTGAAGGCGATCGAGAACGGGGTGCTCGGCTTCGTGCTCAACACCGCGATCGTCACCGTCGCGGTGGTGGCGATCGTGCTGGTGCTCGCCTCCATGACCGGGTTCGCCGTGGTGCGCTCGCGCACCCGGTGGACCACGGGGGTGTTCCGGATGTTCCTGGTGGGCCTGGCGATCCCGTCCCAGGCGGTGATCATCCCGGTGTACCTGATCATCATCGAACTGGGGCTGTACGACACCCTGACCGCCATCGTGCTGCCCACGGCGGCGTTCGCGCTGCCGGTGTGCGTGCTGATCCTGGTGGGGTCGATGCGCGACATCTCCGAGGAGCTGTACGAGGCCATGGCCCTGGACGGCGCGGGCCCGGTGCGCACCTTCCTCCAGCTGGTGGTGCCCATGTCGCGGTCGGGGCTGAGCACCATCGGCGTGTACGCCGCGCTCCAGGCCTGGAACGGATTCCTGTTCCCGCTGATCCTCACCCAGTCGGCGGACAACCGGCTGATCACCATGGGCCTGTTCGAGTTCCAGGGCGAGTACCGCGTGGACGTGCCCGGCATGCTGGCCGCGGTCGTGCTGGCCACCCTGCCCCTCTTCCTCGTGTACCTCTTCGCGCGCCGCTCCCTGGTGCGCGGCATGATGGGGGTCGGCGGAAAGTAGCCCCGGGCCACTCCACTCCCGCCCGGCGGCCGCGGCCGCGCGAGGCCCCGCCGCTCCCTCTCCCACCCCGGTGCCCGCCCTCTGTCAGGTTCTCCCCCTGAGGCGGGCACCGGGCGTGTGCGGCCGCCCTCTCCTGACCGGAGGCGGTGCGCACCGGGTTTCGGCGGCTCCTCCACGCGTACCCGGCCGGTGCGCACGACGGACGCTTTCCGCCCGGCTCCGGCGGATCCCCGCGCGCTGTCCCCCTACTCCGTCCCCCTACTCCCCGTTCCTGGGCAGCAGGGACCCCAGCGGGCCCAGGTCCAGGTTGAGGTCGGCGGCGGAGAGGCCGTAGCGCTCGCGCAGCTCGGTCATGCGCTCCTCCAGCAGCATCAGCGTCATGCCGATGCGCTCCTCCTGGTCCTCGGTGAGGTCCCCCTGGTCCACGCGCCGCAGAGCCTGGCGCTCCATGAGCTGGCGCACCAGCTCCACCACGGTGAGCACCAGTTTGATCAGGTCGCGCTCGACCGTGTCGGGTTCGGTCTCGATCCGGTGGCGCAGCCGCTGCCTCTCGGACTCCGGAGCCCCTTCGCCGGTCCGCTCCGGGTCAGCCGTCTCGTCCAGGGCGTCCTGGAGCCGTCCCAGGATGTCGTTCCCCTCCCCCGGAACCGTGTCGGCGTCGGCGACCCGCACGGGTGCCCGCCCCTCGGGGCCCTCCGCCCGCCGGAGCGGGTTCCCGTTCACCTCTGGCATACCGTCTCCTTCCCCCTCCCTCCGGGACCGGTCCTCACTCCTGCCGGATCCATCCGCTCAGGGGGTGACCGTGCTCCCAGGGCGAGGGCACGTTCTCGTTGATCGACGACACCAGGGCGTGCAGGGAGACCCGGACCAGGTCCACGTCGGCGATGGAGACGGTCAGGTCCCCCGAGACCACCACCCCCTTGGCCAGGACCCGGTCGAGCAGGTCGACCAGGGAGATCTCCCGGTTGGCCAGGGGGTGGTCCTCGTCCAGCATCGTGGTCAGGGAGTGGGCCTGACCGGGGAAGCCGCCGGTGCCGGGCGGGCCGTCCCCGGCGGGGCCGGATCCGTTCGCCGTGCTCACGTGCCCGCCTCCGCCGCTCGCGGGGAGGCGAAGGAGTAGGGGGCCCACGGTCCGGAGGCCTCGATCCTGGTGCCCTCCGGCGCCTGGGAGTTCAGCCCGTCCACCGCCGCGAGGAACTCCGCCACCCGCTCCTCGTCCACGAGGTAGGCGTTGTTCATGACGTTCTCGCCGGGGGCCTCGGACAGCGCGGCGTTCTGCGTCTGGTGCTGGGCGCGCGCCCGGGCCATCGCGCCCAGGACCTCATCGGCCCGCTCGCACAGCGCGGACGCCCGCTGCCAGGTGTCGTCGCGGCGGTCGCGCTGCTCCCTGCGCCTGCGCAGGTAGGCCTTGCCGGGGCTCTCGTCGGCGGGGGCTTCCCTCTCGGGCGGCGCGGCGGCGCGGACGCCCGCCTCGGCGTAGACCTTCACCCCGACCTCGACCCGGTCCACGAGTTCGTCCAGGGTCTCCGAGAAGGCCCGCGCGTTGTCCCGCAGGACCTGGCGGACCCGTGCGTCCCCTCGGTAGACGGTGGCCAGCCGCAGCGGCAGGGCCACGGACCGCAGGGCCACCGCGTCCACGACGCCGTGGTGGGCCCGGGCCACCTCCTCCAGCCAGCGCAGGTCCTCCAGCTTGGCGTGGAGCGCCTGCTCGTCGAACTCGTCCAGGGGGACGGTGCTGACCGCGGCGGCCAGGTCGCCCTCGACGACGAGGTGGACGGGATGGCCGCCCACGCCCCTCAGGCCCTCGGTGGTCGCCAGGCCGAAGGGGCGGCACACCGCGTAGACGTAGCTGGCCTGCTCAGGCCGTTCCATGGTCCCCCTCCTCCCGGGTCCGCCCGGGCGTGTGCCGGGCGCCGGAGCCCTCCGCGGCCGGGGCCTCGGACCCCTCCTCGGCGGTGGGCCGGGCATCGGCCGCGGTGACCTCCGCCGTGCGGTGCTCCTCCAGGGCCTCGATGCGCTCGCGCAGGCGCCTGTTCTCCTCGGCCAGCTCGTCGTCCTCGCGCCGCGACGCGCGGGAGGACAGGGCGGGGTCGTGCTCCCACCAGTCGATGCCCATCTCCTTGGCCTTGTCCACCGAGGCGACGAGCAGCCGGAGCTTGACCGTGAGGAGTTCGATGTCCAGCAGGTTGATCTTGATGTCGCCCGCGATCACGACGCCCTTGTCGAGAACGCGTTCGAGTACGTCGGCGAGGTTGGCGGAGGAGGATCCGCCGGAGGAGCGGATCTGCCTCGGCTCGCCCCGCCAGGGCGTGGGTTCACTCATGCGTACCAGTTCCCTCCCGGTCCCGCGGAGCCGTCACGGCCACGGGTCACGCGCGCGCCGCCGTCGCGGCCCCGGCCTCCGGTACGGAGGCGGCTCCCGGCTCAGGAGCGCTCGGCCGCGGGCCGCTCCTCCTCGTCGGGGTACTCGTCCTCCTCTCCGTCCAGGTCCTGCTCGTCCGCCTCATCAGCGTCCTCGCCCTCAGCCTCGTCATCGAGGAGCTCCTCTTCCTCTTCGCCCTCGTCGTCCTCGGGCTCTTCCTCGAACTCTTCCGCGTCCTCTTCCTCGGGTTCCTCCTCGAACCCGTCCTCGAACCCGTCCTCGGGCTCGTCGTCGGCCCGGTCCTCGGGCCCATCGTCCGAGGCTGCCCCGCTCCCGTCGTCCAGGTCGGCGAGCTCCGACCGCTCCTCGGAGTCCAGGTCGGCGAGTTCGGCCCGTTCGTCGGGGTCCAGCTCCTCCAGCTCGGCCCACTGCTCCTCGGTGAGGTCCGCCTCCTCCAGGGCGACGGCGTCCTCGTGGGAGAGGACGACCTCGCCCTCGCGGACCTCGCCGCGCCAGCCCCGGAGTTCGGCCGCCTCGTCCCGGGGCAGCATCATGACCTGGCGCCGGTAGTGCTTGAGGTCCAGGCGCAGGCGCCTGCCCTGGGCCCGCCAGAGGTTGCCCGTGCGCTCGAAGAGGCCCTTGGGGCGGTACTCCACCACCAGCAGGACTCGGGTGAGGTTCTCCCCCAGGGGGTGGAAGGTCACGACCCCCTTCATGGTGCCCTTGGCGGCCTCGGTCGACCAGGCGATCCGCTGGTCCTGGACCTGCTCGGTGACCTCGGCGCTCCAGCTGCGGCTGGACCAGAAGACCCTGCCCCTCCAGTGGGAGGAGGTGTCCCCGGTGCGCTCCGCGCTCTGCACGCCCTTGGCGAAGGAGCCGAAGTCGGGGAAGCGGGTCCACTGGTTGTAGGCCACGCGGACCGGGACGCCCACGTCGACGTCCTCGACGATGTTGACCATCGTGGCGGGCTTGCCGCCCCCTCCGGAGGGCCCCGTGCCCAGGCCGACCTTGTCCTTGATGCCCTTCTGGGCCTTGTCCTTGAGGCCCTTGGCCCCGCCGGTCACCACGGCGTTCACCGGGTTCCTGCCCTGGGCGAGCTTGCGGCCGACCCCGGCCGCCACCGGGGCGGCGGAGGCGCCGTCACCGGTGAGGCGCTCCACCGTGGCTCCGAGCCTGCGGGCCGCGCCGCCCACCACGCTGGCGGCCTTGGCGCTGAGGTAGTCCTGGAGGGCGTCGGCGAGCTTGGACGTGCCCTCGTTCCTGTCGGCGGCCGAGCGCAGCCGGGCCAGCGGTCCCTGGGACTCAGTCGTCGCGGCCATCGTCGCCCCCCTCTCCGCCGGTGTCCGCGGCGCGCTTGCGCCGGGCGGGCCTGCCGGTGGCGCCCGAGGCGCGCTTGGCGGTGCCCTTGGTGCGCGCGGTGGCTCCCTTGGCCCGTGTGGCGGTGCCCGAGGCGGCGCTGCGGGACGTCTTCGCGGCCTTGGACCCGGCCCGGCGCCCGGAGGCAGGGGTCTCGCTCGGCTCCGCCTCCTCCCGGGCCCCGGCGTCGCCGTCACCTCGGGGCTCCTCCCCGTCCTCGGCGGCCTCGCCCCGCGCGGCGCCGCCCCCGGTGTCCTCGTCCTCGTCGGCACTCTCGTCGGAGTCGGCCGCGCCGTCGCGCAGGCGTTCGGTTCGGCTGTTGAGGGAGTCGGCCAGGCCGCCCGCCCACTTGCCCGCGATGTTGCCCGCCGCGGTCCTGCCGACGTTGAGCAGCTGCTCGCGCGACTGGCCCTTGAGCTCACCCACCACCGGAAGCGCGGAGACCTCCTTGAGCAGTCCCTGGGCGAGCTGACCGGGGTTGATGTCGAGCTTCCTGGCTCCCAGGTAGAGGCCCAGTCCCAGGGCCAGCTTGAACTTCTTCCTCCGGCCGAGGACGTAGCCGCCCACTGCGGCGGCCACGATTTTCGCCGTGTCCCCCACGGGATCTCACCTCAATATCGTCTATCGGAGACCTTGTTGGTAACTCTCGGCTTCCTCCAGCTGGTCCAGCAGTTCGTCCTCCATCCGGTCGAACTCGCTCTCGGACAGCTCTCCGGCGTCGAAGCGCTCGGACAGTTCCGCCAGCTGCTGTCGGATGCGTGAGGGGTCGTACATCTCCCGCTCCGCCGCGTCCAGGACCTGGCGCGCCGTCCAGTCGACGAACCGGACCGGCGCGGCGGGAGCGGTGAGGATCATGCTGAGGAGGCCCATGCCCCTGACTCCTGTTCGGTGTCCCCGCTCGGCGGGGTCACTGTTGGGGGGACGCCACGAAGCTGTAGGGCGGCAGGGGTCCGTTGACGCGGACCTCCATGGAGGAGGCCAGTTCCTGTTGGACCCGGGCCGCCTCGCGCAGGAAGTCCTCGGTCTGGTCCCGGTGCACGAGGAAGGACGCGTTGGCCAGGCCGCCGTCCACGGCGGGCCAGGCGGACACGCGCTCGGCCAGGCCTTCCAGGGGCTGGAGGACGGTCTCGGCGTCGCGGCGCCTCAGCTCCTCCACCGCCTGGGAGACCTGCTCCCCGAAGGCCATCCGCTCGGCGGGGGTGCCGCCTCCGGCCGCCTTGAGGGCCTCGTTGCGCGCCCGCAGGCCCTCGTCGCCGCGGAGCACGGCGCGCAGGGCCGCCTCCTCGATGTGGCTGGCCTTGACGTTGAACTCCACCCGGTCCTGGAGCTGGTCCAGGAGCACGGAGTAGTGGTCCGCGAAGCGGGCCAGCTCGGCGGCGACCGCGTCGTCGTCCTCGCTCACCGCGCCGAAGCGCAGGGGCAGGACGCCGTGGCCCAGGGCCAGGTCCTGGAGCACGTTCTGGTGCGCGGTCAGGTCGCGTCGCTTGGCGCGCAGCCCCTCGGGGGCGTCGCTGACGGCGGCGGCCACACCGTAGGCGCGGACGAAGCGCACGGGCGCCGCGTCCTCGCCCACACCGGACAGCTTCATGCCGTCGAGGGTCTCGTCGTCGCGGACGATCCCGTAGACGTAGGTGCTCACTCCTCGCCCTCCTTCTTGGCGGAGGAGCGGCGGCGGGCGCGCGCGGGCTGCTTCTCCTGCTCGTCGGACTGCCCCTTGGAGAAGGACTCGGAGATGGCCTCGGCCGCCCCGGAGAGCGCGCCCTTGGACTTGCTGCGCGCGCCCTTCTCCATGCCGCTGTCGAGCAGGTCGGGGAGTCCGGCGCCGCCGCTGCTGGTCAGGTCGAGGCGGTTGCACGCCTCGGCGAAGCGCAGGTAGGTGTCGACGCTGGCGACCACGATGCGCACGTCGACCGTGAGGAGTTCGATGCCCACGAGGGAGACCCTGGCGAACACGTCGATCACCAGCCCCTTGTCGAGGATGAGGTCGAGGACCTCGTAGAGGTTGCCGGAGCTGCGGCCGCCTCCGGATGACTGCTGCATCACCGTCATCGGAATCATGCTCCTTTCGTCGGTGAGGTTGTGGGGAGGGCAGGCGCCCCGTCCGCCCGGAGTCGACCGGGCTCACATGCCGTCGGAGCGACCGCGGGTGTAGCGCTTCGTGCGCCGGTACCCCTGGATCTCCCCGTCGGCGTCGAGTTCCACGGAATACGTGGCCAGCAGGCTCACCGTGTCCGGGACCCGGCGCAGTTCGAGCGTTTCGAGGGTCAGGTCCCAGCCGTCTCCGGAGCGTTGGAACCCGGAGACGCCCTCGACCTCCAGCCCGGTCACTTCCTCGAACTGATCCTGGGCCTCGCGCAGACGCTGCATCATCGTCTTGCGCCGTTCCTCGCGCGGAGGGGAACCGTCGTCCTTGCTGTCCTGACTCATGGATCTCCTGGCCGTCGGCCATTATCCGGTTTCTCTTGCCGTGCCCTTGGCTTGACCCACTACCGAGAAAGACCGGGGCAAAACCTCCTCCAGGTCAATGCGGGGGCAAACACGCCGCTCGGGAACGCACGAGCACGGGGAAACGGGGAGCACGGGAACGCCGAGCACCCCGGGAAAACCGAGACCGCCGGGACGCCGGGGCTTCGGTTGTTCCAGGGGGCGCGGGAAAGCGGCAGGACAGGAAGGCCTTCCCGGGCACCGGTCCCGGAAATCGCGGCACGGGAAAACGCCCGCGAGAATGTTCAGGCCCGCAACCTCTTATCAGGAAAGGGAAATCGCGTGGCGACGCGGCGGGAAGGGCCTCACCCGGCGCGCAGGAGGCGGAGCAGCGTGTGCGCCTCGTCCGCCGGCGCGTCACGGCCGGGGCCGGGGCCGGGTACGCGCGCCGGGAGCGTGGACGGGGACCCTCGCGGCGTCCTCGACAGGGACCAGGACACCGCCGCCTCCAGCCCGTGAGGGGTGGGGCGGCGCGTGACAGCGGGCCCCTCAGCCCAGTGCCTGGGCTCCGATGACGGACAGCAGGTGCAGTCTGTCGTGGCTCTCGCTGCCGGGGACGGCGGTGTAGACGAGCAGCGAGTGGGCCTGGCCGGGGTCGACCAGTCTCTGGCAGTTCAGTTCCAGGGGACCGACCTCGGGGTGCACGAAGTGCTTGACGTGGTGGGGGCGCACGCCGATCTCGTGGTCCTCCCACACCCGCCGGAACTCCTCGCTCTGGCCGAGGAGCAGGTCGGCGAGGTAGGCGGCCCGTGAGCCGGGGCCGCGGAGGGTGACGAGCTCGCGCAGGCCCGAGGCGTACATGCGGGTGAGGAACGGGTGCTCCTCGGGCGCGTAGATCCGCCGGGAGTCGGGGTCGGTGAACCACCGGTACCCCACGCTGCGGGCGGGACCGGTGTACTTGGTCGCGTCGCCGGTGAGCGCGACGCCCATCGGGCTCTGGCGCAGGGTCTCGCCGAGTTCGGTGACGATCTCCGCGGGCGTGTCGTCCAGGCGGTCCAGGACCCGCAGCAGGCCGGGGCTGATGTGCTCGCTGACCGTGCCGCGCGCGGGCGGGTTGTGCCCGGCGAGGCGGAACAGGTGGTCCCTCTCGTCGAGTGACAGGTGCAGCCCCTGGGCGATGGAGGAGAGCATCTGGCCCGACGGCCGCGGTCCGCGCTCCCGCTCCAGACGGGAGTAGTAGTCGGTCGACATGTGGCACAGCGCCGCGACCTCCTCGCGCCGCAGGCCGCTGGTCCGGCGGCGCTGCCCGCGCGGCAGACCGACGTCCTCGGGTTGCAGCGCCTCCCGGCGGTTGCGCAGGAACTCCGCCAGCCCGGTGCGATCGATCACGGCACTCCTTCTTCCCGGTGGTACTGCTTCGTGTCTACCTTGCGCGCGCGGCGGTAACCACGGACCGTCGATCCCCCCTTGACGGTCCGAGGGGCGGGAGGGGACGCGAGGGGTGACCCGCCGATCCTGGGATCGGGAGGCCGTGGTTAACGCCCCGCTCCGGGCGGAGGATCGTTCCCGTGCACCGTGCACCGTGCACCAGGCACGGAGGAAACGGGCCCGCCCGAACGCGCGTCCACGAGGACACGAGGGAGCAGAACCATGCCACGCCGAACCATCGACATCACCGTGCCCGACCTGACCGGCAAGCGCGCGCTCGTCACCGGCGCCAGCGACGGGATGGGCCTGGGCATGGCCGAGCGGCTGGCCGCCGCGGGCGCCGAGGTGATCATGCCCGTCCGCAACCCCCGAAAGGGCGAGGACGCGATCGCCAGGATCCGCCGGAGCCACCCCGACGCCCGGGTCTCGCTGCGCGGCCTCGACCTGTCCTCCCTCGCCTCGGTCGCGGCCCTCGGCGACACCCTGCGTGAGGAGGGCCTGCCGATCCACATCCTCGTCAACAACGCGGGCGTGATGACCCCGCCGGACCGGCAGACCACGGCGGACGGCTTCGAGGTCCAGTTCGGCACCAACCACCTCGGCCACTTCGCCCTCGTGGGCCACCTCCTCCCGCTGCTGCGCGCCGGTCGCGCCCGCGTCACGTCGCAGGTCAGCATCGCCGCGAGGCGGGGCGCCGTCAACTGGGAGGACCTGAACTGGGAACGCTCCTACGACGGCATGCGCGCCTACAGCCAGTCCAAGATCGCGTTCGGGCTGTTCGGCCTCGAACTGGAGCGGCGCAGCAGGGCTGGCGGGTGGGGCGTCACCAGCAACCTGTCCCACCCCGGGGTGGCCCCGACCAGCCTCCTGGCCGCCCGCCCCGAACTCGGCCGCGACCGGGACACCCTGGGCGTGCGGCTGATCCGCGCGCTCTCGGCCCGCGGCGTCCTGGCGGGCACCGTCGAGACCGCGAAGCTGCCCGCCCTCATGGCCGCGACCGACCCGGCCGCCAGGCCGGGCGTGCTCTACGGTCCCAGCGGCCCCGGCAACCTCGGCGGCCCGCCCGCCGAGCAGCGGCTCTACTCCCCCCTGCGCAGTGCCGACGAGGCCGAGCGGGTCTGGCGGGTCTCCGAGCAGCTCACCGGGACCGCCATCCCCGGTGCCTGACCGCGCAGCCCCGTCGCCGGTGCGGCCGGTCGGGAGGTCGCGTGTTTCAAAACGGCTCGTGTCGTGTCGTTAGTATGCGTGCCATGACCCTCAGCAACTCCGAGCGAGCCGCCGTCCGCACAACGGCGATCATGCGGGCCACGCTCGCCCTCGCCCAGGAGGGCGGTTACGCGGCGCTCAGCATCGAGGCGGTCGCCGCCCGCGCCGGTGTCGGCAAGCACACGATCTACCGCCGCTGGCCCTCGAAGGGCCTGCTGTTCCTCGACTCGCTGCTGTCGCTCAACGAGCCCGCACCGGACTACCCCGACACCGGCGACATCGCGGCCGACCTGCGCCGGCAGGTCCACGCGGTGGTGGACCTGCTGGGCAGCCCCCCGTGGGGGCCGCTCTATCCGGTCCCTGGTGGGCGAGGCCCAGCACGACCCCCTGGTCGCCGCCGGCCTCAACGAGCGCTTCGTCCGCCCGCAGACGGAGAGGACGTTCGCCCGCCTCAGCGCGGCCCAGGAACAGGGGCAGATCGCGGAGGACTACGACATCGGCCTGGGCATGGCGATCCTGTCGGGTCCTCTGTACTACCGGCTGCTGATCACCGACGAGCCCCTGACCCACGCCTACGTCGACCAGGTCCTCGAAGCCCTCTTCACCGGGATGAGACCGAGGACCTGAGGGTTCGGCCCGGTCACGCCGGTGCGCGGGAGGGGGTGTGGTCCGCCCTCCGCGCGGTGAGGGCGAGCCCGGCGATGAGCGCCACCTCGCCCAGGTTCCCCACCGCCAGCGGCGCCGAGGGCACGGCCGAGGCAGCGAACATGACCGCGGCCCCCAGCAGCATCCACCCGCCGCGCGCCCGCACCAGCAGCGCCGCCCCGACCAGGAGCAGCACGACGACGGTCGTCACGGCCGGGACCGGCAGGGCCGACTCGGCCGCCGAGTAGCGCAGAGCGTCGCCCTCGCGGCCGGGCACCAGGGTGAGCCCCACGAGTTCGGTCACGACGCCGTAGACGATCAGCGCGGCCGCCAGCAGCCAGAACCCGGCGCTCACCGCGCGCGGGCGGGCCCAGGCGAGCCCGGCGTCGCGGGCCGCCCCCGCGGCGAAGACGA
The DNA here is from genome assembly GCF_008638355.1 of Nocardiopsis deserti. NCBI lineage: Bacteria > Bacillati > Actinomycetota > Actinomycetes > Streptosporangiales > Nocardiopsidaceae > Nocardiopsis > Nocardiopsis deserti. The sequence continues at coordinate 94,242 of NZ_VWVS01000017.1, read as the reverse complement.
TCAGCAGGGGCGTGACCAGGGCGTGCACGACGAAGCGCGGGAGGTTCAGCGCGAGCAGGAGGTCCCCCTCGCCGAGGGTGGAGCCCAGCGCCACGATCCCGTTGTCGTAGACGAGCCCGGCGGCCACGGCCGCCACCAGCCAGGTGTGCGGGGAACGCCGGGAGAGCGCCAGCCGGACCAGCCAGACCGTCAGGCACAGGTGGGCCAGCGCGAACGCGGCGAAGAGGAGGGAGGTCATGCTCGCCCTTCCATCTTGTTTTCCGAGAAGGCAGGTTTTCGAGGCTTACCTCGGCAGTCTGCCCCGTCGAAGGAACGCCATGCACGCCGACCGCTTGCTCTGTCGGCCCCCTCCCCCGCCGAGGATCCGCGCGTGGGACCGGCACTTCGGGAGGACCGGGGCGGAGGGCGCGAACCGCGGGCACGGCGAAGCGCTGAGCAGGAGCGGAGCAGGCCGCGCACGGGGGCCGCGGAAGGGCGCGAGCCGGGGACGGACTCCCCGTCGGCCAGAGGCGGAGCCCCCGAGGCGGACGACGCGGGCATTCCCGGGAGCAGGTGTCGGCTTTCCCACGTTTGACCAGCTTCCGGATCGTGACCCCGGTGATATTCTACAGTGGGTGCAAAAATTCCTCTTCTGCACATTTTTGGCCACCCATGGCAACCCAGCAGTCCAGCGGCCTCCCGCGCCGCCCCGTTTCCTTTCCTCAGAGGTCCATCCGTGCGCACTTCCCGCCCCTTACCTGACACCGGGCAACCCTCGCTCCTGCGTTCCCTGAGCGGACTGTTCATAGTGCTGGGCGTGACGATGCTCAGCAGCACGATCGTGTCGGTCGCCCTTCCCCAGATCGTCGGGTCGTTGGACGGCAGTCAGTCGCAGTACACGTGGGTGGTGACCGCGACCCTGCTGGCCTCCACCGCCTCCACTCCGGTCTGGGGCAAGCTGGCCGACCTCTTCGACAAGAAGAAGCTGCTCCAGCTGTCGATCGTGCTGTTCATCGTCTCGTCGCTGCTGTGCGGGTTCGCGCAGACCACCGGCCAGCTCATCGCGTTCCGGGCCGTGCAGGGGCTGGGGATGGGCGCCTCCCAGGTCCTGGTCCAGGTGATCATCGCCTCGATGGTCAGCCCCAAGGAGCGCGGCACCCTCAACGGCTACCTCGGCGCGGTGATGGCCGTGGCCACCGTCGGCGGACCGCTGATCGGCGGACTGCTGGCCGACCTGCCCGGCCTGGGCTGGCGCTGGTGCTTCTTCATCGGCGTGCCGTTCATGCTGGTGGCCCTGGTGGCGCTGAGCCGCACACTCAAGCTGGTGGACGTGCGCCGTCCCGACACCAAGGTGGACTACGCGGGCGCCACGCTCATCGCCGCGGGCGTCAGCCTCCTGCTGCTGTGGGTGACCTTCGTGGGCAACGACTTCGCGTGGGTCTCCTGGCAGTCCGGGGCCATGGTCGCCGGAAGCCTCCTGCTGCTCGGCCTGGCCGTGTGGGTGGAGGCGCGCGTGTCGGAGCCGGTCGTGCCCCTGCACCTGGTCATGCGGCGCGAGACGGCCATCGCCATCCTGGCCAGCTCCGCGGTCGGCATGGCCATGTTCGGCGGCGCGGTCTTCCTGGGCCAGTACTTCCAGCTGTCGCGCGGCTACTCCCCGACCGAGGCCGGGCTGCTGACCGCCCCGCTCATGCTGGGGACCATGATCTCCTCGACCGTGTCCGGGCGCATGGTCTCGCGTTCGGGACGGGTCAAGTCCTACGTGGTCACCGGCATGGTCACGCTGACCCTGGGCTTCCTCGTGCTGGCCACCATCGACGCGACCACGCCCTTGCTCATCGTGTGCGGGGGCATGGTGCTGATGGGGCTGGGGGTCGGCATGTCCATGCAGAACCTGGTCCTGGTGGTGCAGAACTCCGTCCCGCTGCGCGAGATCGGCGCGGCCAGCGGCACGGTCGCCTTCTTCCGCACCCTGGGCGGCACCATGGGCGTGTCCGTGCTGGGCGCCTTCCTGGCCAACCGCGTCTCCACGAACATCTCCGACGGCCTGTCCGAGGCCGGGGTGAGCCCCACCGCCGGAGGCGGGGACGCCAGCACCCTGAACCTGGACGCCATGCCGCCGTTCCTGCGCGAGATCGTCGAGGGCGCCTACGGTACGTCCACCGGTGACCTGTTCCTGCTCGCCACGGGCATCGCCCTCGTCGGCCTGGTGCTGGCGGTGTTCCTGCCCCGGGTCCAGCTGCGGGACAGCCTCGACCTGCCCGATCCGGCCGCGGAGGCCGCCAGGACCACGGGGGCCGAGGACTCCGAGGAGCTCGCGGGGGTCGCGCAGGACACGCGGACCCCGCAGGCCGGGGCCCTGACGGAGCCCACGGGCACCGGAGACACGGCGCGGACCGGCCGGGAGCCGTCCGCCGACTGACCAACCCCGCATAGGAAAGGCCCTCCCCGGAATCGCCCCCGGGGAGGGCCTCTCGCGTTCCGGGCCGGAACCGACGGACGGTCCGGGCACGAGGCCGAAAGATCCAGGCGCGCAACTCTCCCTACGGACTCGACTCACCCCGGGACGGAACCAGAATGGGATAATCTCCGCGATCACCCCCCACGCCCGGAAAGCTGACAACCCGTGCAGCCGCTCCACCCGACTGATCCCCCGCGTATCGGCCGCTACCGCCTCACCCACCGCCTCGGCGCGGGAGGCATGGGCCGGGTCTACCTCGCCCTCACCCCGGCGAGCAGGAGGATCGCCGTCAAGGTCATCCTCGCCGAGTACGCCGAGGACCCCGACTTCCGGGCCCGATTCGCCCGCGAGGTCGAGGCCGCCCGCCTGGTGGGCGGTTTCCACACCGCGCAGCTGGTGGACGCTGAGCCCGACGCCGAGTCCCCCTGGATCGCGACCGCCTACGTCCCCGGTCCCTCGCTGGAGCGGACGGTACGCGACCACGGGCCGCTGGCGCTTTCGGCGCTCCGCGTCCTGGCTGCGGGGCTCGCCGAGGGTCTGGAGGCCATCCACTCCTGCGGACTCACCCACCGCGACCTCAAACCCGACAACATCATCTTGAGCACGGAGGGGCCGCGCATCATCGACTTCGGCATCGCCCGCGCTCCCGACGCGATGAGGGTGACCCGCAGCGGCATGCCGGTGGGAACCCCGTCCTACATGTCCCCCGAGCAGACCGAAGGCGTGCCGGTGGGCCCCGCCTCCGACATGTTCTCGCTGGGGACGGTACTCGTCTACGCGGCCACCGGCACCAATCCGTTCGCCGGTCCCTCCCTGGCCTCCGTCGTCCGGCGCTTGATCGGTCCCGTGCCCGATCCGAGCGGGGTACCGGAGGAACTGCGTTCGCTGGTCCTCGACTGCTGGAACCACGAGCCCAGTCGGCGGCCGAGTCCCGCCGAGGTGCTCTCCCGTTTCGAGGACACCGACCTCAGCGGTGCGTGGCCGCCGCCCCATCTGATGGGCCGTGCCGCCATGGGAACGGCGGAACCCCTGGCCACCGAGGTCCTCGCACCGCTACCACCGACCCTGGTCGCGACCGCCGCTCCCGGCGCCGGCTCCGGCGCTCTCGCCGTGCTAGGGGAGAGGGCACGCAGGGCGGGCGAGGCGGAGGCACCCAAGGAAGCCCTCCTCACTCACCGCGCCCTCTACCTGGAACAGCTCCGAGTTCTGGGCCCCCACCACCCCGACACCTTGGCCACCCGTCGGGAGACCGTCCGCTGGGCGGCGATTGACAGAAACACCGAGGACACTCTGCACAACTACGAATCCCTCCTGACGGAGATGAACCTTGTGCTGGGGTCGAACCACGTCGAAACCCTCGTCACACGACGGCAGCATGCCTACCAGATCGGTCTGGCCGAAGGCCACCACGCCGCTCTCCGCCTCCTGGAGCCTCTTCTCCGGGACCACATCCGTGTACTGGGCCCAGAGCATCCCGAAACCCTGGCGACACGCAACCGGGTTGCTCACTGGCGTGGAGAGGGCGGAGACCATGAGAACACACTGCGGGCTCTGCACGCGCTCCGTGAGGACATGCTCCGCATCCTGGGGGCCGAACACCTGGAAACCTTGGAATGCCTCCGTGGCATCGCCGCTGCGGCAGGCGGAGCAGGAGACCTAAAAGGCACAGTCAGGAGTCATAAGACGGCGCTGGCGGAGCACGTTCGTGTACTGGGCCCCGACCATCCCAGAACCTTAACCCTGGAACATGAGTACGCGACCTACCTGGGTGACTCCGGGGATACCGAAGGCGCCCTGCGCATCCTCCAGCGACTTCTGGGCGAACAGCTCCGCGTCCTGGGCCGTGACCATCCGGATGTCCTGCTCACACGCCATAACATCGCCGCGTTCCTGAGCGACTCCGCGGACACCCGAAGCACCCTGGAAGCCCACAACAAGCTCCTCTCCGAGAGGATCAGGCTCCAGGGGCCGGAGAGCCCTGAGACCCTAGCCACCCGTTTCGACGTGGCCTACTGGACGGGGGAGAACGGGGACGCCGAAGGCGCTCTGGCCACCTTCCGCGCCCTCAGTGATGACTACGCCCGTATCCTTGGCGTCCACCACCCCGAAACCCTGCGCTGTCGCCGGAACACCGCCTTCTGGCTGGGGAAGTCAGGAGACCACTGGGGCGCCGTCGAAGCCCTACAGCTCCTGGCCGAGGAACACTCCCATGCCTTGGGACCAGACCACGAGGACACCCTCGAGGTGCGGGGGGATCTGGCTCACTGGAAGCGTGTGTATTTCGAGAACCCACCGTTTTGAGGCCAGGCGCGGCACGGCGGCGGTAGGGCCGGGTGGAGCGCAGCGCCCCTCATGACAGGATTTTTCGGGTTGCGGGCGGGTCATGGGACGCATGAGACTGCGCGTACCGCTTGTTACGGTCCGCCCCACCCGAGAGGCCACCATGACGGACATCCCCATCGACACCAGCGTCGCGCACACCGCACGGGTGCGGAACTACTGGCTCGGCGGCAGGGACAACTACCCCGTGGACCGCGAGATGGGCGACACCGTCGGAGGGCTGATGCCCCAGGTCGTCGAGGCCGCCCGGGGGGACCGGCTCTTCCTGCGCCGCGCGGTCAGCCACCTGGCCGTGGAAGAGGGGATCCGCCAGTTCCTCGACATCGGCGCCGGACTGCCCGCCGCCGACAACACCCACGAGGTGGCGCGGGCCCACGCCCCGGACGCGCGCGTGGTCTACGTGGACAACGACCCCATGGTCCTGGCCCACGCGCGCGCCCTGCTGGTGGGCACCAGCGAGAAGCGGACCCGGTACGTGGAGGCGGACCTGCGCGACACCGTCCGCGTGCTGGAGAGCGCCCGCGGGACCCTCGACCTGGACCGCCCGGTCGCGCTGACCCTGCTGGGGACGATGGGCCACTTCGGCGACCTGGACGAGGCCCTGGGCATTGTGCGCGCCTACATGGACGCCCTGGCGCCCGGCAGTTTCCTGGCCGTGTGCGACGGCGTCCTCGCCCACGTGGAGGCCGTCACCGACGAGCGCGCGGTGCAGGCGCTCCAGCGCTGGCAGGAGAGCGTCGCCCAGCCGTACCACATGCGCTCGGTGGAGGACTTCACCCGCTTCTTCGACGGGTTCGCGCTGGTCGATCCCGGGGTCGTCTGCGTCACCCGGTGGCGGCCCGAGCCGGTCGAGGTCGGGAGGGTGCGCGACATCCCCCAGTACTGCGGCCTGGCCCGCAAGGCCTGAGGCACGGCTCCCCGCGGGTGCGGTCGGAGAGAGGAGGACGCTCCGGCGGGCTCGGGGCGGCCGAGCGCCCGGAGCACCGGGCGGTGCCACTGGACGGGACGGAGCAGGGCGGGGCGGGGCGGGACGCGCCGATCATCCTCCCCGGGAGCGCCGCGGGGGGTCGCTCAGCGGCGTCTACGGGGTCGCGGCGTTCGTCCTCGTGTGGAGGTCTCCCCTGCCCACCTCGACGAAGCCGAGCGAGTCGTAGAGGGGGCGGCCGTCCTCGGTCGGGACGAGGACCACGTCACGCCCCCGGTGGTGGCGCAGGACCTGGGACAGCGCCGCACGCGCGATTCCACGCGACCGGTGTTCGGACACGGTCACCAGCCAGTAGAGGGCGACCACCCCGCCGTGGTCGAAGGTCAGGCAGGCCGAGGCGGGCGAGCCCCGGTACGTGGCGAGCCAGGCCTGCCAGCCCTGCGCGTCCAGAAGGCTGACGGGAAGGAAGCACCAGGGTGTGTGAGGCTGGCGGGACGGCAGGGGAAAGCCGTCCACGACGAGCCGTTCCACCGTGAGCAGCGCCTTCTCCCCGCTCACGGCGACGATCTCGACCTCCGGGCGGGGCCGGGCTGCAGGCTCGGGCGCCGCGGATCCCCGGCGCACCATGACGGGCCGCGGGGTCCGCGCGAACCCCTCCGGGGCCCGGAGCTCGCCGAACGGATCGTCCAGACTGACGCGGCCCGGCGCGGACAGGGCGGACGACACCCGGTCCGGGATGTGCACCGAGGAACGCGTGAGGTGCACCCTCGTCTCCATGGGGTCCGTCGTGCGCAGGACGTCGAACCCGTCGTGGGTGCAGTCCTCCTCGATCCGGCCCGCCAGGAGATGCCTCCACGCCTCGGCGTGGTTCCGCGCGTACGCCTCCACCGTGTCCATGTGCCCCTTTTCGCCGCTGGCTGTCCCCGCACGGGGCTACTGCCCAGGAACCGGGACCGTTTCGCCCTGGATTGAACACGTTCGCGGGCCGCGGCGCCACCGCTTTCTTCCGGCACCCCTTCGCATCCCACACTGTCCGTAACCGGTCACGAGCTCGACACGTATGGTGATGGCGTGGGATGTTCGTGCAACCGGATGCAACCAGCCCGAGAGGAAAGCATCCATGGCACTGCGCTACTTCGGCAAGGACCCGGAATCAGACACGAAGGGCTCGCCGACGGTCTTCGTCGACGAGGTCACAGCCGACCTGGTCATCCAGGGGTGGAAAGCCAGCGAAGACACCCTGACCGCATGCCGGGAGGTCGGCACCATTCCCGACCACGAAGCGGTCGTGCGCGTTCCCGCCCGTATGGTCAAGATCCTGAGGGAGGCCTGCAATGACGCAGAGCGCACCCACCTTCGATGACCTGCTCAACTCCTGCCGGGAGTCCGCGATCCACCTGGAACTGCGTGACGTCTACGGTGTGGCCGACGAGGTCGCGGGCTTCGAGGAATGGAAGCGCGTCGGGCACCGCGGCGACTGGAACGATCGCGAGTCCTGGTGGGCCCCCTTCTACCAGGCGGTCGCCGACGCCACGGCCCGAGGCGTCACGGTGCGTCGGGCACGGGTGGTCTCGATGCCGGTGACGGACTACATCCGTTTCGAGCACGCGGGCACCCAGGGAAACATCATCGCGGGAGAACACGTACGCTGGCTCCCACGCCGCCAGGCGACCGACATCGCGTTCCCCGGCAACGACTTCTGGCTCTTCGACGGCCGCATCGTCCACGTCAACCACTTCACGGGAGACGGGCGATGGCTTGAGGAGGAAGTCACTGAGGACCCAGAGCTGGCCAAGCTCTGCTCCTCGGCCTTCGAGGCCGTCTGGGAACGCGCCATCCCCCACACCGACTTCCGCCTCTGACCACTAGAACACCGGATACCAGTTCGTGCCCTCGTCTTCCAGATCCAGTGCCCGAGCGGCCCGCGAGGCCGTCGCTTCGCGGCTGAGAGAAATCCGCCTGGACGCCGGGCTGACGGGGACCGAACTGGCATCCCTCTGTCAGTGGAACAAGTCGAAGTCCTCGCGCATCGAGAACGCGAAGACACCGCCCTCCGACGCCGACATCAGGGCTTGGTGCCGGGCCTGTGGAGCGGACGTCCAGGCGGAGGACCTGCTCTCCGCATCGCGGAACGCCGAGTCGCTGTACGTGGAGTGGAGACGCAAGCAGCGCGCCGGACTCCGGCACCTCCAGGAGTCCTACGTTCCGCTGTACGAACAGACCGGACTCTTTCGGATCTACACCCCGAACGTGATCCCCGGGTTCCTCCAGACCCCTGGCTACATCGCCGCGCTCTTCACCGCCATCACCGATCTCGACGGTGAAGACGAGGACATCGACGCGGCCGTGGACGCCCGGATGGACCGCTCACGCATCCTCAAACGGAGCGGCCACCGGTTCTCGATGCTGCTCGAAGAGTCCGTCCTGCGCTATCGCATGGGCACTCCCGAAATGATGGCCGGGCAACTCGGGCATGTTCTGTCCGTCATGTCCCTGCCCAACGTCTCTGTGGGAGTCATTCCCTTCTCCACACGGCGTCTCGTTCTGCCGCTCGAAGGCTTCACCGTCTACGACGACAACCTCGTCCGTGTCGAACTCACCACCGCGGAACTCACCATCGAGGCCCCGACCGAGGTGGCGACGTATGCGAAGGCGTTCGGCCGCCTCCAGAAACTCGCCGTCTACGGGCCCGAGGCGCGGGCCCTGATCACCTCGGCGATCGAAGCGCTCGACTAGTTTCCGTGCAACTTCGTGCAACTCACTAGGTGTTCGTAGACCACGCTCTGTAGCGTTCTGATCAGTCCCCGACGCAGATCGGACGCTCCCGTGCAGAGTCCTCCCCCACCCGGCGAACCCCAGGTCGACCGTGCCGAAGTCGTGCTCCTCGCCCTGCGCAGGTACTACGGCGACCGCTACGCCATCCACCACAACGGCGACCTGTGGGTGGCCACCGACAGGTCGCCCTCGGGTCTGACGGCGCCCACGGTCATCGAGCCGACGGTGGAGGCGTTCGTGGCCGCGCTGAAAGCTCCGGGACAGCGCTTCGGCAGACCGTTTCCGCCCGAACCCCAGCGCTCCTGAAACCCAGCGCTCCTCACCTGTTCTCGAAAGAGGTTGAGAATGGCAGACTGCTCCCCCTGCAACGGAACGGGCAAGGTCATCGCCGGAGGCGACGGCAGCGGCCCCTGGACCGACAAGGAACTCATCGACTGCCCGCTGTGCGACGGGACCGGCGGCGTATGACCCCCAACCACGCCTCGCTGTTGGAACGGCGGAACCGGCTGGCCGCCGCGCTGGAGACGACCGCGCACATCCGAGAGGCCTTCGCCAAGGTTCCCCGGCACCTGTTCATCCCCGACCGCGTGTGGCCCCGGGCGGTGGGCGATCCTCTTGACCGGCGGGAAGCGCCGCAGCGATGGGCGGACCTCGCCTACGCCGACGCGCCGGTCATCACCCAGGTCAACGACGGCGGCAGCGGGCCCATGAACATCCCGACGTCCTCCTCCTCTGCGCCCTCGGTCATGGCGGCGATGATCCAGGCCGCCGGGGTGGGGCCCGGACAGCACGTGTTGGAGGTAGGCACCGGGACGGGCTTCAACGCCGCGATCCTGTGCGAACTCGTGGGTCCGGCCGGTGAGGTGACCACGGTGGAGGTGGACACCGGTGTCGCCGGGCAGGCCGCCGATCGTCTCCGCGCGACCGGTTACGCGCCGCGCACCGTCGTGGCCGACGGCGCCGCCGGGGACGCGGAGGGAGCGCCCTACGACGCGGTCATCGCCACGTGCGCCGTGGTCGAGGTTCCCCACGCGTGGATCGAACAGACCCGGCCCGGAGGCGTGGTCGTCACACCGTGGGCTCCGGCGGCCGACCTGCCCGGCGGCACCATGGCGCGTCTCGTGGTGTCGGACCGGGGCTCTGCGCGGGGCCGCTTCGCGGGTGACGCCAGCTTCATGCCGCTGCGGGACCAGCGCGCCCGGTACGACGCTCCGCACGACCTGCACGGCGCCGCCGAGCGCACGTGGAACCACGGCGGGGACGCACGCGAGGTGGTCATGGGCGGAGCCGGACCGCAGCTGGCGCTCATGGTGCCCGGTGTCCGGATCGGCATGCGCGCGGTCCGGGGCGAACCCGAGACGTGCGTGTGGCTCTCGGCGCTGGACTCGCCGTCCTGGGCTCGGCTGTACGCGGACGGCCGGGTGGAGCAGGGTGGCCCGCGCCCGGTCGGTGAGGAGGTCGTCGCGGCGCACGAGTACTGGACCGCACAGGGGTGCCCGGAGCTGACGGAGTACGGGCTCACCGTGACGGCGTCCGGTGAGCACACGGCCTGGCTCCGCACCCCGTCCGGTCCGAGCTGGCTGCACCGCGCCGCGACGGAACCCGTCTCCGCCTGACCCAGAACGTGTGGGGCCGGTGCTCACGAAGAGCACCGGCCCCACTGTTCGCTGAAGCCACTGGAGCCGCTAGAGCCACACGAGTTCGGCGCGCAGCCGCCGGGCGGTGGTCTCGGGCACGCTCCCCCCTGGGGATGGAGCGGTCCAGGACGTTGTAGATGAGGGTGGTGCCGTCGGGGAGGTCCATTCCCCAGGCGAACGCCCGGCCCTTGTGTTCGCCCCGGGCAGTGGCTTTCTCGGTTACCGGGCGGGCCGGGCGAACTCGCCCTTGTGGGCTCCGTCCAGGAAGCACTCCCACTCGTGCGGGGTGAAGAACAGCGTGCCGCCCTCCGGGTCCCTGGAGTTGCGCACGGCGGTGCCCTCGTCCAGGTGCGCGATCTCGACGCAGCCCTTGGAACCCTCGCTCGCCTTGGCCTTGGACCAGATCGCGCCGTTCAGGTCGGGGTTGGGGCTCATCTCTCGTACTCCTCTGCGGCCTTCGTGATGAGAGTCAGCGACTCCTGGGGAGACAGCGCCTCCATCTGGAGGCGATCGAAGCGCTCCCGGAATTCTGCCACCGCCTGCCGCTTCTGGACGAAGATGTTTCCGGCCACGGACTCGACGTAGACATGCTGGTGCACCTCGGAGTCATCGAACTCCAGGAGGGTGAAGCGGCCGTCGATTCCAGAGTGCGCGCCAAGAGCGAAGGGGATGATCTGCACCGAGACGTCCGGTGACTCCGCCGCCTCCACCAAGTGCCGGAGTTGGGCCGCCATCGTGCTGCGGCCACCGATCGGCCGACGGATCGCCGCCTCGTCCATGATTGCTCGCAGCAGCGGGGGACGCCGCTTGCGGAGCAGGTCCTGCCGCTGCATCCGCAACCGGATCCGGCTTTCCACCGTTTCCCCGTCTGCCCGGTGATCGCCCGCGTCGATGACCGCACGACAGTAGTCCGCCGTCTGCAAAAGCCCATGGATGAGATGGTCGGAGTACGACCTCAGCGCGATGGCCTCGGCCTCCAGCCCTACGTAGCTGCCCAGTCCTGGGGGAAGGACGTCGTTGTACTGGTCCCACCAGGCGTCCTCGGCCGCGACCTTGGCCATGTCCCGAAGCCGCTGCTGTTGCACGGGATCGCTCACGCCGTACAGGTCCAACAGCCCTCGAAGCTCCACCTGTTTGAGAACTCGCTTGCCGTTCTCGACGCGACTGAGCGTGGGTTCGGACAGTCCGGAATCCTCCGCGACGCGCTCCATCGTGAGCTTCTTCTGCTCACGGAGCTTGCGCAGCTCCATGCCGAGCCTCCTGCGACCGACCGTGGGACTCGCCATGTCTGAGTTCCTTTCGTCCTGGCTTCAGAGTACGGCTACGCGCCTGTTAATGAAACCTTCTATTTGAAATTTCTCAAGACCGTCCGCCTTGAAGAGTTTTGCCGGGACCGCTCGGGTTTAAGAGGAAATCCCACACCAGGCGGGCCCACTGGGTTTCCCCCAGGACATGACTCTTCTGGAGCACCGCAGGGTTCTGGCAATCCTCAGAAATTGCATAAGTGTCGCGGAGGCGGTCCCAGATCCCGTGGCAGGTCCAGGGTCACCGAGGAGCCGCCGAGGGAGACTCCGGTGGCGATCGGAGCGGCGAGCGTCGGCCGGACGACGACCCCCGAAAGCGTCGTAGGCCACACCTAGAGTCATCCTCGACCGCACGGCACACGACGCACTGTCTTCCCTGGGGTTTCAGAGGTGAGCACACGGGCACCTTGCAGAGACATCGGGTCGTTCGGTGCGGAGGGCGCAGCGGCCGGGAGTAAGCGAGTAACGGCCACGGCCGTCCGGGGAAAAGGGGAGCGGGGGAACATGACGCTGGCGATTCTCGTAGCGGTTGCGGTCACGGTAGCGGTGGTCGTGGACACCCTGGCCCCGATGGGGTCCAGAAGCGGACTGGGGGTCCGCAGGGGTGCGGTGCGCAGGGCGCTCACGGCGTTGCGGCGGAACTCTCAGCCCTCCCCCGCGCCCGCACAGGTCGTGACCGCGGAGGGCGCCCCTGAGAACCGGGTGCCGGAGCCGAGGCGCGAGACCGAACCGGCCGGTCTGGGCATCACCGTCACGCCGTCCCGCGCTCGCCGCGCCTGGAACGGGAGCCCCGCGCGAACGGGCCGACCGCGCCGCGCCGCCGCGAAGGCCTCCCTCACCTGACAGCCGTCTGAGCACCAAACGAACGGGGCCGGCGCTCCTCCACGAGCACCGGCCCCGTCGTCATGTACGGACCGGCCTCAGCCGTGGAGCAGACGCTCGGCGGCCTCCCACGGGGCCCGCGCCCCGCTCGGCCGGTACTGGCTGACCTCGGTGGAGTCGGCCACGACCCGGCGCAGGTCGGCCAGGCCGCCCTCCACCGCCCCGACCGCGCGGGCCTGCACCAGCAGGTTGCCGACGGCCGCCCCCTCGGCGGGACCGGCGACCACCTCCAGCCCGACCGCGTCCGCGGTGAGCTGGCACAGCAGCGCGTTGCGCGAGCCCCCGCCGACCACGTGGACCACCTCCACGTCCGTCCCGCTCAGCTCGGCGGCCTGGCGCACCGCCCGGCGGTAGGCCAGCGCCAGCGAGTCCACCACGCACCGCGCCACCTCGGCCTCGCCCTCCGGCGGGCGCTGCCCGGTCTCGGCGGCGAACGCGGCGATCCGCGCGGGCATGTCCCCCGGCGGCAGGAACCGGGGGTCGTCCACGTCCACCACGCACGAGAGCGCGGGCACGCGGGCGGTCCGCTCCAGCAGGTCGGCCAGGTCCACCTCCCGGCCCCGCTCGCGCCAGGTGCGCAGCGACTCCTGGAGCAGCCACAGCCCGGCGACGTTGCGCAGGTAGCGCACCGTGCCGTCCACGCCCAGCTCGTTGGTGAAGTTGGCCGCCCGGCTCGCCTCGGTGCGCACCGGGGCGTCCAACTCCACGCCCACCAGCGACCACGTCCCCGAGGAGACGTAGGCGAAGCGGCGCGTGGCCGCGGGCACGGCCACCACGGCGGAGGCGGTGTCGTGCGAGCCCACCGCCACCAGCGGCGCGCCCGCCGCCGCGCCGAGGCCCGCCCCGAGGTCGGTGCCCTCCCGGAGGGCACCGACGACGGTTCCGGGTTCGACCAGACCGGGCAGCAGGTCCCGCGCCGTAACGCCGAAGCCCTCCTCCAGCAGGTCCAGGCAGGCGTCGGCCCAGCGGCGTTCGCGCACGTCGACCAGGCCGGTGGTGGAGGCGTTGGTCAGCTCCGCGACCCGCTCCCCCGTCAGCCAGTACCCGAGCAGGTCGGGCACGAGCAGCAGCCCGCGGGCCGCGGCCAGCTGGGCTCCGCCGGAGGCGGCGGCGAGCTGGAACACCGTGTTGAACGGCTGCACCTGCAACCCGTTGACCGCGTACATCCGCTCGGCGGGCATGTGCGCGAACACCCGCTCGGGCGCCCCGTCGGTGCGGCCGTCGCGGTAGTGCACGGGGTTGCCGAGCAGGGCGCCGTCGGCGTCCAGCAGCCCGTAGTCCACCGCCCAGGAGTCCACGCCGACCGAGGCCAGGCCGTGGGGTTCGGCGGCCCGGCGCAGCCCCCCGACCACGCCCGCGTACAGGGACAACACGTCCCAGTGCAGGCTGGCGCGACCGCCCGCGGGCACGGTGACCGGCCCGTTGGGGAAGCGGGCCACCTCCTCGGTGCGCAGCCGTCCGTCCTCGATCCGCCCGGCGATGACCCGGCCGCTGGAGGCGCCCAGGTCGACGGCGGCGTGGACGGCGCCCCCTCCGGCGGCGCTCATCGCAGGAACGCGGCGGCGACGCCGCTGTCCACGGGGATGTGCAGGCCGGTGGTGTGCGAGAGCTCCCCCGCGGTCAGCGCGAACACCGCGTTGGCCACGTGCTCGGGCAGCACCTCGCGGCCCAGGATGGTGCGCTGGGCGTAGAACGCGCCCAGGTCCTCCTCCCTGACCCCGTACACCTTGGCCCGCTGGGCGCCCCAGCCCCCGGCGAAGATCCCCGAGCCGCGCACCACCCCGTCGGGGTTGACGCCGTTGACCCGGATGCCCTCGCCGCCCAGTTCGGCGGCCAGCAGCCGCACCTGGTGGGCCTGGTCGGCCTTGACGGCGGAGTAGGCGACGTTGTTGGGCCCGGCGAACACGGCGTTCTTGGAAGCGATGTAGACGATGTCGCCGCCCATGCCCTGGGCGGTCATCGTCCGGGCCGCCTCGCGCGAGACCAGGAAGGACCCCTTGGCCATGACGTCGTGCTGGAGGTCCCAGTCGCGCTCGGTGGTCTCCAGCAGCGGCTTGGAGATGGACAGCCCGGCGTTGTTGACCACCAGGTCCACGCCGCCGAAGGCCAGGGCCGCCGCGGCGAAGGCGCGGGCCACCGCGCCCGAGTCGCTGACGTCGCAGGCCACGCCCACGGCCGTGTCGGCGCCGCCCAGTTCGGCCGCGGCGGCGGCCGCCTTGTCCACGTCCAGGTCGGCCACGACCACGCAGGCGCCCTCGCCCGCCAGGCGGGCGGCGATGGCCTTGCCGATGCCGCTGGCCGCGCCCGTGACCAGGGCGACCCGGGTGGCGAGCGGCTTGGGCTTGGGCAGGCGGGCGAGCTTGGCCTCCTCCAGCGCCCAGTACTCGATGCGGAACTTCTCCGACTCCTCGATGGGCCGGTAGGTGGAGACGGACTCGGCGCCGCGCATCACGTTGATCGCGTTGACGTAGAACTCGCCCGCCACGCGCGCGGTCTTGGCGTCCTTGCCGAAGGAGAACATGCCCACGCCGGGGACCAGCACGATCGCCGGGTCCGCGCCGCGCATGGCGGGGCTGTCGGCGTCGGCGTGGCGCTCGTAGTAGGCGCGGTACTCGGCCCGGTACTCCTCGTGCAGCTCGCGCAGGCGCTCCACGGCCCGCTCCAGCGGGGCGTCGGCGGGCAGGTCGAGCACGAGGGGGCGGACCTTGGTGCGCAGGAAGTGGTCGGGGCAGGAGGTGCCCAGCGCGGCCAGGCGGGGGTGCTCGGCCCCGGCCAGGAAGTCCAGGACCACGTCGCTGTCGGTGAAGCGGCCCACCTGGGGGTGGTCGGTGGAGGCCAGTCCGCGGATGACCGGGGCCAGGGCGGCGGCGCGCTCGCGGCGCTTCGCCTCGGGCAGGGCGCCGTAGCCGTCCAGGGCGGGGCCGAAGGGCTCGGGGCGGCCCTTCTCCGCCAAGAACCTCTCGGCGGTGCGGATGATCTCCAGGGAGTTGGCCTGGCACTGCTCGCTGGTCCCGGCCCAGGCGGTGATGCCGTGACCGCCCAGAATCGCGCCGATGGCGTTCGGGTTCTCCTCCGCGACACGGGCGATGTCCAGGCCGAGCTGGAACCCGGGACGGCGCCAGGGCACCCACACCACGCGGTCGCCGAAGCACTCGCGGGTCAGGCGCTCGCCGTCCGCGGCGGTGGCCAGGGCGATGCCGGAGTCGGGGTGCAGGTGGTCCACGTGCGCGGCGCGCAGCAGGCCGTGCATGGCGGTGTCGATGGAGGGCGCGGCGCCGCCCTTTCCGAACAGGCAGTGGTCGAAGGCGGCGACCATCTCGTCCTCGCGGTCCTCGCCGGGGTAGACGTCCACGAGGGCGCGCAGGCGGTCCAGGCGCAGCACGGCCAGGCCGTCCTCGGTGAGGGTGCCCAGGTCGCCGCCGGAGCCCTTGACCCACAGCAGGTCGACGTCCTGTCCGGTGACGGGGTCGGTGCGGGTGCCCGCGGCGGAGGTGTTGCCCCCGGCGAAGTTGGTGTTGCGCGGATCCGCGCCGAGGGTGTTGCTGCGGGCGAGGAGCTGCTCGACGACGTCGGACACGGGGTCTCCCTGTTCGGTGCTGCTGTGCTGGGTCGGTGGCCGGCTCACGCGCCCCACCCGGCCTGGGCGCCGCCCCTGCGCTCCTCGGCGACGCGCTCGACGTAGCCGGAGCGGGCGTGCGCGGCCATGGGGTCGGGATCCAGGCCCTGGTTCTCGCGCAGGTCGGCGAGCATGGGCCGCACGTCGGTGTTGTAGGCGTCCATCAGGGCGGCGTTGGCGGCCAGGACGTCGCCCGCGCGCTGGGCGGCGGCGAGCGCGTCGGCGTCCACGAGCAGGGCCTTGGCGGTGGCCTCCTGCACGTTCATGACCGAGCGGATCTGCCCGGCGATCTTGGGCTCGATGTTGTGGCACTGGTCGAGCATGAACGCGACCCCGGTGTCGGCGGCCAGGCCGCCGCCGCGCACGACCTCGTACATGATGCGGAAGAGCTGGAAGGGGTCGGCGGCGCCGACCATGAGGTCGTCGTCGGCGTAGAAGCGCGAGTTGAAGTCGAAGGCGCCGAGCTTCCCGGCGCGCAGCAGGAACGCGACGATGAACTCGATGTTGGTGTGCGCGGCGTGGTGGCCGGTGTCCACGCAGACCACGGCCTTCTCCCCCAGCTCCAGGCAGTGGGCGTAGGCAGTGCCCCAGTCGGGGACGTCGGTGGCGTAGAAGGCGGGCTCGAAGAGCTTGTACTCCAGCAGCAGGCGCTGGTCGGGGCCGAGCCGGTCGTAGACCTCGGACAGGGTCTCGGCCAGGCGGTCCTGGCGGGCGCGCAGGTCGTCCTGGCCGGGGTAGTTGGTGCCGTCGGCGAACCACAGCTTGAGGTCGCGCGAGCCGGTGGCGTCCATGACGTCCACGCACTCCAGCAGGTGGTCGATCGCCTTGCGGCGCACGCCCGGGTCGGGGTTGGTGACGCTGCCGAGCCTGTAGTCGTCGTCCTGGAAGACGTTGGCGTTGATGGTGCCGACGCCGATGCCCAGGTCGCGCGCGTGGGCGGCGAGCGCGGCGTAGTCGTCGACCCGGTCCCAGGGGATGTGCAGGGCGACCGTGGGGGCGACCCCGGTGAGGCGGTGGACCTCGGCGGAGTCGGCGATCTTCTCCCAGGGGTCGCGGGGGACGCCGGGCTGCGCGAACACCTTGAACCGGGTACCGGAGTTCCCGAAGGCCCAGGAGGGGAGTTCGATGTGCTGGCGCCGCAGGACGGCCAGGGCGTCCGCGCCGCGTTCGGGGAGTGCTGCCACGGTGGGGCTCCGTTCGGGGAGGGCGCACCTGCCGGTCTGACCGGCGAGGACGCCCATTGAATCGTTTCACTCAGGTTGCGCCGAAACTACCGCCAGCTCTTCTCACGTGTCAAGGTTTACCCACCCCTTGCCCCGACCATCCGGGTCTTCTGTACTTGAAACGTTTTATGACCAGGGCGTGTACGGCCGTCCAGTAGGAGACCCGGGCCACACCGCGGGCCGCCCGTGACGCCGTCCGTGGAAGTCGCCCGGAGGGCCGCCGCTGGCCCCTGAACACCGCGGACGGGGCCCACCGGCCACCGCGCCCGTGGGAGCCTCCCCCCGGCCTCGGCACCCGCGCCCCTCGGGGCCGGGGCGGCGCGCCGCCCCGGCGAAGGGACGACCGCTCAGGCGCCGAGGGCCATGCGCACGCCCAGGGTGAGCATGACGGCGGCGATGAGCGCGTCCAGGACCCGCCAAGCGCCCGGGCGGGCGAAGACCGGACGCAGCAGGCGGGCGCCGAAACCCAGCCCGAAGAACCACGCGAAGCTGCCCGCGACCGCGCCCGCCGTCCACCACCAGCGCGCGTCGCCGCCTTGCTGGTTGGCCAGGGAGCCCAGGAACACCACCGTGTCCAGGTACACGTGCGGGTTGAGCCAGGTGAGCACCAGCGCCGTGGTCACCGCTGCTCCGCGGCCGCCGGAGAGCCCGCCGCCGACCACGAGGGAGCCGGGACGCAGGACGCGGCGCGCGGCGGACAGGCCGTAGACGACGAGGAAGCCCGCGCCCAGCAGGCGGACCACGGTCACGGCGAGGGGCGCGGCCTCGACGACGACGCCGACGCCGAGGACCCCGGCCGTGATGAGCACGGCGTCGGACAGGGCGCAGACCAGCACCACCGGCAGGACGGTGCCGGCGCGGCCCTCGATGCCGACCCGCAGGACGTGGGCGTTCTGGGCGCCGATGGCCACGATGAGCGCCAGCCCGGTACCGAGGCCGAGCAGGGCGGGGAGAAGTGTCGCGTTCACCCCGAAACGCTAGGCCCGGCACCCGTGTGCAGTAAAGCTAAACTTTCTTAGCAACCCTGAGAGAGGCTTAAGATGCCGTTCCAGTTCGACCATCTGCGCACCCTGACGACCCTGGTGGACGAGGGCACCTTCGAGGCCGCCGCGCGGCGGCTGCACGTGACGGCCTCGGCGGTGTCCCAGCGTGTCCGGGCGATGGAGCAGACCGCGGGCCGGGTGCTGGTCCAGCGCACGAACCCCGTGCGGACCACCGCCGCCGGGGACGTGGTGCTGCGCTACGCCCGCCAGGTGCTGCTGCTGGACGAGGACGCCGACGCGGAGCTGCGGCGGGGCGAGCGCGAGCGGGGCCGTGTGTCGGTGCCGCTGGCCGTCAACGCCGACAGCCTGGCCACGTGGTTCCTGGAGGCGCTGGCGGACCTGCCCGCCGACCTGGGCGCGGTGTTCGAGGTCCACCGCGAGGACGAGGAGCACACCACCTCCCTGCTGCGCTCGGGGACGGTGATGGCCGCCGTGACCTCCACCCCCGAGGCGGTCCAGGGGTGCACCGCGGCGGGGCTCGGCGCGATGCGCTACCACGCGGTGTGCAGTCCGGGCTTCGACCGGGAGCACCTCGGCGGCCGGGCGGACCCGGAACTGCTCGCCCGGGCGCCGGTGGTCAACTTCGACCGCCGCGACGACCTCCAGGACCGGTTCCTGCGCGAGTCCGGCAGGGAGCCCTCCGGGCCCCGCCACCACATCCCGGCCTCGGAGGACTTCGCCCGGGCCGTCCTGTTCGGGTTCGGGTGGGGCGTGGTCCCCGAACCGCAGTGCTCGGAGCACATCGCCTCGGGACGGCTCGTGGCCCTGGCCCCGGACCGCCCCGTGGACGTGCGCCTGTACTGGCAGCGGTGGAACCTGCGCTCCCCGGTCCTGGACCGGGTCTCGGAGACCGTGCGCGCGGGCGCGGCGGAGCGCCTGCACCCGCTGTGACCCGGTTCGGAGGGCACGCGCGGCCTCTCCGACGGGGGCGCCCTCTGGCAGGCGGAGCGCGAACCGGGGTCCCCCTCCCCACCGCCCGTGACGCGAGGCGCTCGGTCGGGACGGAAGGTGGGTAGGTCCCCCCGTGTCCGTTCGGCGGTCCGCCGGGAGCGGCCCGCCGACACCACCGTCAAGGAAGGCCTGACATGAGCCTGAACGCCACCGCCGTCGACCTGGGGACCTACGGAGTGTGGGTGAAGAGGACCGACCTGACCGCCGACGCGGCCGCCGAGATCGAGCGGCTGGGCTACGGCACCGTCTGGGTCGGCGGCTCCCCCGGCGCCGGCCTGGACGAGGTGTCCACGGCGCTGGCCGCGACGTCGCGGCTCGCGGTCGCGACGGGCATCGTCAACATCTGGAGCGCGGACGCGGAGGCGGTGGCCGACTCCTTCCGCCGGATCGAGTCCGAGCACCCCGGACGCTTCCTGCTCGGCATCGGCGCGGGACACCGCGAGGCCAACGGCCCCGAGGCGGTCAGGCCCTTCGGCGCGGTGGTGGACTACCTGGACGTCCTCGACGGGAGAGGCGTCCCCGCCGACCGGCGCGTGGTCGCCGCCCTGGGGCCGCGGATGCTCGGCCTGTCCGCCGAGCGCGCCGCGGGGGCCCACCCGTACCTGGTCAACCCGGAGTTCACCCGCGGCGCCCGCGAGGCGCTGGGCGAGCGCCCGCTGCTGGCGCCCGAGCACAAGGTGGCCCTGGGCGAGGACCGCGAGCGGACCCGGCGCACCGCAAGGAAGGGCCTCAGCGTCTACGTCGACAACCGGCTGACCAACTACCTCGCCAACTTCCGGCGCCTGGGCTTCTCCGACGAGGACTTCGCCGACGGCGGCAGCGACGCGCTGGTGGACGCCATGGTCGCGCAGGGCGGACCGGAGACGGCGGCGGCGGAGCTGCGCGCGCACCTGGAGGCGGGTGCGGACCACGTCGCGGTGCAGCCGCTGGCCGAGGACGACGACATCCTGCCGGTGCTGGCCCGGCTCGCTCCCGCGCTCGGACTCACCGCCCGGGGCTGAGGCCGCCGTCCAGACGACCGTTCCGCGACCGCGGACCCAGTCAGCTCCCTGTGTCATGACCGGAAATGTTGCCGGTATGACCTGAGCGTCCCTGACCTGGGATGATCTTGTACTTATAGCGAGGCTCGGTGCTCCAATCTCGCTATAAGTACAAGATCACGGCGCGGGGGTGCGCCTTTTCCGGTCAGCGGGCGCCCGCTCGCAGGTGGTCGCGCAGGGACCGCGCCACGCGCGCCATGAGCGCCTCGGCCCCCGGCTGGTGGTAGGCGGGCACGCGCGACTCGGTCAGCACCGCGACGGCGAAGGCCTGGCCGTCGGCGTGCTCGACCACACCGATCTCGTGGCGCAGGTTGAGCAGGGTTCCGGTCTTGGACGACCACCGGGAGAGGTCGGAGGTGAAGTCGGGCGCCAGCCGGTGGCGCAGCAGGTTGTCGCCCATCAGCTCCCGCACCCGGGCGGCCACGTCCGGGTCGATCGCCCGGGGCCGCCACAGCGCCTCCAGCAGGTCGGCGAAGGCCCGCGCCGCCCCGGAGCTGGCCCGGGTGACGTCGAGCTGCTCGATGCGGTGCCCCCGTCCGGCGGTGCCCTCGCCGATGGCCAGCGAGTGCGCCAGGTGCGCGCCCTCGGGTCCGAGCCGGTCGGCGGGGGTGTCGCTGAGGCCGCGCATCGTGTGCCGGACGGTGATGCCGCGCAGCCCGGCCGCGCGCAGCGACGCGGCGACCCGCTCGGGAGGGGTGAGCTCGAACAGGGCGTCGGTGGCGGTGTTGTCGCTCAGGCACATGCTCAGGTAGAGCAGGTCCTCGACGCTGACGCGGGCCGGGTGGCGGAACCGGCTCATCCCGGTGGGGCCCGGGGTGGTGTTCCGGCCCGGCTGCACGAGGAGCTGCTCGGCGCCGTCGATCTCCCCCGCGCGGATCCGTTCGAGCGTGGCGACGGCGAGCGGGACCTTGACGAGCGAGGCCGTCGAGAACTCCAGTTCGGGTTCGATGCCCAGTTCCTCGCCCGTGCGCAGGTCACGCACGAGGAACGAGCCCCGCAGTCCCCCCTCGTCGAGTTCACGGCGCAGGTCGCGGACCAGTGCGGTGGCGCTCACGCGGACTCCTCCCCTGCGCCGGGCCGCCCGGGCGGCCCGCCTCGGCCGGGGCGGCCCCGGCCCTCGCCCGCCGGGGCGCCCAGGCACCGGGCGATCGCCCGTCCCAGGAGGCCGCGCAGCCGCTCGGCCTCGTCCCCGGTCTCGGCGGCCACCTCGTAGCCGCGGGCGAGGCGGACCTCGCCCGTGGGGCGCCAGTGCAGCCCCAGGTCCTCGGCCTGGCGGGGCGAACAGAGCAGGAGGTCCTGCGAACCCAGGACCTCGGCGGCGGCGGAGGCCAGGGAGGCGGCGAGGGCCACCTGACCGGGCCGCAGCCCCACGGCGTCGCGCAGGCGGTTGAGGGGGTCGCGCACGTGGGGGACGTCGTCCTCGGGCTGGAGCCAGACACGGCGGCCGCGCGAGGACGAGCGGTCGCGGGACAGGCGCAGGGTCTCCAGGTAGACGGCCCCGGCGCGCGGCTCCCCCGTGCCCGCCAGGCCCAGCGGGACCGTCCACGCGGCCTCGCCGGGCGGCACTCCCGCCAGGGCGGCGCGGACCTCGCGGGCGCTCAGCAGCTCGGTCCGCGCCGCGGGCGCGGCGGAGCGGAAGTCCAGGTGGACACCCTCCTCGCGGGCCTCGGCCCCCAGGAGGGCGAGGTCGCGCGTGGCGCAGGTGTCGGGCACGGCCAGGCGCAGCGGCCGCAGCGCCGCCCTCTCGGCGTCGTGCTCCATCTCCTCGGCCAGCCGGACCAGGCGCCTGGCCGAGGGCAGCATGTCGCGGCCGAACTGGGTGAGGGTCGCCCGGCGGGTGGAGCGGTCGAACAGGCGGGCGCCCAGGTGCCTCTCCAGGGCGGCGATGCGTCTGCTGGCGACCGGCTGGGGGATGCGCGCGGCGGCGGCTCCGAGGGTGAAGCTGCCCCTCTCGCTCACGTTCACGAACGCCTTGCAGGCGCCGACGAGGTCCATGACCCTCATGGTATGCCGTTTTGGCATGGAACTGGTCGTTTCTGTCTTGGACAGCATCATTGCCAGCGGTCAGACTGCTGGACGAAGCCGCCCGGCAGGGCGGCGCGTGCGGGTTCCCGCACGGCTGACCGGGGGTCTCCCGGGTCCGGGCCGCCTTCGGGTCCGGCCGGAGCCCCGCGCACACCCAGGACAGGAAGAGCAGGCACACATGGTGTTCTCATCCCACCGGCGCACCGGACTCGCGGCCCTGGCCGCGGTCGTCCTCGTCCCCGCCACCGGCTGCGCGGCGGCCAACGGCGCCGCCGCGCCCGAGCCGGAGCAGTCGGCCTCCCCCGCGGCCTCCGGCGGCCCCGCCCGGGAGTTCGAACAGCTGGAGGAGGAGTTCGACGCACGGCTGGGCGTCTACGCGGTGGACACCGGCACCGGCGAGGAGGTCGCGCACCGCCCCGACGAGCGGTTCGCCTACGCCTCGACGCACAAGGCCCTCACCGCGGCGCTGGTGCTCCAGCAGAACACGCCCGAGGAGATGGAGGAGGTCGTCACCTTCACAGAGGACGACCTGGTCGACTACTCGCCGATCACCGAGCAGCACGTGGACACGGGCATGACGCTGACGGAGGTGGCCGACGCCGCCGTCCGCCACAGCGACAACACCGCGGCCAACCTGCTGTTCGAGGAGCTGGGCGGGCCGGACGCGTTCGAGGACGAACTGGAGGAGATCGGCGACGACGTCACCGACCCGGAGCGGCTCGAGACCGAGCTGAACGACTGGACGCCCGGGGACACCAGCGACACGAGCACGCCGCGCGCCATGGCCGAGAGCCTGCGCGAGTTCACCCTCGGCGACGCCCTGCCCGAGGACCGGCGCGAGGTGCTCAACGACATGCTCGTCAACAACACCACCGGGGACGAGCTGATCCGCGCCGGGGTCCCCGAGGACTGGAGGGTCGGCGACAAGACGGGCGCCGCGAGCCACGGCACGCGCAACGACATCGCCGTCATCTGGCCGGCGGAGGGCGACCCCATCGTCCTCGCCGTCATGTCCAGCCGCGAGGCGGAGGACGCCGAGTACGACAACGCCCTGATCGCCCGGGCCGCCGAGGTCGTCGCGGAGGAGCTGGCCTGACGCCGCTCCGTGCCGCACGGGCACGGAACCGGACGTCTCCAGGACAGAAGGAGCAGGGAAGATGTTGCTTTCACCCCTACGGCGCACCGGACTCGCGGCCCTGGCCGCGGTCGCCCTCGTTCCCACCGCCGCCTGCGGGTCGGCCGGTTCCGGCCCGGCCCCGGGGTCGGAGCCCTCGGCCGGAACCTCGGCGGAGGGATCGGCCGGGCGTTCGGCCCCGGCCGACCTCTCCGCCGGGTTCGCCGACGAGTTCGCGGATCTGGAGGAGGAGTTCGATGCGCGGCTGGGCGTCTACGCGGTGGACACCGGCACCGGTGAGGAGGTCGCGCACCGCCCCGACGAGCGGTTCGCCTACTGCTCCACCCACAAGGCCTTCACCGCGGCGCTGGTGCTCCAGCAGAACACGCCCGAGGAGATGGAGGAGGTCGTCACCTACGACGCCGACGACGTGTTCGGCCACTCACCGGTCACCGGGCAGCACGTCGACACCGGGTTGCCCCTGGTGGAGGTGGCCGACGCCGCCGTCCGCTACAGCGACAACACCGCCGCCAACCTGCTCTTCGACGAACTCGGCGGACCCGACGGGTTCGAGGAGGCGATGGAGGAGATGGGCGACGACGTGATCGAGGCCGACCGCGTCGAGCCCGGCCTGAGCCGGTGGACGCCCGGGGACACCCGGGACACGAGCACGCCGCGCGCCATGGCCGAGAGTCTGCGCGAGTTCACCCTCGGCGACGCCCTGCCCGAGGACCGGCGCGAGGTGCTCACGCGGATGCTCGTCGACAACCTGACCGGTGACGAGCTGATCCGCGCCGGGGTGCCCGAGGACTGGAGGGTCGGCGACAAGACGGGGAACGGGAGTTACGGCACGCGCAACGACATCGCCGTCCTCTGGCCGCCGGAGGGCGACCCCATCGTCCTCGCCGTCATGTCCAGCCGCGAGACGGAGGACGCCGAGTACGACAACGCGCTGATCGCCGGGGCCGCCGAGGTCGTGGTGGAGGCCCTGGGCTGACGGCACCGCGGTCGGGGAGCACTGCGGTTGGGAGGCTCCGCGGTTGGGGGCGCCGTGGTCGAGAGGCGCTGACCGCGCGGGGCCAGCGGCGGGCCCGGGGACACGCGACCCCCGGGCCCGCCGCCTTCCCAGGCCCGTCCCCCGACCGCGACAGGCCGGGACGGAGACCCCCGTCACCGGCACGCGGAGGGCACCCGAACACGCGCTCTCGCACCGCCCGCCCCGGATCCGGCCACTCGAAAACGTGTCCTAGCCTGGGAGCGGTCCGGGCCCGGCGGGCGCCGGGAACCTCCCCTCCTGTCCAGTCCGAGCGAGTCCGAGGAACAGCGTGAGCATCAGTCCCCGTGTCACAGCGACCGTCTTCCGAGTGGTGGCGGTCATCGAGGCCCTGACCTGGGTCGGCCTCCTGGGCGGCATGTACGTCAAGTACCTGGGCAGTGGCAGCGAGGCGGGCGTGCACCTCTTCGGTCCCCTGCACGGGGGCGCCTTCGTGCTCTACGCGGTGGTCACCCTGGCCGCCGCCCTGCACCTGCGCTGGAACCTGTGGGCGACGCTGGTCGCCCTGGCAGCCTCCGTGCCTCCCCTGGGCACCCTGGTCGCGGACTGGTGGCTGCACCGCACCGGGCGTCTGGCCCCCCGCGCCGAGGAGCGGGACCGCGCGCCCGAGCCCGTGGCCTGAACCCCCGGACTCCGCGGGGCCCGACGGGACTTCACCCTCCGTTGGGCCCCGCGCCGCTTTCCGGGCCAGGACGACGACTGCGCCGGGGCCGCCACCGCGACCGGTGACCGGGCGGGCCTGCTTGGGGTGACATCCGTGGCCGTCCCGCACGGCACGGGCACCGGCTGACGCCGGAGCCGTCCGCCGCAGCACCTACTCGGCTCGCGCCCCGCGCGAGAAGTAGGCGTTGGACGCGGGCAGGAACAGCAGCACGAGGGCGGACAGCCCCAGCAGTCCCGGAACGACGGCGCCGAGGACGTCGTAGGCCGACATCCCGTTCGGCGGCCACACGGTGGCGTCCATGTTGACGGTGGCCAGGTCCATGAGCACGACGAGGGCACCGGCGGCGGTGACCAGGAGGCGCGCCCAGTTGCGGCCCCGGCGCACCAGGACGGCGACGAGGACGCCCACCGCCGCGAACAGCAGCGTGGCGGCGCCGGACACGGCGGCCTGGCGCAGGCCTCCCTCCTCGCCCGCGGCCGCCCGCATACTGTCCAGCCCGGTGGGGGCGACAACGAACACGTTCAGCACCCACAGCACGAGGTCGACGGCGATCAGGGCGAGCAGGAGCAGGAAGGCCGCCTCCACCGTCCCGGGACGTCCGGTCCTCTCGGCGGTCGTACTCGTCATGGGTCCTCTTCTTCTGCTGGTTCTCCGGGTGGGGGGAGAAGGAGCCCGGGGGCACGGGTCGCCTGAGTAGTCAGGAACTGTACAGCAAACGCCCGGGGCCGGACAGCGGTGCAGGCAAGGGCGTCGGCGGCGCTCCGGGGGACACCTCCCGGCGCCCGACGGGGACCGGCGCCGGGCTCGGGCACCGCGATTCGGAAAAGACCTGTCGAGGGCAACGGAAAAGACGCGCAAAAAGGCGGGGATGGAACAGCGGAAAACGCGCATTCCCGCTCTATCGTTTCTTCGCCGTCTTGTACACCAACGACCTACTTCTACCCATGGGGTCAAAGGGTGGCGTTCTGTCCGGTCACGGCAGGGGAAATTCGCCGCGTCACCCTTTGTGCACCGTGGGTGGTCCGTGTTCCCTTATGGACTGGCAAGTCATGACACGAGCCGAAGGATCACCCATGACCAACACCCACCGGTCAGGTCCGGACAGACGCACCATCCTGCGCGGGGCGGCGTTGGCCTCCGGCGCCGCCGTCCTCGGCGGGGCGTTCACCGCGGGCGGCGCGAGCGCCTCCGCGGGGGTGGCCGAACCGTCCCTGCACGCCCGGGCCGACTGGGGAGCGCGCTCGCCTGCGGGCCGGATCCAGATCCTGTCCACAGCGCCCAGCTACATCGTGGTCCACCACACCGCGACGGCCAACAGCACCGACTACTCGCTCGGCCACGCCTACGCCCTGTCCAGGGCGATCCAGAACTACCACATGGACTCCAACGGCTGGCTCGACACCGGCCAGCAGCTGACCATCAGCCGCGGCGGCCACGTCATGGAGGGCCGCGACCGCAGCTTCGCCGCCATCCGCGAGGGAAGCCACGTCATGGGCGCCCACGTGGCCAACAACAACAGCACCTGCATCGGCATCGAGAACGAGGGCCTCTACACGGACACTGGGCCCACCAAGGCCCTGACCGACGCGTTGGTGGCCACCCTGGCGTGGCTGTGCGGGGCCTACCGGCTCGATCCGCACAGCGCGATCCTGGGCCACCGCGACTTCAACGCCACCGCGTGCCCCGGCGACGTGCTGTACGCGCTGCTCCCGGGACTGCGCGACGCGGTCGCCGAGGCCATGGTGACGCCGGTCCTGGAGCTGGCCGCCCGCCGCGCACCCGCCGGGAACGGCCCGACCTACCCGACCGTGCCTGAGGAGGAGCCGGAGCGCGTGTTCTACCACGGCCCCGCCCGGGGCCCCGACGACTTCACCCGCTGACCCGCCCGTCAGGGCGCTCCGGGCTCCGCGCCGCCCACGGCGCGTTCCGGCCCGGCTCCGCTCAGGGCGCGTCCTGGATCGCGGTGCCCGTCGCCTCGCGGCGGGCACCGCCCGCACGGATCCGCCCGGTGATCCGGTCCACGTCCCAGCGCTCGACCGCCGCCAGCGGCGCACCCGCCTCCTCGCGCAGGGCCTCGGCCCGCTCCAGCAGCCGAGCCGCCCGGCCGTGCCCGCCCGCCAGCGCGTGCGCTCCGGCCAGTCCCTCCAGCGCCAGGGCCACCGCCCGCGGGTCTCCGCTGCGCTCGGCCTCACGCCGCGCCCGCGTGTGCAGCTCCAGCGCCCGGCCCGCCTCGCCGCGCTGTTCGGCGACGAATCCCAGCTGGGTGAGGATGAAGGCGGTCCCGATACGGCCGTCCACGCGCCGGTTCCAGTCCAGGCGGCGCAGCAGCGACCGCTCGGCCAGGTCGAGGTCGCCCCGTCGGCGGGCGGTCAGGGCGATCCCGGCGTCCGCGAACTGCTCGCCCAACGGGTCCGCGTGCTCCTCGGCCACCCGCAGCGCCCGGAGGTGCAGCGCGTCGGCACGGTCCAGGTCCGCGCCGAGCAGGGCGACCCGGCCCAGACCGGAGAGCTTGAGGGAGACCGTGTGCCACAGTCTCAGGTCCTCCGCGATCCGCAGGCCCTCCGCGTGGAGCCGGGCAGTCTCCGCCAGGTCGCCGCGCGCCTCCGCGACCTGGGCCAGGACGTCGCAGGCACGAAGGATCCCCCACCGGTCGCCGAGACCGCGCAGGGCGTGCTCGGCCTCCCGTGCTCCGCGCCGGGCCCCGACGAGGTCCCCCCGGGTGAAGGCCGCCTGGGCCAGGGTGGTCCGCGCGACCGCCGCCGTCCACGTGTCCCCCGCCCGCCGTGCGGCGTCGCGGGCCCGTTCCACCCGGGCCGCCGCCTGGGCCGGATCGCCCAACCCCCGGCGCGTGAACTCCGTGAACCACGTCAGGCGGGCGTGCGCGACCGGATCGTCCACCCGGACCAGATCCTCCTCGACGGTGGCGCTCCACCCCAGGTCGTCCTCCGAGGCGGGCACCGCCAGGGCGGCCCGCCACACCCGCACCCGGGCGCGGGCCCCGGGAGGCGCGCCGGACACGGACAGGGCGGCGTCCAGGGCGGCGCGCGCCGCACCGGCGCGCCCGCGCAGGTACCGGTACCAGCACGCGGCCTCGGCCAGACGCAGCGCCAGGCGGACGTCCGCCTCCTCCACCGCGAAGGCCAGGGCCGCGTCCAGGTTCGCCGACTCCCGGTCCAGGCGCCGGAGCCAGCGCTCCTGGTCGGCGCCGCGCAGCCCCTCGTCCGCGTGCTCGGCCAGGTCGGCGAAGTGGGCGGCGTGCCGGGCACGGGTGCGGCGCGCGTCCCCGGCCTCCTCCAGCCGTTCGAGGGCGTAGGCGGACACCGACTCCCTGAGGTGGTACCGGGTCCCGTCGGGGTGGTCGGCGACCACGACCAGCGACCGGTCCACGAGCGCGCCCACCAGCCCCAGGACCTCGTGCGCGGGAACGGCGCCGGGGTCGGAGCACACCGCCTCGGCGGCGGACAGGTCGCAGCCGTCGGCGTGCACGGCAAGGCGGCCGAGCACGGCGCGTTCGGGCGGAGAAAGGGGTTCCCAGCTCCAGTCGATCACGGCCCTCAGGGTGCGCTGGCGCGCGGGCGCGTCGCGGCGGCCGACCCCGAGCAGGGCGAAGCGGTCGTCCAGGCGGGCGGCGAGGTCGGCCACGCCCATGTGCCGCAGCCGGGTCGCGGCCAGTTCCAGGGCCAGGGGGATACCGTCCAGGCGTCGGCAGACCGCGGCGACGGCGGGAGCGGTGTCGGCATCGAGGGCGAACGTGGCCACGGCGGCTCGGGCGCGCGCGGTGAAGAGCCGTACCGCCCCGGAGGCGGCGAGTGCGACGGGGTCGTCGGCGCCGGGGTCGGGCAGGTCCAGCGGGGGCAGCGCGTACAGGTGCTCCCCGGTCACGTCCAGGGGGACCTGGCTGGTGGCCAGGACCCGCAGGTCGGGCACCGCCCCCAGCAGGAGGGCGACCGTGTCCGCCGCGGGGCCGACGACGTGTTCGCAGTTGTCGAGGACGAGCAGGACCTCGCGGCCGCGCAGGAGTTCGGCTACGCGCTCGTGCGGGGCGGCCCCGGGCGCGGAGGCGTCGTCGCGGACTCCCAGGGCCGCGGCCAGGAGGGGAACGGGGTCGCCTCCGGGCGCGAGTACGGAGAGTTCCACGAGCAGGGCCGTGCCGGGGGCCAGGGCGCGGGCCGCCGCCAGGGCCAGTCGGGTCTTGCCGACCCCGCCGGGTCCGGTGAGGGTGACCATCCGTTGGGCGCCCACCAGGGAGCGCAGCGCCCGCAGGTGGTCGTCCCGGCCGATGAGGTCCCCGACCGGCGCGGGCGGTCCGGCGGCGGGGAAGGCCGTCCTGTGCGCGGCGGGGGCCGCGGCGGCGCCCGGCGGGGGCGCGGGGCGCGGGGCGGGGTTCAGGGACGGGTCCTGGGTCAGGACCGCCCGGTGCAGGGCCGTCAGCTCGGGCCCGGGGTCGATCCCCATCTCGTCGGCCAGCCGTGCGCGCAACCGTTCGTAGGCGGCCAGGGCCTCCCGTTGGCGTCCCGCCCCGTAGAGCGCGCGGATGTGAGCGGCGTGCAGGCGCTCGCGGTAGGGATGGCGGGCGGTGGCGTCGGCCAACTCGGCGGCCAGCGCCGCGTGTTCTCCAAGGTCCAGGCGCGTCTCGGCCCGGTCCTCCAGGGCGGTCACCCGCAGCTCCTCCCAGTGGGCCGCGGCGGACAGCACCGGTTCGGTGTCGGCGAACTCGGCCAGCACGGGCCCGCGCCACAGGTCCAGGGCGCGGGTGAGCAGGTCCGCGCACTCGCGCGGGTCAGCGACCCGCGCGGCCCGGCGCAGGAGGTCCTCGAACCGGGCGGCGTCGACGTCGTCGGCCGCCAGCAGGTAACCGGGCGCGCGGTGGCGGACCAGGGCGCGAGAGCCGGGTTCGGCGCGTTCCAGGTCGCCGCGCAGCTGGGAGACCCGGGCCTGGAGGACGGCGGCCGGGCGCGCCGGAGGGGTGTGGCCCCACAGGTCCCGCACGAGGCGGTCGGCGGGTACCAGGCGTCCCCGGGCCAGCAGGGCGCGCACCTTGGTGTCGCGGATCCGGACGGGCTCACCGTCGTCGGTCCGCACCGTCAGCGGACCCAGCACCCCGAAACGCATGACGCAACCGTAGCGATCCCGTAGGACACCCGTGGCGGCCGCCGCCACCGTGGTCCTGTGAGGGGCGGTGAGGCGCCGCCCTCCGAACAGGACGGGGCGAGAGGCGATGGGGAACTACGCGGGCAAGCGGGCCGTGGTGATCGGCGGGACGCACGGTATGGGAATGGGGGTGGCCGAGGCACTGCTCGCCGGAGGGGCCCGGGTGCTGCTGACCGGGCGCGGCGAGAAGAACCTGGAGGAGGCGCGCGGCCGTCTGGGGCCGGAGGCGCACGCGGTGCGCGCCGACGTGGCGGACCTGGCCGGCACCGACGCGCTGGCGGAGGCCGTGCGCTCCGCTCTGGGCGGGATCGACCTCCTGCACGTGAACGTGGGCACCGCGGAGCTCGGCCCGTTCGAGGAGGTGACGGAGGAGTCGTACGACCGCATGTTCGCGGTCAACACCAAGGGGGCCTTCTTCACGGTCCAGCGGCTGGCGCCGCTGGTCGCCGACGGCGGGGCGATCGTGTTCACCACCGCGGTGACGAACATGACCGGTACGCCGGGGATGAGCGTGTACACGGGCGCCAAGGCGGCGGTGCTGGGCTTCAGCCGGGTGCTCGCCTCGGAACTGCTGCCGCGCGGTATCCGGGTGAACACGGTCGCGCCGGGCTTCACCGACACCCCCACGATGGGCATCGTGGGCATCGAGGGCGCCGAGCGCGAGGAGTTCGTGCGCGTGGGCGACGCGGCCACGCCGATGGGCCGCCACGGCACCGTCGAGGAGGTGGCCCGCGCCGTTCTCTTCCTCGGGTTCGAGGCCACCTTCACCTCCGGGGCGGAGATCCCCGTGGACGGCGGTCTGGGGCTCGGTCTGAGCACCATCCTGTAGTCGCTTCGGGGCCGGTCTCGGCGGAGAGGCCCCGGCCGGGTCGGTTCGCCCCTCGCGGGGCGGCGCCGGGTGCGGCGCTCCCCCCACCGCGCGGGGCGGGTCCGCCCCGCGCGGTGGGGGAGACTGGTGAGGGTGAGCACTGAGAACAACCGCCCCGGCCCGCCCGCGACCAGCCCCTCGATCATTCTGCTGACCCTGGCGCGCGGCATCGAGACCGAGCTGAACACCGCCCTCGCCCCCCTGGACCTCACGGTCGCCCGGCTCGGGCTGCTCGGCCACGTCTCCGGGATTCCGGGCGCCTCGTTCAGCGACCTGGCGCGGATGTCGGGGATCACGGTCCAGAGCGTGCACAGCTCGGTGAAGGCGCTGGTCGCCGCGGGGCTGGTGCGCGACCACACGTCGCGGGCCGGGGCCGCCTCGGCGATCGAGATCACCGACGAGGGCGCACGCCTGCTCGACGCGGCCAGGCAGGCGGTGGCCGCGGTGGACACCGCGATGTTCGGGCCGGACGCCGACCCCGTGCAGCGGCGGGTGGGCGACGCCGTGCGCGCGGCGTTCGGCGCCCCGGGCGCCTCCTGAGCGGCGGTCCGCCGCCGGTCCCACTTCCAGGAAAACTCCGGGGTCGCGGACCGACCCCTCCTTCAGGCTGCCTGAAGCCAGGGATATGCTTCAGGCACCCTGAAGGATGAAGGAGATCCCATGGAACACCTGCTGCTCTCGGTCCACGTGCTCGCCGCCATCGTGTTCGTCGGCGGATCGACCGTCGCGGCCAGCCTCTTCCCGCGGTTCGCCCCCGTCGCCGCCGCTGCGCCCGCCACCGTCGGCGCCGCCGACGCGGGGACCGCGGACACGCCCACGGGCGCCCGCTCCCCCGACAGGCGCGGCCCGGGCGAGCGCAACGCCGCCGTGGCCGCCCTGCTGCACCGCACCACCCGCGGCTACGCCGTCGCCGGAATCGTCGTCCCCGCGGTAGGGATCGCCCTGGCCCTGCTCCAGGGCCGGATGGGCGAGATCTGGATCATCGTCTCGATGCTGCTCACCGCCGTCGCGGGCCTCATGCTGGCTGCGCTGATCTACCCCCGCCAGCGCGAGGCGCTCCACGAGCCCGGCGACCCCCGCGCGCTGCGCACGCTGTCGATGATCACCGGGATCTACAACCTGGTGTGGGCGTCCGTCGTCGTGCTCATGATCGTCCGCCCGGGCTCGGGGACCTGACCGGCGCGGTCCCCGGACCCCGCCCCTCGGGAACCGGCGGAGACCGTCCGGCGCAGGACATCGCCCCGGGACCGGGATAGGTGTGACGCGGGTGGGGAATGGTGCCGGAAGCGGCGCGTACCCGCGCCGCCTCCGGCCACGTGTGGGGGTAAGCGAAGATGTCTCAGCGGGTACAAGGGGTGGTCTCCCGGTCCAAGGGGGCCCCGGTGGAGATCACCACGGTCGTCGTGCCCGATCCGGGCCCCGGCGAGGCCGTGGTCAGGGTCCAGACGTGCGGGGTGTGCCACACCGACCTGCACTACCGCGAGGGCGGCGTCAACGACGAGTTCCCCTTCCTGCTCGGGCACGAGGCCGCGGGCATGGTGGAGTCCGTGGGCGAGGGCGTGACCACCGTCGCACCGGGCGACCACGTGATCCTGAACTGGCGTGCGGTGTGCGGGGACTGCCGCGCCTGCCGCCGGGGGCGGCACCAGTACTGCTTCGACACGCACAACGCCGAGCAGCGGATGACCCTGGAGGACGGCACCGAACTCTCCCCCGCCCTGGGCATCGGCGCGTTCGCGGAGAAGACCCTGGTCGCCGCCGGGCAGTGCACGAAGGTGGACCCGCAGGCCTCGCCCGCCGCGGCCGGTCTGCTGGGCTGCGGGATCATGGCCGGGATCGGTGCCGCCATCAACACCGGCGGTGTGGGCCTCGGGGACTCGGTCGCCGTCATCGGCTGCGGAGGCGTGGGCAGCGCCGCCGTCGCGGGCGCGCGGCTGGCCGGGGCCGGGCGGATCATCGCCGTGGACCTGGAGGACCGCAAGCTCGAATGGGCGCGCGGCTTCGGCGCCACCCACACCGTCAACGCCTCCTTCGCCGACCCGGTCGAGACCATCCGCGACCTGACCGGCGGTTTCGGAGCCGACGTGGTCATCGACGCCGTGGGCACCCCCAGGACCTACGAGCAGGCCTTCTACGCGCGCGACCTGGCGGGCACGGTCGTGCTGGTGGGCGTGCCCACCCCGGAGATGCGCCTGGAGCTGCCACTGCTGGACGTGTTCGGCCGCGGCGGGGCGCTGAAGTCCTCCTGGTACGGCGACTGCCTGCCCTCGCGCGACTTCCCCGTGCTCATCAGCCTCTACCTCCAGGGACGCCTGGACCTGGACGGCTTCGTCACCGAGGAGATCGGACTCGGCGAGGTCGAGGAGGCCTTCGCCCGGATGGAACGCGGCGACGTCCTGCGCTCGGTGGTGGTCCTGTGAGCGGCGCGCGCGTGGAACACCTGACCACCTCGGGGGTCTTCGCCCTGGACGGCGGGGAGTGGGAGGTCGAGAACAACGTCTGGATCGTGGGCGACCGCGACCAGGCACTGGTCATCGACGCCGCGCACGACGCGGGCGCGATCCTGGGAGCGGTGGGCGACCGCGAACTGGTGGCGGTGGTGTGCACGCACGCGCACAACGACCACGTCAACGCGGCCCCGGCGCTGGCCGAGGCCACGGGTGCGCCCATCCTGCTGCACCCGGCCGACCGGGTGCTGTGGGACATGACCCATCCGGACCGTGCGCCCGACGCCGAGCTGTCCCAGGGACAGGACGTCAGGATCGCCGGGACCACCCTGACCGTCCTGCACACCCCGGGGCACGCCCCGGGCGCGGTGTGCCTGTACGCGCCCGAGCTGGGCGTGCTGTTCAGCGGCGACACCCTGTTCCAGGGCGGCCCGGGGGCGACGGGACGGTCCTACTCGGACTTCCCGACGATCGTGGAGTCCATCCGCGACCGGCTGCTGCCCCTGCCGGAGGACACGGTGGTCAACACCGGGCACGGGGAGTCCACGACGATCGGCGCCGAGGCCCCCCACCTCCAGGAGTGGATCGACCGGGGCCACTGAGGAGTGCGCCCGCGAGCCGGGCCGGGACCCATCCGGGGCCCGGCCGGGCCGCGCTCGTCCACGGGCCGGGGCCGGACCGCGCCGGCGCGGCCGCCGTCCGTTCAGGCGGGGCGTGCCTCGGTGAGGCGGGCCCCGTACTCCATGGCGGCGAGCACCGCCGGTACCAGCCGCCCGGAGAGCCGCGCCAGCCGGTCCGGGTCCAGGACGACGCGCAGCGCTCCCGGCGCGAAGGAGGCCAGCGCGCGCCCGACCAGGGGATCGTCCCGGCGGGCGCGCAGCCCGGCCACCGTGCCCGGCCAGTGCTGTTGCTGCACCGCGCCGAAGGCGGCGGCGGTGGTCCAGAGCGCGAACAGCGGGCCGGAGTCGCCACCCAGGTGCTCGGCGCAGTCCCGGCGCAGCTCTTCCGGCACCGCGCCCCACTCCGCCAGGACGTCCGGTGTGGGCCGGTGGGCCTCGGGCACGTCGTTGCCGGTGTCGATGACCACGGCCTCTCCGGTGTTCCAGCGCAGGAACGGCAGCAGCGGGGGCAGGTCCAGGACCGGCCCGCCGAAGCGGGCTCCCTCCGCGGCGAAGCAGGCCGAGCGCCGGAGCCCGTGGCCGTCGTTGCCCTTGATGCTGGGCAGGTCCTCGTGCTCGACCAGGTTGGGCGCCGCGACCAGGGTGGAGGTGCCGCGCTCCCGCAGGAACCGCAGGGCGGCGCGGTCGTCGGAGCGGCCCTCGGCGTCCGCCATGAAGCGGCCCATGTCCACGGCCAGGTCCCGCGGCAGGAGCAGGGCCAGCGTGGGCATGTAGGGGTTGACCACCGGGACGGCTCCGGCGCCGGTGAACACCGCCCACCGGGCCAGACAGGCGGTGCGCGAACCCCATTCCACGAAAAGGGAGAGCGCGGCCCCCGGATGCCTTTCCGCCGCGGCGCGCACGGAATCGGCGAAATCCGCACAGACGCGGACGTCGTCCTGGAGGACGAGGTGGTGGGTGGAGTCGAAGCGTTCCGCGCTGGAGAAGGCGACCTGGGAGGCACGCAGGGAACTGGGCGGCCCGTCGGGCTCGGGGTCCACGGCGATGCAGGCGTCCGCGATCCCCAGGGAGTCCAGGACGCGGCGCGCGTCGGCGATCCTGCGGGGGTGGGTCATGACGGACGCGGACAGCACGACGGGAGAAAGGGGGCTTGGCATAGGCCGAGAATAACCGGAAAACGGCCGGACACAAGGCCGGGGAAGACAATTTTTCTTTCCCCATAAACCCTTACCCGGCCAGAGTAGCACACGCATTATGGGAATTGCCATTCCGCTGTTCCCGGTATGCGGCCGCGCCGGGGAACGGCGGGGGTTCCGCGCCGCCGCGCCTCGGCCGGGGCGTCCCGGCACTCGCCCCGGCGGCCCGTCCACCGGCCCGGCTCCGGGGCGGTCGCCCGTCCCTCCCAGGAGGCCCGGGTCCGTCCGCACCGCCTCTCCGCACGCGGCGGAGTCGGCTCCGGCAGGGCAGGGAGGGATCCGGTCGGGCCCCGACCCGGGGGAGAATGCCGGTATGCGCGTCGCGATCCTGGGCCCCCTGCGAGTGGTCGCCGACGGCCGGAGCGCGGACGTCGGCGGGCCCCGCCTGCGCGCGCTGCTGGCCCGGCTCGCCCTGGACGCGGGCCGCCCGGTCGGTCACCGGCCCCTGGCTGAGGACCTGTGGCCGGAAGCTGGTGACGCGGTCGGTCCGGAGAACCCCCGGGCCGCACTGCACTCACTGGTCTCCCGGCTGCGGCGGGCCCTCCCCGACCCCCGCGCCCTGCGCTCCGAACCGGCCGGGTACCGCCTGGACCTTCCCGCCGACGCCGTCGACGCCGTGCTCTTCGCACGCCTGGCACGGCGGGGACGCGACGCCCTACGGGCAGGTCGGCACGGCGAGGCGGCCGAACACCTGGACCGGGCCCTGGAACTGTGGCGGGGCGATCCGCTGGCCGACATCGCCCCGCTGCCCTACGCCGAGGCCGCGGCGGTGCGCCTGGCGGAGCTGCGTCTGGGCGCGGTGGAGGACCGGGCCGAGGCCGGGCTGGCCCTGCCCGGCCGGGCTCCGAGCGCCGCCGAACTGGAGGCGCTGGCCGCCGAGCACCCCCTGCGCGAACGCCTGCGCACACTGCTCGTCGCCGTGCTCGACGCCGAGGGCAGGCGTGCCGAGGCCCTGTCCGCCTACGCCTCCTACCGGACCCGGCTGGCCGAGGAGCTGGGCACCGACCCCGGACCGCGGTTGCGCGCCCTCCACCTGCGGATCCTGCGTGAGGAGGGCGGTCCCGCACCCGCGCTCCCGACTCCCGCGCCAGCGCCGCAGAAGTCGGTGCCATCGGACCCCGGAGCAGCGCAGCCGTCCCCCGTTCCCGCACAGCCGCAAGGTTGCGCGCAGCCGGACCCCGCGACAACGTCCGCGTCAGCGTCCGCACCGGAACCCGTGTCCGCCCCACACGGCAACCTGCGCACCCCGCTCAACGCCTTCGTCGGCCGGGAGGGCGAACTGCGTCTGGTCGGCGAGCGGCTGGCCGAGCACCGGCTGGTCACCCTGGTCGGCCCGGGCGGCGTGGGCAAGACCCGGCTGGCGTCGGTCGCCGCCGCCGACACCGGCGGCCGGGTGTGGCTGGTGGAGCTGGGGCCGGTCGGCGGCCCCGACGACGTCCCCCAGGCGGTCGCCGGGGCGCTGGGCCTGCGGGTTCTGGCCGACCCCTTGGCCCGCCTGGTCGAAGCGCTGTCGGTCACCGACACCCTGCTCGTCCTGGACTGCTGCGAACACGTCGTCGACGCCGCCGCACGGCTGGCCGAGGAACTGCTGGGCCGCTGTCCCCGACTGCGCGTCCTGGCCACCAGCCGCGAACCGCTCGGCGTCGCCGGGGAGGCCCTGTGCCCGGTGCCCCCGCTCGCGCCGGAGGCGGCGCGGCGGCTGTTCACCGACCGGGCGCGGGCGGCACGTCCGGACTTCTCCCCCACCGGTGAGGTGGACCGGATCTGCGCGCGCCTGGACGGCCTCCCCCTGGCCATCGAGCTGGCC
Organism: Nocardiopsis deserti; assembly: GCF_008638355.1. NCBI lineage: Bacteria > Bacillati > Actinomycetota > Actinomycetes > Streptosporangiales > Nocardiopsidaceae > Nocardiopsis > Nocardiopsis deserti. The sequence continues at coordinate 57,120 of NZ_VWVS01000017.1, read as the reverse complement.
GCCGCGCGCCTGCGCTCGATGTCCGTCGAAGCGCTCGCCGCCGGTCTGGACGACCGGTTCCGGATCCTGGGCGTCGGCAGCCGCACGGCCCCGGCCCGCCACCGCACGCTGCGCGGGGTGGTCGCGTGGAGCTGGGACCTGCTCACTCCCGCCGAACGCGACGCGGCCGAGAGGCTGTCCGTCTTCCGGACCCTCACCACCGCGGCGGCCGAGCGCGTCGGCGTGGCCGCCGAGACCCTGTACTCCCTGGTGGACAGGTCGCTCCTGGAGACGGACGGGGACCGGTACCGGATGCTGGACACCATCCGCGAGTACGGGAGGGAGCGCCTGGCCGCGACCGGCCGGCTGGACGATGCCCGGTCCGCCCACACCGCGTGCTTCCTGGACCTGGCCGAGCGCGCCGAACCGCGTCTGCGGGGGCCGAAGCAGACGGAGTGGCTGGCCAGGCTGGCGGACGACCACGACAACCTGCTCGCCGCGCTGGGACACGCCCGCGACAGCGGCGACGCCGGGACCGCCGTGCGGCTGGGATCGGCGCTGGGCCTGTTCTGGGCCGTGCGCGGCGACCACGCCAACGCGGTCGTCCAGCTCGGAGCGGTCCTGCGCGGGTCGGCCCCGGAGGCGCGGGAACGGGAACCGGAGCAGGATCACCGGCTGCACGGGGCGGTCCCGAAGACGCGGGAGCGGGATCGGGGACCGGAGCGGGACGCCCGGCTGCGCGCGTCCGCCGCCTACCTGCTCAACGCCGTGTTCACGGGTGAGCTCACCGGCGCCGGTGAGGTGGTCGGGCCGCCGCCGGGCACGGCCGGCCCCGTCAGCGCGTTCGTGACGGCGCTGCTGGCCCTGGCCGAGGGCCGGACCGCCGACGGAACCGCCGCCCTGGAACCGCACCTGGCGCACCCCGACCCCTGGACGCGGGCGATGCTCTGGCTGGCCCGCTCCTTCCTGGGCGGTGCCTCCGGTGACACCGCCCGGGGCCGGGAGGACGTCGAGCAGGCCATGTCCGCCTTCCGCGAGGCCGGTGAGCGGTGGGGGCTGTCGCTGCTGCTGATGTCCCTGGCCTACTCCCGCGCCGCGACCGGCGACACCGGCGGGGCCACCGCCGTGCTGGAGGAGGCTCTGGCCCTGACCCGCGAGCTGGGCGACCAGCACGGGCAGCGGGTGTGGCTGGCGATGGCCTACGTCGACACCGGGAACACCGACCGCGCACGCGCCCGGTTGGAGGAGGTGGTCGCCGAGGCCGCCTCCACCCGCCAGGTGGCCCTGGCCCGGGTCTGCCTGGCCGACCTGGCCCGCCACGAGGGGGATCCGGCACGGGCCGGGCGGCTGCTCGACCTCGCGCGCGGGGCGCTCGGGGACGGCGAGCCGCCGGACCGGGCCCTGTACCGGGCCGCGGCCGGACACCTGGCCGCGGTCACCGGCGACCTCGGCGCGGCCGTCCGCCACCTGGTCGGGGCCTTCGTCCTGGCCGACACCCTGCCGGACCTGCCGATGCTCGCCCAGGTGGCCGTGGCCACGGCGGACCTGTTCCTGCGCGGGGACGAGCCCGCGCGGGCGGCGCGCGTCCTGGGGGCCGCCCACGCGCTGCGCGGCGGCCCCAACCCGTACCACCCCGACGTCGCCCGGCTGACCCGCGACCTGCGCGCCCACCGCGCCGACTACGACCGTGCCAGCCGCCTGACGCCGGAGGAGGCCCTGGCGGCGTTCCGCGTCGAACTCGACGGCCTGGCCGCCCGCGGCCCCCGGCCCCCGCCCGGAGCCCGGTAGGGCCGGGCGCCCGCCCCCGTGGCCACAGGTCGGCCCCGCCCCCTGCTGTGCCGGTCGCGCCCTACGCCGGTGCGGCCTCCCTGCGCTGCTTGCGCAGGAACTCCTCGCGGCAGTCGGAGCAGCAGAACCCGTGCAGCGTCCCCTCCCACTCCAGGGTGACGGCGGTGTCGTTGAGGGGGACGACCACCCCGCACAACGGGTCGCGCACCGCCCGCCCCCGGGCGAGGTCCTCCGCGTAGGGCTCGCTGATCAGCTCCACGAGCGCCTCGGAGTCGACCGCCCTGCCGAACACGCCCATGCTGCCCTCGGTCACCCCGACGACCTGCACCTGGACCACGGGCTCCCGGTAGGGTCGCTCGGCGTCGGCCCCGACCTCGGCGATGACCCTGGTGGCGTAGGCGACCAGGGCGTCGCTCATGGCCTTGCGCCACGGGCCCGGCACATGGAAGCGCACCGCGTACCGGGGTGCGGTGTCAGTGCCGAGGACGCGTTGGCCGACCACCCACACCTCGGGCTCGTGCACCACCACCTGCATCAGGGAGCCCAGGACCCGGTCCCATCCGGGCTGGATCTCCTCTCCCTCCGTCAGCTCGGTCACGGTGCCCAGGCGCTCGGCCAGTCGGCGGAGCCGTTCCGGTGCGAGGGAGCCCTTGGGGACGAACAACTCGATGAACATCATCGCAAAACACCTCCAGGACGAACGTGCCGGACCGCTCTGCCAGGAGGCTGCCAACCGGCTGTCAGGCCGGGACGCGCCGGACGGGACGGTCCGCTCGGCGGTTCTCCGTGCACGGCGCACGACCCTGTAAGAGCCCCGAAGCGGGACACGGGAACCGCCTCCCCGCGTCCGGCGCCACCCATGCGAACCGGCGGTATGGAAACACTCTCCGCCCACGAGAACTCCCCCTCCCGCAAAAGGCCGCCGAGAAGGAAATACCGAAGGCATCTCCTGGCCGAGAAAAGCCTTCCTCGACGGAGCGTTCCACACAGCCCGGACCGCACCGCCCCGAAATACCGGTCGGCCTTCCGGTCCACACACGCCCGTCGCACGAGGGCGGCACCGGGGAGCGGGTCCCCGCGCACGGAAGCCTGTGAGCTCCTGGGACGCACCCTCCGCGGCCGCCCTTTTCTTCACAGGAGGCGCGACACCGAAAAGCGCGTTCCGCCCATCGGAAATACCACCGGGTGACCATTGCGCATCGCGTACCGCGCGACCGGGAGGATGGGCGGAGACCAGCGCCCCGACAGCGCCCCCCTCCCCGCATGGGCGGCGTCACAGCGGACCGAATCCCTTTACCAGCAGGGCGTTCCAGCACCGTAATTCGGATCACTCGACGTGTTGGGTAAAGCGGGGATTGCCTGCTCCTAGCCTTGTGTTGGAGGCGGAAGTGATCCCGGGACCCTCTGGTCCGCTCATGGGACTTCTGCTGGCGCCCCGCCCGAAGGCGGTTCACGGCGCCCCCGCGTACCGCGCACCGCCTGTCGATACCTCTCCCCGCGTTGGAGCCTCGGTGACCCTTGCTTCCGCACGTCCGAATCGTCGTGCCCCGATCACCACGGACGTCCAGGTCGTCCCGGACACCCAGAACGTCCCGTCCACCCACGACCCCCTGAACCACCACGACGTGCCGGCGCAGGCCGGACCGGCCCGCCAGGACACCACCGCCGCCACGGCCCGGACGCGCCGCCGCACGCTGCTGCTCGTCATCGTCCTCGGCGTGCTGTCCGCGATCGGCCCGCTCGCCACCGACCTGTACCTGCCCGCACTGCCCCAGATCGCCTCCGACCTGGGCACCAGCGAGGCCAGCGTCAAGCTCACCCTGACCTCGGTGATGGCCGGTCTGGCCCTGGGCCAGCTCGTCATCGGACCGCTCAGCGACCGGTGGGGGCGCCGCGCACCGCTGCTGGTCGGCATCGGCGTGTTCACCGCCACCACCCTCGCCATCGCGACGGTGAGCAGCGTGGAGATGTTCAGCCTGCTGCGCTTCGGCCAGGGGCTGTCGGCCGCGGCCGGACTGGTGATCTCCCGCGCGATCGTGCGGGACGTGTTCGACGGCGACGCCGCCGCCACCTTCTTCTCCCGGCTGGTGCTGCTCTCCGGACTGGCGCCCATGCTCGGTCCGATCCTGGGCGGGCAGCTGCTCTTCTTCGGACCCTGGCAGCTGCTCTTCGCCGTGCTCGGCGCGACCGGGCTGGCGACCTTCGCCCTGGTGCTGTTCGGTCTGCCCGAGAGCCTGCCGCCCGAGCAGCGCGAGCGGGTCAGCCCGCGGGCGCAGCTGCGCGTGTTCGGCCGTCTGCTGCGCGACGTCCGCTTCACCGCTCCCACGCTCACGCTCGCGTTGAGCTTCGGGATGAGCTTCACCTACATCTCGACGTTCTCGTTCGTGGCCCACTCCCGCTTCGGGGCCAGCGCCCAGGAGTTCAGCCTGGTGTTCGCGGTGACCACGCTCGGGATGATCATCGGCAACCAGCTGAACGCCTACCTGATCCGCCGGGTCGAGATCCACCGCCGCCTGTTCCTGGGCCTGGCCGGGTCGATCGCCTCGGTGACCGCGCTGGCGGCCCTGGGGGGCTCGGGCGGAGCGAGCCTGACGACGGTGACCGCCGCGCTGTTCGTGATGATGGTGTTCACCGGACTGGTGTCGCCCAACGCCACCGCGCTGGCCCTGGACGGGCAGCCGCCGAAGATCGCCGGAAGCGGCTCGGCCCTGCTGGGCACGCTCCAGTTCGGCATCGGCTCCGGCCTGGCCTCGACCGCCGGACTGACCGGCCCGGTGAGTCTGGCCAGCATGACCACGGTCATGCTCGCCACGGCCGTGGCCGCCGCGGTGGTGTTCACCGCTTTCGCGGTGCGCACGCGACACACCGCGCTGGCCGCCGCCTGAGTGTCGGTGCGCACGGCTAGTGTGGTCCGCTCGTTCAGGCCAGACCCGAGGAGCGCGACGTGTTCCCCAGCCCCCAGGCGCAGTCCCTGACCAACGAGGCACCCGGTGTGTGGGAGGAGGTGCTCCCCCACCTGACGGAGTCGGCCGCGACGTGCTGGCTGACCGTGACGCGCGCGGACGACCACCCGCACACCCGGCCGCTGCTGGCGGTGTGGGTGGACGGACAGCCCTTCTTCGCGTCGGGCGAGGGCACCGCCAAGTCCCGGCTGCTGGCCGCCTCCCCGCAGGTGAGCCTGGCCTTCACCACCGGTCTCATGGACGTGGTGGTGGAGGGCACCGCCGAGTGGGTGCAGGACCCCGGCCTGCTGGGCCGGGTGGCCGCGGCCTACGCCGAACGCCACGGGTGGGCTCCGGTCGCCGGGGACGGCGGACTGACCGGCCCGGAGGGGGCGCCGACCGCGGGGCCGCCACCCTACCGGGTGTTCACGATCCCCCCGTCGACGGTGTTCGCCTTCCCGGTCTCGGAGCTGCCGCACGGCCCCACCAGGTGGCGGTTCGACGTGTGGCCGTGAACCGGGGACGGCGCGGACCCGGCGAAGGGACGGGTCTCCAGAGAAGCGGGAGACGGGACCGGGTGAAACGTCGCGTCTCGCGGGTAGGTCTCTGGCGAAGACAACACGACCTCCCACCCCCGATCCCCTGGAGGCAGAGAGTGCGAGTACGCATCGTTCTTTCGACCCTCGTCGTCCTGTGGCTGCTCATCGGACTGATCGCCGCGTTCCAGCGCGGTCTGTTCAGCGACGACGAGACCTCGTGCTCGACGCTGGGCCACACCGTCGGCACCATCTTCGTCGGACCGTTGAACTACATGGGGGTCAATCCGACCATCGAGTGCCCGCCCCTGCCCGAACCCTCCGAGTAGCGGATCCGGCGCCGTGCCCCCGCCGGGGCGCGGCGCCGTTCAGCGCCCGCCGACCGAGGCGGCGCGTCCGGGTTCGGGCCCCGGCGCGTCCGCCGGTTCCGGCCGGACCCGCGCGGCCTCGGTGATCGGCGGCGTTCCCCACCCGTTCGTCGGCGCGCGCTCACAGGGAACGGTAGTGGGCGCGCCGGCCGGGTTCGAGCTTCTCGATCGCGGCGCGCAGCAGGGGGCGCGGGGCTCGCGCGGCGTGGACGTCGAGGAAGGCCAGCAGCCGTTCCCGGTCCTTGTCACCGGCTGCCCGGAGCATCCACCCCACCGCCTTCTGCACCAGTTCGTGGTCGTCGCCCAGGAGGACCTCGGACAGGGCGAAGGCGTCGTCGAGGTCGTCGTGGGCGATGAAGTGCGCCGTCGCCACGATCGCGGTGCGCCGCTCCCACGGGTCCTCCGAGCGCGCCAGGGTGTACAGGACCTCGCGTGGGCGGTCCCGCAGGTGGCGGCCCAGGACGTGGTGCGCGGCCAGGTCCACCAGGTCCCAGTTGTTGACGCGGTCGTGGCGGCGCAGGTACAGCTCGGCGAGCGCGGCGACCTGGTCGGGCGTGCTGCGCCGGTGGCGGGCCTTCTTCTCCATGATGCTCATCGCCCCGGCCCGGGCCTCGTGCACGGGACTGTCCATCAGCTCCTCGATCTGGTCGAGGGGCATGTCCACGAACTCCTTGGCCAGGGCGAACACCGTGCCCATGCGCACGCCGACGAAGTAGTCGTCCTCGGGCTGGCGTCCGGCCTCGAAGCGGAAGTAGCGCTGGTACTTGTGGAGTTCCTCGTCGCTGCGGTGCTCGTCGAGGCGGGCCAGGAAGGCGCGGGCGGTCAGCGGTGCGGTGGCCATGGCGGCACGATAGACGATCCCGCCGACATTCGGCCGGTGCCGCGGGGAGGACGGCCCCCGTGGCGTCCTCCCCGCGGCACCGTGCGCCTCTCACTCGCGAGGGCGCCTGTCCTGTCCCATCTCCTCGCGCAGCTGCCCCAGGACTCCGTTGAGGAGCCGGGACACGTGCATCTGGGAGTAGCCGAGGCAGTCGGCGATCTCGGACTGGGTGTGGTCGCCGAAGAAGCGCAGCCTGAGGATCTCGCGCTCGCGTGCGGGCAGGCGGGCCAGGGCGGGTTTGAGCGACTCGCGCTGGACCACCAGTTCCATGCCCTTGTCCTCGCTGCCCAGGTGGTCCTCCAACCGGGCGCCCTCCTGCCCGTCGGAGTCGGAGGCGTCCGGGGCGTCCAGCGACAGGGAGCGGTAGGACTCCGAGACCTGGATGAGTTCGCCGACCTCGGCCTCGGGCAGCCCCATCTCCTCGGAGAGTTCGTGGATCGTGGGCGTGCGCGCGTGTGCCTGCTGGAAGTCGTTGAGCGCCTGGCGCAGCCTGATCCGGTTCTCCTGGTGGCGCCGCGACACGCGCACGGCCCAGGTGTGGTCGCGGAAGTGCCGCTTGATCTCACCGGTGACCGTGGGCATCAGGTAGGAGATGAACGGCTTTCCGTGGTCGGGATTGAAGCCGTGGATGGCCTTGACCAGCCCGAGCATGGCGGTCTGCTGGAGGTCGTCCAACGGTTCGCCGCGACCCCCGTAGCGGCGCGCGAGCTTGTTGACCAGCGGCTGGTAGAGGACCACGACCCGCTCGCACAGGTCGTCGGCCCGCGGGTCGTCCTCGTCCAGGCCGTGGAGTTCGCAGAGCATCTCCTCGGCGGAGGAGTCCTCGCCCCAGCCCGGTCTGCGCGGTCTGGGGATGGCGGGCGTGTGCTCGGAGGTCTGGCGTGATGTGTGGGGAACGTTGATGGACAAGAGGAAGCCCCCGGTGTCGTGTCCTGTGTGATGCCTGGTGTCTGCCTGAACGGCGGTGAGCCGACGGCGCGGCCACGCTGTCAGTCGAAGTAGGAGGCTGGGATCCGGCGGGGAATGATCGTCGTATGAGAAGTACATTCCCTCAGAAATGAACCCAAAAGCGGAAGAGATAAAATTTTTCGCCACGCAGTGGAAATGAGGGACATACTTGCCCCCGGCGACCGAAAAACGCGCGCAAAAAGCTCCGCACCCCCACGGGGCACCTCATGCCCGCACAGGACACGGCGGTCTGTTTTTCCTGACCAAAGGTGGTACACGCGAGCAGCGCGACCTCACATCCCGTGCGCCGACCATAATTTTCCGGGCAATTTTTATTTTACCCAAACACGCGTTCGAAAATAATTTCAAGAAAAATAAAACCTGGCTAAAAAACAGAGGTCGGGGCGAACGTCCCTCAAAAAGACTCTCCGGTCTCGGGGGGCGGAGCCCGCGACGAGCCGCCCGGGGAGCGGGCGTGTTCCCCACCGGGGCCCGCCCGCCGCCCCCGGTCCGGTCCCCGGGACCCCCGCCGGGGACGGCAGGAACGCTCCCGCGGCGAGGGCACGGCCCGTACGGTCCCGGTACGCCTCAGTCCGCTGGCTGCGGGCGCAGCAGGTCAGGCTCGATGTAGATGATCGTGGCGATGGGCACCGCCTCGCGGATACGCCGCTCCGCCTCGTCGATGGCGGCGGTGACGCGGCGGGCGTCGTCCTCGGCGTCCACGGCCACCTTGGCCGCGACCAGCAGCTCCTCCGGACCCAGGTGCATCGTGCGCATGTGGATGACGGCGTCGATGTCCGCGCAGTCCAGGATGGCCCCCCGGATGCGGCGGACGTGCTCCTCGCTGGCCGACTCACCGATGAGCAGGCTCTTCATCTCCACCGCCAGGACCACCGCGAACACCATGAGCAACAGGCCGATGGCCCCCGAGCCGAGCCCGTCCCAGACTCCGTTGCCGGTGATCAGGGTGAGGCTGACCCCGGCCAGGGCGAAGGCCAGGCCGATGAGGGCGCCGGTGTCCTCCAGCAGGATCACCGGCAGCTCCGGGGCCTTGGTGCGGCGGATGAAGCCGAACCACCCCACCCGGGCGCGTGCCGTCCTGGTCTGGCGCATCGCGGTGCGCAGCGCCGTCGACTCCAGGACGGCGGCCACCAGCAGCACCACGACGGGGACCCACTGCCAGGAGGTGATCGGGTGCGGGTCGCGGATCTTCTCCCAGGCCTCGTACAGGGCGAACAGGCCGCCGAGGGTGAACAGCACGATCGCCACCAGGAAGGCGTAGACGTAGCGCTCGTGGCCGAAGCCGAAGGGGTGTTCCCGTGTGGCCGTGCGCCTGGCCCGCCGCCCGCCGACCAGCAGCAGGATCTGGTTGCCGGAGTCGGCCACGGAGTGCACCGACTCGGCGAGCATCGCCGACGAGGCGGTCAGCAGGTAGGCGACGAACTTGGTCACGGCGATCCCGAGATTGGCCGCCAACGCCATGACCACGGCCCTCGTGCTGTCCTCACCACTCACGGCGTCGCCCCCTCGTCAGCCGCGGACCGCCCTGCCCGGAGACCCGGGGTGGTCCGCGCGGCCGTGCCGACCCTGGTCACCTGCGGCGGCCAGGGTCTCGCCCCGAACCGTCCCAGGTTCCGGGGAGGCCGGTGCACGCGCAAGCACCCCCGCCGCCGTGTCGGGCCGCGGGAACCCGGACGGAGCGTCAGGACTGCCCGGCGGCGCGGGAGCGCACGCGCATCTCGACTCCGTCCAGGAGCCAGTCCAGCCCCTGTGAGAAGGCCTCCTCCGGGGTCGGGCCCGCGGTGGTCACGCGTTCGATGGCCGGATAGCGCCCCTCTCCGCCCGCGCGGGCGGCCAGGAAGGCCTCCTGGACCGTGTCCCAGGTGCGCCCGTCGGGGGTGGTCCAGGCCTCGGCCCGGTCCGCCTGGACCACCAGGGCGACGTGCCCGCGGACGTAGCCGTCCACGGCCTCCACGACGGTGAGCGCCTCGTGGCCGCTCAGCCCGGTGCCGTCGAAGACCCGCACGGCGGAGTCGGCCCAGGCGAAGGCGTGCGGGCCGACCGGCTGTCCCGTGCCCGTGAGTTCGACGAGCCAGGGGTGCTCGCGGTAGGAGCGCAGGTCCTCGTGGGCCCAGGACCAGACCTTCTCCCTCCAGGTGCCGATGCGGGTGTGGGGCAGGACCGCCTGGCCGACCATCGTGTCCACCATCAGGGCGATCAGGGCCGACTTGTCGGGAACGTAGGTGTAGAGCGTGGCGGCGCCCACACCGAGCCGGGCGGCGACCCTGCGCATGGACAACGCGTCGACGCCCTCCTGCTCCGCGACCTCCATGGCGGCCTCGACGACGCGCTCCACGGTGAGGTTGTGCCGGGGGCCGCGCCGGGGCCGCTGAGGGCCGTCCCACAGCAGTTCGAGCGTGGCCGTGGGGTCGTGGACGTACGCCACTCTTGCCTCCTCGAAAAAACTCCGTACACTGTTCGAAGAAGGTCGAACACCGTACGGAGTTTAGCCCCCGGGAAGGCGGCCATGCCGGACAAGCCCCACTCCACGCCCCCATCCGACACCGGATCCCCCTCCTCCAGGGCCGCACGCCCACGGGCGGGCCCCGTGGCCCTGGCCCTCCTGGTGTTCGGTGCCGCCACCCTGGTCGGTGTGCTCGCCGCGGCCGCCTCGACGCTGGCTCCGGGTTCGGCCGGGGACCCCGACTCCCTCGCCGCCCTGGCCGTGCGGGCCGTCCTCTGCACGGCGCTGGTCCCGCCGCTGCTGTGGGCCGCCCGCCGCTTCCTGGACCGCTCGCCGACTCCCGCGTTCGGCCTCGCACCCGGGAGATGGTTCGTCCCGCCGACCGGTGCGCTCGCCGTCCTCCTCGCCTCGGCCGTGCTCCTGGGCGCGGCGTCGGCCCTGGGCGCGGCCTCCCCGGACACCGGTGCGGTCGGGGACGCCGTCCTGACCCTGGTCGTCCTCCTCCCCCTGCTCCTGGCGGCCCAGATCCTGCCCGAGGAACTGGTCTTCCGCGGCTACGCACAGCACCACCTGGGCCACCGGTTCTCCCCCTGGGCGGCCCTTCTGGGCCAGGCCGTCCTGTACACGCTCTTCGTCGCCGCGGTCACCGGTACACCGGAACGCTCCGGCGAGGTGTTCCTCCTGGGTCTGTTCCTCGGAGCCCTGAGAACGACCACCGGGGAGGTGTGGACACCACTGGCCGCGCGAACGGCCCTGACCGCCGTCGGTGTGCTCTCCGACGACCTGGGCCCGCGCCTGCTCTCCGCTCCGGAACTGTGGCAGGCGCTGTTCTCCTTCGGCCCGGCCCTGATCGCCTTCTGGGCCGTCCACCTGCTGCGCGGCCGCGTCCGCGGCCGGGTGGACGACCCCTTCCCGGATGCGGGCCGACCGCGCAGCCCCCTGGTCCAGAAGGGGATCCTGTACGACGTCGGCTCCAGCTACCTGCCCGGCCAGAGCTCCCGGCAACGGTGGCGCCCGGAGGTGGTGGACCGGGAGATGCGGGTGATCCGCGAGGACCTGCGCTGCACGGCGGTCACCGTGTTCGGCGAGGACCCCGGACGGCTGGAGGAGGCGGCGGGCCTGGCGCTGGACCGGGGGCTGTACGTGTGGATCCAGCCCCGCCTGGTCGACGCGGCGCCCCGGGAGCTCGCGACCCACCTGGGCCGGACCGCGGAGGCGGCCGAACGGCTGCGCCGCGACCACCCCGGGCGGGTCGGCCTCAACGTGGGCTGCGAGATCAGCGTGTTCGCCACCGGAGTGCTGCCGGGCCGCGACTTCGACCGACGCACGCGCGCGCTGGGTCTGCTCTTCCCCCTGCTGCCGTGGTTCGACCGCAGGCTCAACCGGCTGCTGCGCGAGCTGGCGGGCACCGCGCGCGCGAGGTTCCGGGGGCCGCTCACCTACGGTTCCGGTGTCTGGGAGACCGTGGACTGGACACCGTTCGACGTGGTCGGCGTCGACTACTACCTGGACGAACTCACCCGCCGCACCTACCGGCAGGGGCTGCGCCGGCTGCGCGCCCACGGCAAGCCGGTGGTCGTCACCGAGTTCGGCTGCTGTTCCTACGCGGGTGCCCGGGACAAGGGCGGCTCGGGCTCGGACATCATGGACTGGAGCGACCCGGAGGACCGCAGGATCAGGGGCGGGCACGTCCGCGACGAGCGGGTGCAGGCCGACCTCATCGGCGACCTGTTGGACGTGTTCGAGACCGAGGAGGTGCACGGGGCGTTCGTGTGCATGTTCATCGAGGGGGACTGCCGTTACTCCCCCGACCCCACCCGCGACCAGGACATGGCCAGTTTCGGGATCGTGCGCCCGCCTCCGCTGGAGTCGGGACTGTCCCCCGACGACGGCCACTGGGAACCCAAGCTGGCCTTCCACACCCTGGCCGCCCGCTACGCCGGGGATGCGCCCGACCACGCGGTCTGAGCCGCCGGCTGCGGGTCCTGGACGGGGCGGCCCGGGCGCTGGGGACGACCGTGCCGACGCCGTCACCCGGCTGGAGCGGGCACGCCTGGAGCATCTGCTGGACCCCGAACTGCTGTCCCGGCACCGCGCGGAGCGACCGCGGGGCCCGGGGCGGCACGGCCTCTGAGCCGGTGGGCCGCGCGCACGGCGGCGCGGCCCCAGGCACGGCCCCGGTGCGATGTCCGTCAGGCCATGCGTTCGCGCAGCTCGCGTTTGAGGATCTTGCCGGAGGCGTTGCGCGGCAGCCCGGCCACCACCCGCACCTCCTTGGGCGCCTTGAACGCCGCCAGGCGGGCGCGCACGTGCTTCACCAGGTCGTCGGGCAGGGTCTCGGGGTCGGCCTCCCCGGTGGGCACCACGAACGCGGTCACCGCCTCGATCCACCTCTCGTCGGGTGCACCGACCACCGCGGCCTCGGCCACCCCGGGGTGGGTGTACAAGGCGTCCTCCACCTCGCGGGAGGCCACCAGCACGCCGCCGGTGTTGATGACGTCCTTGATCCGGTCCACCACCTCGATGTAGCCCTCGGCGTCGACGCGCACCAGGTCGCCGGAGTGGAACCAGCCGTCCCGGAAGGCCGCCTCGGTCTCCTCGGGCTTGTCCCAGTAGCCCCGGCACAGCTGCGGCGACCGGTACACCACCTCGCCCAGCTCCCCCGGTGCGACGTCGCGCCCCTGGTCGTCCACCACCCGCAGCTCCACGAACAGGGCGGAGCGGCCCGCGGAGGCGGGGCGCGCGTCGTGCTCCTCGGGGCGCAGGACGGTGGCCAGCGGGCCGATCTCGCTCTGTCCGAAGCAGTTGTAGAAGCCCAGCCCGGGCAGGGCCGAGCGCAGCCTGTCCAGCACCGGGCCGGGCATGACCGAGGCCCCGTAGTAGGCCTTGCGCAGGCTCGACAGGTCGCGCCGGGCGAAGTCGGGGTGGCCCGCCATCGCCACCCACAGCGTGGGCGCGGCGAAGAAGGCCCCGTGCCCCGCCGTCTCGATCCGCTCCAGCAGGTCGGCGGGGTCGGGGGACTCCACCAGGGTGTTGCGCGCCCCGACCGCCAGCCACGGCATGAGGAAGACGTGCATCTGCGCGCTGTGGTAGAGCGGCATGGCGTGCAGGGGCTCGTCGTCGGCGGACAGGTCCAGGCCCGCCACGCAGGACAGGTACTCGTGCACGAGCGCCCGGTGGGTCATCATCGCGCCCTTGGGGCGGGAGGTGGTGCCGGACGTGTACAGCAGCTGCACCAGGTCGGTGTCGCGGACATCGGCGTCCAGGTCGGGCACCGGCCCCTCCAGGCTGTCGGCGAGCAGCGAGCCGGGACCCTCGCGCAGCTCCAGCACCTGTTCCACACCGGTCTCGGCGCGCAGCGCGTCCACGGCCGGGCGCAGGGCGGGGTCGGCCAGGACGATGGTGCTGCCCGACTGCTCCAGCAGGTAGGCCAGTTCCTCCCCCTGGAGGGCGAAGTTGACCGGCACGTGGACCAGTCCCGCCCGGGCGCAGGCCAGGAACCCGACGAGGTAGGCGTCGGAGTTCCTGCCGTAGGCCGCGACCCGGTCGCCCCGGACCGCGCCGAGACCGAGCAGGCGTGCGGCGGCGCGGGTGACCGCGGCGTCCAGGTCGGCGTAGGTCCAGGTGCGCCCGCCGAAGACCAGCGCGGTACGCCCGGGGGTGCGTGCCGCGCTGCGCCGGAGGATGTCGTCCACGGTGCTGGATGTCGTCGAACCGGTCATGTCCTGCCTCCCGCCCGTCGGTACGGCCCCTGGGGCCGTCGGCAGCACCCATCCTGTGGCGCACCGGGCCGCGCTGGCAACACCCCGGCGGAGGACGGGGCGGTGCGTCTGTACGGCTGAACCCTTGCCGCTGCGGATCCCACGGCCCTACCTCTCCTTCACGAGAGCGCCACCGGCTTCAGCCGGAGGGTGAACCGCCCGTCACGAAACGTCACGCCCCCGCGCTAGGGTCGACCCACACCAGGCAGGAGGTGACACATCAAGCGCGAACGCGGCCACAAAGCCCGCCTCCACCCCGCCAAGGACCTACCCGTGGGCAAGCACGCCGACGCCGCCAACCGCGTCACCGGTGCCCGGTTGGTACGGGAGACCCATGGCTGGCACGTGGTGTTACGGGTGCGCACCGAGGCCAAGGAGCCCGCACCCCCTGTCAGCCCGGGGGGTGGGCATCGACCGGGGTGTGGCCAAGCCGCTCGCCCTGTCCGATGGCACCTTCCGTGAGCACGGGCCGTGGATGACCATGGGTGAGGCCGAGCGTCTGCGCCGGTTGGAGCGCAGAGCCGCACGCCAACGGCGTCACCGCACATCCGGACAGCCGTCTTCGAACCGGTTGCGTCGGACCTATGACCAGATCGCCGGGGTGCGCGCGAAAGCCAAGCGCCGCGTCCTGGACTGGCAGCACAAGGTCACGTACGCCCTGGCCGAGGAGTTCGGTGTGGTGGGGGTCGAGGACCTGCACATCACCAGCATGGTCCGCTCGGCCCGGGGGACGGTGGAGGCCCCGGGCACCAACGTCAGGCAGAAGGCCGGGGTGAACCGTGCCATCGCAGGCCAGGCGTGGGGGCGCACCGTCGCGTTGTTGGAGTACAAGCTCGCCGACCGGGGCGGGCACCTGGTGCGGGCGCCCGCCCACACACACCTCGCGGCGCCGCTCGGCATGCCAGGCCATCACCGAGGGCAGCCGCGAGTCACGGGACCGGTTCGCCTGTAAGGCCCCCGGGTGCGGGGACAATGCCGCGCACGCCGACACCAACGCCGCACGCACTATCGAGCACCTGACCAAGCAGCAAGCGCCCCAGGACATGGTGGGTGCCAGGACGTGGAGCCCTCGCTGTCAGGCGGGCTGTGAAGCGTAGACCACCAGCGGCGGATAGGTTCTGTTAGCTGGATCCTTCCGTCTTCAGGCGGAGGAGGATGTCAAGTTGTCCGTTGTCGTACAACCACCGGGCGGGAGCAGCATGAGGATTCTTGTCGTAGGAGCCGGAGCGGTCGGCGGCTACTTCGGAGCGCATCTGGTCCGGGCGGGCCGGGACGTGGACTTCCTCGTCCGCCCCGCCCGTGCCGCGCTCCTGCGCGAGCACGGCCTGCGCGTGCGCGACGTGCAGGGACGGGTGGAGGCGGTGCCGGTCCGCGCGGTCACCGCGGACCAGGTGGGCCCCGACTACGACCTGGTGGTCGTGGCCGTCAAGTCGTACGGGTTCGACGAGGCCCTCAAGGACCTGTCCCCCGCCGTGGGCCCGCGGACGGCGGTGCTGCCCTTCCTCAACGGCATGCGCCACGTCGACGCCCTGGTCGAGCGCTTCGGCGCCGACCGGGTCTACGGCGGCGTCGCCATGGTGATGACGCGCCTGGGTGACCTGGGGGAGATCGTCCAGGTCGGCACCATGGGCCAGCTGGTCTACGGGCCGCTGGGCGAGCACCCCGTCGTCGCACCACAGGACGTGCACGCCGCGCTGGACACCGGGGACCACACCGCCACCTCCGCAGCGGACATCCGCCAGGAGCTGTGGGACAAGTGGGTGTTCCTGGCGACCCTGGGCGCGTGCACCTGCCTGATGCGCGGCCCCATCGGCCGGGTCAACAGCGCGCCCGGCGGTCAGGAGTTCACCGCCGCGGTGTTCGCCGAGGCCATCGCCGTGGCCACCGCCTCCGGCCACCCGCCGGGCGAGGCGGCCCGCGAGAGGGCCGACGCGATCATCGCCAACACCACGGCCTCGACCACGACCTCGATGTACTGGGACCTGACCCACGGCAACCCGGTGGAGGCCGACCACATCATCGGTGACCTGGTCTCCCGGGGAAGGGAGCTGGGCGTGCCCACGCCGCTGTTCTCCCTGGCGTACACGCACCTGAACGTCTACGAGCAGGGACGCACGTAGTTCTGGTAGCGCGGCGGTCTCGGCGGTCCGGTCGCGGCCCGCCTCCGGTGCGGCTACCCTCGCAGCACGCTCCGCCGCACGGGCGGTCCGGCGCGCCGCCAGGATCGGAGGCCCATGGTTCCCCGTCGTCTCGCCCTGCTCCCCTGTGTGCTGCTGTTGTCCGCGTGCGGAGGCGACCCGGATCCGGGGACGGGGGCGGAGACGGAAACGTCCGCCCCCGAGGAGGTCCGGGAGTACGAGACGGCGCCCGTGCCCGAGGGGGAGGGCAGTGCCGTGCCCGACGACGTCAACGGCGACGGCTTCCCCGACCTCCTCTTCACGACCCGCTACGACCCGGACTCCGAGGCGGGGTTCCTCTCCCAGCGCCTGATGACCGTCAACGGCTCACCCGAGGGCCCGGATCCGGCCGCCCGCACCGTCTGGAGCCCGTACACGGTGCTCCCCGTCACCTCCCCCGGGACCGGAGGAGAAGGCACCCGGCCCGGCACGGCCGACCTGGACGGCGACGGCTTCGCCGACATCCCGGTCCTGGTCCACGCCGACGACGAACTGGGGCTCGGTATGGCCGCCAGCGGGCGGGGACCCAGGGCGATCGTGTGGGGCGGCCCCTCGGGCCCCGATCCCGACACCCCTCCCACCCCGATCACGCTCCTCACCGGGGAGGGCTGGCAGGACACCTTCACGGCCCTGGCGAACGGTGACTTCGACGGCGACGGCGCCCCCGACCTGGCCGTCGCCAAGGCGTCGGCGAACGGTGAGGCCTCGCGCCTCAGGGTCATGTACGGTCCCTTCGACCGGGACGGCGCTCCGGCGCGCAGCGCACAGCGGACGGTGAACGCACAGGTCGGCGGCCTCGTCGCCGAACCCCCCGCCCTCGAGGGCGGCACGTCACGGCTGCTGTTCCAGCACGGCAACGACGGAGGGCAGTCCGAGAACACACTGCTGCTGACCGGCCCCGGCGATCCCGCGCGGTGGGAGTCGGTGGAGCTGGTCTCCGGTTCGCTGGCCGCCTTCGGCGACCTGAACGGCGACGGGGAGGGCGACCTCGCCCTGGGTGACAGCGGCAGCCGCAACGACGAACCGGGGTACAGGACGGAGCCGCCCGAGGTCGACCAACGGGTGAACGTCTACCTCGGTCCCCTCACCACAGAGGCCTCCACTCCCCTCGCGGTGTACCTGGCCAGGGGCGAGCCCGTCTCCTCCACCACCAGTCGCGCCATGGCCGTGTGCGACCTGGACGGCGACGGCACCGACGTCCTCGCGGTCAGCCGCGACGTCCACGGCGTCGACCTGCTGCGCCACACCGGCGACGGGATCGAGGTGGACGGCGCGGAGCCGCTGGTCCGCCGGGGCCCCGAGAACGGCCCCCTCGCCGCCGGAGACGCGGCCGGGCGGGTGGCCGGTCTCTTCTCCTGCGCGGACTACGACGCGGACGGCGCCGACGAACTCGCCTTGGCCCACGACCTCGAAGGCACCCGGGACACGCCCGTGCGCTGGTGGATCACCAACGGCCGGGGCGAGGACGAGGCCTCCTTCGACAGCGCCGCGTTCTAGGGTTCCGGGCCCGGGAGCGGCGCACGAACCCGGTGCGAAGCGGAACCGAAGCCGGTTCGAAGCGGACCGTGTCACAGTCCTTCCCGGCGTCCGCACGGAGCGGGTGCCGGTACCTAGGACGGAAGACTCCCCCATGTTCAAGAAGTTCCGGACCGCCGCCCTGCTCACGGCGGCCCTGGCCACCGGCTCGCTGGCACTGGCGTCACCGGCGTCGGCGGCGGCTCCCGTGGCGGAGTACAACGGCGTCTGCGGCAGCGGCTACGGCGTCGTCGGCCACACCAACATCGGCTCCAAGGGCACCCTCTTCCTGACCTACAACAACTCCAACGGCTACAACTGCGCGGTGACCGTGCGGGCCAACCCCGGCGCGGCCGTGGAGATGACGGTCGGCCTCAAGCGCACCAGCGACCCCGCCAGTCAGGCCCAGGTGGACAGCGGCCACTACACGACCTACGCCGGGCCGGTCTACCGCAGCGCGGCCGGTGCGTGCGTGGACTGGTTCGGCAACATCAGCGGCACCAACGTGAACAACAACGAGACCAACTGCGGCTGACCCCCCTCGCGCCGCGACGGGCGGCGCGTCGAAGCACGACTGGGAGCACCATGAGAAACCTCCTGAAGAAGGCCGCCACCCTCGCCGCGGCCACCGGGATCGCCGCGGCCGGTCTGATGGCCACCGCCGCGCCCGCCTCCGCCGCCTCCTACAACGGGGCGTGCGGGTCCGGCTACGGCGTCGTCAACAAGGTCGAGTTCCCCGACAACCGCGGAACGACCTTCCTGACCTACAACAACTCCAACGGCTACAACTGCGTGGTCACCGTGCGCACGAACCCGGGCGCGGCCGCGCCGATGGAGGCGTTCGTCCGGGTCTCGGGCACCTCGTCGTGGAAGCGGGACAGCGGCAACTACACGACCTACGCCGGTCCCGTCTACCTGTCGGCGGCGGGCCAGTGCGTCGACTGGGGCGGCACGATCGGCACGATCACGAAGACCGTCCCCCGCACCAACTGCGGCTGAGGCCCCCGTTCCACGTCCCGCTCCCTCCCTGCTCCACATCCTCTCGACCCGTGATCGGACATGACATGAACAAGCTCGCGAAGAGGGCCGCGGCCGTCGCCGCCGCCGCCGGTATCGGCCTGGGCGGCCTGCTCGTCAGCGCCTCCCCCGCCGCGGCGGCCACCTACGGCGGCGAGTGCGGCTCCGGGTACGGCATCGTCAACCAGGACAACATCGGCAGCACGGGCACGGTCTTCCTGACCTACAACAGCTCCAACGGCTACAACTGCGTCGTGGCCAAGCGCAACAACCCCGGCTCGGCCGTGCTGGTGGAGGCGGGTCTGTCGATCAGCCCGGCCGGAAACCACTGGGACGTCTACGACGGCGGCTACTTCACCACCTACGCCGGTCCGATCTACCTGAACGCGGCAGGCAGGTGCGTGGACTGGATGGGCCGCATCAGCGGCACCCAGGGCGGCGACGAGGGCACCAACTGCGGCTGACCGGCCCGCTTACGGGCGGCCCCGGCCGGTTCTCGCCGGGGCCGCCCGACCTCTGCCCTTCTTCGCATGGTTTGCGACCATTAGCGAAACAAGTCCTCAATGGACCGAAAACCAAAGCCCCAGGTCATCTCAGAGCCGCCCGGGCACTCTCCGCACTCTCCCCCCCACGCAGGTGGACGGTGCGCCGACGAGTGTCGTATGCTCCGCGACGTTGCGCAGCGGAGTATTCATCGTGCGTCAGGGAGTTCATGAGTGGAGACCGATCTGTCAGGGATTCGGTACCGAATGCTCGGTTCTGTCGAGGTGCACTCCGAAGGTCGTCCGGTCAGCACGGGAGGGCCCAAAAGGCGTACCGTCCTGGCCGCCCTCCTCCTGCAACCCGACACCGTCGTCCCCGACAACCGGCTCATCGACCTGGTCTGGGGCGAACACCCGCCGCGCAGCGCACGCTCCCAGCTTCAGGTGCACGTGCACGGACTCCGTAAGATCCTGGACGCGGACACGATCGTCCGGAGCACCTGCGGCTACCGGATGACCGTGGCGGCCGAGGCCACGGACAGCGGCGTGTTCGAGCGGCTCCTGGTGCGCGCGCACTCCGAGCGGGCCGCCGACCGCCCCGCCGACGCGGTCCGGACCCTGCGCACCGCGCTGTCGCTGTGGACGGGCCCCGCACTGGGCGGCGTCACACCGGCGCTCGCCGCCCACGCGCGCCCGGCCCTGGAGGAGAGGCGGCTGCACGCCCTGGTGGAGCTGTACGGCGCCGAGATCGACCTCGGCCGCGGGGCCGCCGCCGTCCCCGAACTGCTCTCGCTGTGCGCGGAGCACCCGACCCACGAACGCTTCACCGGCCTGCTGATGTCGGCCCTGCACGCCTGCGGACGCACCGGGGAGGCACTGGAGGTCTACGCGGCGCTGCGCGAGAGGCTGGCCGACGAACTGGGTACCGACCCCGGCGCCCGGCTCCGGCAGCTGCACCTGGACCTGCTCACGGCCGAGCCGGACGGCGGACGCACGCGCGGCGGTGCGCACGGCGTCCGCCGGGTCCGCCCCGCCGAACTGCCCTACGGGGTCGGTGAGTTCGTCGGCCGCTCAGCGGAGCTGTCCGTGCTCGACCGGGCGCTGGACGACGACCGGAAGGCCGACCGCTGGCCCGCGGTCTTCCTGCTCACCGGGGTCTCCGGCGTCGGCAAGACCGCGCTGGCCCTGCACTGGAGCCACACCGTCCGGGACCACTTCCACGACGGCCAGCTCTACGTGGACCTGCGCGGGTCCGCCTCCGGGGAGGAGCCCACCCGGCCCGACGACGCGCTGCGCCAGCTGCTGCGCGGCCTGGGCGCGGACCCCCGGGGCCTGCCGACCGGCGCCGGCGAGCTCGCCAAGCTCTTCCGGTCGGTGACGGCCGACCAGTGCCTGCTGTTCCTGTTCGACGACGCCGCCTCGGCCGAACAGCTCGTTCCCCTGCTGCCCACCGGCCGGGGCAGCGTGGTGCTGGTCACCAGTCGGCACCCGTTGACGGGGCTGGTCGCGCTGTTCGGCGCCCGTCCCCTGCCGCTCGACGTGCTCTCGGAGGAGTCCTCGGTCGAGTTGTTCCTGTCCGTGGCCGGGATGTGGGCCCGGGCCGCGGAGCTGGCCCTGGTCGCCCGGATCGCCGACCGCTGCGGGCGGCTGCCGCTGACGCTGAGGCTGGCCGCGGCCGCCCTCGCCGCCGGGACCTCCGCGGTGGACCTGCCCTGGTCCGACATCGTGGCCGACCCCGTCCCGGGGCCGTCCGCCGGTCCGCCTCTGGCGCTGACCCCCTCGGACCCGGCCTCCGGCTGAGGGCCCCGTCCCCTCCCGGGCGGAGGGGACGGGTCGCGGGTCAGAGCAGAGTGCGCAGGGTCTCGCCGACCGGGGTGGTCGGGCGTCCGATGAGGCGGGAGAGCTCGCCGGTGGTGTCGGACAGCTCCCCGTCGCGCGTGTTGGTGTCCAGCGCGGCCACGAAGCGCGCGGTGTCCTCGTCCAGTCCGGCCCCGGTCAGGGCAGCCACGTGCTCCTCCGTGGTCAGGTCGCGGTAGACGACCTCGCGGCCGAGCAGTTCGCCCAGGGTCGCGGCGAGGTCGTCGTAGGTCCACGCGGTGTCGCCGGCGAGCTCGTGGACGGCGCCCGCGTGCGCCGCCGGGTCGCGCAGCACGACGGAGGCGGCCTCGGCCAGGTCCCGGCGCGAGGCGCTGGCGGTGCGTCCCCGCCCGGCGCTGCCGACGAAGGCGCCGGTGGCGCGCGCCTGCTCCAGCTGCTGCGTGAAGTTCTCGTTGTACCAGCCGTTGCGCAGGATCGTGTACGCCAGGCCGGAGGCGGTGAGGAGCTCCTCGGTGGCCCTGTGCTCGGGTGCCAGGACCAGCGTGGTGTCGGTGGCCCTGGGCGCGCTGGTGTAGACGAGGTGTCCGACGCCGGCCTCCGCGGCGGCCTCGATCACGGCGCCGTGCTGGCGCACCCGCTCGCCGATCGCGGTGCCCGAGACCAGCAGGAGGGTGTCGGCTCCCTTGAAGGCCTCCCCGAGCGAGGCGGGGTCGTCGAAGTCCGCGCGGGCGGTGCGCACGCCCCGGCCGGCGAGGTCGGCCAGTCCGGCGGTGTCGCGCGCGGTGGCGGTGATCCGCTCCGCCGGGACGCCCCTGTCCAGGAGGTCCTCGACGACGAGGCGGCCGAGGTGGCCGGTGGCACCGGTGATGACGACGGACATGGGGACTTCCTTTCGCTGCGGCCGGGCGTTCCGGCCGTCCACGCGTCCCAACCCTCCCGCTCACTGACACATTCCAAAAGTCGGGTACCCACCTTTTGGTAAGTTGGTGCCATGAGCGTGCCATCCGGTTCCCCTGCCCCTCCCCGCGGGCAGGTCCTGTCCGCCGACTGCCCCTCCCGGCGGCTGCTGGCCGGTATCACCAGCAAGTGGGGGGTCCTCGTGCTGGTCTCCCTGTCCCGCGGGCCGCTGCGCTGGAGCGAGCTGCTGCGCACGATCGGCGGGATCAGCGAGAAGATGCTCGCCCAGACCCTGCGCACCTTCGAGGCCGACGGCCTGGTGCTGCGCGACGCCAGGCCGGTGGTGCCGCCCTACGTGGAGTACCGCCTCACCGGGGACGGCCGCGAGGTCACCGACCTGCTGCTGCCGATGGTGGAGTGGGTGCAGGACCACGTCGGCGACGGGCAGACCCCGTCCGCCGAACGGGACGGAGGCGACGGGCACGGCCCCTTTCGGGTCGGGGACCCCGCGAAGCCGCGCCCGTAGTCAGGTCCGCCCGCGTTCGGGCCCCGCTCAGCGCTGGGCGGCGGGCCGCACGATGATCTCGTTGACGTCCACGTCCGCGGGCTGGCCGAGGGCGAACGCGATCGCCCGGGCGATCGCGTCGGCGGACAGCGCGTTCCTGCGGTAGGTGCGCATCGCCTCCCGCGCGCCCGGGTCGGTGATGTGGTCCGCCAGTTCGCTCTCGACCACGCCCGGGGAGACCGTGGTCACCCTGATGCCCGGGTCGAGTTCGAGCCGCAGCCCCTCGGTGATCGCCCACGCGGCGAACTTGGTCCCCGAGTACACCGCCGACGTGGGCACGACCTCGTGCGCGCCGATCGAGGCGACGGTCACGAAGTGCCCCGAGCCCTGGCGCTGGAAGTGCGGGAGCGCCGCGGCCACACCGTGCAGCAGCCCCTTGACGTTGACGTCGACCATGCGGTCCCACTCGTCCACCAGCAGCGCGTCCATCCGGGACAGCGGCATGACCCCGGCGTTGTTGACGAGGGCGTCCACGCGCCCCTGTTCGCGCACGGTGGCGTCGAGCGCCTCCCGGACGCTGTCGGGGTCCGTGACGTCGAGGCTCCGGTGCTCGGCGCTGCCACCGGAGTCGCGGATGTCCCGGACGAGTGAGCGCAGGCGCTCCTCCCGCCTCGCCCCGAGCACCACGTGGTGCCCCTCGGCGGAGAGGCGCAGCGCCGCGGCCTCGCCGATCCCGCTGCTGGCCCCCGTCACGACGATCACCTTGCGGGCCGTCTCCCGCTCCTGGTCGCTCGTGGCCGTCATCTGGTCGTTCATGGCCGTCCTCCTCCTGGGTCGACTGGACTCACCCCAGTCTGGGCGGGCCGCCGCAGGCCAGGAAGACCGCGGTGTTCCTGGGTGGAGCGCACCCAGGAACACCGGGCCGCGAAGCCCTACCCTGGTCGTCATGGACTCCCCATCACTGGGCGACTACCTCCGGAGCGCACGCGCGCGGCTCACGCCGCGTGCGGTGGGCCTGCCCGTCCACGGACACCGCCGCGTCGCCGGGCTGCGGCGCGAGGAGGTGGCCCTGCTGGCCGGAATGAGCGCCGACTACTACACACGGCTGGAACAGGGCCGCGAGACCCGGCCCTCACCGCAGATCCTGGACGCGCTCGGACAGGCCCTGCACCTGGACGGCGACGGCCGCCTGCACCTGTACCGGCTCGCCGGGCTGGTCCCGCGGCCGGAGGCGCCCGCCCCCGCGGAGCGCGCCGACCCCTCGCTCCTCGGCCTCATGGACTCCTGGCACGACACCCCGGCGCTGGTCCTGGGCCGCGCCTACGACGTGCTGGCCTGCAACCCCCTGGCCGAGCGGCTCCTCCGGGGCTTCCCCTTCTCCCGGAACCTGGCGAGGGCGGTGTTCCTGGACCCCGGGTCCCGCGCGTTCTACCCCGACTGGCCGGCCGTCGCCGCGAACACGGTGGAGGGCCTGCGCCTGGCCGAGGGCGCCTGGCCCGACCACCCCCGCGTCCGCGAGGTCGTCGGGGAACTGGAGGCGCAGAGCCCCGACTTCGCCCGGCTGTGGCGGCGCAACGGCGTGCGCGGCAAGAGGCTGGAGACCAAGCGCTTCGCCCACCCGGAGGTGGGCCCGCTGGAGCTGAGCCTGCACGCCTTCGACGTGAGGTCGGCGCCGGGTCAGGAGCTGGTGGTCTACCACGCCGAACCGGGCTCGCCCAGCGCGCAGTCGCTGTCCCTGCTGGGCACGCTGGCGGCCGACGCGGTACGGCCCCGCACGTCGTAGTCGGGGGCCGGGACGGGCAGCCGATCGCGCGGGGAGGCGCCACGCCGAGAGGGGCGCCGGGGCGCCGGTCCGTGAAGACCGGTCCCCGACGCCCCTCTCCCGTGTCCGCGCCCCGCGACGTCCTAGTGGACGGCGGCGGGCGCGTCCTGCGGAGCGGCGGCCTGCGAGCGCCGCACCAGGAAGGTCAGCGCGAAGGCCACGACGGAGACCACCGCGCCGACCAGGAAGGCCGCGTGGACGCCGCCCGCCTGGGCGTTGACCCCGGTGAGCCCGTCGCTGAGCAGGCCCGCCGACGTGGCGGACATGATCGCGATGAAGATCGCCGTACCGGCCGCGCCCGCGACCTGCTGCACGGTGCCGACCACGGCGCTGCCGTGCGAGTACAGCTCGGGCCGCAGAGAACCCAGCGCGCCGGTGAGCAGCGGGGTGAACATGAAGCCGAGGCCGATGCTGAGCGTCACGTGGGCGGCGATGACGAAGCCGACCGGCGTCTGGGCGTCGAGCAGGGTCATGCCCCACAGCACCAGGGACACCAGCGCCGAGCCCGGGATGACCAGGGGGCGCGGACCGACGCGGTCGTAGAGGCGGCCGACCACCGGGGCGAGCAGACCCATGACCAGACCGCCGGGCAGCAGGGCCAGGCCGGTGACGAGCGTGTCGTGGCCCAGGACGTTCTGCATGTAGACCGGCAGCAGGATGAGGGTGCCGAACAGGGCCATGAAGCTGATCAGCACCAGGCCGATCGAGACGCAGAACTGCCTGGAGCGGAACACCCGCAGGTCCAGCAGGGCGCGGTCGTGGCGCTGGAGGCGCAGCTGGCGCCACACGAACAGCACCAGCGCGACGGCGCCGACCCCGATCGAGGCGACGGGCGGGACCACGGCGGTGGCCTCTCCCTCACCCAGGCCGGAGAAGCCGTAGACGAGCCCGCCGAAGGCCACCGCCGACACCAGGAGCGAGAGGACGTCGATGCTGGCGGGGCGCGGCTCGGTGACGTTGCGGATGAAGAGGGCGCCCAGGATCAGGCCCAGGACCGCGATGGGCAGGACGAGCCCGAACATCCACCGCCAGTCGAGCACGCTGAGGATGAGGCCCGCCAGGGTCGGGCCGACGGCGGGCGCGACCGACATGACGATGGAGATGTTGCCCATGGTGCGGCCGCGGCGGTCCGACGGGACCAGGTTCAGCACGGTGGTCATGAGCAGCGGCATCATGATCGCCGTTCCCGCCGCCTGGACCACGCGGCCCACGAGCAGGAAGCCGAAGCCGGGGGCGAGGAAGCACAGCAGCGTGCCGACGCTGAACAGCGTCATCGCGGTGATGAACACCTGGCGCACGTGGAAGCGCTGGAGCAGGAACCCGGTCGCAGGGATCACCACGGCCATCACGAGCATGAAGGCCGAGGTCAGCCACTGTCCGGTGGAGACGGAGATGCCGAGGTCACGGTTGAGCGCGGGCAGCGCCACGCCCATGATCGTCTCGTTCAGGATCACCACGAACGCCGAGACCAGGAGCAAGGGGATGATGAGGCGCCCCGCCCGCGCGCTCTTGTCGTCCTGCGGTGGGGCCGAAGCGGTCTCGGCCGTGGATGGAGTGGGCTGCCCGGTCACAGATGTCCTCAGGTTGTGGTGTTCGACAGGGTTCGTCCGGGGGTTCACGGAACCTCCCCAGAGCTACCCCAACGCTCCAGACCATGCGCCCGTTCCCGGAACAGCGGTGTGTTCTGGACCATAACCGCGACATCCGCGCAGCAAACCCGGTGCGGGCGCCCCCGTGCCGGTTCCGGGTTCGCGGCAGGCGGGGTGTGACCGGTGCGAACGACGGATTCAACCCGACCGGAAACAGAGTGTGACCGAAAACAGAATGTGATCGGAAACGGGGTGTGACTGGAGCGGGCGCCGGGCCCTGTCCGGCCTCAGGAGGGCTGTGACCGGAACGGGCCGCCCCTCAGTCTCGCGCGGAGCCGTCCGCGGACAGGCCCCGGCAGGCGGTGCGCGCGAGCGCGAGCGCGCAGGCGTCCTCCACGACACCGCCGATCCAGGCCGGGCGGCCCGTACCGCTCCAGTACTGCCGCCACCCCACCCCCGCCAGGGTGCCGACCGGCGCGGCCGCGGCGGCGAGGACGACGGCGAGCACGGGCGACGTGCCCGCTCCCCGGGCCAGCAGGGCGCCGCCGGTTCCCGCGCTCACCACCCTGGCCGTCAGGCTCGGCGCGGCGGTGCGGCTGGGGATGCCGGGGATCTTGTCCCCGGAGAACTCCCCGAGCGCGGCCAGCGCCATGAGCGCGCGCCGGCCCTTCCCCGCGGAGTGCCACAGCGGTGCGCCCCCGAGCGTGCTCCGCGACCCCGCGGCCAGCCCCAGCAGCAGCGCGCGGGCCGCGCCCGACGATGCGCCCATGTCCGTGTCCCTTCGTACGTCGGCCGCCGCACGCGGCCGGGTGCTATCCCGGCTATCCCGTTCGGCCCCCGCGAAACCTCGCGGAGGCGGGGCCAGCGGGCGCTCACGGCTTCCGGGACCGTCGGACCGGCCGGGTCTCCGGGGTGACCTCGGACGACGGCCGCGCGGACGCGTGCGCCTTCTCCTGGAACCCCTCCGGGAAAGCTGACCGGAAACGTTGACGGTGTGACGTGCGGGGTTCCCGCTCCGGTGGTCTTCCGGTCCTCGGCGGTGGTTTCGGCGCGGGGCGGCGCCCAGGTCAGCCGGACCGTCCCGGTGGGCGCGCGCCCGGTGGGCCTCGCGGCCACCTCCCACGGCGGCCGTCCCCGAGCAGTCCCACGGTTCGCCGCCCGCTGGCCGCTGACCGCTGACGACTGTCCGCGTCCGTCTGCCGACAGTCGTCAGCCGACGGCTTCAGGCCGAGGGGACCTAGGGTGTGGGCATGCCCCTCCCCTCCCCATCGACCGACCCCGACGACGCCCTCCTGGACGCGCTCGTGCGCGCGGCGTTCGGCGACGGCGCCCGCGTGCGCGAACGCGCGGTGCTCACCGGCGGCACCTACAACTCCGTACACCGCGTGGTCCTGGCCGACGGCCGCCGGTCGGTGCTCAAGCTCGCACCCCCCTCCGACCGGCCCCGGCTCACCTATGAACACGGCATCACGGCCACCGAGGCCATGGCCTACGCGCGGACCCGGCCCGTGTGCGGCCCGCTCGTGCCCGAGGTGCTGCACCTGGGCACCGTTCCCGGGGACCCGCACCGCGCGTACCTGTTCCTCAGCCACCTGCCCGGAGTCCCCCTGGACGGGGTCCGCTCCAGCCTGGCGCCGGAGCGGACCGCCCGTGTCCGCCGGGAGCTGGGACGGGCCGTGGCGGCGCTGCACACCGTCACCGGGAGCGGGTTCGGCTACCCGGGGCGGGACGGACTGCGCGCACCCACCTGGCCGGAGGCCTTCGGGGCGATGGTGGAGGCGGTGGTGGCCGACGCCGACCGGTTCGCGGTCGCGCTGCCCGGCGGCGGCGAGCGGATCCTGCGGCTGGTCTCGGCCAACCTCGCGCACCTGGCCCCGGTGCGCACGCCGGTGCTCGTCCACTTCGACCTGTGGGACGGCAACGTCCTGCTCACCGGGACCGGCGACGACGGGGGCGCGCCCCGCCTCAGCGGGATCATCGACGCCGAGCGCGCCTTCTGGGGCGACCCGGCGGCCGAGTTGGTGTCCCTGGCGCTCTTCGGAGACGTCCGCGAGGACACCGCGCTCCTGGCGGGCTACCGCGAGGCCGGGGGCCGCGTCGACCTCACCCCCGGCCTGCTGCGCAGGCTCGCCCTGTACCGGGTCTACCTGTACCTGGTCATGTTCACCGAGCTCACCCCACGCGGGCACGCCCCTGAGGCGGCGTCCCGGACCCGCGCGTTCCTGACCGGGCACCTGGAGGCCGACCTGGCCCGGCTGGCAGAGCCGGTGGACTGAAACGGCCTCCGGGGCGGTCAGTGGGCCCCGGGCGCCTGCGGCTCCCCGAGCCCGGCCTCGCGGCGGGCGCGACGGCCCACCGCCTCCACCGCGCGCAGAGCGTCGCGCACGTCCCGGGCCGAGGGCGTGAACGCCAGGTTGTGGATGGTCTCCTCCGGCGCGGTCGCCGCGGCCACGACCCGGTCGAGCACCTCGTCGTCCGCGTCGCCCAATCCCGCCTCGGTCAGGGTGGTCGGCAGGCCCACGCGGGCCGTGAACCGCGCGAACTCGTCCACCTCCGAGGCCGGGGCGCCCTCCAGCAGCAGCTGGGTGAGCGAGCCGATGTTGACCTTCTCCCCGTGGGCGAGGTGGTGCGTCTCGTCCACCGCCGTCAGCCCGTCGTGCACCGCGTGCGCGGCGGCCAGCCCGCCGGACTCGAAGCCCAGGCCGGACAGCAGCGTGGTGGCCTCCACGACGGCCTCCACATCCGGGGTCACCAGGCCGCGGTCCACCGCCTCCAGCGCGGGCAGGGACGACTCCCACAGGATGTCCCAGGACAGGCGCGCCAGGGTCGTGCCCGCACGGGTCGGCAGACCCTCCACCATGTTCGTGCTGTGCGCCCGCTCCACCGCGCGCGCCTCGATCCAGGTGGCGAGGGCGTCGCCGACCCCGGCGGCCAGGAACCGGGTGGGCGCCTCGGCCACGAACTGCGTGTCGACCACCACCAGCGCCGGGTTGCGGTCGTAGAAGCGGTAGGACTCGAACGCCCCGGACTCGGTGTAGACCACCGACAGCGCCGACGTGGGCGCGTCCGTGGAGGCCACCGTGGCCGCGCTGACCCACGGGACCCCCGTGTTGTCCCCCGCGGCCTTGGCGGTGTCGATCGCGGCCCCGCCGCCCAGGCCGATGACCACGTCGTGGCCCCCGTCCCGGATCGTCCCGGAGACGCGTTCGGCCTCGGCCCTGGTCGGAACGCCGCCGAAGCTCTCGAAGACCAGGGGCAGGTCCGCCTCGCGGAAGGAGGCGGTGAGGACGTCCTCGGTCAGTCCGCGGACGACCTCGTCGACCAGGACGAGCGGGCGGGAGCCGTGGTCGGAGACGAGCGGGCCCAGCCGGGCCAGGGCGCCCCGACCCTGGACGTAGCGCCCCGGCGAGGCGAAGACGCGCGGCCGGGTCCCGTGGGTGTGCTCTGCCATGGGGTGGAACCTCCTGGTTGGTGGATTTCCCTTCCCCTTCCCGCTGGCCGTGCACCGACCTGCCCAAACGTGCTGTGGCGAGGCATGGGCCACTCTTGGGCGCGGGAAGGGGCGGGCTCCGCCCTCACAGGCGCGCGCAACGCGTGGACGCCCTCCCCCGTTGCCCGGCACAGCAGGAACGGGACCGTCTCCGAGGAGGCGGTCCCGTCGTGTGTTCGGGGAGGGTCAGCGCGGCAGGCGCTCGGCCAGCCAGGCCTCCACCTCGGCGGAGGAGCGCGGCAGACCGGCCGACATGACCGTGCGGCCCTCCTCGGTGACCAGCACGTCGTCCTCGATGCGCACGCCGATGCCGCGCAGCTCCTCGGGGACGGTCAGGTCGTCGGGCTGGAAGTACAGGCCCGGCTCGACGGTGAGCACCATGCCCGGCTCCAGGTCCCCGTACAGGTGGACCTCCTGGCGCGAGACCGCGCAGTCGTGCACGTCCATGCCCAGCATGTGGCCGGTGCCGTGCAGGGTGTACCGGCGCTGCAGGCCCAGCTCCAGGACGCGCTCGACCGGGCCCTCCAGCAGGCCCCACTCGACGAGGCCCTCGGCCAGCACCCGCTGGGACGCCTCGTGGAAGGCCACGAACGGCCTGCCCGGGGCGACGGCGGCGATCCCGGCCTCCTGGGCGGCGTACACCAGGTCGTAGACGCGGCGCTGCACGTCGGTGAAGGTGCCCGACACCGGCATGGTGCGGGTGACGTCGGCGGTGTACAGCGTGGTGGTCTCCACGCCCGCGTCCAGCAGCAGCAGGTCGCCCTCGCGCACCGGGCCGTCGTTGCGGGTCCAGTGCAGGGTGGTGGCGTTGGCGCCGGAGGCCGCGATGGTGCCGTAGCCGACGTCGTTGCCCTCCACCCGGGCGCGGAGGAAGAACGTGCCCTCGATGAAGCGCTCGGAGGTGTCCTTGGCCTGCGGCAGCGCCTTGACGACGTCGCCGAAGCCGCGCACCGTGGCGTCCACGGCCAGCTGGAGCTGGGCGACCTCCCACTCGTCCTTGACCAGGCGGTGGTCGGCCAGCGTGACGGAGAGGTCCTCGTCGAGCTGGGCGTACTTGGCGCGGGCCTCCTCGTCGGCGTCGGCGCGCAGCCCGTCGACGATCGCGTCGAGCTCGGCGTCGTGGCCGCGCACGATGCGGGTGGTCGCACCGCCCGCGCGCAGCACGCCGGACAGCGTGGTCACGTCGGCGGTGGCCACGCCCAGCAGGTCGGCGGCCTCGGAGAGGCTGTTGCGGCGGCCGGTCCACAGCTCGCCGTAGCCGCCCAGCCAGAACTCGCCGTTGTCACGGTTGGAACGGGGCTTGAGGTAGAGGACCACGTCGTGCCCGCCCTCGGCGCGGGGCGTGAACACCAGGCAGCCGCCGTCGGAGGTGTCGCCGGTGAGGTAGGCGTAGTCGGTGGCCGCCCGGAACGGGTACTCGGTGTCGTTGGAGCGGGTGAGCAGCTGCCCGGCCGGGACGACCAGGCGGTCACCGGGGAAGGCCGCGCTGAGCGCGGCGCGACGGCGGGCGGTGTGCCCGGCCTGCTCCACCGGCTCCAGGTCGCGCCGCTCGGTGTCGGCCCACCCGGTGCTCATCCACGCGGCGAGCTCGTCGGAGACCGACTGCGCCTGCCCGTTCTTGCGGGGACTGAACACGGGGGCGTTCGTCTCGTCCTGGGGGCGCTGCTGCTCGCTCACGTCGTGCGTCTCCTCGTCGGATTCGGCGTAGCGGCCGCCTGTGGCGGCCCTGGCCACCCATCGTACGGGGAGGCTCCGAGGCGCGGCCGTTGCGCGGACATACCGGAAGCCATAACGCGCCCGGCCGTTCCGACGGCGGCACGGCGGGCCGCACCGGCGCCCGCCGGGCACGGCCGTGCACCGGCCGTGGGAGTCACTCCCGAGGGGAGCCCCCCGAGGGGAGCCCCTTCCGAGGGCCGGGCGTCCGCCGCCTCAGACGAGGTCCTGGGCGAAGGGGATGGCCGTGCGGTGGGGCAGCTCGTCGATGTCGGCCGGGTCCACCGGCCGGTAGCCGATCCGCGTGTAGAAGGCGACCGCCTCGGGCTGGGCGGGACCGGTGAACAACAGGACCCGGGTGTAGCCGAGGTCGCGGGCGGCCTCCTCCAGGGCGGTCATCACCCGGCTGGCCAGTCCGAGGCGGCGGTGGCGCCCCGAGGTCCAGACGCGCTTGAACTCGGCGGTGTCGGCCATGGCCGCCCGGTCCTTCTTGTAGGGGCGCACGGCCCCTCCGGCGACGATCTCCCCGTCCAGCTCGGCCAGCACCAGGCGGCCGTGGGGAGCGGCGAACTCGGTCACCGGATAGCGCGCGAGCTCACTGGCCGCGCCCTCGGCGCCGTAGCGCTCGGTGTACTCCTCCAGCAGCCCGGCGAGCAGTCCCCGCACCCGCGGGTCGTCGTGGCGCACGCGCAGCATGCGGACCGCACTGGTCCGCGAATCCGCCGCGACGCCTTCGGCACTGGTGTGGGTCACGCGTTCCTCCCGTGGCGGACGGGGCCTCCCGACGCCGTAGCGGCGTACGGTGCCCGGTTTCGCCGGAATACCCGGTTTCGCCGAAATACTACGTGCGGGATCACCGGACCCGTGACACGGGCCGTGCGCCCTGCCAGGTCGGCGCGGGCGGTCAGTCGGCGTTGGGCCCGTACCTGTTGTCGCGGTCCGCCGGGTCGTCGGGGTCGGCGATGCTGCCCAGGGCCGCGGCCACCGGCGGCAGGACCGACGCCACCGCGCACATGGCCACCGCCCACCCGGTGCCGAACAGGTAGTAGACGGGCAGCGCTCCGGCGAACAGGAGCAGACACACTCCCATGACGAGGCTGTACTGGCGTACGCGGCGCTTCACGGCTGGCTCCCTTCCCTTCGGGAACTGCCTCCACGTTACTCAGGCGCGGTGTTCTCGTATGGGCCCAGGGGACCCAACGCGGTCACCCAA
This sequence comes from Nocardiopsis deserti, assembly GCF_008638355.1. Lineage (NCBI taxonomy): Bacteria > Bacillati > Actinomycetota > Actinomycetes > Streptosporangiales > Nocardiopsidaceae > Nocardiopsis > Nocardiopsis deserti. The sequence goes on along the minus strand of NZ_VWVS01000017.1, from coordinate 25,216 downwards.
GTGCCCAGTGCCGAGGTCTGCGGTACCGGAGTGCGCGGTACCAGAGTGTGCGGTACCGGAGCGCGCGATCAACGCCCGGGGTTCGGGGGTGGTGGAGGTGTGCTGCGGTGGCAGCGAAGGCAGCGGGTATCTGGGGACTCCGCCCAACGCCCCACCCGCTGATGATGGCCGAGGCAGCGGCACCAGCTGCCGCGTGGTGGTGCGGGAGGGCGGTCAACGCTTGGCGTTCGGGGGTGGTGGGGCTTTGCTGCGTTGGCACCAAAGGCGAGCGGTCCCTCCGGCCTCGGGCAGCGGTGCCGACCCCCGGTGGTGGGGGTGGGCGACGGTGGCAGCGACGACGGTGGGTGTGGGGCGCGGGCTGCGTGTCGGGCGCGGGCATGCCAGGGCTCGGCACGGCCGGGGGTCATTCCCGGGGCGGTGGGTCCGGGTCCCCGTCGGGCGGGTGCCCTCGCTCCCGTCCTCGCGTTCCGGCACGGGCTTGGTGGTGTTGCTGGTGTGTGCGCAGTTCGCGTTGGTACTTGGCCCGGTTGTGCGGCCCGCACAACGGTTGCAGGTTCGCCACCACCGTGCGCCCGCCCCGGGAGAACGAGGTGACGTGGTCGGCCTGGCAGAACGAGACCGGCACCTCGCACCCGCCCGGGTGCGCACACGTGGCATGCCCGTGGAAGGCCGCCGTGCGCTGTCGGGCTGAGGCCAACCGTCGGCTGTGACCCACATCCAGCACCTGGCCGGTGGGCGGTGCGGTGAGCATCCGCACCACCTCAGCGTCCCCCGCGAGTTCGTGCACCACCCCGGCCGGAACCACCCGGCCGCGCTCGTCCAGAGCGGGCCTCTCCTGGCCCTGAGCGTCCAGGTAGGTCTGCACCGGTACGACGATGCGGATCTGTACCAACGGGGCAGGGGCGTTGTCGCATCCGGTGTGGGTGGTGGCAAAGCGCAGTGCCGCGATGAGCGCGTCATGCTCACGCTGGGACCGGGTACGGGTGTCGTCCTCACTCGGTGGGGTGGTGAAGGTGTCGATGGCCGCGCGCACGATCAACGCGTCCCCGACCCCGCCCCAGGCCTGCAACTGGTAGCTGCCCTGAAACGTGTCGTGCACGCTCAGGCCACGCCCAGCGTGAGCGGCCTCGTGGTCGCGGTCCAGGCGGTGCGGGTCCATACGGTAGGCGACCTGACGGGCCACCGACCGAAGCTGGTTCACCGACAACGCAGGCCGCTCCCTCTTGGCGGCCACCAGAGCGGACTCAAATCCTTGGCGGTATTCCGCCTCGTCGGGGAAATGCTGGGCGTCGCGGGTCTGGACGGCTGTGTCGGTGGCCTTGGCAATCGCCACCGCCTCACCCAACGCCACCGTGCCCTCAGCCACCGCTTGAGTGGTGGCAGGCAGCGTCTCCTCATGCACGTGCTGGGCCAAACGCGCCAAATCCTTCGCCTGACCGGTAGGCATCTTGCCGTGGTGAACCAGCCACTTGTCCAACGTGGAGTAACCGCTGTAGCGGGCCACCTCACCCCGCGCGTACAAACCCGCCATCCGCGCCAGCGCCTGGTAGCGGAGCTGGTCCAGCTGCGCCCACAGGGCGGCGACTTCCTCAGCCGCACTCTCGTCCGCCCCCGGCGGCAGTTCCCCGCTCCACGCCTGGTCGATGATCTCGCGCGCACCGGCCAGCGCGGCCACGACCGGGGAGCACTCCCCGGGGGCCACGTCGGGCGCTGCAAGCATCATCTCCATACCTCTTATTATAAGCCAGTGCCCGCCATTGTTCCACTATTCACAGCCTCGAATTCCCCGCCTTTTCGTCTTTCTTTCCCGAGGTCCGCCCCTGACTGGAAATCCACAATTAGGGAGGACCAAAAGGCACCCAAAAATGCGCGGCCGAAACGATCGCTCGCCGCTGGTGCCACCGTCGCCCGCCTCGACCACAGGAGCCAAGAGCGCTATCCGAGGCTGGAGGGTTCGCCTGTCGTTGGTGCCGACGCAGCAGAGCCCAACCCCCCGAACGCTGGGCGTTGGTCGCCCTCCGTCAGTGGCTCCCGCCGTTGGTGCCGCTGTTCGTCGGACACCCCCGCCCCCGCCGGACGCTGACCGTTTCTCCGCATCCCCGCGCCCTTGCGCGGCAGCAGGCGCGCTTTCGTTGCCGCCAACAACCCCTGGCAGGAATGGCGTAGGGAGGGGCCCTGTTGGCGGCCCCTCCCTACCCCTCAATTCCTTGTTCTTTTCCGCCGTTGGCCGGTTGAGGGATTCTTTTCCTGTTGTCGGCCGGTTGAGGGCATGCCGAAACGCACGTGGGTGGGATCCCCCCTATTTCCAGGAAACCACCCCCGCCCCATCCCGGAACACCCCCAACCACCACCTGTGGAAAACGTGGCCGCCCGCAGCAAACAACGCCTACGACCACTGACTCAGGACATGTCATCCCATCAACGGTCTACAGGTTGCACGGAAGCGGATGCGGGCGCCCGGAAGAGGGTGCGGGCGCGCATCGCCCGGAACCCGTTCTCGACCTCGTACCCGGCCTCCAGCAGCCGCTGCCTGGCCTCCTCAGCGCTGCGCACGGTGGACTCGTCGAAGACGAGGTTGTAGTAGCGCTCGGGCACCCGGTTGAGTACCGCGCGCAGGGCCCGCAGCGACGCGGTGGCCGCCGCGTCCCCGCCGGGCATCTCGGGCAGGACCCCGTAGGCGCGGCGCGCCCACGCGGGCAGGGTGGCGTAGGACAGGGCTCCGACCGGGAACCACAGGGGCTTGAGCGGGGCCAGCCAGGACAGGCGCTCGGGCACCTTGGGCCACAGCAGGAAGCGCACCGCCTGCCGGGCCTCGGGGGTGGCGCGCAGAACGGGCCGGACCGAGGCCAGGTAGCGGCGCAGGTCGGCGACCGAGCGCGGCACGTCCTCGCGCGACAGGCCCACGTAGGCGGCGGTGTGCGACTGCTCGTCGAGGTAGCGGTCCGCGTCGCGGGCGGTCAGCGCGACGCCCGCGCGCACGGCGTTCTCCAGGTAGGAGGAGACCTCCGCGCAGTGCACCCACACCAGCAGGTCGTGCTGGTCGACCCGGTGGAGGCGGCCGCTGGCCGGGTCGGTGAAGGACAGCGCGCGGTGCACCCGGCGGATTCGCTCGCCGAGCGCGTCCGCCTCGGCGGGGCTGCCGTAGGTGGTGACGGCCACGAAGTGGGCGGTGCGCATCAGGCGGCCGGTGGGGTCGGAGCGAAAGTCCGAGCGCTGCCACACCCCCTGCATGGCCACGGGGTGCAGGGCCTGGAGCATGAGGGCGCGCACGCCCGCCACCCACATCGACCGGTCCAGGTGGATCTTCCAGGTGACGCTCTCGGGGGCGGCGACGGTCGGCTGCATCCGGTCTCCTGCGGGCTGCGGGGGGAGTTCGCACCGTGACGGTTCTGCACCTCCACGATAGGTCCGGTGCTCCCCCGCCTCCCGGCGGGTCCGCGACTCGGCCGACTCGTGACCGGGCCTTGGGCGAACCGGGGGACGACCCAGGAGCAGTCTGGGTGGTGGGACCGCCCGATCCGCGGGCGGTCACCGGGAGCCGAGGAGGCGAGCCATGTCCGCCCCACCCCAGGCCCACCCGTCCTTCGACACCGACCGGTACGTCCGTGCCGTGGAGTCGGCCGACGCCGAGGCGATGGCGGCCCAGTACAGCGACGACGCCCGGATGGAGATGATCGACCGGCGGACCCCTCCCAGCGCCCCGACGGTCCTGCGCGGCAGGGAGGAGATCGGGCAGGCCCTGCGGGACGTCTGTTCGAGCGAGATGACCCATGAGGTGCTCCGGTGCGTGTCCGACGGCGAGCACGTCGCCGTCACCGAGCGGTGCACCTACCCCGACGGCGGCAAGGTCATGAGCATGGCCATGCTGGACCTGCGGGACGGGCGCATCGTGCACGAGTCCGTGGTCCAGGCCTGGGACGAGGGGTCCGTGGACACCCTCCAGGGGGCCCGGTTCGACGGGGCCGAGCAGACCCAGGAGTTCGAGCGGGGGCGTATGGACGTCGTCCGCGTCGGCGGACGGGCGGTCACGCGCCTGACCCTGAGGCCCGGCTGGCGCTGGTCCGAGCACCTGCGGCCCCTCCAGGGCACGGACAGCTGCATGAGGACCCACTGCGGCTACGTGGTCTCGGGCACCCTGGCCTGCCGCATGGACGACGGAACCGAGCGCGAGTTCGGGCGGGGCGACGTCGTCTTCATCCCTCCCGGGCACGACGGCTGGGTCGTGGGCGAGGAGACCGCCGTCATGATCGACTGGTGCGCGGCCGAGTCCGACTGAGCACCCAGCACCGTCGGTGACCGTGCCGGTCGGAGCGGTCACCGGCGGTGCCGTCCCCGCCGTGCGGGGAACGGCCCCGGCTCAGGCGGGGCGGCCGCGCAGGTAGGCCAGGACCGCCTGGACGCGGCGGTGCACCCCGTCGTCCTGGGGCAGGTCGAGCTTGGCCAGGATGTTGCCCACGTGCTTGCCTACGGCGGCGTCGCTGACCACCAGCTGGCGGGCGATCGCCCCGTTGGAGCGGCCCTCGGCCATCAGGGCGAGGACCTCGCGCTCGCGCGGGGTCAGGCGCTCCAGCGGGTCGGCGCGGCGGCGCAGCAGCTGGCGGACCACCTCGGGGTCGACGAAGGTCGCACCGTCCACCACCCGGCGCAGCACGGAGGCGAACTCGCGGACGTCGCCCACCCTCTGCTTGAGCAGGTAGCCCACGCCCTGGCCGTTCCCGGAGTCGAGCAGGTCGGTGGCGTAACTCAGCTCCACGTACTGGCTCAGCGCGACCACCGCCAGACCGGGGCGCTCGCGGCGCAGCCGGACGGCGGCCCGCAGCCCCTCGTCGGTGAAGTCGGGCGGCATGCGGATGTCGGTGACCACGAGGCCGGGCTCGTGCTCGGCGACGGCCGACACCAGCGCCTCGGCGTCACCGACCGAGGCCACGACGGGGAAGCCGAAGCGCTCCAGGATTCCGAGCAGGCCCTCTCTGAGCAGGACGCCGTCCTCGGCCAGGACGGTGGGGACCGGGGGCGTGTCGGGGATCACACCAGCGGTGTCGGGGGAACGGGGCCGCACGGAAGCTCCACTCGGATTCGGGTAGGTCCACCCTCGGGGCTGGACAGCTCCATTGTGCCGCCCATGACGGCGACGCGGTCCTTGAGGCCGGTGAGCCCGGACCCGCGGGCGGGGTCGGCGCCGCCCGCGCCGTAGTCCGTGACCTCGACCACCAGGGTGTCGGCGCGGCCCGGTGCACCGGGGGCCGTGCTGGCGTGCACGGTGGCGGCGTTGGCCTCGGTGTGCTTGCAGACGTTGGTGAGGGCCTCAGCGACCACGAAGTAGGCGGTGCCCTCCACGTGGGCGGGCAGGCGTCCGCCGAGCCGCGCGTGCACCGTCACGGGCACGGGGCAGCGGTCGGCCAGCTCCTCCAGGGCGGCGGACAGGCCCCGGTCGGTGAGGACCCGGGGGTGGATGCCGCGCACCAGCTCGCGCAGCTCGGTGATGAGTTCGTCGGCCTTGGTCTGGGCGGCGACCACGCGCTGGTCGGCCTCGCTGCCCTCCTCCAGGTCCAGGCGGGCCACGCCCAGGTCCATGGACAGGGCGACGAGCCGCTGCTGGGCGCCGTCGTGCAGGTCGCGCTCGATGCGGCGGCGCTCGTACTCGAAGGCGTTGACCAGGCGGGCCCGCGATTCGGTGACCTGGTTGAGTTCGGCGTGCAGGACCCCCTTGGGCGGGCCGACCAGCAGGGTGCGGGCCAGCAGGGAGTGCAGGCACGCCAGTGCCGCGGACACGTAGAGCAGGGCGACCAGCAGCGGCGGGGCCAGGAGGGTGTAGGGCGCCGCCTCGGCGCTGGAGGTGAGCGTCACGGGGCCGAGGTCGACGACGGAGCCGGGGACGTCGTCGAGGAGGAACGGTCCGGACACCAGGATGATCACGAGCATCAGGAGGAAGCCCGTGAGCATGCCGGTGACCCCGGCCAGGGGGAGCATCAGCCCCGCGTAGACCACCTCCCGCCAGGTGGCGGCCTCGGTGTAGCGGGTGCGCGCCCACCCCCACAGCCCGGGGACCGGCTCGCGGTGTCCGCTCCCCCGGGGGCCGTCCCCGACCAGGCCCAGGCGCCAGCGCTCCAGCGTGCCCAGGGGGATGGCGACCAGCGGGCCGAACAGGAACGTGAACACCAGGCCCAGGGCCAGCACCAGCACGATCCCGGCGTAGTCGGCGGAGACCTGGATCCCTCCGGTCCACGCCATGAACAGCGCCACCCAGGGGGCCAGGACGGGAGAGGCGGCGAAGAACAGGGCGAAGGCCACCAGGGCGGTGCTGCCGCTGTAGGCGAGGCCCCGCCAGGGCCAGGAGGTGAGCAGGAAACGCCGTGTCCCGAGTGCCTGGAACAGGGTGCGCGGCGCGCTTGGGGACTCCACGGAAGTGGTCATGGCCCAACGTTAGGCAGACCCGGCCCAGGCGGGAATCAGCTGTGCCACCGGGTCGGGGGTGGGGCTGGCCCTACCCCCCGGGCAACCGGGGCCCCGGCGCGGAGGGTCCTGGGAGGGGGCCCGGGCCTTCGGGGGGAGTGGCCGCGCGTGCGCCGCAGCTCAGGACGATAGGGTCGGACGACGTGAGTGCGAAACCGCTGATCCCTGATGTCCTGGCTGCCCGCTACGCGTCCGCGGAGCTGACCCGGCTGTGGTCCCCCGAGTACAAGGTGGTCGCCGAGCGGCGGCTGTGGCTGGCCGTGCTGCGCGCCCAGGCGCGTCTGGGCGTGGACGTCCCCGCCGGTGTGGTCGAGGACTACGAGAAGGTCCTGGAGCAGGTGGACCTGGCCTCCATCGCCGAGCGCGAGCGGGTCACCCGCCACGACGTGAAGGCCCGTATCGAGGAGTTCAACGCCCTCGCCGGGCACGAGCACGTGCACAAGGGCATGACCTCGCGCGACCTGACCGAGAACGTCGAGCAGCTCCAGGTGCGCGACAGCCTGCTGCTGGCGCGCGACCGGGTGGTGGCGCTGCTGGCCCGGCTGGGGAGGCTGTCGGCCGAGTACGGCGGGACGGTGATGGCGGGCCGCTCCCACAACGTGGCGGCGCAGGCCACGACGCTCGGCAAGCGGTTCGCGTCGATCGCCGACGAGGTGCTGGTCGCCCACGGGCGGCTGGAGGAGCTCATCTCCCGCTACCCGCTGCGCGGGATCAAGGGCCCGGTGGGCACCGCGCAGGACATGCTGGACCTGCTGGGCGGGGACCGCGCCGCGCTCACCGCGCTGGAGGACGAGGTGGCCTCCCACCTCGGGTTCGAGCAGCGGTTCACCAGCGTGGGCCAGGTCTACCCGCGTTCGCTGGACTTCGAGGTGCTGACCGCGCTGGTGCAGCTGGCCGCCGGTCCCTCGTCGCTGGCCAAGACCATCCGCCTGATGGCCGGGCACGAGCTGGTCACCGAGGGGTTCGCCGAGGGCCAGGTGGGTTCCTCGGCCATGCCGCACAAGATGAACACGCGCTCCTGCGAGCGGGTCAACGGGCTGACCGTGGTCCTGCGCGGATACGCGTCCATGGCCGGTGAGCTGGCCGGGGACCAGTGGAACGAGGGCGACGTGTCCTGCTCGGTGGTGCGCCGGGTGGCCCTGCCGGACGCGTTCTTCGCCTTCGACGGGCTGGTCGAGACGATGCTGACGGTGCTGGACGAGTTCGGCGCCTTCCCCGCGGTGGTCTCCGCCGAGCTCGACCGCTACCTGCCGTTCCTGGCCACGACCAAGATGCTCATGGCCGCGGTGCGCGCCGGGGTGGGCCGCGAGACCGCCCACGAGCTGATCAAGGAGCACGCCGTGGGCTCGGCCCTGGCCATGCGCCAGGAGGGCGTGGGCAACCGGCTGCTGGACCGCCTGGCCGGGGACGGGCGCTTCCCGCTGGACCGCGCGGAGCTGGACGCGCTGCTGGCCGACCGGATCACCTTCACCGGCGCCGCCGCCGACCAGGTGGCCGCCGTGGTGGGGCGGATCGACCAGATCGTGGCCGCGCACCCGGAGGCGGCCGCCTACTCCCCCGGTTCGATCCTGTAGGGGCTTCGGGCCTGTGCGGCAGGGGCTCGGGACGGTGCCGCGGCGCCGTTCCGAGCCCCTCGTCGTGTGCGCGTGCGTGCGGACGTGCGGCGACGCGTGTATGACGCAGTTCACTGCCGCTGGCAATCGGCCTGAAAGTTAACCCCTATTACGGTTGTGCTGTCGGCACGCCCAACCCCCGATCCCCTCGGAGCACCCATGATCGACCCCGAATCCTTCGGTACCGCGCTGTGGACCGTGCTGATCGTCGCCGCGGTCGTCATCGCCTTCGGGTTGGCCGCCCTGTCGGACATGGCCATGCGCCGCCGCGAGGACCGTGCCGCGCGCTCCGCCGCCGTGCGCGGCACCCCCGTCACGGCGCGCACGGGCGAGCGGGACCGGGTGAACGGGAGCGGGCCCGCCGGAGGCGGGGGCTCCCGCGCCTGAGACCGGCTCCGCTCGCGCGGAGGGCGGTGCCCCCGGCCCCGCCCGGCCTCCGGTGACGACGTCCGCCCGGTCCACCCGGTCCGCTCACGCCACTCACGCCGCTCACGCGACCAGGCGAGCGAAGAGCTCCGGGTCGGCGTTGCCCCCCGAGACGACCGCGACCGTCTCCTGCGGGCAGCCGGGCGCGGTGGGCACACGGCCCGCCAGGACCGCGGCCGCGGCCAGGGCCCCACTGGGCTCGGCGACCAGGCGCGCCCCGTGGGCGAGGGCCGCGACGGCGCGGGCGATCTCCTCCTCCGTCACGGTGACGACCTCGTCCAGGCGGGCGCGCAGGTGGGCGAAGGTCAGCTCGGACAGGCACACGCGCACCCCGTCGGCCATGGTGCGGTGGGTGCGCTCGGGCGACCAGGTGACCAGGCTCCCGGCGCGCAGGCTCTCGGCGGCGTCGGCGGCCAGTTCGGGCTCCACCCCCACGACGCGGACGCGGCGCGAACCTCCGGCGGCCAGCGCGGCGGTGGCCACCCCCGAGGCCAGTCCACCTCCGCCGACGGGCACGACGACGGTCGCGACCTCGGGCGACTGCTCCAGGATCTCCAAGCCGACGGTGCCCTGTCCCGCGATGACGTGCGGGTCGTCGAAGGGCGGGACGAGGGCGAGCGCCTCCTCGTCCCGGAGCCGCCGGGCGGTGGCCTCCCGCCGCTGGGGGGCGACCATGACGATGCGGGCGCCGAGGGCGCGCATGCGGTCGACCTTCACCCCGGGCGCGCCCTCGGGGACGACGACGGTGCAGGGCACCCCGTGCCGGGCGGCGGCGTGGGCGAGCGCCTGGCCGTGGTTGCCCGAGGAGTGGGTCACCACGCCGCTCCGGCGCTGGGCGGGGTCGAGCAGGGCGACGGCGTTGGTGGCGCCGCGGAGCTTGAAGGCCCCGGTGGGCTGGAGGCTCTCGGGCTTGAGCAGGAACGGCGGCCCTCCGGCGGGGCCCGCCGTCAGCGGGGTGAGCACCACCTCCCCGTGTAGGCGCTCCCGCGCGGCACGGACGTCCTCCACCGTGATCAGTTCCATGCGCCCTCTATGCCCGGTTCCGGTCCGGCCACTCGTCCGGGCCGGAGCGCGCACGCCGCCTATCCCTGTCGGGCGAGCCACTCGTCGAAGGTGGTCGCTGTGAGGCGCGCGCCCTCACCCGGCAGCAGCACGTCGCCGGCCATCTCCGGGCCGAACGGCCCCGACCAGGTCGGGACGAGCCGCACCTTCCGGCCGCGTGCCTCATGGGTGCGCCGGGCCATGTCGACGAGGTCCTGCGTCTCGGGCCCGGCGACATCGGGGTAGCGCCCCCGGGGCCGGCCCACCGCCGTCTCGGCCAGGACGTCGGCGACGTCGGCCGGGGCGATCGGCTGGACGAGCAGCGGAGCGATGGCGGCGGCACCGTCCCGTTCGGTCCAGCCGGCCACCATGGCGGCGAAGTCGTGGAACTGCGTGGCCCGCACGATGGTCCACGGCACGGGCCCCTCCGCGACCAGGCGCTCCTGTTCGCGTTTGCCCGCGTAGTGGGGGTTGCCCTGGACCCTGTCGATTCCGACGATCGACAACAGGACGTGGTGGCGGACGCCGGCTCTTTCCTCCGCGCTCAGCAGGTTGCGCGTGGTGGTGCCGAAGAAGGCCACCGCCTCGGACCGGTCGGTGCCGGCGTGGTTGACGGCGTCGACGACCGCCTCCACCCCGCTGAGGGCCTCGTCGAGCCCCCGGCCGCTCTCCAGGTCCGTGCCGAGCGAGCGGCTGACGCGGACGACCTCGTGCCCGTCCCGTTCCAGGGCCGCGGCGGTCAGGGAACCGATGTTCCCGGTCGCTCCGGCGACGGCGATGCGCATGGTGCTCTCCTCTGTCCGCTGTTCCGATGACGACGGACACTATCTCGGACTTCACGGGTCCGCAATAGCTTCGATAGGATCGACCCATGAAGTTGCCCGTGAGCACCGAATGGATCCTGCACTGCGCCACGACGCTGGCACAGCTCGAACCGGGGGCCACCGCCTCGGCCGCCCAGTTCGCGGCCTACTTCGACCTCCCGGCGCCCTATCTCGCCAAGCAGTTGCAACCGCTGGTCAAGGCGGGCGTGCTCACCGCGACGACCGGGCCTCGGGGAGGGTTCCGGCTCGCCCGTCCGGCGGCCGAGACGACGATGCTCCAGATCGTCGAGGCGGTCGACGGCGCGTCCTCGCCCTACGAGTGCCGCGAGATCCGTCGCCGGGGCCGGGGCGCGCTGCCGCCAGAGGACTGCCGGCACACCTGTGTGCTCGCCGCGAAGATGGCCGAGGCCCACGAGGCGTGGCGAAGCAGCCTCGACGCGGTCTCCCTCGCCGACCTCGTCGCGACTCTGCCCGCCTCCGCTCCGGCCCGCACCCGTGCCCTCATGGCCGACGTCCGTTGACCTCGGTGAGGGCCGCGACTCGCCGCCGTCCGCGGACCGCGTCCGCCACCGCGCGCACCGGTCGGACACCGCGCCCTGTCCGTCGCACGCCAGAACCCCAGGGGACCGGTCCCGCCCCCGGGCCCCTTCCGGTCAGGCCGCCCGCGGAACCCTCCGGTCTCCCATGGCGAAGTGGCGCGCGCCGGGGGCGAGCGCCGCGGCTCCCGGGGCCAGGAAGCAGAGGGCGGCGCACACGGTGAGGACCGCCTCCGCGCCGAAGGCCTGGGTCGCCGGGGCGATCAGCGCGAGCCCGACCGGGGCCAGGCCGTAGGAGAAGAGGAAGTCCAGGGAGGAGACGCGGGCGAGCTTGTCGGGCGCGACCTCGCGCTGGGCGGCGGTGAACCAGGGAACGTTGAACAGTTCGATCCCGACCCCCGCCAGGGCGTAGGCGGCGAACACCGTCCACGGGCCCACGGGGAGGAGCAGGCTCAGCGGCGCGAGGCCGTACAGGGCCAGGCCCGCCAGCGCGACCCACCCCTGGGAGGCGGGGCGCCAGCGCCCGATCAGCAGCGCCCCGGCCAGCGCGCCGCCGGTGTAGGCGGTCAGCGCGCCCGCCAGCACCGCCTCGGTGCCGTACGTGTCGCGGCTGACCACGGGGAGCAGGACGCCCGTGGCGGAGTACCCGGTGGCGATCACCGCCGTCAGGGCGCCCAGCCCCGCGAGGAACCACGTGTGGCGCCGGGCCTCGCGCAGCCCCTCGCGGAAGTCGGCGACCAGTGAGGGGCCGCGGGCGGGCGCGGTGCGCGCGGCGTCGCCTCCGTGCGGCGCAGGCGCGGCCCGGCCCCTGGGCGGCGCCAGGGCGGCGACCGCCCACAGCGCGGCGGTGACCAGGAGGAGGGCGTCCACGCCCAGGACCGTGGAGAGCAGCGCCGTCGCCCCCGGGGCGACCAGGGTGGTGACCCGCACGGAGATGGTGAGCGCCGCGTTGGCGCGCTGGCGCCGCGGCTCGTCCACGACCTCGGCCGTCAGCGCCTGGAAGGCGGGTCTACAGGCTCCCTGGCCCGCGCCCACGGCCGCCGCGGCGACGGCCGCGAGCGCGAGGGCGCCGGTCGCCACCCCCGCGGCGACCAGCGGCGTGGCCGCCGCCGCGAGGATCCCGGCCCACAGCACCACCGCGCGGCGGGAGAGCCGGTCGGCCAGCAGGCCGCCGAGCGGCAGCGCGAGGAGGAACCCGCCGGTACGGGTGGCCAGGAGGAGGCCGAGCCCCATGGCGGTGAGCGATCCGTCCAGGACGGCCAGGCCGAGGATGAACGGCATGGCCCACGTGGCCAGCCCCGAGGCGGTGCTTCCCGACCACAGGCGCAGGAAGGCGGGGTCCGAGAGCACGTGCGCGCGCGGTGGGGCCGTGGGCCCGGCGCCGGTCTGCTGGGTGTGGGCCACGGTCTCTCCACGTCCTCTCCACAGGTGGTCACCGGCGGGGCGCTGACGCCGCCCCCGCCCGGGCGCGTCCGCCGGAGGGCCCGCCCCTCTCGCGGCGGGCGGTGTCCACCGGACACACCCCGGGGCGCGAACTCCGACCCCGCTAATGACAATGGTTATCGTTTTATCTACAATAGCGCGCGGACTCCGGTACTCAGAACGTCCGGCGCTCCCCGTTGGTGTCCCGTGTTACTCCCGACCCCCTTGGAAGGACGACCGTGGACCGCTCCCTCGTGGACCAACTGCCCCCACCGCTGCCCGCCGAACAGATCCTCGCCGTCAACCCGCCAAGAAAGGACCTGCACACCACCCGCTCCTACACGTGGAACGGATGGGAGTTCGAGGTACCGCCCGGCGTCTTCCTCCCCGGCGGCACCAGCAGGATGGTCCACCAGCGCATCCTGGCGGACGACATCGACGTGCGCGGACGGCGCTACGCCGCCATGGGCGTGGGCCTGGGCGTGGAGGCCGTCGCCGCCGGAGCCCGCGGTGCCAGCCGGGTCCACGCCGCCGACGTCCACGGCCCCAGCGTCGGGGCCGCCGCCCGCAACTTCGCCCGTCTGCTCCAGGGGCGCACCGCCACCGAACTCGTCCCGGTGACCGGTGACATGTTCGAGGGCTTCCCGGACGGGACCACGGTCGACGTGGTCACCTTCAACCCGCCCGCGGTCAGCCAGGCGGTCAGCACCGACCCCGACGTCGTGCGCAACGTGTGCGTGGGCGCGCCGGTCACGGAGAAGTTCTTCACGCAGCTGGCCGAGCGCCCGCTCCTGGCCCCCGGCGCGGAGGTCTTCCTCATCGCCTCCAACACCGCCGACCTGCGCCGCATCGTCGGGCACGCGGAGGCCACCGGCTTCCGGGCAGAGGTGCACCACCGGCACGACTGGGGCGACGGGGTCCTGACCTACCTGTTCCGCTTCCGGGAGGAGACCGGGAGATGACCCTCGACGACCTCCTCCGCGACGCCGCCGACCGGGTCGGCGACACCGTGGCCACCAGCGTCTTCTGGCTCCACCACGGCACCCGCCTGGCCGGGGGCGACACCACCTACCTCAACCACTACGTCGCCGTCCGCGTCGGCGGGGCCTTCGGGGCCTGCGCCTTCGAGGACGGGCAGATCGCGCCGGACCTGTGCCGCGAGGCCTCGGGAGCCCCCCTGGCCGAACTGCTCACGCGGGGCCCCCTCCCCCTGCGGGTGGCCGCCCTGGACGCCCACCTCGCCCACACCGCGCCGCACCGCGAGGACCCCCGGGCCGAGCCGGTCACCCTGCCGGCCGGGACGCCCGAACAGCGCGCGGAGGCACGGGACGCCGCCGTCGCCTCCCTCGTCCCCATCGCCGAGGGCGCGCGGATCGCGCTGATCGGCGTCGTCAACCCCCTCGTGGCCGCCATCCGCGAACGCGGCGGCGAATGCCTGCCCTGCGACCTCAACCTGCGTACCACCCGGTGGGGCGACCCCGTCTCGGAGTCCATGGAGGAGGTGGTCGACGCGGCCGACGCCGTCGTGGCCACCGGCATGACCCTCGGCAACGGCACCTTCGACCCGCTCCTGGCACGGTGCCGGGAGCGCGGCGTCCCCCTGTACGTCTACGCCCAGAGCGCGAGCGCGGTGGCACGCGCCTTCCTCGGCCGCGGAGTCGACGGAGTCTCCGCCGAGCCCTTCCCCTTCTCCCAGTTCAGCGCCGACCCCACGAGGCTCTACCGCTACCGGGCGACCCCGGCGGCCTGAACACCCACGACACCTCCTCCCCGGGCGGGGGGGGGCCCCCCCCCCCCCCCAGCCACCAGTAAGGAGAACGACCGTGGACGAGCACGCCTCCGACGCGATCGGCCGCCCCGACCTCATCGACCTGGGCGGCGGACTGCTGTGCCTGCGGTTCGAGACCCTCAAGGCCCTCTCGGCCGTGGCCGCGGTCCGCCACCTCGTCGAGACCGGCGCCGTCCGCCCCGGCGACACCGTGGTGGACAGCTCCAGCGGCGTCTACGCGCACGCGCTGGCGCTGGCCTGCCACCGGTACGGACTGCGCTGTCACATCATCGGTTCCACCACCGTGGACCGCACGCTGCGCGTACAGCTGGAGGTCCTGGGCGTGCGCCTGGAGCAGATGGAGCCCAGCGACGACCTTCGCCTGGACCAGAGCCGCCGGGTACGCCGCGTCCGGGAGGTCCTGGCCGCCCACCCGGACCACCACTGGATGCGCCAGTACCACGACCCCGTCCACTACCTGGGCTACCGCGAGGTCGCCGAGATGATCCGCCGGGAGACGGCGGGCGCGGACCTCACGCTCGTGGGGGGTGTGGGAACCGGCGTGTCCACCGGCGCGCTGGTCACCTACCTGCGCGAGGCCGACCCGGAAACCCGCCTGGTGGGGGTGCAGCCGTTCGGAAGCGTCACCTTCGCCAGCGACGGCGTGCCCGACCGGGACATCATCATCGCGGGGATCGGCAGCGCCATCCCCTTCGGCAACGTCGACCACACCCTCTACGACACCGTGCACTGGACGGGTTTCACGGCGGCCCTGGCCGGGACGGTCGACCTGCTCCGGCGGCACGCCGTGTTCGCGGGGCTCTCCAGCGGCGCCGCCTACCTGGCCGCCCGGTGGGAGCTGGGCCTCTCCCCCGGCCGGACGGTGGTGTTCGTCGCGGCCGACACCGGCCACCGCTACACCGAGTCGGTGTTCTCCCGCCACAGGGAGGCCGAGGCGGTGGAGGACCTCAAGCCGCTGGACGTCACCGGCACCTCCGAGCTGCGCCTGCCCTGGGCGCGCATGGAGTGGCGCCGGGCCGGGGCGCCGCGACAGGCGGAGTTCGACCGCACGGCGTGAGCCGGACGCGCGGGCGCGGACCGGTGGCGGGCCGCGACCGCGCGGCGGGGCACCGATCCCCGGACTTGGGGAAGCGGGCCCGGCCCGGGAGTCCGCGCCCGCGCGGCGGGGGCGCCGCGTCGGGTTCGCCCCCGGAGCGCGGTCCGCCCCGCCGCGCGGTCCGGATGGTGCGCCCCGCTCGGCGCGGGGCGGGATAATCGATGCCGATGCGTACCGAATGGACACCGGATGATCTGCCCGGACGAGCGTTCTACCAGCTGATGACGGCCGTGATCCTGCCACGCCCGATCGCGTGGGTCTCCACCACGTCCGCGGCGGGCGTGGACAACCTGGCGCCGCACTCCTTCTTCACCGTCGCGTGCACCCAGCCGCCGATCGTGCAGTTCACCTCGGTGCGGCGCAAGGACTCGCTGCGCAACGCGGAGGAGACCGGCGAGTTCGTGGTCAACCTGGCCCCGGAGCCGATGCAGGAACAGGTCAACGCCAGCGGCACCTCCTACCCGCCGGAGGTGAGCGAGTTCGACGCGCTGGGGATCGGGCGCGAGCCCAGCGCGTCGGTGCGCCCGCCCCGGGTGGCGGGCTCCCCGGTGGCGCTGGAGTGCGTGCTGCACTCGACGGTGGGCCTGGGCGACTCGACGGTGGTGTTCGGCCGGGTGGTGCGGGCGGCCGTGGACGAGTCGGTGCTGGTGGACGGGCACCCCGAGGCGACCCTGCTGCGCCCGCTGGCGCGGCTGGGCCGCAACGAGTGGTCCACGCTGGGCGAGGTACGGGCCGTCGACCGGATCCCGTACCGGCCCTGACCGACCGACGGATCCGGCCGGTGGGGGCCGCTCCTGAGCGGCGGGGCCGAGCGCAGCGGGAAATCCCGCCCTGACCGGCACGGAACCTCCCCGGCCGGCTGCGGACCGCTCCCCCGCCCGGCGGGGACCGGACCCGCCCCTCCCCCGTCAGACCCGCAGGTCCACCTTCGGGAAGGGGAAGGCCGACAAGCGGTACAGGACGCCCGAGGGGTCGCCGCTCCAGTCCATGGCGCGCGTCTGGGCGGCGCTGCGGCGGCCGGTGACGGCGCGCAGCAACTCGAAGGCCGTGGCCGACCACTCCAGGTCGGCCCGCTCGCCGAAGGCCCACTCCTGGCCGGTGTCCGTCGCCGTCACGCGCACCCCGGGCAGGTCCGGGGACCACGCGCGGGCCGTCGCGCCCAGGACGAAGGCGGCCAGTTCGTCGGCGTGTTCGGGCTGGGCGGGCATCCCCAGGGCGCCCCGGACGTCGTTCTCGTGGTGCCACACGTCGACCGCGGGCAGGGAGTAGCGGGCCCTGGTCCGGGTGGCGAAGACCTCCAGCAGCGCCGGGGTGTCCTCGCGCCAGGCCGCGCAGAGCCCGGCGATGTCCAGGTGCTCGCGCTCGACCACCTGGCGGGCAGTGACGGCGTCGTCGGCCGGGGGCGTGACCCGTTCCGCGGGCACGTCGGCGCAGAGTCCCGCCAGGTGGGCGTAGGTCTGCTGGACGGTCCACGCGGGCAGGGCGGGCACGGGGGTGGCGAGCTGTTCCGCGGTCAGGTCGTCGGCGAGCGCGAGCATGCGCTCCTGGCAGGAGGTGTAGATCTTCGCGGTGTTCATGGCGCCACGGTACCGAACAGCGTTCGGTACCGTGGCGCCGGGACCGCGCGGGCCTCTGCGGCCCTCACGTGGGGGGCAACGGTCCCTCCGGGATGGTCAGGTCACGGCTCCTGGCAGGACACCTGGGGCTCGATGTTCACGTTCCCCGAGGTGGCGGTGAACCCGAAGCTGGCGCTCTCCCCGGCCGCGAGCGCGCCGTTGTGCGCGGCGTTCGTGGCCTCGAAGTGGGCGCCGTGGTTGACGAGCGAGGCGTTCCAGGCGCTGCTGACCGCCTGGCCGTTGGCGTACACCCAGTCCACCATCCAGCCGTCGGTCCCGTTCTCTCCCGCGGTGACCTCGACCTCGGCCTGGAAGCCGCCCTGCCACTCGTTGAGGACGGTGTACTCGGCCGTGCAGTACTCGCCCTGCGGCGGGTCCGTGGGCTCGGGCTCCGGCTCCGGCTCCGGCTCGGGTTCCGGCTCGGGCTCGGGGTCCGGGTCCGGGTTGCCGCCCGAACCCCCCTCGAAGACCACGTCGGAGCAGTTGTAGAACGCCTCGGGGCTGTCGGAGCGCTCCCACACCACGTAGATGATGTGCTGGCCCTCCTTGTCGGGCAGGTCCACGTCCCAGTAGTACTCGGCTCCGGCGACGCCGCCGCTGCGCAGCGGCGGGTCGGTGACCTCGTCGATGAGCTCCAGGGAGTCCCAGGTCAGCGCGTCGGTCGCGGGGTCGAACCCGTCCTCGGTGACGTAGGTGTAGAAGGTGCCCGGGTGCGCGGCCCAGGCGTTGTGGTGGAACTCCACCGTCGTGTTGGCGGGCAGCTCGGTGGTCGGCCAGTCGGCGCGGACCGCGTTGAAGGACGAGAAGCTGTCGGTGGGGCCGCACAGCTCGCCGTCGGCCACGAACTCCTGGTGGCGTCCGTCGGAGTTGCTGATGAGGTTGCCGAACCAGTTCCAGAACGGGTAGTTGCCGCCCTCGGCCAGCGCGTCGGCGCAGGCGTCGTTGGTCGGCTGGAGCGCGCCGCCGCTGCTGCCGCCGGTGGCGTCCTGGAAGCAGGCGTAGGTGCGGCTGGCCGGGTAGGTGAACGCGCCGTGGGCCTGGGCCGCGTCGGGCAGCGCGACGACGGTGGTGCCGACGGCGAGGCCGCCGAGCGCCACGGCCATGGCGAGGGTGCTGCGTGACCGCATGGGCCACTCCAATCTCTGTGGGGGGTGCCCGGCCGCACCGGGGCGGTGCGGCCGGGGGTGGGTCGTCTGTTCCCTCAGCGGGATCAGCGGGTGCGGTGGGTCACCGGGTTACGGGGTCACCGGGTTGCGGGATCACTGGGTTACGGGGGTACTGGGTTACGGGGGTACTGGGTCGCAGGGTCATCGGGTTACGGAGGACGCGGACAGGTCAGGAGCCGCTGCACGTGAGCTCGGGCGTGGAGACACCGCCGCTGGAATTGCCGACGAACCCGAAGGAGGTCGACTGCCCCGCCGCAAGCGTGCCGTTGTAACCCGCGTCCGTCGCGACCACACTCCCACCGCTACCGGACACCGACGCGTTCCAGGCGTGCGAGACACTCTCACCGCTACCGAAGGTCCACTCCACGGTCCACCCCGACAGAGCAGCACCCGCCGTCACCGTCACCTGCGCCTGGAAACCCCCCTGCCACTGGTTGGTCACCGAGTACACCGCCTCACACTCACCCGACGGAGGGTCCGTGGGCTCCTCGGTGGGCGGGTCGGTCGGTTCGGGGGCGCCGCCGTAGACCGGGGCCTCCTCGGCGGTGGCGGCGATGCCGTCGGGGCCGGTGAAGATGCGCTCGCCCCAGGGGGTCAGGCTGTTGACGTCGAAGCCCTCCACCATGTCCAGGTACTCCACGGGGCTGCCGTTGCCGCTCCAGGACCAGCCGATGTACCCCAGCCCCAGGCGCTCGGCGTGGGACATGATGGCGTCCTCGTCGGGGTTGCCGTCGGAGTGGTCGTGGCCGAACTCGCCGACGATCAGCGGCAGGCCCGCGTCGACGAAGTGCTCCAGGTAGGAGACGATCGTCGACTCCTGCTGGTAGACGCCGTACATGTGCACGGAGAAGACCGTGTTGGCGTCGGGGTCGGAGTCGAAGACCGACTGGGCGTTGTCGCGCATGACGCCCGCCCAGTCCTGGCCCCAGTTCGGCGCGTCCACGACCAGGGTGTGGTCGAAGCCCGCGTCGCGCAGGCGGTTGATGGCGTCGCTGGTGTCGGCGGCCCAGTTCTGGTTGATCGCGGCGTCGTTGCCGTAGGGCTCGTTGCCGATGTTGACGAGGATGTGGTCCTCCTCGCCCTCGACGGCCTCCTGGACGCGCAGCCAGTAGTCGACGGCCTGGTCGAGCGTGGCGGCCCCGGCCTGGTCACCGTAGCCGGTGGTGTCGTGCACCTCCAGGACGCAGATCAGCCGGTTGGTCTTGCACTCGTCGACGACGTTGGCCACGTCGGCGGCGGTGTTCTCCGTCCAGCGCTGGCCGCTGCTGAGCACGACGCGGACGGCGTTGGCGCCCAGGGACTTGATGTCGGCGAACGACTGGGTCTCCTGGGTGTACCAGGTGTGGGCGTGGCTGACGCCGCGGATGACGAAGTCGTTTCCGGCGGCGTCGACGAGGCGGCCGTCACTGACGCGGAAGCCGGTGTCGGCGTGCGCGGGCAGCGAGTGCACGAGCAGTGCGGCCACCAGGGTGATGACCGACCCGAGGGCGATCAGCAGGCGTTTGACCATGGGGGGCTCCAGGTAGAGGGGCGGACAACGTTGTCGTGTTGCGGGGCTCCCGCCTTCGCGGGCGGGGACCGGGTGGGCGCCGGGGGTTGGCGGCTGCGGTCCCCCGGCGCCCGGTCCTGACACAGGCGCGGCCTGTTCCGGGGCGGTCGCGTCAGCGTCGTTCGGTTCCGGTCCTCCCCGCGGACGGGGTCAGCCGCCGGTCAGGAGCCGCTGCATGTCAGCTCGGGCGTGGAGACACCGCCGCTGGAATTGCCGACGAACCCGAAGGAGGTCGACTGCCCCGCCGCAAGCGTGCCGTTGTAACCCGCGTCCGTCGCGACCACACTCCCACCGCTACCGGACACCGACGCGTTCCAGGCGTGCGAGACACTCTCACCGCTACCGAAGGTCCACTCCACGGTCCACCCCGACAGAGCAGCACCCGCCGTCACCGTCACCTGCGCCTGGAAACCCCCCTGCCACTGGTTGGTCACCGAGTACACCGCCTCACACTCACCCGACGGCGGATCGGTCGGATCCGGGTCGGGACCGGGGCCGGAGTCGCCGCCGAGCGCCTCGTGGATCGACCAGTAGGAGGGTTTGGGCTGGTAGTTCCCGTCGATGGGCAGCGCCGCGCCCTGGCCCTCGAAGGTGTCGGGGACCCAGGAGTAGGCGTCGGTGACGCCCCACACGATCACGCCGGAGCACCCGTCGACCGCGTAGCAGGCGTTGACCACCTGGTCGTAGTCCCTGGCCTGCTGCTCCAGCTTCTGCTGGGTGGCGGGCATCTGGATGCGGATGTCCAGCTCGGTGATCATCACCTCCAGGCCCAGGTCCACGAAGCGCTGGATGTTCTGCTGGATGCTGGAGGGGACCTGTCCCGCGATGAGGTGGCCCTGGAAGCCGATGCCGTCGATCGGCACGCCCTGCGCCAGCAGGTCCCGGACCAGGTCGTAGTAGGCGTCGCTCTTGGCGTTGATCCCGTCGATGTTGTAGTCGTTGATGAACAGGCGGGCGTCGGGGTCAGCCCGGTCGGCCATCCGGAAGGCCTCCGCGATGAAGTCCTCCCCCAGCGTCCGGTAGAAGACCGAGTCGCGGAACCGGGCGTCGTCCCCGATGGGCTCGTTGACCACGTCCCAGGTGGCGATGTCGTCGCGGTAGCGCCCCACGGTGGTGCTGATGTGGGTGTCCATGACGTCCAGCAGCTGGTCCTCGCTGAAGCTGCCGTCCCTCACCCATGGGGGCAGCTGGCTGTGCCACACCAGCGTGTGGCCGTGGACCAGCTGGTCGTTCTGCTGGGCGAAGTCCACGATGCGGTCGGCGTTGGTCCAGTTGAACTGCCCCGGCTGGGGCTGGACCGTCTCCCACTTGAGGTCGTTCTCGTGGGTGACGGAGTTGAACTCGCTCGCGGCGGTCCGCGCGTAGTCCGCCTGGTTCAGGTACTGCGAACCGACCGCGGTGCCCATGCGCAGCCCGCGCTGGTCGGCGAGTTCGCGCAGGGTGGCCTGCTGCGCCCGGGCCGCCTCCTCCGCCGGGAGCGGGGTGTTCTCGGCGTGCGCGGCGGCGGCCAGGCCGCCCGTGACGAGGCTGAGGGCGAGGGCGGCCGCGGCCGCGGCCCCTCCCCGGAGCCGTCTTCGCCCCTTGGTGACCGACATGGTGTTCCTTTCTTCGGTGGGGGTGGGGTGGGGGCGGGCGCCGTCGGCGCCCGCCCCCGTGCGGCTACGGCCGGTCAGGCGCCGTCGCCGAACAACTCGCCGTGGGTGGCGAGGGCTGTGGCCACGTCCACCTGCGCCCAGAAGCGGTGGTAGGTGAACTCGGGCACCGGCCCCCCGTTGAGGTACTCCTCGACCTGGGGCCAGTTCGGGTCGTCCTCGTAGAAGGACCGGATGGACAGGAACGTGGAGTCGGAGTCGACCGTGTCCCCGTTGGGCATCTGGCCGGTCCATCCCTCGGGGATGTAGAGGCCGCCGTCGGGGGCGCCGAACTCGTCGTCGAAGCGGGCGTAGTCGGCCCGCGTCTCGGGAACGGCGACGCCCAGGTCGTCCTGGTTGGCCAGGAGGGCGTCGAGCAGGCCCTCGGCCGTCGCGCGGGACTCGGCGTCACCGGTGGCGGCGGCGTAGTGCATGAGGGTCTTGGCCAGGCCCGCGGCGATGCCGACGTCCTGTCCGTGCGAGACGACCTCGACGCTCAGGTCGGGGTTGCCCGTGGACTCGCCCGTCCAGGTGTCGGGCTGGCCGCTCCACTCCATGTCGGCGGGGATGGCGAACTCGCCGTTCTCGCCGACGGTGGTGTTGGCGATCGCCCAGGGGATCCAGTCGTCCAGGATGCCCCCGGCGCGCTCGTCGCCGGTGATGCGGTAGTACTCGGCCACCCGCTCCATGTCCCAGACCTGGAAGCCGAACCAGCGGTTGGACGGCGGGTCGTGCCAGACGGGCTTCTCGTCGTAGAACATGCCGTGGAAGGTGGGCGTGCCCGAGGGCGGCTGGGCGTAGGTGCCCTCCCAGCTGTTGGTCGCGCCGCCCGCGATGCCGCCGTCGGAGGACTGGAGCCACTCCAGGAACTCCAGCTGACGGTCGAGGCTGGTGCCCCAGTCCTCGGTTCCGGTGGCCGACTCCGGCTGGAGCGCGGACACCTCCGAGAGCGCGTAGGCCGCCATCACGTTCTGGTAGCCCTGGTGGGCGGAGGATCCGCCGATGCGCCAGGCCCAGGGGTACTCGGCGCTCTCCAGCGCGCCGCCCCAGGAGTAGTACCAGGCCATGAGGTAGTGCGCGGAGTCCTTGCCCGATCCGGGCGGGCAGGACTGGGGGTCGACGCAGTCGCCGATCTCCTTGAAGTACTTGTCGAACATGGCGTAGCGCAGGTAGTCGCCCATCATCGCCGCGTTGGAGACGTTCTCGGCGATCGCGCCCTCGTTGCCCTGCTCCGAGGCCCACTGGTGCGCCAGGTAGGCCACCTGCACGGCTCGCGCGTCAGCGTCGGGGGCGTTGGTGTAGCGCCACTGCTCGGAGTAGTTGTCGTCGTCGGTGAACAGGTCGAGGAACCCGTTCTCGCCGCCGTGCTCGAAGGTCTCGCAGGACGGGTGCGGCACGGTCTCCCAGACCGACTCGTTGGAGCCGCGCTGGAAGGTGTTGATGTAGGCGGGGGCGTCGTCGGTGCCGTCGCCGCAGAACCCGTAGCCGTAGGTGTTGTCCACGTCCAGCAGCCAGTGCATGCCGTAGACCTCGTCGGTGCCGTAGGTGCTGCTCAGCTCCTGGGCGAGCGGGTCCTGCCCCGCCTCGACCGAGTCGTCCAGCGCCATCGGGTAGTCACTCGGGTCGAGCGACTCGGGGATGTAGGTCGCCGGGGCCGACGGGTCGTAGGAGCCGTTGGTGGGCTGGTCGGCCGTGCCCGGGATGATGAAGGCCTCCATGGACTCCCACGCGGAGTTGAAGGGCTCCCAGTCACCGGTGATCCTGCCGTAGGTCGCCTCCAGCCACAGGTAGTAGCTGTAGGCCTCGGAGGTGGTGGCGTGGCCGTGGTCGGGCGCCTCCACGATCAGGGTCTCCACCGAGTGGTACGGCACGAGGAGGCCGTCGAACTCGCGGAAGTAGCCGCTGTCGGGGTCCTTGATCTTGTCGTACTGGGTGAGGAACTCCTCCTCGTAGGCGTTGGCGGCGCCGGAGAGCTCACGCGCGGTGACCACCACGGGGTCGTAGCCCTCGGCGGAGACGGTGAACTCGGCCTGGGCGGGCTCGCCCGAGCCGTCGCCGGAGGAGGCGACCGTCACCTCCTGGGCGGTGCTCCAGTCGGCGTCGCCGAAGGTCAGCGAGGCTCCCGAGGCCACCGACAGGGTCTCGCTGCCGGAGGTGCGCTCCACGCTGACGGCGACGTCCTCGGCGGGCGCCTCGGACAGGGCCACGTCGAAGGCGGCCTCGCCGCCGGGCTCCAGGGTGACCGAGTCGGGGTCCACGACCAGGGTCGGGTCCTCCGGCTCGGGCTCCTCGTCCTCACCCGCGCAGTCCAGGCCGTTGAGGGTGAACTCCGTGGGTACCTCGTTGGCGCCGCTGTAGGTGGCCTGGAAGCCGAACGTCGCGGTCTGTCCGGAGGCGAGGCCGGGCGCCCAGGAGGGGCCGCTGGCCGTCACGGAGCTGCCGTTCTGGGAGACCTGCGCGTTCCAGCTGTTGCTGATGCTCTGGTTGCCGGAGAACTCCCAGCCCAGCGTCCAGTTGGAGACGGACTCGGCCTCGTTGGTGACCGAGACCTCGGCGGTGAAGCCCGAGCCCCAGTCGTTGAGCTGGTAGTCGACGGAGCAAATCGGTGCGGCCTGCGCGGGCGAGGCCGGAAGGAGGGCGGCTAGGAGCACCGCACCGAGGAGCGCGGGCGCGGGTCTGCGCCAGCGCGCCGTGCGGCGCGGGCCGGGGCGGGGGGTGGTCACGTGTCCTCCTCGGACAGGTTCTCCGTTCCCCACCGCGGGCGCCGCGCGCCGGAGGACGGCGTCGGGGCGGAGCTCTCCGAGGGGGAGGCGGCGGGCCGGAGTGCGGGTGTGGGGGGAGGGAGCCGGGTACGACGCTGTGACCTGCGGCTCGTTGCCCGGGGTCGGGCCGGTGCGCGTCCGGTGGTTTTCCGGAATTCGGACGCCTGATTTGCGCACGCCTTGCGGGAGCGCTCCCAGGCATCGTGGGGCGAAGTTAACACCCATGACACACGCAGACAACGGGTGCAACCGTGGTGACTACTCGTTAAGTTCCCGGGGCCCGGGGCGGGCCGGACCGCCCCGGGGGATTCTGGGGCGCAGTGCGGAGCGGAGGTACCCGCCCGTGTCGGACGGGCACCCCTCGTACCCACCGCACCGCCTGGCGGTGGTCGGTCCTACTGGATGGGCGGGTGGGCGTTGGCCAGCAGCTCCTGGAACTGCGCGGAGAACCAGTGCCCCGACAGCGGAGCGTCGGGCAGCGCGCCGCTCATGTTGTAGTTGTTGCGCGGGTTGCCCTCATAGGTCGGGTCGCACATCCCGTCCAAGCCCTTGCCCTCGTCGTTGGGGATGAACTCGCTCGACCCGTCGGACTCACCCGGCGGCTTCATCCACACATAGGCGTCGATACCCGGCTCCGGCTCGGTCTGGGGACGCTCACCCAGACCCGCACCGGACTGGTTGCACCAGTTCCCGGCCTGCAGGCGGCGGTCGTAGCGGCCCCCGTCCACGTAGGCGTTCACGTCCGTGGACGGCCCCGGCCCGTCCGGGCGGTCCGGCCCGCCCCACCCGTTACGGGAGGTGTCGATGAGCATGCCGATACCGGAGTCGAAGCCCTGGCCCACCAGCTCCTCGCGCAGCGCCTGGGCATAGGAGAGCTCGTCGGTGAACTGGTTCCAGTCCACCCACTCCGACTGGCGCACCGGCGTGCCCGCGACGGTCTCGCCGATGGCGAAGTTGTCCTCCACCAGCGCCGAGTAGTTCGCGGTGTTGGCGATGAACCCGTGCACGTCGGCCGGGGTGGCACCGGCGGCGTTGGCCGCCTCGTAGAACAGCGCGGCCGAGGCGGTGAAGTTGTCCTCCCAACCGATCCATCCGTGGTGACCGGCGTCCACGTAGTTGTAGACGTTGTCGATGTCGCCCAGGGTGGCCAGGGCGTAGCCCACACCCTCGACATAGTTGCCGTTGGCCAGCATCTCGTCGCACTCGGGGGTGGCGGTCTCACGGGGGGAGACGTTGGTGACCAGGTTGGGCAGCGAGTCGATCTCGACCGTGGTCACGATCCTGAGCTCGGT
>NZ_VWVS01000016.1:0-307768 GCF_008638355.1 Nocardiopsis deserti | reverse complement strand
CCTGCACGCGCTCTCGGGCGCCGAGGTGCTGCGGCGGCGGGGCGACGGCGAGTTGCTGGTGCTGGTGCACAACAAGTGGCGTCTGAGGGTCATCGAGCGCGACCACCCCTCGCTGTTCATGGAGCCGCTGCTGGCCGGAGGCGTCGACGAGGGCGAGTGAGGCCCCGGGCGGGAACGCCCCCGGGTGCGCCGCGGCCCGGACCACTCCCTTCTGTCCGGGCCGCCGTCCTTTACGGCAAAGCACGCCCGTGCCGTTTACCCCGGGTGAATGGCGGTGACCCGCTGTCGATGTCGGCGGCGGGCCCGCGGAAATTGGGCGGCCGGTGGAACGCCTCCCGGCGGTTGCCCCGGCGGTGTGGCGAAGCGGCTGCGCGCCGGGTGTGAACTCCCGTGGCGCACGCACAGTCCGTTGCCATGACGGGCCCGGTTCGCTGTGACCGGTGGGGCTCTTGTGGCTCCCGAGTCCCAGGCAGAGGCCAAGATCACCAGTTGGCGGGGACCCCGCGTCAGGCCCCGTGAACAGCGCGAAGGTACCCTGAGAGAAGGCCGCTAGGGCGTGTTCGGACACCCGGCCGCACCGAGCTTCGTTCGGCTCTGTCCACTTCTGTGAAGGACAGGCCGAAGGGGGAGGGTTCGGGCGGATGTCGGACCGTCCAGGGGACCGGTACAGGAGGCAGCGGGGCGCCGGGAGGACCTCCCGGCTCCGTCTGCGACGTCTCAGGGCGATCACGAAGTAATCGACGGCTGGCAAAGTTTGTAAATCTTCACCTGGCGGTAATTCGGTGCACGTGTGGGTATGTGTTGCATGTCACCTGTTCGTGAATCGGTGAAACTTATATGATTTTGCTTAACCGTCGTTTAACAAAACAGAACAATAACGAGTGAAGCAGGAACGTGGCGGCGGACCGCCCCGCGTATGACGCACCTCACGTATCCCCCGCCTGGAAAGGTTGACCTCGGGCATGAGCGAAGACGACAAAGAGCGCACGGTGGAGCTCCACTACGAGGGCGGCGTGCTGAAGCTGCCGGTGTTCACCGGTACCGAGGGTGAGCGCACCATCGAGCTGAAGACCCTGCTGGGGTCGACGGGGATGACGACCCTGGACCCGGGGTTCGGCAACACCGCTTCGTGTAGCTCGGAGATCACCTACATCGACGGGGCCGCCGGGATCCTGCGCTACCGCGGGTATCCGATCGAGGACCTCGCCGTGGGCGCGACCTTCCTGGAGGTCGCCTACCTGGTGATCTACGGCGAGCTGCCCGACGCGGGCCAGCGCAAGGAGTTCGCCGACAAGCTGCGCGACAACGCCGACATCCCGGCCGACATGGGCGCGCTCATCGACGCGATGCCCCGCAACGGCCACCCCATGTCCCTCATGGCCAGTGCCGTGAACACCCTCGCCGCCTACTACGACGACAGCGTCGACCCCGGCGACGAGGACCAGGTGGAGCTCGCCACGATCCGGCTGTTGGCCAAGCTGCCGACGATCGCGGCCCGCATCTACCGCAACTCCATCGGCGAGAAGCCGATCGGCCCGGACAGCTCGCTCGACTACGTCGACAACTTCATCCGGATGACCTTCGGCGACGTCCACGCCGACAGCGAGCTCGGCGACCTGTTCAACCAGGCCGTGGGCATGCTGCTGGTGCTGCACGCCGACCACGAGCTCAACTGCTCCACCGCCACCGTGCGCGTCGTCGGCTCCTCCAAGGCCGACATCTACGCCAGCGTGGCCTCGGGCATCAACGCCCTCTCCGGCCCGTCCCACGGCGGCGCCAACCAGGCCGTCCTGGAGATGCTGGAGGAGATCCGCGACTCGGGTATCTCCATCGAGGACTTCCTGGAGAAGGTCAAGGCCCGCGAGATGCGCCTCATGGGCTTCGGCCACCGGGTCTACAAGAACTTCGACCCGCGCAGCAAGGAGATCAAGGTTCTGGCCAGCCAGATCCTCGACCGCGACGAGAACCCGGACGAGCTGTTCGCGCTCGCCCTCAAGCTCGAGGCCGCCGCGCTCTCCGACTCCTACTTCACCGAGCGCAAGCTCTACCCGAACGTCGACTTCTACACCGGCGTCATCTACCGCACCATGGGCTTCCCGACCAACATGTTCACCGTGTTGTTCGCCATCGGCCGCCTGCCCGGCTGGATCGCCCACTACCGCGAGCAGCTGCGTGACCCGGCCTTCCGGATCGCGCGCCCGCGCCAGCACTACGTCGGCTCCTCCGAGCGCCGGCTCCCCGGCCAGGGGTAGGCACACCCCCGAGGCACACAGGAGCGCCCGCCCGCGTCAGACGGGGCGGGCGCTCCCGCGCGTTGTCCACAGCCGCGTCCGAGCTGTTCGGCCCCCCGCGCGCCCGGGTATCACCCGTACGGGCTGCCTTTCCCCGTATTTTGCGGACCGCTGTCGTCCGTGTGCGACGTTGGGGGAAGGGGCAGGGTGCGGTTACCGCACGGGGCCGTGCGAAGGAGGGGGAGACGATGGTCAGGTACGCGTGGGCCGGCGACCTGCTCGGTGAGCTGAGCCGGAACTGGTGGCTGGTGGTCCTGCGGGGGGTCGCGGCGGTCCTCTTCGGTCTGGTCGCGCTGATCTGGCCGGGCAAGACCCTGGTGGTCCTGGCGGTCGTCTTCGGCGCCTACGCGCTGGTCGACGCCGCGGCCCTGGGGTACGCGGCCTACCGCTCGTCCTCCGGCGTCCGGGTCCCCCTGGTCGTCCAGGCGGTCCTCAGCGCCATTGTGGGACTGGTCGCCCTGGTCTGGCCGGTCGCGGCGATCGTCGCGCTGGTGTTCGTCATCGGTGTCTGGGCCGTGGTCACCGGCGTGGCCGAGATCGTCACCGCCGTCCGCCTGCGCGCGCACATCAGTTCCGAGTGGCTGCTGGTCTTCGTCGGGGCGCTCTCGGTCGTCTTCGGACTCCTGCTGTGGTTCTGGCCGCTGGAGGGCGCGCAGGCCATCATGTTCGTGATCGCGATGTACGCGGTCATCTTCGGCGCGGTCATGGCCGTGGCCGGGTTCCGGCTCCGCGGCGCCGCCGAGGCCTTCCTGGCCCCGGAGGACGCGCCCGCCTTCGCCGGTCTCGGCGAGCCCGAGGAGCCCGCGGAGCCGTACGACCACGGGACCCGCCCCGGCGACCTCCTCGAAGACCGTGCTGACCGAGCCGATAACGACGACCTGGACCGGTGGGGTGAGCGCGGCGCCGGGGGCGACGGGGGCCGGTGGGAGGACCCGGACCGGGGGACCCGCCGGGACCGGGGGGAGGCCCAGGACGACCGCGGCGGCTGGGACGACCAGCCGGGCGGCAGACACCGGGCCCCGGGCGACGAGGGCGGTCCCGACGAGCCCCGCTGAGAAGGCCGGCCCCCGCTGACGGGGAGCGCGCCGCGGCGGTCCGCCCGGATACCGGAAACGGGCACAGGCACCTCCGAAAGGGGCACGGAGGGCATTCGAGCCCGCGGGACCGCGCCCAAAAGCAGGTGCGCACCGGCCTGCCGTGTGGCTACGATGGCGCGCATGCACCTCCAGATCTACGGCTAGACAGGCGTCACCGACGCCGCGACGCACCCGGCCCCGCCACGGGGCCCGGTGCCCCTCAGTCCTACCCGTGAACGCCCGTGTCTGGAGAAGCACCATGAACCGCCGTGCCCACATCGCCATGGTCGGCACTCCCACCGTGAGCCACGTCCTGCCCAGCCTGGAGGTCATCCGCGAGCTGGTGGACCGCGGCCACCGCGTCACCTACGCCAACGACCCCCTGCTGGCCGACACCATCACCGGAGCCGGAGCCGAACTCGTCCCCTACTCCACCATCCTGCCCACCGGCGACGACACCTGGCCGGACGACCCGGTCAAGGGCATGGACATCTTCCTGGACGAGGCGATCAACCAGCTGCCCGCCCTGCGCGCCGCCTACGACGGAGACCGCCCCGACCTGTTCCTGTACGACATCTCGGGGTTCGCCGCCCGGGTCCTCGCCGTCAACTGGGACATCCCCTCCGTGCAGCTCTCGCCCACCTACGTGGCCTGGGCCGACTACGGTGACACCGTCCTGAAGTGGCTGCGCGCCCAGCCCGGGGCCGAGGAGCACTACGCCAAGCTCGACGCCTGGCTCGCCGACAACGGCGTCACCGGACTCGACCACTCCTCCTTCGCCGGGTCGCCGGAACGTGCGCTGGCGCTGATCCCGCGCGAGATGCAGCCCTTCGCCGACACCGTGGCCGACACGGTGACCTTCGTGGGGCCGTGCCTGGGCGACCGGGCCGACCAGGGGGAGTGGGCCCGTCCGGCGGACGCCGACAACGTCCTGCTGGTGTCCCTGGGATCGGCCTTCACCAACCAGCCGGGGTTCTACCGCGCCTGCCTGGAGGCCTTCGGCGGCCTGCCCGACTGGCACGTGGTGCTCCAGATCGGCAAACACGTGGACCCCGCCGAGCTGGGGGAGGTGCCGGACAACGTCGAGGTGCACACGTGGGTGCCACAGCTTGCCGTCCTGCGCCAGGCCGACGCCTTCGTCACCCACGCCGGTATGGGCGGCTCCAGCGAGGGCCTCTACACCGGGGTACCGATGATCGCCGTCCCGCAGGCCGTCGACCAGTTCGACAACGCCGACCGCCTGGCGGAACTCGGCGTCGCCCGGCGGATCGACACCGAGGACGCCAGCGCGGAGCGGCTGCGCGCGGCCCTGCTGGAGCTGACCGCCGACCCCGGGGTCGCCCGCCGCCTCGCCGAGGTCAGCGCCCGGCTCCAGGCCGGCGGCACCTCCTACGCGGCCGACCTGGTCGAGGCGGAACTGCCCGCCTGAGCCGGGTCCGGCCAACGCCGGTCCCGGAGGGCGCCCGGCCGGGACACCCCGGCCGGGCGCCCCGCCGCGCTGTCGGAGAACGGCACCAGTACCCCCGCCGAGAAGACGCGCCGAACCCGCCCGGCACTCCCGGGCCGCCTAACACCTTGTGGAGCACCATGGAGCACCTCGTCGTCGTCACCGGAGGGCCCGGGTCGGGCAAGACCACCCTGATCGACCACCTGGCCTCGCTCGGGTACGCGCGCACCCCGGAGGCCGGACGCGCCGTCATCCGCGACCAGCGCGAGATCGGCGGCCGGGGGCTGGCCTGGCGCGACGACGCCCTGTTCGCCGAACTCATGCTCTCGTGGGAGATGCGCTCACACCGCGAGGCCTCGTCCCTGCCCGGCCCCGTCTTCTGTGACCGGGGCGTCCCCGACCTGGTGGGCTACCTCCGCCTGCGCGGCCTTCCGGTCCCCGGGCACGTCACCGAGGCGGCCCGCCGGTTCCGCTACCACCGCCGGGTCTTCGTGGCCCCGCCGTGGCCGGAGATCTTCGTCGGCGACGCCGAGCGCCACCAGTCCCGGGAGGAGGCCGAACGCACCCACCGGGCGATGACCGAGGCCTACCCGGCGTGCGGTTACGAGCTGGTGGAACTGCCGCGCGTGCCGGTCGCCGATCGGGCCCGCTTCGTCCTGGATGTCCTGGGCCGAACTCGACCCCCGAAACCGTGACGGGAGTGACCGGAGCGACGGGAGTGACGAGAGAGAACCTCTGTCACGTGATGTGCCCTCTGGACCGCAAACGGGGCGCCAGTGGCCGTTCATGGCCGTAAACCGGGCTTTCTCTTGTAGTTCGCGAAGCCGGGGGCCAGACTCTTGTCTAGGCAAAGGACCATTGACCGTCCACGCCCCAGACGGCTGCGGGGAGCGTGCGTGGGCGCCGGGGAGGAAGGCGGCAGGTGGCCAGGGCGTCCGGGGCGAGCATGCCGCCCATGAGCTGGGAGGGCATCGACCACGCGCTCAACCGTGTGCGCGGTGAGGCCGACAGGATCTCCCTCAACCTCGCTGACCTGGACGGACACGTCGGCCACCGCATGCTCCAGGAAGCCGATCTCGTCGGGCGCACCCGGCGGCGCTGGGAGCACGCCAGCGGGCACGTCCGCAGCCTGTGGACGGTCTACGAGGCCTTCCGCAGCGTCGTCGACAGGGCGGACCGCATCCGGGCCCGCGCGTGCGGCCCCGAGGACCAGATCACCCTGACCTCCCTGCTCAACGACGCCTCCGTGCCGCTGCCCGCACGGGAGGTCCCGCTGCACGAGCGCGGGCTGCTCCACACCGGGCGGGAGTCCGTCACCCTCGCCGACGCCGTCGCCCGCATGTCCGCCGACTACGAGGAGGCCACCGAGGTCATCTCGGCCGCCGAGACGGCCTGGGACGCCCTCCACCCGCGCCTGGGAGAGCTCGACGCCATGTGGCACGAGATCGGCACCCTCTCCGACATGGTGGCACTCGCCGAGGACGAGTACGAGTCCCTGCGCGTGGACCTGGACGCGGTCGGCGCCACCGTCCGCCGCGACCCCCTCGCGCTCGTCGAGGACGGCCGCGTGGACACGTCCGCCCTCGAACGGCTGCGCCTGCGGCTGGAGCGCGTACGCGGCGAACTCCGCGACGCCCTGCGCATGCGCGACTCCTACGGCGAGAGCGTCGAACGGCTCGGCTTCGCCATCGACGACGTCGGCAAGGCCGTGGAACGCACCCGCGCGCTGCGTGAACAGGTGGTCGCCAAGATCTCCTCGCCCGCCGCGGTCGGCGTGTCCGACCCGGTCCCCGCGCTGCGGGCGCACATCGGCGCCATGGACGCCCTGCGGGCCCAAGGCCGGTGGCGCGAACTCGGCGCCCGCCTGGGCGAGGTGCAGCGCGCCGTCCACGAGGCCGCCGACGACGCCCGGGAGCGCGAGGCCAACCTCACCGGCCTCCTGGAACGCCGCGCCGAGCTGCGCGGTCGCCTGGACGCCTACCACTCCCGCGCGGTCCGGCTCGGCGCCGCCGAAAACGCGCGCCTGGCCCGGCTCCACAGCACGGCGCACTGGGAGCTGTGGACCGCGCCCTGCGACCTGCGCGCGGCCACGGTCGCCCTCTCCGCGTACCAGCGGGCGCTCCAGGAAATCGGCGGAACCGATTCCGCTGTGAACAGAACCACACCGGGACCGGGCGCGTCAGACGGCGAGAGCGATGGTGGTGTGAACAGATGACGAAATGCACGGCCCCCGGCTGCCCCGGCCGGATCGAGGACGGTTTCTGCGGTGTGTGCGGCCTGGCCCCCGCGCACGTACGGCCCCCGGCGGACCCCGTCCCCGCCGCCCGGCAGCGACCCGTGCCGCCGACCTCCGACCCGCAGCGTTCCCTCGGCCCGAACTCCTCCGCGGACCCCCTCAGCGGCGACTCCGTCCACTCCCGCCCCGCCTCCGGCAACATCAGGCTCTCGGGGCGCTCCGGTCCCCGCAGCGCCTCCGCGACATCGGGCACCAGCATCAGCGGCCCCGGACGCGGCAGCCGCCGATCCTCCCGCGGCATGCTCGGCATGGGCATGGTCCAGGTGCCCCTCGTCCCCTACCGGAACCCCTCCGACGCCGTCATGGACGACCCCGTCGTCTCGGAGAAGAACCGCTTCTGCGGCAACTGCTACGAGCGGGTCGGCCGCACCCAGGGCGACCAGCCCGGACGCACCGAGGGCTTCTGTCGCAGGTGCGGCACCCAGTACTCCTTCACACCCAAACTCTCCCCCGGGGACATGGTCGGCGGTCAGTACGAGGTGCTCGGCTGCCTGGCCCACGGCGGCCTCGGCTGGATCTACCTGGCCCGCGACCGCAACGTCAACGACCGCTGGGTGGCCCTCAAGGGCCTGCTCAACGCCGGTGACGCCGAGGCGCACAAGACGGCCGCCGCCGAGCGCGCGTTCCTCTCCGAGGTCGAGCACCCCAACATCGTCAAGATCATCAACTTCTCCCAGCACCCCGACCCGCGCACCGGCATCCCCGGCGGCCACATCGTCATGGAGTACGTGGGCGGCAAGTCCCTTCAGGAGTTGCTCGCCGAGCGCCGCCAGAACGACCCCGACGCCGTCCTGCCCCCGGACCAGGTCATCGCCTACGGCCTGGAGGTCCTGCGGGCCCTGGGCTACCTGCACTCCAAAGGCCTGCTCTACTGCGACTTCAAACCCGACAACGTCATCCAGAGCGAGGAGCAGATCAAGCTCATCGACCTGGGCGCCGTGCGGCGCATGGACGACACCGTCAGCGACGTCTACACCACGCCCGGGTACCGGGTGCCCGAGGACGAGCTGCGCGACCCCGGCCCCACGGTCAGCGCCGACCTGTACTCGGTCGGCCGCGCCCTGGCCGTGCTCAGCTTCCGCTTCAGCCACACGCGCGACCACCCGCACAGCATCCCGCCGCGGGAGACCGTGCCGCTGCTCCAGCGCCACGCGTCCTTCGACCGGCTGCTGCGCCGTGCCACGCACAGCGATCCCGAACTGCGCTTCCACGACGCCGAGGATATGGCCGACCAGCTCACCGGCGTCCTGCGCGAGGTGCTCTCCGAACTGGAGGGCACACCCCGCCCCGGCCCCTCGACCCTGTTCGGCGCGGAGAACCCCGCCGCCGGGCCCGACCCCGGCACCCACAACGCCGACCGCATGCTCGTCGCGCCCCCGCCCACCGACGCGGCGGCGCTGCTCCCCGCGCCCCTCATCGACCAGTCCGACCCGGCCGCCCAGCACCTGCGCGGATTCCGGACCCTGCCGCCCGAGGAGCTCGTCCCCGCGCTGCGCGCCATGACCGCGCCCACCCCCGAGACCCTGCTGATGCTGGCCCGCGCGCTCGTCACCGTCGGCCGCCAGAACGAGGCCGAGGACGTCATCCAGCGCTTCGAGGAGGCGGCCCCGGGCGACTGGCGCACCTTGTGGTACACGGCGGTCGCCGAGCTGAGCACCGGCCGGTTCCGTGAGGCCCGCGACCACTTCGACGAGCTGTACGACCACCTGCCCGGGGAGCTCGCGCCCAAGCTCGCCCTGGCCCTGGCCTGCGAGCGGACCGGCGAGTACGAGACCGCCGCCCGCCAGTTCCGGACGGTCTGGAACACCGACCGCTCCTTCGTCAGCGCCGCGTTCGGCCTGGCCCGTATCCGCCTGGCCCAGGGGGACCGGGCCGCGGCCACCGCCGTCCTGGACACGGTCCCGGAGCTGTCCCGGCTGCACGTCCACGCCCAGACCGCGCTGATCGCGGTGCTCGCGACGCACCACCAGGGCACCGCGGCCGCCGACTTCGTGCAGGCCGGACGGCGCCTGGAACGGATCGGTCTGGACAGCGAGTCCGCCGACCGCCTGGCGGTCCGGGTCCTGGAGTCGGCCCTGGACTGGCTCGGCTCGGGTGCGGGGGCACCGGCGGAAGAGGGGCTGCTCGGCGCCCCGTTCACCGAGAACGGCGTGCGGGGCAACCTGGAGCGCCGCTACCGCGCGCTGGCCCAGCGCGTCGTCGCGCCGTCAGAACGCTATGAGCTCGTCGACAGGGCCAACTCCCTACGCCCCGTGACGCTGCTGTGAGGAACGAGGGAACGGCCATGACCAAGGTGCGGACCTGCCCCGCCTGCTCGGACAGGGTGTCCACGGAGGACGCCTTCTGCGAGGGGTGCGGGCGCCCCCTTCCCGAGGGCGCGGAGACCGCCGGGCACCCCGACCGGATACCCACCGCCCCGCAGACGAGCCTGGCTGGTGCCGTGCCGCCCGGCGGGTGGGCCCGGGACGGGGCCGGTGGCGGCGCGCGGACCGGGGGGACCCCGGGCCCGTCCGGTGCCGTGCCGCCCGACGCCGACGCGCGTCCCGGCCTGGTGCCCGACGACGGTGCCCCGACGGCTCCGCAGGTGAGTCTGCGGGCCGTCGACACGGGCGGGCGGGACGCGCCCCCTCCGGAGGCGCTGCCCGACTCCGCCCCGCACGCGGCCGACTCCATGGTCACCCAGCCGATACGGCGCGACAGCCTGCCCTCGTTCGCGCCCTCCGCGCCCCGGCCCGACCAGCCGGAGGCCGTCCCCGACTGGGCGCCGCCCGCCACCGGAAGCAACCCGGTGCGGCCCGCCAGCCCCGGCCTGTGCGCGTGGTGTCCCGGAGCGGTCGTCGACGGCTACTGCGAGCGGTGCGGCCTCCTCCAGCCCACCGGGCGCGACCACGTCGAGGTGCGCACGCGCGCCGCCGTCGGCGTCAGCGACCGGGGGCTGCGGCACAAACGCAACGAGGACGCCATGGCGATCCGCGTGATCGACGCCGACAACCCCCGCGCGCCCGGCGTGGTCTGCGCCGTGGTCTGCGACGGGGTGTCCAGCTCGCCGCGCTCGGACGAGGCCTCCCGCGTCACCGCGGAGACCGGCGTGGCCGTCCTCGCCGAGCGCGTCAGCCGGGGTGCCGACCCCCGCGAGGCCACCGGCGCGGCGATGATCCGGGCCGCCGAGGCGGTCGCCGGGATCGCCGACTCACCCAGTTCCGCGCCCGCGTGCACCTTCGTGTCGGCGGTGTACGTCCCCGCCGCGGGCACCGTCACCGTCGGCTGGGTCGGCGACAGCCGCGCCTACTGGCTCTCCGGAGGCCCTGCCTCCAGCGCTTCGGCCCTGCTGACCAGGGACGACTCCTGGAGCGAGGCGATGGTGCAGATGGGAGCGCTCTCCCGCGAGGAGGCGATGCGCTCGTCCAACGCCCACGCCCTCGTCGCGTGGATGGGCGCCGACTCCGGCGAGATCGACGCCCACATCTCCACCGTGACCCCGACCGGCCCCGGTGCCGTCGTGCTGTGCAGCGACGGCCTGTGGAACTACTTTCCCGAGGCGCAGGCCCTGACCGACGCCGTCCCCGGAGCGGGGGCCAGACCCCACGAGGCCGCCCGCTCCTACGTCGACCTCGCCCTGGAGGCGGGCGGCAAGGACAACATCACCGTCGTGATCATTCCCGTGCCCGCTGGGGGTCCCCGTGCCGGACACGACTGAGCGCGCGGCCGAGCCGGGCTTTCGGGTCGAGGTCGACCAGAACGCCTTCCTGCCGATGGGCGGACGCGAGGTGCACGCGATCGTCAGCGTCACCTCCACCAGCTCCGTGGTGGTGGAGGCGTCGGTGCGCGCCGCCGAGGTGATCATCGTCGACACCTCCGGCTCGATGTACGGCGCGAAGATCAACGCGGCCAAGCAGGCCGCCCGCGCCGCCGTGGGCGCCCTGCGCGAGGGCGTCCTCTTCGCGGTGGTCGCCGGGCACAGCGGGGCCTCCGTGCTCTACCCCGAGGGCGGCGGGCGGATGGTGCGGGCCGATGCCGTCACCCGCGCCGAGGCCGAGGAGGCGATCGGCGGGCTGCGCGCCGACGGCGGCACCAGCATGGGCTCCTGGCTCACCCGGACCGCCGAGCTGTTCGCCACCGTCGACGGCGGCATCAAGCACGCCATCCTGCTCACCGACGGCCAGAACAACGAGTCCGCCGCGGTCTTCGGGCAGACGCTCGACCGCGTCGCGGGCTCCTTCGTCTGCGACTGCCGGGGTGTGGGCACCGACTGGAAGGTCGAGGAGCTGCGCCGGATCGACTCCGCCCTGCTCGGCGGCGGCCCCGGCATCATCGCCGACCCCGCCGACATGGTGGCCGACTTCCGGGCGATGGCGCAGGCCTCCATGGGCAAGGCCGTCGCCGACGTGGTGCTGCGGCTGTGGACGCCCCAGAACGCCGTCGTGCGCCACGTCAAGCAGGTCGCCCCCACCGTCAGCGACCTCACCGGCCGCGGCGTGGAACGCGTGCCCCAGTCGGGCGACTACCCCACGGGGTCCTGGGGGACCGAGAGCCGCGACTACCACGTGTGCGTCCGGGTGCCGCCCGGCGCCCCCGGCCGTCAGCTGCGCGCCGGGTGGGTACGCATGGTGCTCCCCGGGGCCGCGGGGGCCGAGGACCAGGTCCTCGCCTCGGGCAACATCCTCGCGGAGTGGACCACGGACGAGGACCGGGCCACCGAGATCAACCCCCGCGTGGCCCACTACACGGGTCAGGCCGAACTGGCCCAGGCCATCCAGGACGGGCTCGCGGCCCGTCGCGACGGCGACGACGACACCGCCACCGCGCGGCTCGGCCGCGCCGTCGCACTCGCCCACGAGTCGGGCAACGAGGAGACCGCGAGGCTCCTCGGCAGGGTCGTCGACGTGGTCGACCCCGTCATCGGAACCGTCCGGCTCAAACCCGGTGTCAGCAAGGTCGACGAGATGACCCTGGACACCAACTCGACCCGGACCGTACGGACCCGGCCGCGACAGAGCGGGCCGGACACCGGCGGTGCCCCCGTATCCGGGTAGGAGGGACCCATGCCGAGTTGCCCTTCCGGGCACCGCTCCACCGCGACCGACTTCTGCGACGTCTGCGGGCTGCGCCTCCAGGCCCACACCCCCGGGTCGAGGCCCCCGTCGCAGCGCCATCCGACACCGCCCACACCGCCCGTGGCCCCGGCGCGGCCCCCCGCGCCGCCGCGCCCGGTGACCCTGCCCCGGGGAGGCCCCTGCCCCGAGTGCGGCACCTCCCGCGCGGGCCGGTTCTGCGAGGAGTGCGGATACGACTTCGCCTCGCGTTCCGACGGCCACCGGCGCGTGAACACGGGCGTGCGCTGGCGCGCGATCGTCGTCGCCGACCCCGCCTACTACCAGTACATGGTCCACCAGGGCATGCTCGACCCCGACCAGATCTCCTTCCCCAAGGGCAGCGCGCAGCGCCGGGTGCCGCTCAACGGGGACAGGGTGCACATCGGACGGCGCAGCGCCACGCGCGGTTTCACCCCCGAGATCGACCTGGGCGGCCCCGGCGGCGACCCGGCGATCTCCCACATCCACGCGATCCTCGTCGCCAAGCCCGGCGGCACCTGGGCCCTTCTCGACCCGGGCTCGACCAACGGCACCATGGTCAACGGGACCGCCAACCCCATCGCCCCCAACGTGGAGGTTCCCCTGCATGACAGCGACCGGATCTACGTCGGCGCATGGACCGTCATCATCCTCCAGAAGAGGTGAGCCCCGTTGACCTCCCCCACCCCCGACCGGGCCCCGCACGGGACCGGGGCCAGGTCGCCGGACGCCCCGCACGGCGCGCTCCCGGCGGTACCGGGCGGCCGGCCCGCGCGGAAGGGCTCCCGCACGCCCCGACGGGGACGGGGCGGGTCCGGCGCGCGTGAACGGGCCTCCGGGCTCCGCCGCTGGGCGGGCACCACCCCGGCCCGGGTGTGGCTACTGTCCTCGGTGTGCGTGCTGGCCGTCCTCGGGCTCTTCGGCTCGGCGGCCGCCACCCTCGGCCAGACCCGTGAGGACCTGCATGTGCTCGGGGTCGACGCCGGGCCCCAGGCACTGGCGACCACCGACCTGTACCTGGCGCTCGCGGACATGGACGCCCGCGTGGTCGACATGCTGCTCATGGGCACCGACGACGATCTGAGATCGGACCGCGAGAACGCCCGGGAGCAGTACGAGGCCAGCCGGGCGCGGGCCAACGAGGCACTGCTCCAGGCCGCCTCGCTGACTGAGGAAGACGAAGACGAAGGCGAAGGCGAAGACAGCGCGGAAGGGTCCAACGTCAAGGCGGTCCAGGACGGGATGGGCGCCTACGAGCAGCTCGCCAGCCGGGCGCAGGTGCTCAACGACGAGGCGCGGGCCCCGTCCGGTCAGGTGGACGGGGCGGCTCTGGAGACCTACCGCGAGGCCACGTGGCTGATGCACACCGAACTGCTGCCCAAGGCGTTCAACCTGGGACTGGAAGCGTCGGCGGACGTGCGCGCCAACCACGAGGAGGGGCGGTCCTCCGTCGTGCTCGGCATGCTCTGGGTGAGCGCGGCCGGCGCGGTCGCCGTCGCCGCGCTGCTCGGCCTCCAGCTGTACCTGCGCGTGCGGTTCCGACGCCGGTTCAGCGCGCCGCTGCTGGCCGCCATGGCGGCCGCCGTCCTGCTCACCGGCGGGGTGGCCCTCGTTCTGACCGTCAGCGGCGGGCACCAGCGCGAGGCCAAGGAGGAGGGGCTGGACGCGGCCATGGCGCTGTCCCGGGCCGGGGCCATCTCCACCGACATGCAGGCGGACCAGAGCCGCTACCTGCTCGAATGGGACATGGACGACAAATACCAAGCCGACAACTACCAACAGGTCTACTTCGAACGGGCGCAGCAGGTGCTGTACCGCCCGGCCGACAACCTGGAGGAGTACTACACGGCGATCGAGGGCGTGGTCGCCGCCTACCCGGATCCGCCGGAGCCGGACGGCTCCGGGCCCGAGGACGAGGACCCGGGCACGCTCGGCTACCTCGGACAACACGCACGGGTCGCGCAACTGACCGGCCAGGAGGACGCGCTCGCCAAGGTGCTGGAGTCCTACAACGCACTCCAGGCCGAGGACCGGGCACTGCGCTCGGCCGCCGAGGACGGCGACATCGCGGGGGCCGTCGACATCCGCGTGGACGTCGCGGACGCCGAGGACGGTGCCTTCCAGGCCTACGAGGACGCGCTGGCGGAGCTGTTCGGCCAGCACAAGGAGGAGTTCCACAGGGGAATCGACCGCGGTGGCGCGGTGCTCGCCCCCTGGGAGTGGCTGCTGCCCGCCGCGACGGCCCTCCTGCTGGTCCTGATCGCGCTCGGGATCCGCCCCCGGTTGGCCGAGTACCGCTGAGCCCGGGGCCGCTCACACCCCAGTTCCGCCACCGTCCCGGTCCCGCCCCCCGATCCGCACCCCCAGAGAGACGAGGAACAGACCGATGAGGTTTCGACACCAGCGCACCGCCGCCGCGGTCGCCCTGGCCGCCGCGGCGGTGATCGGACTGCCCGCCTGCTCCGTGGTGCTGGGTGAGGAGGAGTCGATCCTCGACGCCGCCTCGCTGACCGTCGGAGTCAAGACCGACCAGCCCAGGCTGGGGGCGGAGGACGACAACGGCGACCTCACGGGCTTCGACGTGGACGTGGCCCTCTACATCGCCGGCAGGCTCGGCTTCGCCGCCGAGGATGTGGAGGTGACCGGAATCACCTCCGCCGACCGCGAGAGGGAGCTGATCAACGAAGATGTGGACATGGTCGTGGCCACCTACTCCATCACCCCCGCCCGCAAGACCGAGGTCACCTTCGGCGGCCCCTACTACGTGGCCAAGCAGGACGTGCT
The DNA here is from genome assembly GCF_008638355.1 of Nocardiopsis deserti. Lineage (NCBI taxonomy): Bacteria > Bacillati > Actinomycetota > Actinomycetes > Streptosporangiales > Nocardiopsidaceae > Nocardiopsis > Nocardiopsis deserti. Next base: position 292,802 of record NZ_VWVS01000016.1, on the reverse strand, counting down.
GGTGCGCGACGAGGACACCGACGTCCGGGGGGTGCGCGACCTGGAGGGCCGCAGCGTCTGCCATGAGGAGGGCTCCAACTCCGCCGCCCGCATCAGGGAGGGCCTGGGCATCGACGTCGAGCAGAGGGAGGCGTCCAACTACAGCGCCTGCATCAAAGCCCTGCGCGAGGGCGAGGTGGACGCCGTCTCCACCGACAACCTGATCCTGGCCGGGTTCCTGGCCGAGGAACCCGGCACCTTCCGGCTCGTCAACGAGCCCTTCACCGATGAGAAGTACGGCGTCGGCCTGCCCCACGGCGACGTGCGCGCCTGCGAGGAGGTCAACAGGGCCATCAACCAGATGTACCGGGACGGCACCGCCGCGGATCTGCTGGAGACCTGGTTCGGCGAGACCGACCTCCAGCTCGTGACGAGCGTGCCCCAGTTCGAGGGCTGCGACCCGGCGTGAGGCCCGGGGGTGTGGTGCGCCCGCGGGCGTGTGCGGGGGCGCGTGGGGCGAACGGCCGGGGCGGGGGCCGTGGCCGGAACCGGACGAAGGCGCCCCGCCCCGCTCCGGGACGCCGCGGAAGCGGTCCGGAGCGGGTACGGGTCCGACACCGGGCCCTGGGGCAGTGGTGGACAGGAGGGGAGTGGTCCGTTGACCATCGTCGAGTTCCTCAACGCGCGTCTGGACGAGGACGAGCGTGCGTCGGAGGCCGTTCCCGCGGGAACCCGCGGCCGTGACCGGGCGCTGGCGGAGGTCGCGGCCAAGCGCAAGATCGTCCGCGGGTACGCCGACGCCCACCGCACGGGCATGCGCAGCCTCGAACCGGCCGCGGCCCCCGGTGCCACGGGCCCCCTTCCCGAGGCCCGGCCGGGCGCCGTCGGGGATCCCTGGTCGGAGCTGCTGGCCTGGCGGCTGGCGGTCAAGTACCTCGCCGGGGTGTACCGGGCCCACCCCGAGTACGACCGGTCCTGGGCGGACTGACCCGTCGGGGCCGGGCGCGGCCCCCGACACGGGCCGGGAACGCTTGACTTGTTCGAACTGGTGTTCGATAAGCTGGCGGTGTGAGTCTTCTGAACGAGCAGATCGACGTCCGTTCCACCGAGGGCGGGACCCCCGCCCAGTTCACCTGGCGCGGTCGCGCCTACCGCGTGCGCAGGGTCATCGGGGACTGGCCCGCCCGCCCGGGCGGGCCCGGTGTCCCGGCCACGCAGATCCACCTGCTCCGCGTCTCGGCCGAGTCCGACGCGGGGGAGCCGAGCATCATCGACATCACCCGCGACCTCGCCTCCGACCGCTGGACCATGCGCCGCCACTGGAACTGATCCGGAGCCCGGCCCGTCCGCCGTGATCTTGTACTCATAGCGCGTCTCGGCGGTCGAACCCCGCTATGAGTACAAGATCATCGCAGTTCAGAGGGCCGGTTCACTAGAGGAAGATCCGGCCGCGCCGGGTGCGGTCGCGCAGCGCGGCCATGCGGCGGGTGTTGCCCGGCCGTCGGGTCAGCAGGTGGTAGAGCAGCAGCGAGCAGCCCCGGTCGGTGCGCGCGCGGTCCGCCATCTCGCCCATGTTGACCCTCGTGTACAGGTTGCCGCCCCCGGCGAGGATGCGCACCGAGTGGGCGCCCTCGGGGACGTGCGCGTAGGCGTGGTTGTCGGCCGTGTACTCCATGGCCCGCGACAGCGCCGCCCCCAGGCCCGGGACCAGTTCCCCGCCCAGCGTCGCCGTCCGCCGCCAGAAACCGGTGTGTCCGGCGGCCACGTGCCCCATCTGGTGAGCGACCAGGAAGGCCAGCGCCTCGGGATCGCGGACCCGGCCGCACGGGTCGAACAGGTCGTCCGACAGCACCAGGTACCGGCGCAGCCCGTGCCCGGCGGCGTCCGTCCCCCAGCGGCGCGGCCCCACCCGGACGTAGGCCTCCGGCGTCCGCGGCAGGCCCGTCTCGGCGGCCAGCGCCACCACCATCCGGTGGGCCTCGGGGAACTGCGTGGGCGAGATCTTCACCGACTCCGCCCGCCGCCGGGCGTACCGCAGCCCCCGCGCCTTCCAGCACACGGCGGGCACCGCCGCCAGGGCGGCGGCCGCCCACAGCCACGACCCCGACACCGACCACATCACGTGGACCAGCCCCGCCGCCGTCAGCAGGGTCGCGCCCACGCACGCGGCCAGGAGCGGGGCCTCCCACGGGTGGGCGGAGGCCGGGACGACCTCCTCGTCGGCGCCGAGCACCCTCAGCCCCTCCCGGGGACGGGTTCTGGTGCCCCCGTCGACGGCGGAGCAGCAGTCGGGCGCACCGCGCACCGGACATGCGGTGGCGCGCCCCTCCGGCGGCATCGCGTGGGACATCCTGCCTCCCCTCGGGGCGCGGTCTTCGGGACAGCGGGGGATGACTACTACCTGTGTCCAAATATTACTTTCCGCTTTCCTGAGGATGGGGAGTGTGCGCTACGGCGTGTCCGCGACCGCCGGCCCCTACGCCCCGCCCACCAGGCTCGACCGTGTCGGAGGCCGTTACCGCGGCCCGGCTCCCACGTGGCCCGCGGTCCGCCCGTCCCACCCGCGCTCCTCACCCGGAGTCACCGTCAGTGCGGCTGCTCGTACCCGCGCAGCTCCTCGGCGAGCACGTCCAGGAAGTGGTCCACCTGCGCCGGGTCGTACCCCGGCCGCGCGCGCGTGGTGCTGAACTGGATCCGCTCCACCTCGGCGGCGGTGAGCGTGGCCTGGTCCGGCCGCCCCTGCTGGAGGACGTCCAGCGTGAACTCGGCCCGGTCCAGGAAGTCGTCGACCTCCTGCTCGTTGTAGCCGGTGGTCAGCCGGGTGGTGGCGAACTGCTTCTCCCGGACGTCCCTCGGGGTCATGCCGGAACGCCGCGGCGGCCGGGGCCTGCCCTCCCGCGGTCCCGGCTCGGACGGGCGCTGCTGGCCGTCCGCGCCGGGCCGCTGGTGCCGCGGCCACGCGGAGGCACCCGCCGCACCGGGGCGGGGCGGCAGCGGCGGCGACTGGTCCTGGGCGCGGCCGAGGCCGCGCCCGGCCAGGTCGGCGACCACGACGTCGAGGAAGTCGTCGACCTCGTCCTCCCGGTATCCCGGGCTGAGCCTCGTGGTGCGGAACCGCGAGTTGCGCACCTCTTCGGCCGTGATGAGCGCACCCGTGCGCGGGCCGCCCTCCAGGGCGACGAGCGTCGCCTCGATCCGGTCGAGGAGCGCGTCGACGTCCTCCTCGTTGTACCCCGGGCGCAGACGCACCGTGTGGAACTTCTTTTCGCGGATGTCCGCCGGTGTCAGAGGCATGGTCCCCATTGTGCAGTTGATGAGGTTCGCAGGGCTGTTTATCCCCGGGTCGTGTGTGATTCGGCCTCGGCCAGCAGCTCCACGAGGCGGGACAGGACGTCCTTCACCTGGTGGCGGTCGTACCCGCGCAGGACCAGGTCCACCGGGGCGTCGGCCAGTTCCGCGGAGGTGATGGGGTCGGGCGCGGGTGCGGAGGGCAGGTCGACGGACCGCCCGTCCTCGTCGGTGAGGACGGGGCCGCCGGTGAGGGCGGCCAGAGTGAAGGAGGCGCGGTGGACGAGGTCGTCCACCTGGCGGCGGTCGAAGCCGCGCAGGACCACGTCGAAGCCGGGGAAGGGGAAGGGGCGCGGGGCAGGGGATGTCATGGACGCATTATGCCCATGGGTGAGTGGCCTCCGCCATAGCGGCGGGCGCTGTGGCCGGGTACGGCCGGGCGGTGGGGACGGCCGGTCGGCCGCGCCGCCCTCCCCTCATCCCCGCATGAGGTAGAGGGCCAGCCCCTGGGCGATGGCGTCGGCGGCCCGCTCCCGCCACGCGGGGTCCTCCATGAGCGCCGCGTCCTCGGGGTTGCGCATGTTGCCCGCCTCCAGGAACACCTTGGGCACGTCGGACATGTTCAACCCGCCCAGGTCGGTGCGCACGTCCAGGCCGTCATCGGCGAGGTAGTCGGCGGTGGGGACGCCGCTTCCCTCCAGGTACGCGCGGTGGATGTCCTCACCGAGCAGCTGGGAGGACTCGGTGATGTCGTCGGTGAAGCCCTCGACCTCGCCCGGCATGATCACGTGGAACCCGCGACCGGTCTCGGGGCCGCCGTCGGCGTGCAGGGACACGGCCGCGTCGGCCTCCTCCCCGTTGCCGATGCCCGCGCGCTCGTCGATGCACGGCCCGACGCCGTCGTTGTCCTCGCGGGTGAGGACGACCGTGGCGCCGTCGGCCTCCAGCCTCTCCTTGACCAGCACGGACAGTTGCCAGTTGAACTCGTGCTCGGCGTAGCCGCTCGCGGTCTCGGCGCCGACTGTGTCGCAGGCCTTCTCGTTCGGCCCGGCGGGGACCATCGCGTTGATCTCGTCGGGGGCGGACGCGTTGCCGCCGTTGTGGCCGGGGTCGATGACCACGACGCTGTCGCCGAGGGGGCCCTGACCCGCGGGCGGGCCCTCCTGCGTCCCCTCCTCGGGTGCCTCGCGGTCATCGCCGTCGGAGCCGTCCTGCGGCCCGGGGAGGGGGAGAGCGGCGGTGGGATCGCTGCCGGGGGGCGCCCCGGGCGTCGCCGAGCAGGCGACGGCGGTGAGGAGGAGGAAGGAGGCGAGTGACAGGGCGCGGGTGGCGCGGCTCCGGGGCCCTGACGGTGCGGAGACGGGCATGCCCACAACCTAGCCGCTCCGGGGACCCGGACATCGCCCCGGGCGTCCGGCAGGGGCGCGGGGGAGTGGGAGCCGGAGCGCGGGGAGGGGGACCGCGGCCTACGGGGGGACCGGCCGGGAGTGCGCCGCCCGTCACGCGGGGCGCGCGTCCGCGGGCGCGCGAAAGGCATTTCGGGGAGACGCGCTTCCTTATGGAAGACGCGGCATGCGGCGTTCGGTTTACTGGTTTCGAGAAAAACTTCCACGGGGAATTGGGATGTCGCTCAGCGTGAGCGCATCTTTCTCTGTGATCTTTTCGTGATGGGCTTCGGGGCAATTTCGGCTTTGTGGCGATGTAAGGTCGGGGTCAGGAAATCGGAAGTACTCCACGGCCCGGTTCCCGCGCCCCCTCCGTCCGGTGGTCGCGGCCGCGCCCTCCTGTTTCCGCTGGCAGTGAGCTTTCTGTGTGCTCCCGCCATCCCCCATCCGATCCTGGTTCGCGCCCTGTGCTCCCGCGACTTCCCCACAGTCAGCCGGTGGCGCGCGTATCCAGACCAGTCCGACCAGTGCGGACTGCGGCCGATCCGAAGAGGATTGACTTGAAGAACACTCGTGTTACCGCGCGCCGCATTCTCCAGGGCGGAGCGGCTTTCGCTGCTCTCGGCGCGCTCAGCATCGCCACGGCTCTTCCCGCCGCGGCCGAGACCGAGTACTACGGCTGGGCCTACGCCTCCGTCGGCAACTGGGAGGGCGTCGCCGTCAGTTACGACGGCACGACCACCAACAGCTACTCCGGATCCGTCGGCAACTGGCTGACCTTCTCCGGCACCAGCAGCGCCACGGTCGGCGATGAAGGCGTCACCGCCACGGCCACCGTGGACACCGCCCGCCTCCAGATCACCGTCTCCGACGTGGAGGAGATCGTCGAGGAGAACCTCGACGAGGAGCCTGAGGCCGCGGAGGAGACCGAAACCGAGGAGTCCCCGGCACCCCAGGACGAGGAGACCGAGCCCGGAACCGAGGAGGGCCAGCCCGAGGACGGCGGTACCGGCGGTGACGAGAACACCGGCGGCGAGGGTGCCGACGGTGGCGAGACCGGCGGCGACGAGGGCACCGGTGGCGGCGAGACCGGCGGCGACGAGGGCACCGGTGGCGGCGAGACCGACACCCCGGAGACGCCGGAGGCCGACCCGTCCCCCGAGACCGACCCCGCCACCGCCTCCGAGCCCGAGACCCTGGTCCTGGACGAGGAGAGCACCGAGCTGGTCAGCGGCTCGGACGAGATCGTCCTCGACGCCACCCTGTCCGGTGTGACCACCACGACCACCCAGAGCTGGGACGGCGAGGTCTCCCACAGCGCCGACGTCGCCGACATCTCCTACCCGGACGTCGTCACCCTCGACAGCGGCGAGCAGGTCGCCGTCGTGATCGACCTGGAGTCGTACGAGTACGTCGAGGAGTACGCCGACGAGGAGAACGGCGTCACCTGGAACGACGCCCACACCGGCTTCGCGGTGACCTTCACCGTCGACGGCGCCGAGGCCCCGTTCTACTACGTTGACCTGGCCGAGAGCCTCGCCAGCGTCGGTGCCGCCGAGATCGGCGACGGCGGTGGCGACAACGGCGGTGACGACGGCGACGACAAGCCCGCGCCGACCCACCCGGAGGACGAGACCGAGAAGAAGCCGCAGCCGGACAAGCTGGAGAACGCCGAGTCCCTGGCCCAGACCGGCAGCCCGGTCGCCGGTCTGATCGCGGCCGGTGCCGCGATCGCCGCCGGTGGCGGCCTGGCCGCGTACTTCGCGCGCCGCAAGAAGAACACCGCTGACTCCGCCGCGGAGACCAGCGAGGGCTAAGCACGCGCTTGGCGTCGGCTGAGCCGACCCGGCCCCGGGGACACGTTCCCCGGGGCCGTTCCGTTGTCCGGACCCCTCTCCCGCGCGCACGCTCCCCCGCCTGGCGGTCCTCCGCCCCGGAACCGCTCGGTTCCCTTCCAGCGTCGCTGCGCCCCCTCCCGGTCCGGCCCTCACTCCTCCCGGACCGGTTCCCGCGCCCTTGCGTCGTGCTCGGAACTTCGCGGCGGCGGCCTCCGTTGACCGGTGGTCGGCGCCCGCGTACCGGCCGACCGGCCCACGGTGGACGGTTTCCGTTTTGTGATCCAGAGGTTAGGCTCGCGGTAGGGCGCCCGCACACACCGCCCGACACAGAGTCACCTTCCCGGGGCGGGAAGGCCCCGACACGATCCGCCCCGCACACCGCGACCGGCCGTCTCAGACCGGCCGGGCTACCCTGTCCGCCGTCCGCGGCGGGCACGGGCCGACCCCAGGGTCGGACATCCCCCGCATACAACAGGAGTGTTGTGGTGTCTCCCGCCAAGCTGACCGCGCGCCGCCTCGTCCGCGGCGGCGTCCTGTTCGTCGCTCTCGGAGTGTTCGGCGCCGTGCCCGCGCTCCCCGCCTCCGCCGACCAGCTCGTCTGGGGCAACGCGCAGGCCTGGGTGGCCGACGGCGACGTGGTCACCGGTTACTCCACCGCCACCGGCTTCGGCGGCGAGACCGAGGGGAGCGCCGCGGCCGAGGACCTCTTCGGGCCGATGGCCGCCTACCTGGAGATCGACGGCGAGAGCCACACCGTGGTCGACGCCGACAGCGCGCGAGCCGCCTCCACCGTGCGGACCGCGTCCTTCCGGATGGAGGTCGCCGACCTCGCCGCCCACGGACTGATCGACGTGCCGCCGGAGGTGGACCTGCCCGAGCCCTCCGTGCCGCCGTCCCCCTCCCCGGAGGCCGAACCGTCCTCGGAGGACACCCCCTTCCGGGACCAGCCCTCCTCGGACGGCACCGGCGGCGACGGCGAGGACGGCACGGGCGAAGGCACGGATTCCGGAGCGGACGACAGGACTCCCTCGGGCGGGGACTCCGCCGACGGGGACGCCGCGGACGAGGGCTCCGCGGGCGGCGGGGACACCACCGCGGACACCGGCGACCAGGGCGCTGCCCAGGCGAGCGAGGAACCCTCCGACGCACCCCAGCGCGAACCGCAGGAGGGCGCGTCCCCCAGCCCCTCCAGCTCTTCCAGCCCCTCCCCGAGCGCGGCCGAGGACGTGCTCCTCCTCGACGGGGCTTCCGCCGAGACGGTGTCCGCCGACGGCAACGCCGTGGAGTTCACCCTCGCGGACGTGACCGCCACGGCCACCGCCGGGTACGACGGCGTGACCGAGACGACCTTTGCGCACGGTGACCTGACCGCGTTCGGCGTCTCCGCCGGGCCGCTGGGCAAGAACGCGGACGGGACCGTCGTGGAGGAGGTCCTGGAGGTGTTCGACGAGGACGGCGACGTGGCCCTGGAGGTGCCCGTCCGCATCCGCTTCGAGGCCAACGAGACCACCTTCCAGGACCAGGACGAGGACTGGGACGGACGGGGGATCCGCAGCTGGATGACCGTGTGGGTGCAGGTGGGCGAGGTCGGCCAGGAGAGGGGCTTCGCGGTGGACTTCGCCGACGCGTGGGCGCTCGGATCCACCTACGCCGCCACCACCCCGCCCTCCCCGGGCGACAAGGGCGACCCGGAGGAGGAGTCGCCGCGGCCGGAGGAGGCCGCCGGGGACGACAACCGCCTGGCGACCACGGGCAGTTCGCTCGCCGCGCTGATCACCGCCGCGGTGGTGGCGGTCGGCGGCGGCGCGGCCGCGACCTTCCTGGCCCGCAACCGCACCACCGCCATGGACGACCGGATCGAGGACTTCTAGCCGGTGCCTCCGGGGCCCGCCGCCCGGCTTCGTCGCGTGCCCGGGCCTCCGGGTGCCCGGACGCGGTCCCCGCGCGGATGTCCCGTCCGGCGGGGACTCCCGGGCTCGGCGCCCCCCAGTGCCCGGACACGCGGAAGGCGGGCCTCCTGTGGGAAGACCCGCCCTCGACCCTCGTCAGCCGCTGTCAGCGGCCGGAGCCCGTCCGGCCGTTCCCCCCGGAACCGGCACAGACAGGGGAGATCACTCCGTACGCTGGCTGGGGATTCCGGCCAGCAGGGCGCGGACTTCGGTCTCGCGGTAGCGGCGGTGTCCGCCCAAGGTGCGGATCGAGGTCAGCTTGCCCGCCTTCGCCCAGCGTGTCACGGTCTTGGGGTCCACACGGAACATGGTGGCAACCTCGGCGGGGGTCAACAGGGGCTCCGCCTCGGGCGTGCGAGTTGACATGTGTACGGCCTCTCCTCCTGGATCTGTGTGCCGATCCTTGAGCCTTAATCCTGGCACTTGGCCCGGATGTCCAATATTCCCTCTAGGTCTATATTGGCATCACCCGAGGTGATTGTACGACCACTCCAAGCAACTTTGCACGTGGGAGGCCAAAGAAAGCCGCCCGTGGCCGCGTCACGCTAAGTGATTCTAGCGACACGTTTAGTGGCATGTGGCGTATTCGGTCAAAACTTCGTTCTCCGGCCTCGTTTTTCTCGATGCGGAGTACCCGAAGTGCTACGGCTGCCTGACCGAAACCCGGCTCCGTGGAGCGTGGTGGAGTCCCGGGCCCTCGGTGCGTGGTTCGCGTGCGGGGGAGGAGGCGGACCGGCGGGGGAGGGGCGCCGCGTGCTTCGGCTGGCGGTCGGGCCGCGCGGATTCCCCGCGTGGCAAGGGTTTCCTGATTACTGACAGTGCGCTCTGTGATCGGTTGGCTACAGTCTATGCCGATCCCTATCGGGCGTTATGCCCAGTTTCACGACTCTTGATGTCGTGCGCGGACGACGTCCGGGCTCGCACCCTTGTCACATGCGAAAAGATCGCGGAGGAAGGGAGAGAAACCTGGTGTACCAGGTTGGTAACCGGCGTGGCGCGCACGTGTTCGCCCTCCCGGATAACGACAGAAGGCAGCGGGTGCCCACGAAAACCTGGCGACACCGTAACCCTCAGTTGGCGTGCTCCAGTGCGCGTACCGACCTCCAGCGCCGGGTGAGCCTCTCGCGCAGCTCCACCACGCGTCGGCCGTCCCCCGTCGCCAGGGCCTCGATCGCCCCCGCCACCTCCGCCACCGAGTGGTCCTCGCCGAGGTGGTCGTCGCTGAGGAGGTGCGGCAGCCCGCCGTAGTCCAGCTCCAGCAGCGAGTCGGGGTGCGCGGTCAGCGACAGCCAGTCCGTCAGCTGCTCGGTGGCGGCCGACACCGCGTGCTCGCCGATGTGCTCCCGCAGCACCGCCGCCGTCTGCTCCAGCCGCCTCAGTGCCAGCGAGGTCCGCGTCAGGTACAGCAGGGTCCGGGTGGAGTTCGCCGACAGCACCAGGCACCGCTCCTGGGCCTCGAAGGGCACGAACCACGGGATCGGCACGGTCCAGTTGCTCGACAGGATGCCCGGCCGCACCAGCGCGCCCGAGTCCCGCCACGCGCGGTAGCCCTCCTCGGCCCGCTCCGCCTCGGTCAGGGGCACGAACGCCGTGCTCAGCCCCACCGGCATCGTGCCCGTGAACTCGGTGAAGGCCCGCCACGAGCGCAGCCGGGTCTGCCAGGGGCAGACGTACAGCCGCTCGTTCACCCGCCGCAGGTAGGCGTTGCGGCTCTCCTCCGTCGGCGCCACCACCGGGGGTGTGGCCACCAGGCGGCCCAGGCTCTCGGCGTGCTCCGCCGCCAGCGCGTTGATCCGCCGGGGCCGGTCGGGCGAGGCCGCGTACTCCTCCCAGTAACCGCGGTCGTACGGAGAGAAGGAGTCGATCGGCTGGTAGACGCGGAGATAGGCGGTGTAGGGCAGCACGAACGCATCGTGGCACATATCGTTGCCTGTGGCACTCACCACGGGTAGCCTCTGCGGCCGCCGTTACGTGCGCTCACCACATCCGTCACACCCGGGTGGCGTAGGCACGACGGGGGCCGACCAGGTACGGTTGTATGTGTACGTAAGCTGGCGCCTGTCGTCAGTCGCGTTTGACGGCCGTCAGCCCGATAGTGCGGGTTTGTAAGTGATCTGGGGTTCGTCGGAACCCAATCGTTGAGGGGGTCGAGCCAATGGGGCGCGGCCGAGCCAAGGCCAAGCAGCAGAAGGTCGCCCGGAAGCTCAAGTACAGCTCCGGCGGGACCGACCTTGAGCGGCTGCGGTCAGAGCTGGGTGTCGCTGAGGACGAGGGGTCTCCCTCCGGGCCGTCGGGTCCGGATGATTCCTACGCGGATTCTCACGACGACCTGGTCGACCGTTACGCGGATCTTGCCGACAAGTACTCGGACTCGGACAAGTAGTTCCCGGTAGGACTGGTTCCCGGTAGGACCGGTACCCGGCAGACCGGGGCTTTCAGGTCGCTCGGACAACAACCGCTGACCTGTGGCGGTCGCGGCTCCCGCACCCGGGAGCCGTAGCGGACAGGTGGATATAGCCGGTGCGAACCACTGTGGTGGTTCGCACCGGCTATGTTCGCGTCCGTTCCTCACGCGCCGCGGTACTCCCCGGTCAGGACGGCCCGTCCTGAACCGGCCGTCACCGTGCCCAGCCGCCAGGCCGGGACGCCGCGGTCGGACAGTACCCGCAGGGCGCGTTCGGCGTCCTCCGCCGCGACGATCGCCGCCATGCCCACGCCCATGTTGAACGTGGCCTCCATGTCCTCCCGGCCCACGCCTCCCTTGTCGGCCAGGTAGCCGAACACGGGGGCGGGCGCCCAGGTGGAGCGGTCCAGCTCCGCGTCCAGGTGGCCGGGCAGGGAGCGCGACAGGTTGGCCGCCAGTCCGCCGCCGGTGATGTGCGCGTAGGCGTGCACCTCCACGGCCCCGGTCAGCGCCACGCAGTCCTTGGCGTACACCCGGGTCGGGGTGAGCAGCACCTCGCCCAGTACCCCGCCCAGCTCCGGGACGTGCGCGAACAGGTCCAGGTCCGCCCGGTCCACGACGCTGCGGATGAGCGAGTAGCCGTTGGAGTGCGGACCCGACGAGCCCATCGCGATGACGGCGTCGCCCTCGCGGACCCGGTCCTGGCCGAGGATCGCGTCGCCCTCCACCACGCCGGTGCCCGCACCGGCCAGGTCGTACTCGTCCGGTTCCATGGCGCCCGGGTGCTCGGCGGTCTCCCCGCCGACCAGCGCGCAGCCCGCCTGGTGGCAGCCCTCGGCGATGCCGCCGACGATCTCCGCGATGCGCTCGGGCACCACCGCGCCGCAGGCGACGTAGTCGGTCATGAACAGGGGCTCGGCCCCGCTGACCACGAGGTCGTCGACGACCATCGCCACCAGGTCGATGCCGATCGTGTCGTGCCGGTCCATCTGCTGGGCGAGCATCACCTTGGTGCCCACACCGTCGGTGGAGGTCGCCAGGACCGGGTCCCTGTACTTGTTCGTGTCGAGCCGGAACAGGCCCGCGAAGCCGCTGGCATCGGTCACCTGCTCGGGCCTGCGGGTGCGCGCCACGTGGCGCTTCATCAGGTCGACGGCGCGCTCGCCGGCGGCGATGTCCACCCCGGCGGCCGCGTACGCGCCCGACGTCCCCGTGCTTTCGGCTGCCACGCCAGTTCTCCTCGTGCTGTGTCGCTGTGGTGGTGCGGTCCCCGCCTCCCCTCCCAGGGCACGGCGGAGCCGCCGCACGGGCCCGTGCGGACCCGGCGGCGGGTTACTTGTCGCTGGTGGCCAGCGTCGATCCCTCGGGCGTGCCGCAGGACTTCTCCAGCAGGTACTTGCCCCGGGCGTCGTCGCGCACCTCGATCGGGTACACGCCGTCGAAACAGGCCCGGCACAGGTTGTCCTTGGGCACCTCCGACGCGGCGATGAGCTCGTCGAGGTCCACGTAGGCCAGGGAGTCGGCGTTGACCGAGGCGGCGATCTCGTCCACGGACATGTTCGCCGCGATGAGCTCGGCGCGCGTGGCGAAGTCGATGCCGTAGTAGCAGGGCCACAGCACGGGCGGGCTGGAGATGCGCACGTGCACCTCGGCGGCGCCCGCGTCGCGCAGCATCCGCACCAGGGCCCGCTGGGTGTTGCCGCGCACGATGGAGTCGTCCACGACCACCAGGCGGCGGCCCTCGATGACGTCGCGCAGCGGGTTGAGCTTGAGCCGGATGCCCAGCTGGCGCAGGGTCTGGCTCGGCTGGATGAAGGTGCGCCCCACGTAGGAGTTCTTCACCAGGCCCTGGGCGAAGGGGATGCCGCTGGCCTCGGCGTAGCCGACTGCGGCGGGCGTGCCGGACTCGGGCACCGGGATGACCAGGTCGGCGTCCACCGGGTGCTCCCGGGCCAGGCGGCGGCCCACCTCCACGCGGGTGGAGTTGACGTTGCGGCCCGCGATGGTGGTGTCGGGGCGGGCCAGGTAGACGTACTCGAACAGGCAGCCCTTGGGCCGGGCGGGCGCGAAGCGCCGGGAGCGGACCCCGCGCTCGTCGATGGTGAGGAGCTCACCGGGCTCGATCTCGCGCACGACCTTGGCGCCCACGATGTCCAGGGCGGCGGTCTCGCTGGCGACGACCCAGCCGCCCGCGCCGGAGGTCTCTCCCAGGCGACCCAGCACGAACGGGCGGATTCCCTGGGGGTCGCGCGCCGCGTACAGGGTGTCCTCGTCCATGAACACCAGCGAGAAGGCTCCCCTGACCTGCGGGAGCAGTTCGAGGGCGGCGTCCTCCACGGAGCTGCCGCTCCTGGCCCGCTCGGCCAGCAGGTTGGTGAGGACCTCGGTGTCGGTGGTGGCCCCCCGGCGCGTGTCGGGCAGCATCGCCGCCAGTTCCGGGGTGTTGATCAGGTTGCCGTTGTGGCCGAGCGCCAGACCCCCCTCGCGCGCCGTGTAGAAGGTCGGTTGTGCGTTCTCCCACACCGGCGACCCGGTGGTGGAGTAACGGCAGTGACCGATCGCGAGGTGACCGCGCAGGGAGTCCAGGGTCGCCTCGTTGAAGACCTGGGAGACGAGTCCCATGTCCTTGTAGACGACGATCCGTTCCCCGTCGCTCAACGCGATGCCCGCGGACTCCTGTCCGCGGTGTTGCAGAGCGTAGAGGCCGAAGTAGGTGAGCTTGCTGACTTCTTCGCCGGGCGCCCAGACCCCGAAGACACCGCAGGCGTCCTGCGGGCCGCGTTCGAGCGGATCGAGATCCATGGTGAGCCGGCCGTCGGAGTACGACACACCCACAGCTTAGTGCCTGGCTGCCGGCCGGGCACCACCCGGGGGAGGTACCGGCCACAGGGGCAGGTGCCCGGACAGGTCGGAGCGCACGCCGCTGGCCCGCACCAGGTGCTCGGACACCGCCCGTTCCCAGGGGGTGCGGCCGGTGGCCACGCGCAGCCAGGTGAGAGGGTCGGTCTCGACGACACCCGGCGGGGTGCCGCGGGTGTGGCGGGGGCCCTCGACGGCCTGTACGGCGCCGTACGGCGGTACGCGCACCTCCAGGCTGTGACCGGGAGCACGGTCCGCGAGTACCGCCAGGGAGCCCCGCACGGCGGCCTTGAGGGCCGCGCGCACGGGCTCCTCGGCGCGCAGCACGGCCTCGGCGCAGGCGGCGACGGCGGCCTCGTCGTCCCCCTCGAAGGGGGCCTCTCCCAGTTCGGAGAGCTGTTCGTCCAGGGACGCGCGGAGGCGCCGCACGGCGCTCGCGTTCAGGGCGGAAGGCATGGAGGTGAGCCTACGGGCCCCGACCTGGGGCACGGCCGGGTGATCGGGTGGATGAACGGAGGGGGTACTTGTTATTGCGGGCAAATAGACCGAAGGTGGACATCGAAGAATGCCGGCGGAACTGTCCACCGGTCTCCGCTCGATTGGGTGATTCCTGTCTCAGCGTGACGCTGGCCAGTGGGAGCAGGACACGGTAGCGTCCCGAACCGTCCCGGTGTTGTCGAGATTGGGAGGATTGCGATGGACCCCGCACCCCCAGGGTGTTCCACGCGGTGGCACCGTCAGATGAATAAGCGGTGACTAAGTCCGTGCCAGCCCAACCCCTCGGCGCCGGTCCGGCGCCGCCCAGCCCGGCCGCGCCGGACCAACTGGCCGACGCGCTTAACATCCACCGAGGAACACCACCGCACCATCGGGAGAACGACGTGCGCCTGCGCTTGCGCCCGCGTGATGACAGTTACTACGAGATGTTCACCGACTCGGCGAACAACCTGGTCATCGCGGCCCGCCTGCTGGTGGAGCTGATGAGTGACGGAGCCGACCGCGAGGCCATCACCGAGAAGATGCGTGCCTGTGAGCACGCGGGTGACGACGCCACCCACGCGATCATGCGACGCCTCAACAAGAGCTCGGGGACACCCATCCACCGGGAGGACATCTACCGCCTGGCCTCGAACCTGGACGATGTGATGGATTCCATGGAGGCCGCCGTCGACCTCATCGGCCTGTACGGTCTGGATCGCCTCCCCAAGGGGATCATCGACCAGATCGAGGTGCTGGAGCGCGCCGCCGAGCTGACCGCCGAGGCGATGCCCCGCCTGCGCACGCTGGAGGACCTGACCCGGTACTGGATCGAGATCAACCAGCTGGAGAACCAGGCCGACCGCATCTACCGCAAGCTCCTCGCCCGCCTGTTCAGCGGGGAGTACGACGCCCTGACCGTCCTCAAGCTCAAGGACGTCATCGAGGAGCTGGAGACCGCCGCGGACGCGTTCGAGCACGTCGCGAACACGGTGGAGACCATCGTCGTCAAGAACGGCTGAGGCCGCCCCGCCCCCTGGACCCGCCCGGTGGGGACCAACGGCGGGCGGAGGCGTACGCCTCCCGCCCGCCGAGGAACTCCGGAGCCCCCTGGGGCGTCCCGCCGCCCTCCTCAGCCGGGTGTCCCCCGGCCCCCGCCGCCCGCCTGGCCTCGGCTGAGTCGCGAGCTCGGGTCTTGCGGAACACGGTCAGCACGATGGTGCGTCGTTCCCCGGTGGGCTGGCCGGAACCGTTGCCGGTGTGACACAAGGGTTGTGACCTGCGTTGATCTTGTACTTGTAGCCGATGCCGGCGCTCGAACCCCGCTATAGGTACAAGATCACGGCGGACGGAACGGGTCGATGACCCTCTCCGGTCATCGCAGAAGGTGTCCGGAAGCCGGGAGAGCGGGGTCTACAGGCCGGTGATCTCCCGGTTCGGGACGGTGCGCCGGGACAGCACACCGGCGAGGAGGTCGAAGAACCCGTCGGCGTCGATCTCCTCGACCACCGTCGCGTTCGCCTCCAGGCCGTGCACGCCCCAGGACATGGCCGAGTAGCCGCGGGTGAGCTCCCCGGCGGTCTCCACGTCCACGTGGTACCGCGCGGAGCGGCGCACCAGCTCCGGGTGGAGCAGCACCGCGGCGGTCAGGGAGTCGGGGTGGGTGGTGCCGTCGATGCCCACCCTGCGGTCGAACTCCAGCGTCGCCGCGCACACGCGCCCGAAGAAGTCCGACAGCGGGGTGCCGAGGGCGGCGAGGGCGTCCAGCCGCTCCTGGCCGAACACCGCCTGGCGCAGCGTCAGCGGGTCCCAGGGGACCACGGTGATCTCGAAGCCCGCCGCGAACACGGCCTTGGCCGACTCCGGGTCCACGTAGAAGTTGAACTCCGCGGCGGCGGTGATGTTGCCGCGGCCGTTGTTGGACCCGCCCATGACGTAGAGGGCGCCGACGTTGCGGGCGAAGTCGGGGTCCTTGGCGGCCGCCATCGCGATGTTGGTCAGCGGCCCGATCGCGACGACCGACAGCTCGCCGGGGTTCTCCGCGGCCAGCCGGACCAGGGCGTCCACCGCGTGCTCGCGCTCGGTCTCCAGCCCCGAGACGTCCATGGACAGGCCCCCCGACCCGTCGCCGTGCACGTTCTCCGCGCTCACCCACGGGCGCACGAGCGGACGGCGGCAGCCCAGGTGCACGGGTACCCCGCCCAGGCGACCGGCCACGCTGAGGGTGAGGAAGGCGTTGCGCACCTGCTGGTCGAAGCCGACGTTCCCCGCGACCATGGTGATGGCCCGCAGGTCCGCCTCGGGGTCCAGCAGCCCGATGAGGAGGGCCACGCAGTCGTCCTGCGCGGTGTCGGTGTCGATCACCAGGGGTGTGGTCACGCCTGTCCTCGTGTTCTCTCGTCCGCGCGGGTCTCCTGCGCTCACCCGGCCGTTGGTCGTCTCTGGTCGGAGGGGTGAGGGGGGCCGTTTGGTCGAACCGGCCACCGGATCACCGGTCGTCCCCGGTCAGAGGGACGACAACAGCGGCTCAGCCGAACCGACCACCGGATCACCGGTCGTCCCCGGTCAGAGGGACGACAACAGCGGCTCAGCCGAACCGACCACCGGATCACCGGTCGTCCCCGGTCAGAGGGACGACAACAGCGGCTCAGCCGAACCGACCGGTGATATAGTTCTCGGTCTCCTTCTTCTCCGGCCGGGTGAACATCTGGTTCGTCTCGCCCATCTCGATGAGCTTGCCCGGCTTGCCCGGAGCCGACAGGTTGAAGAACGCCGTCCGGTCGGACACACGCGCGGCCTGCTGCATGTTGTGCGTCACGATGACGATCGTGTAGTTCTCCTTGAGCTGGTGGATGAGGTCCTCGATCGCCAGGGTCGAGATCGGGTCCAGCGCCGAGCACGGCTCGTCCATCAGCAGCACCGACGGCTTGACCGCCGTGGCGCGGGCGATGCACAGCCGCTGCTGCTGGCCGCCCGAGAGGCCCGAACCGGGCTTGTTCAGCCGGTCCTTGACCTCCTCCCACAGGTTGGCGCCGCGCAGCGAACCCTCCACCAGCTCGTCCGCCTCGGACTTGCTCATCCGCCGGTTGTTGAGCCGGGCGCCGGCGATGACGTTGTCGTAGATCGACATCGTCGGGAACGGGTTGGCCTTCTGGAAGACCATCCCGACCTCGCTGCGCACCATGACCGGGTCCACGTCGGGCCCGTAGATGTCCAGGTCGTCCAGGAGAACCTTGCCCTGGACGCGGGCTCCCTGGGTCACCTCGTGCATCCGGTTGAGGGTCCGCAGGAAGGTGGACTTGCCGCAGCCCGACGATCCGATGAACGCCGTCACCGACCGCGGCTCGATGGTCATCGACACGTCCTCCACGGCCTTGAAGTCGCCGTAGTAGACGTGGAGACCGGAGACGTCGATACGTTTCGCCACTGGAAGTTCCTCGTGAATCTGCTCCGCGCGCGGGGCGTGGGCGGTGGGTGTAGGGGTCAACGGGCCTTCGGCGCGAACAGGCGGCCGATCATGCGGGCCAGGAAGAACAGCAGCATCACCACCAGGATCAGGGTCAGCGCCGCCGCCCAGGCCCTCTCGTAGTTGACGGCGCCGCCCATGCGGACCTGCGAGTAGATGAACACCGGCAGGTTCATCATCTGTCCGTCGAACAGGTTCCAGTTGATCGACACCGCGGACGACCCCGTGGTGAGGATCAGCGGAGCCGTCTCCCCGATAACGCGGGCGATGGCGAGCATGATTCCTGTGGTCAGACCGGCCGCGGAGGTGGGCAGCACCACCTTGGTGATCGTCCGCCACTTGGGCACCCCCAGGGCGTAGGAGGCCTCACGCAGGTCCTGCGGCACCAACCGCAGCATCTCCTCGCTGGAGCGCACCACGACCGGGATCATCAGCACCGCCAGCGCGATCGCGCCCGACGCGCCGTTGGTCCGGCCCGGGCCGAACAGGATCATCCACAGCGCCACCACGAACAGTCCGGCGACGATCGACGGGATGCCCGTCATGACGTCGACGAAGAACACGATGGTCCGCTTCATGCGGCCCTCGGCGTACTCCACGAGGTACACGGCGGTCATCACGCCGATGGGCACCGAGATGAGCGTGGCCATGCCGGTGATCGCCAGGGTGCCCACGATCGCGTGGTAGACGCCGCCCGCGTCCATGCTCGGCAGGACGCCGTTCATGGACACCGTGAGGAAGTAGCCGTCGAACCGGACGATGCCGTTGCGCAGCACCGTCCACAGCACCGACACCAGCGGCAGCATCGCCAGCAGGAAGCACAGGTAGACCAGCGAGGTGACCAGGCGGTCCTTGGCCTTGCGGCCGCCCTCGACGCGGGCGGAGGCCGTCACGACGATCACCACGTACGCGGCGGCGGTGAGCAGGCCCCACAGCAGGAACCCGAAGGACGAGAAGGCCAGCAGGACCCCGGCCACCACGGCGGCGGAGGAGGCCAGCAGGGCGGCGGGGAACTGGCGGGGCAGGGAGCCGCGGCGCAGGTCGGTCACGGTGGAGCCCGTCTCGGGGCCGGGAGGCGGGGTGGTCGTCGTGTCCATCAAGACTCCTTGCTCCCCCGGGTCACGACGTAGCGCGCGCCCATGTTGACGACGAGGGTGATCGCGAACAGGACCAGCCCGGCGGCGATCAGCGCGGAGACGCCGTACCCGGTGGCCTCGGGGTACTGGAGGGCGATGTGCGCGGCGATGGTCTGGTTACCGCTCTGCAACAGGTTCCAGGAGACGATGAGGGAGGGGGACAGGATCATCGCGACGGCCATGGTCTCGCCCAGGGCGCGGCCCAGGCCGAGCATGGCGCCGCCCACCACGCCGGACTTGCCGAAGGGCAGCACGGCCAGGCGGATCATCTCCCAACGGGTGGCGCCCATGGCCAGGGCGGCCTCGCGGTGCCCCTGCGGGGTCTGGCGGAACACGTCGCGCGCCATCGCGGTGATGATCGGCAGGATCATGACGGCCAGCACCACGCCCGCGGTCAGGGTGGTGCGGGCCGAGGTGGAGGCGGGGCCCTCGAACAGCGGGATCCAGCCCAGGTAGCGCGTCAGCGCCTGGTACACGGGGACCAGTTCCGGCGCGAGGAAGCCGATGCCCCACAGGCCGTAGACGACGCTGGGGATGGCGGCCAGCAGGTCCACCAGGTAGCCGAGTACCGAGGCGAGTCTGCGCGGCGCGTAGAAGACGATGAACAGCGCGATCCCGATCGCCACCGGCGTGGCCAGCAGCAGCGCGATGGCCGCGGCCAGGACGGTACCGAACGCCAGGGCGGCGACGCCGAACGCGGGGTCCTCGCGGACGTTGGGTTCCCACTCCGTGCTGGTGAGGAAGTTCGCCGTGTTCGCGGTCAGGGACGGCCAGGCCTGCACGAGCAGGAAGGCGGCGACACCGGCGAGGATCAGCAGGATCAGGGTGCCCGAGCCTCGGGCGAGCCCGGCGAAGGCGACGTCGCCGATCCGGCGCTTGCCCGTGGGCGGCGGTGCCGCCTCGGGGGCGTCCGTGGTCGTCATGGATTGGCTCCGGTTCGGAAGGTTTCGGGGCGGGTCGCCCGGATGGTGCGGTGCGTTCCGTGCACCTTCTGCGTGCCTGGTCTGTTCCCTGCGACGCGCGGTTCTCCCACCGGCCGGGGGATGTCTCCCCGCCGGGGGCCCCTCCGCGTCCCGTGCTGGGGCGATCGCCGGTCACCGAGCCACGGTCCGTGGTGGAGGGTGGCCGTGCCGCACCGAATGTGAAGGTAGGTGCAGGAGGTGACGAGTTGTCCCAAACAAGATGAACGGAAAATGAACGAGGCGTCGCACTCCCGTGGCGGCCCGGGGATTGCCCGGTTAATGTGACAGGTCACACGTTCGTGTGGGGGGCGACGTCCCTCGGCGGCGCGTACATCACGTCGGTGTCCCACATGGCGAATCCGAGCGACTCGTACAGCCGCACCGCGGCCTCGTTGTCGCCGTCCACGTACAGGTGGACCCACGGCAGACCGGCGTCGCGCAGGTACCGCAGACCCGCCAGGGTCAGGGCCCGGCCGAGGCCGCTGCCCTGCCATTCGGGGTCCACGCCCACCGCGTAGACCTCGCCCACCGGATCGCCGTCGGTGAGCCCGGCACCGTCGGCGTGGGTCTTGGTCCAGTGGAACGCGGCCACCCCGCCGTCCTTGGCGGTGGCCAGGAAGAAGCCGTGCGGGTCGAACCAGTCCTCCACCTCGCGCTGGAGCAGGTCGTCCAGGGTGAGCTGGCCCTGCTCGGGGTGGTCGGCGAACGCCCGGGCGTTGGCCGCCAGCCACGCCTGCTCGTCCTGGCCGACGACGAAGGCGCGCAGCCGGACCCGCTCGGCCACCTCGGGCCGCAGTTCGGGCTCGGGCAGCTCGGGCGCCTCCCAGGGGCCGCCCGCCTCGTCCTCGGCGATGTCGCGCAGCGGCATCCGCATCTTGTGGAGCTCGCGGACGGCGGTCCACCCGTCCTCACGCGCCACCGACACCGCCTGCGGGGTGCGCCCGTGCGCCCACACGCGGACCCCGTCCGGTCCGGCGTCCCGGTCCACCGAGTGCAGCAGGGCGGTGCCGTGCCCGCGGCCGCGGTGGTCGGGGTGGACGACGACCTCTCCGGAGTCGGGCTCGCCCGCGACGCGCTCCACGAACGCGAAGCCGACCGCGCGTCCGTCCTCCAGGGTCAGGTGGAAGCGGCTGCTCCCCGAGGGGGCGCCGTGTCTGACGCGGAGCAGGGTGTGCTCCGACAGCGGTGCGACCCCGTCGGCCGCGCGTGCGGCCTCGGCGAGCGTCAGCACCTGTTCGGCCAGGGTCCGGTCCAGGTCATCGGTGACCAGCGGGGTGTCCATGGACCGAAAGCCTACGACGGGGCGACCGCAGGACTTCCGTCAGCCACGGCTGGCGGGGTGTTTGTCCTGGTAGCCGCCCCGCCCCGCGCGTCGCCGGAGCGCCGTCCCCGGAGCCGCTCCCCGGCGGCCGCGTCGCCGGAGCGGCTCCGGGACGTTCTACTTCCTGCGGCGCCTGCCCTGGTAGCCGCCGCCGACACGGACCCGCCGCACCGGTGCGAGCGGGGCCGCGAGCAGCAGAGCGAGGAGGAAGGCGGCGAGCAGCACCGCCGGGGCCATGTTCGGCCCCAGGTCACTGTGATCGGCGGCCACCTCGGTGCCGTCGAGGTCGTCGTCCTGCGCGCCGGGGGTCACCGTCGGCAGCTCGGCGAGGTTCTCCGCGCCGGGCACGACCCCGGGCAGGGCGGCCTCGTCGCTCGGCAGGTCCGGGAAGCTGTCGCGGGTGGTGGGCACGTCGCTGGTGGGCACGTCCTCCACGCCTCCGGAGGAGCGGGGCGTGCCGCCGGAGCCGCCGGACCGGCCGCCGTTGCCCGAGCCGCCAGAACCGCCCGAGCCGCCGCCGGAGCTCTCATCGCTGTCGTCGTCCGACGCGGACGGGGAGGGCGTGTCGGAGGGGTCCTCGGTCTCGTCCGGCTCCTCGGTGGGCTCCTCCGTGGGCTCCTCGGTCGGATCCGGGGGAGTGGTGGGCTCCGGCCTGGCGATCGAGACCGCCCACGTGCCGGTGGAGACGGTGTGCTCGTTCGCCGGGTCCAGGGCCGCGCACTCGACGCCCTCCCGGGCGAGCGCGTAGGTGAGGGTGGCCACGACCTCGGCGGACACGCGGGTCGCGCCGGTGACCTCTCCGGCGGGCGCCGCGTCGCCCGGGGCGACCTCCTGGGGCGTGAACCCGTCGACGCGGAATCCGTCGGTGTTCACGCTCATCGCGAGCAGGCAGACGCCGGCGTCTCCGGTGTTGGTCGCGGTGAGGGGGTTGGCCGGGACGGCAGTGCCCAGATCCACCTCGTCGGAGTCCCGCCCGAAGGAGACGACGGCCGATGCGACGGGCTCCGGGGAGGCGGACGGCGGCGTCGAGGGCGGGACCGACGGGGAGGCGGACGCTGAGGGGCTCGGCTCCGCGTAGGCCGGGGACATGACGGCGACCAGGCTGGAACCGACGAAGACGGCACCCAGGGCGGCGGCCGTGCGGCGGCGTCCGGGGGTGAGCGGGGGTCTCGCGGCGTTCGTGGGCATCGGGGCGTTCTCCTCCTCGCGGATGGCGCGCCAAGGCAGCTTCTGCGCACCCGGCCGCGGGGAGTTTCGCCGCGCCTGACGTCCCGGCGTGGGGGTGCCCACACGATCTTAGGACCTGGGGCCGTCGAACACGAGTGTTCGGATGTCCGTTCTCACGCCGTTCGCCCGCGGGCCGGACGGGCCCGGGAGCGCGGTCGGTGAACCCGGGAGGGGCGGCGGCCCCCGCGGCCCCGTCGGCCCGGCGGTCGCCGGCCTCCGCCGTCGGTGGGGCGCGGAGCGGTGGACGCGCGAGCGCCGGATCCCAGGGCGGCCGGAAACGACTCCGGGGCGCCCGCACGGGCGCCCCGGAGTCGTCCGCGGGCGGGAGGAGGCGGCTCCCCGCGGGGTTGGTCGGTCCGGCCGCTACGTCGCGCTGGGTTCGGCGGAGCGCGCGGCGGGCGGGGCGTCGACCCCCTCCGGCACGGCCGCGGGCGCCTTGGCGACCGGGTCGGGCACGAAGCGGTAGCCCACGTTGCGCACGGTGCCGATCAGCGACTCGTACTCCGAGCCCAGCTTGGCGCGCAGGCGCCGCACGTGGACGTCGATGGTGCGGGTGCCGCCGAAGTAGTCGTAGCCCCACACCTCCTGGAGCAGCTGCGCCCGGGTGAACACCCGGCCGGGGTGCTGCGCCAGGAACTTGAGCAGTTCGAACTCCTTGAAGGTGAGGTCGAGGATGCGGCCGCGCAGCCGCGCGATGTAGGTGGCCTCGTCGATGACGAGATCGCCCCTGCGGATCTCGTCGGGGTCGTCCGTCCCGGCCTCGGCCGATCCCACGGCCAGCCGCAGGCGCGCCTCGACCTCCGCGGGACCGGCGGTGGACAGGATGAAGTCGTTCACCTGCCAGTCGGGGGTCAGCGCAGCGACGCCGCCCTCGGTCAGGATCACCATCAGGGGGCAGTCCAGGCCCGTGGTGTCGAGCAGGCGGCAGAAGTTGCGGGCCGCGGCGAGGTCGGTCCGCGCGTCGACCAGGATGGCGTCGACAGGGGCGCCGGAGCCGCCGCCCGCGTTCGACGCCAGCAGGGCCCCCGCCTCCGCCGGTGCCACCCGCACCGAGTGCAGAAGGAGACCGAGGGCGGGAAGTACGTGGTCGGACGGTTCGTTCGAGTTCGTCAACAGCAGCAGATGGCTCATGCGTCTCTTCTCGTCACCCCGCTCTGTGCGGGCGATCGAAGGCGCCATTGCCCCCGGTGAAGATGTCCAATTCGTCGCCTCCGAGCAACACCAAGGATAATCAACGGATGGCGAAGTGCACTATCAGGTACTGGGCAGCGGCCAAGGAGGCCGCCGGAACCGCCGAGGAAACGGTCGGGGCCGCCACGCTCGCGGAGGCCCTGGAGGCGGCGTGTCGGCTGCACCCGGACGACCGCTTCCAGCGCGTACTCGGATCCTCCTCACTGCTGGTCGACGAGCGCCCCGTCGGGCGCAGAGCGCACGGTGACGTGCCGGTCGCGGACGGCACTGTGATCGAGGTCCTACCGCCCTTCGCGGGCGGCTGAGGGGCCGTACGGCTCCGGAAACAGGAGGGGAACATGGCGGAAACACCCCAGTGGGCGGGCCAGGCCCGCGTGGTGATGCTCGGCAAGCCGGGGTGCCACCTGTGCGAGGACGCCTGGGCGGTCATCGAGCGGGTCACGGACGAGCTCGGCGCCAGCCGGGCGGTGCGCCAGCTCGACGAGGTCGGTGCGGACGAGCGCGAGGAGTACTGGGACAAGGTCCCGGTGACGTTCGTGGACGGGCGCCGCCACGACTTCTGGCGGGTGAGCGAGGACCGCCTGCGCTCCGCCCTGGGGTAGCGGTCTGTCCGGAAGCGTTGCGGGGGTGAGCCAGGGGTTTCCTCCGTGATGATCTTGTACTTGTAGTGAGGTTGGACGGTCGAGGCGCGCTATAAGTACAAGATCACGCTGGGCAGTGCCGGACTGGTGGACTTTTTCGGTCACCGAACCAGCGGACGTGTGCTGTGGGACTCAGGGGATGGCTCCACCGGAGAGTCGAGCGAGCCCGAAAAATGCGACTGTGCCCACAAATATGCACATTTGACGTTCTTTGGTTGTCCCGAATTGCCGACGTGCGCACCGGAGGTTTGCGCGGGGGTGCCAGGACCCTTGGCGGTGGGAAGTTATGAGCCCGCCGTCACAGCGGACCCCACTTTGTGCGTGCTTTCACAAGCGCGTAATCTAGGTACCCCAAGACATGCCGGGGGAGTACGGCGGCAGCAGCCCGTCCGCTCCCCGTGCCGGTCCTGGCGGCCCGCCTCCCGCCCGGACCGCCTCCGCGCCCGCCCGCCGACCGCTGCCCAGGAGCGCCCGCCTGTGACCAGTCGTCCACCACGGCCCCGGGAGAGGGGCATTCCGGAGGCCACCGTGGCCCGGCTCCCCGTCTACCTGCGCGCCCTCCAGACCCTCCAGGACCGCGGCACCCTCACCGTCTCCTCCGAGGACCTCGCCTCCGCGGCCGGTGTGAACTCCGCCAAGCTGCGCAAGGACCTGTCCCACCTCGGGTCCTACGGGACGCGTGGCGTGGGTTACGAGGTGGAGTACCTCGTCTACCAGATCTCGCGTGAGCTTGGTCTCACCCAGGACTGGGCCGTGGCCATCGTCGGGATCGGCAACCTGGGCCGCGCACTGGCCAACTACGGGGGGTTCGGGACCCGCGGGTTCCGTATCGCGGCGCTGCTCGACGCGGACCCGGCGATGGTGGGGCAGAGTGTCGCGTCCCTGGACGTGAGGCATATTGACAACCTGGAGGAGGTTGTCCGTTCCGAGAGAGTTTCCATAGGTGTCATCACGACACCGGCGGTCTCCGCACAGGGCGTGGCGACGCGCTTCGTCGAGGCGGGGGTGGCCAGCATCCTCAACTTCGCGCCGGTCGTACTCAATGTGCCGGACGGGGTCGATGTGCGTAAGGTCGACTTGTCCATCGAACTCCAGATCCTCGCCTTCCACGCGCAGCGCAGGGCCGATGGCGACGGCCGCGGCGCGGAACGCGCGGGACTGGAGCTGACGTGACGTGAGGGATGGACGATCCGGGCCGTGAGGCCCGCGTGAGCGGTGGGCGATGAGCGAGCGTGCGCCGCGCCTCCGGCGGCCTGGCCGCCGCCGGGGCATACGAAGACGCTGTGTGGTGCCTGCATAGGAGTAGTGCGGATGAGTGTCCTGGCCGTGGGGTTGAGCCATCGGAGTTCGCCGGTGGCGCTCCTCGAACGCGTCGCGCTGAACGGGGAGACCCGCGGCAACGCGGTCGCGGAGATGGTCGGCTCCGAGCCCGTCAACGAGGTCATGGTGGTCTCCACCTGCAACCGCACCGAGGTCTACGCCGACGTCTCCGCCTTCCACGGCGGCGTCTCGGCCATCACCGAGCTGCTCTCCTGGCACACGGGGGTCCCCCTCGGCGAGCTCTCCGAACACCTCTACGTCCACTACGGGGACCGCGCGGTCCAGCACCTGTTCTCCGTCACCTGCGGGCTCGACTCCATGGTCCTCGGCGAGGGCCAGATCCTCGGCCAGGTGCGCGACGCCCTCAAGGAGGGCCAGGAGACGGGTTCCGTCGGCCGCGTCCTCAACGACCTCGGCCAGCGCGCCCTGCGCGTGGGCAAGCGCGCCCACACCGAGACCCACCTCGACCACGCGGGCGCCGACATGGTCAGCTTCGGCCTCACCGTCGCCTCCGGCGGCCTCGGGCTCGGCCCGACCGGCGCGCCGCAGACCACCGCCGTCCAGACCGCCCAGACCGTGGGCTCGCTGCCCCCCGCGGGCTGCCCCATGTCCGCGGCCCCGGGCGACACCGCCGACGCGCCCGGACTCGCCCGGCCCGCGCACGGCCCCCTCACGGGCGTGCGCGTCCTCGTCCTCGGCGCCGGGTCCATGAGCGCCCTGTCCGCCAACACCGTCTCCCGCCAGGGCGCGGAGGCGGTCGTCGTGGCCAACCGCACCTTCGACCGGGCCGCGCGCCTGGCCGAGTGCCTCACCGAGGCCTACGACACCGTCGACGCACGCGCCGTCCCCTTCGCCGACGCCGTCGGCGTCCTGGCCGAGGTCGACCTCGTCATCTCCTGCACCGGAGCCCAGGGCCTGGTCCTGGACGCCGGCGCCGTGGCCGCCGCCACCGCCGGGCGCACGCGGCCCCTGGTCTTCCTCGACCTCGCGCTGCCCCGCGACATCGACCCGGCCGTGCGCGAACTGCCCGGAGTGCGCCTGGTCGACATCGAGGACCTGCGCCAGGCCGCCGCCACCGCGCCCGGCGCCGACACCGGCCGCGACAGCGCGCTCACCCTCGTGCGCGGCATCGTCGACGAGGAGGTCGGCGAGTTCCGCGCGGTCCGCCGCGCCCACCAGGTGACCCCCACCGTCGTCGCCCTGCGCGCCCAGGCCAGGGACGTGGTGGACGCCGAGCTGTCGCGCCTGCACGGCCGCCTGCCCGCCGACCTCGACGACCGCACGCGCGAGGAGATCAGCCGCGCCATGCGCCGCGTCGCCGACAAGCTCCTGCACAGACCGACCGTGCGGGTCAAGGAACTGGCCGCCGCACCGGACGGGGAGTCCTACGAGGCGGCGCTGAGAGAACTCTTCGCACTCGACCCCGCAAGCCCCGAGGCGCTCACCGCCCCCGAGGGCACCGCCACCGCGGCACGGACCGCACAGGAGAAGTCATGACCGGCACGCCCTCCCACGGCGCATCCGAGCACGGCACGCCCGTCGACGGCGCCCCGGCCCGGCTCGGCACCCGCCGCAGCACCATGGCCACCAGCCAGTCGCGGATGGTCGCCGACGCCATCACCGAACGCACCGGCAGGGTGATCGAACTGGAGCTGATCACCAGCTTCGGCGACGTCACCAAGGCGCACCTGACCCAGCTCGGCGGTACCGGCGTGTTCGTCAACGCGCTGCGCGACGAGCTCCACGCGGGCGGCGTCGACTTCGCCGTCCACTCGCTCAAGGACCTGCCCACCACGCCCGCCGAGGGACTCGTGCTGGCCGCCGTCCCCGAGCGCGACGACCCGCGCGACGCCCTGTGCGCGCGCGACGGGCTGAAGTTCGCCGACCTGCCCGCGGGGGCCAGGATCGGCACCGGCTCCCCGCGTCGGGTCGCCCAGCTCGCCGCGCTGCGCCCGGACCTGGTCTACGTGCCGATCCGCGGCAACGCCGAGACCCGCCTGGGCAAGGTCGCCTCCGGAGAGCTCGACGCCGTCGTCCTGGCCTACGCCGGACTCGGCCGCGTCGGCCGGACCGACGACGTCACCGACGTCTTCGAGCCCGAGCAGATGCTGCCCGCGCCCGGCCAGGGCGCCCTCGCCGTCGAGTGCTCGGCCGAGCGCCTCGACGGCGACCTCGCCTACCTGGCATCGGTCGACCACCCCGCCACCCGCGCCGAGGTCGTCGCCGAGCGCACCGTGCTCGCCGAGCTGGAGGCCGGTTGCGCCGCCCCGGTCGGCGCCTACGCCCAGTACGACGCCGAGGCGGGCCGCCTGCGCCTGCGCGCCGCCGTGGTCTCCACCGACGGGGCCGAGGCCGTGCGCCGCGAGCGCGCCGCCGACCTCGCCTCGCCCGGGGACCTGACCGCCGCCACCGCGCTCGGCCGGGACCTGGCCCGCCAGATGATCGCCGAGGGAGCCGACCGCATCGTGGCCGAGGCCTTCGCGGAGAGGGACACGCCCTAAAGCAGGAGCAGTCGGCGGGCCTCCTCGGCCTGGGCCCGCCGTACCGCCGCCCCCGGCGCCGCACACCGGGGCGCGGCGACCCACACAGAGGAGCCAGTACGTGAACGCCAACGCCAACCCCCAGCCGGAGGAGCCGCGCGCCGCAGCGCGGGCCGGGCACGTCGCCCTGGTCGGTTCCGGTCCGGGCGGCGCCGACCTGCTCACCCTGCGCGGCGCCGAGCTGCTGAGCCACGCCGACGTGGTCATCACCCTGCGCGAGCCCGCCGCCGAGGAGCTCTCGGGCTTTCGCGCCGAACTCCTCTCCCACTGCTCCGAGGACGTCTCCGTGATCGAGGCGGGTGAGTGCGGCGGCGACGTCAACGCCCTGGCGGTGGCCCGCGCCCGCGACGGGCAGCGGGTGGTCCGCCTCTACTCCGGCGACCCGTTCTTCGGCTGCCGCGGCGCCGAACTGGTCTCCGCCTGCCACGAGGCCGGGGTCGAGGTCGAGGTCGCCCCCGGCGTCTCCGCGATCACCTCCGTGCCGACCTTCGCGGGCGTGCCGCTGCTGGACGCGGACAGCCCCGAGGTGCGCGTGCTCAACGCCCGCGCGCACGGAGGGGGAGGGGTCGACTGGCACGAGGCCGCCGCCAGCGGCGCCACCCTGGTCGTCATGGGCGGCGACGCGCCCGCGGGGGAGCCGGTCGAGCACCAGGGGCCCGGCTTCGACGTGCTGTGCAAGACCCTCATCGCCGGAGGACGGCCCGCCACGACCCCCGTCGCGGTCGTGCGCGCGGGCGGCACCACCCGCCAGACCACGGTCTCCTCCACCCTGGGGCGGCTCGTCGCCGAGCTCAAGGCCAAGGACGCCAAGGGCCACCACGTCACCGCGCCCGCGCTGATGGTCGTCGGCCCCGCCGCCGGCCGCCAGGCCGAGCTGTCCTGGTACGAGAGCCGTCCGCTGTTCGGCTGGCGCGTCCTGGTGCCCCGCACCAAGGAACAGGCCGCCGCCCTGTCCGACCAGCTGCGCGGTTACGGCGCGGTGCCCGAGGAGGTGCCCACCATCTCCGTGGAGCCGCCGCGCACCCCGCAGCAGATGGAGCGCGCCGTCCGCGGCCTGGTCACCGGCCGCTACCAGTGGGTGGCCTTCACCTCCGTCAACGCGGTCCGGGCCATCCGCGAGCGCCTGGAGTCCTACGGCCTGGACGCGCGCGCGTTCGCCGGGGTCAAGGTCGCCGTCGTCGGCGACGCCACCGCACGCGCCGTGCGCGAGTTCGGCATCCAGCCCGACCTGGCCCCGCCCGAGGACGAGCAGTCCAGCTCGGGCCTGGTCTCGGTGTGGCCGCCCTACGACGCCGAGATCGACCCGATCGAGCGGGTCCTGCTGCCGCGCGCCGACATCGCCACCGAGACCCTCTCCGCCGGGCTGGACAAGCTCGGCTGGGAGGTCGACGACGTCACCGCCTACCGCACCGTGCGCGCCGCGCCCCCGCCCGCGCCCGTCCGGGAGGCGATCAAGGGCGGCGGCTTCGACGCGGTGCTGTTCACGTCCTCCTCCACGGTGCGCAACCTGGTGGGGATCGCGGGCAAGCCGCACAACACCACCGCCATCGCCGTCATCGGCCCCGAGACGGAGAGGACCGCGATCGAGTTCGGCCTGCGTGTCGACGTCGTGGCGCCCAAAGCCTCGGTTTCCGCCCTCGCGCAGGCCCTTTCGGAGTACGGTGCCGAAAAGAGGCGCGAGGCGGTCGAGGCGGGCAAGCCCGTCCTCAAGCCCAGCCAGAAGAGGCGCGGTCGCCGCCGCAAGCTCTGAGAGACCACACCGCCACCGACGCACGAACCTTCCCCGGGAGCCCCGTGATGAACGCCTCCAGCAACGACGCCGCCTTCCCCGTGGTCCGGCCGCGCCGCCTGCGCCGCGGACCGGCGCTGCGCCGTCTGGTCGCCGAGACCCGGGTCCGCCCCGAGAACCTCGTCCTGCCGATGTTCGTCAAGGAGGGCATCACCGAGCCGGTGGCCATCTCCTCGATGCCCGGCCAGGTGCAGCACACGCGTGACAGCCTGCGCAAGGCGGCCCACGAGGCGGCCGCCGCCGGGGTCGGCGGGGTGATGCTGTTCGGCATCCCCGCGCACAAGGACGCGCACGGCTCGGCCGCCGACGACCCCGAGGGGATCGTCCAGGCCGCCCTGCGCGACCTGTCCGCCGAGGTCGGCGACGCCCTCGTGGTGATGGCCGACCTGTGCCTGTGCGAGTACACCGACCACGGCCACTGCGGCCCGCTGGAGGTCGACGGGCACGTCGACAACGACCTCACCCTGGAGCGGTACGCGTCCGTCGCCGCCGCCCAGGCCGAGGCGGGCGCCGCCGTGGTGGCGCCCAGCGGCATGATGGACGGCCAGGTCGCGGCGATCCGCGCCGGGCTGGACCGCACCGGGCACGGCCAGGTGCCGATCCTGGCCTACGCCGCCAAGTACGCGTCGGCGTTCTACGGCCCCTTCCGCGAGGCCGCGGAGGGCGCGCCGCAGTTCGGCGACCGCTCCGGCTACCAGCAGGACCCCGCCAACGCGCGCGAGGCGCTGCGCGAGGTGGCCCTGGACGTCGCCGAGGGCGCGGACATGGTGATGGTCAAACCCGGCCTGGCCTACCTCGACATCGTGGCCAAGGTGGCCGAGGCCTCCCCGGTCCCCGTGTCGGCCTACCAGGTCAGCGGCGAGTACGCGATGGTCGAGGCGGCCGCGGAGCGGGGTTGGATCGACCGCGAGCGGGCCATCACGGAGACACTGACCTCCTACCGGAGGGCGGGGGCCGAGCAGATCCTCACCTACTGGGCGACCGAGGCCGCCCGCCTGCTCCGGTAGCGCGACCAGGCCCCTCGCCCCGGTCGCGGTCTCCGGGCGCCGGGCCTCCCACGGCGAGGCCGCGCCTGGAACACGAGCGAACACCGGGGAGGCTCCATGGCCGAGGTTCTGTACCGACGTAAGCGCCGCCATGCGGCGGACAGCATGCTGGACGCCGCTCTGGGCTACGCCGAGCTGGGCTGGCCGGTGGCGCGCGGCACCTCGCCCGGGCAGGACCGCGCGTGCAGCTGCGACCGGATGGGCTGTCCGGACCCTGCGGCGCACCCGGAGACGATGGCCTGGGGCGTGGAGGCCAGCACCGACACCGCCACCATCCGGCGGTGGTGGACGGCCGCCCCCGACGCGAACATCATCCTGCCCACCGGCCGGGTCTTCGACGTGTTCGACGTCCCCCGCGAGGCGGGTGTGATGGCGCTGGCGCGCATGGGCCGCTCGGGCGTCCCCGCGGGCCCGGTCGCGGCGGTGGAGTCCTCGCGCTACCTGTTCTTCGTGGCCACCCGCTCGCCGGTGGACGAGGACGAGTGGTGGTCCTGCCACCTGGACTGCGTACCCGAGGCCGTGGAGGAGATGCCGGGGCTGCGCTGGCACTGCCGGGACAGCTTCGTGCTCGGCGCCCCCTCGCTGCTGCCCTCCGGCGACCGCGTCACCTGGATCCGTCCGCCGCGCGCGGCGGACGGGGCCGTGGTGCTGCCCGACCCGATCGTGGTGCTCGACATCCTCGCCGACGCGAGCGAGGAGTTCTCCGCCTGACCGACCCCCGGGGCGTACCGGGGGCGGTACCGGTCAGGCGCGCGGGCGGCGGCCGGACGGTCACCTGGGCAGGGTGAGGATCTCGGCTCCCTCGTCGGTGATGGCGATCGTGTGCTCGCTGTGCGCCGTCCGGCAGCCCGTCGCGCTGCGCAGCGTCCACCCGTCGGCGTCGGTGACCAGCTCGTCGGTGTCCGCCATGACCCACGGCTCCAGGGCGAGCAGCAGTCCGGGGCGCAGCTTGTAGCCGCGGCCGGGCTGCCCGGTGTTGGCCACGTGCGGGTCCTGGTGCATCGTCGACCCGATGCCGTGACCGCCGAACTCGGTGTTGATCGGGTACCCCGCCGCGCTGAGGACCGAGCCGATGGCGTGGGAGATGTCGCCGACGCGGGCGCCGGGCCGGGCGGCGGCGATCCCCGCGTCCAGCGCGCGTTCGGTCGCGCGGATCATCGCGACGCTCTCCGCGGGCCTCGACCCGCCCACGACGAAGCTGATGGCGGAGTCCGCGGCGACCCCGTCCAGGGAGACGGCGAGGTCGAGTGTGAGCAGGTCGCCGTCGGCGAGTGCGTAGTCGTGGGGCAGTCCGTGGAGCACGGCGTCGTTGACGGCCGTGCAGATGTAGTGGCCGAACGGCCCGCGCCCGAAGGACGGCGCGTAGTCGACGTAGCAGGACTGCGCTCCGGCCTCGGCGATCATCTCCCGGGCCCACCGGTCGATGTCCAGGAGGTTGGTGCCGACCGTGGTGCGGTTCCGTGCCGTCCGGAGGATGCGGGCGACCAGGGCGCCCGCGTCCTTGGCTCGGGCCAGTTCGGCGGGTTTCAGGATCTCGATCATGCGGCGGCCTCTCACGCAACCAATAACTATACCGGCCATACTATACCGGTTCTGGGGGCGGGGTCATGGCCGGACCGCCGATCGCTTCACCGGAGGGCGAGCGCGGACAGCGCTCCGGCGCCCTGCCGCGCTCGCGAGGGGCGCCCAACGCTGGGGGCCGCGCCCGACGCGCGCGTCGGAGGACCCTCCGCAGGACCGGGTCCGTCCGGCGTTCGAGGAGGTCCCTCAGCCGTCCCGGCGCTCCCGTACCCACAGGGCGAGCCGGGTGCGGTCGCGCAGCCCGAGCTTGCGCAGGATGCTCGTGACGTGGTTCTTGGCGGTGCCCTCGGTGATGAACAGGGCCCGTGCGACCTCCCGGTTGGTGGCGCCCGTGCCGACGAGACGCGCCACCTCCTCCTCGCGTTCCGACAGCCGGGGCGCCTCCTCGTGCCCCGAGGGGCGGCGCGGGAGGAAGGGCTCGGAAACCGCCGGGCAGAACCTGGGACCCGCCAGGAGGAGGTGCCGGGGGCGGGACGAGGTCACCCCCGCGACCTCCTCCGTTCGCCTCCGTGTCTCCCCGGTGTCAGAGCCGGATCTCCTCAGCGTTCACCACCACGCCGTCCTCGTCGCTGTACAGCCACTCGCCCGGCACGAACGTGACGTCGCCGAAGGTCACGGGCACGTCCAGCCGGCCGGCGGCGTCCTTGAGGGACTTGCGGGGGTTGGAGCCCAGAGCCTTCACGCCCAGGTCCAGCCCGCCCAGGGCGCGGGTGTCGCGGACCGCGCCGAAGATCACGGTTCCGGCCCAGCCGTTGGCCACGGCAGCCTCGGCGATCATGTCGCCCATCAGGGCCGAACGCAGCGAGCCGCCGCCGTCCACCACCAGGACCGCACCGTCGCCCGGGGTGTTGAGGACCTGCTTGACCAGGCCGTTGTCCTCATGGCACCGGACCGTGCGGATCCGGCCGGAGAACACCGCGCGCCCCCCGAACTGACGGAACTGCGTGGAGCAGCTGCGCAGGGTGTCGCCGTGGTCGTCGACGAGGTCGGCCGTGGAGAAGTTCGAGGTCATCAGGGCTCCTTCTCGGAAAGGCGAACGGGCGCCGCCGGGAGGGTGGTCGCCCCCAAGCTACTCGCGGGTACACCGGGTCTTTCGGGCGGCACGGCGACTCCTTAGTCGGTGCCGTCCGTCTCTTTCGTCGATACGGCTGTTTCGCGGGTCCGAGAAGTCCCGGTTGATGACAGGATGAAGCCTTTCCTGTCACCGAAGCGTGGGATTCCCGTCACCTTTGGACGGAATGTCGCCCAGATCCTTCCCCCCTGCGCGCGACCCTTCCCCCTGACCGACCCAATGGAGAGAGATGGTCTCTGAGATCCTCGCCGTCAGCGCCGCCTGGTCCCGGGCCCTGATCGGGTTCACGGCGGACCTGGACCCCTGGGTGCGGAGCGCCGCCTACGTGGGCACCGACCTCTTCCTCGGCGTGTTCGCCGTCCTCTTCCTCGCCGCATGGTGGCGCGCCCGCTCCCTGGACTCCCGCCTGGTCGGCCTGGCCCTGTTCGCTCCCGTCGCCACCGTCGTCGCCTACGCGGTCAGCCGCACGGTGAAGTCGTTCTTCGAGCAGATGCGCCCCTGCCAGGCGATGACCGACCTGACCACGATCGCCACCTGCGACCCGCTCGGCGACTGGTCCTTCCCGAGCAACCACGCCGCGATCGCGGGCGCCGCCGCCGCGGCGCTCATCCTGGCCTGGCGCCGCATCGCCGTCATCGCTGTGCTGTTCGCGGTCCTGGAGGCCTTCTCCCGGGTCTTCGTCGGAGCCCACTACCCCCACGACGTCACCGTCGGACTCCTCGTCGGCGCCACCGTCGCGGCCCTGGTCTCCCTCGCCGCGTCCCGCCCGATGACCGCCCTCGTGGAGCTGCTCGCCCGCAACGACCGCCTGCGCCCGCTGGTACGCGCCGGGCGGCCGGACGGCCCGGACGCTCCGGACACCCCCGACACGACCGCGCCGCCCCTGCCCGACGCCAGCGCCTCAGCCCGGGACGGCTACGCCACCCGGAACTGAGCGGACCCGTGTGCCCCGCCCCCGTTCTCCGAGGTCGGGGCACACGCGTGCGTGGGCCTCGGCCTCCTCCTGCCGCTGGTCGGGCATAAGGACGGGACACACGCGTGCCCGACCAGCCGGGAATCCCGACCGCCGCGAGACGCACGTGTACGTGCCCGACGCCGGGACCCCGGCCGACGCGGGGCGGGTCATGGTCCCGGTACCGGACACAGCTGACACACTGGTGAGGTGGGTACTCAACAGACTTCAGCAGAGCTTTTCCAGCGTGCCTCCGCGGTCGTGCCCGGCGGCGTGAACTCCCCCGTCCGCGCCTTCGGCGCCGTCGGCGGAACCCCGCCCTTCTTCGTCAAGGGTGAGGGCCCCTACCTCACCGACGCCGACGGCCGCCAGTACGTCGACCTGGTCTGCTCGTGGGGACCGCTGGTCCTCGGCCACGCGGCCCCCGCCGTCGTCGAGGCCCTCCACGGCGCGGTCGACGCCGGGACCTCCTACGGCGCGCCGACCCCCGGCGAGGTCGAGCTGGCCGAGCTGATCGTCGGACGCACCCCCGTGGAGAAGGTCCGCCTCGTCAACTCCGGCACCGAGGCCACCATGTCCGCGATCCGCCTCGCGCGCGGCTTCACCGGACGCAGCAAGGTCGTCAAGTTCGCGGGCAACTACCACGGCCACGTCGACGCCCTCCTGGCCTCCGCCGGTTCGGGCCTGGCCACCTTCGCCCTGCCCGACTCCCCGGGAGTGACCGGGGCCAGCGCCGCCGACACCCTCGTGCTGCCCTACAACGACCCCGGGGCGGTCGAGCGCGCCTTCGCCGAGCACGGCGACGAGATCGCCTGCGTGATCGCCGAGGCCTGCCCCGCCAACATGGGCGTCGTCGCGCCCCGGGACGGGTTCAATGCCCGGATCAAGGAGATCGCGCACGCCAACGGCGCCCTCCTCATCCTCGACGAGGTCCTCACCGGCTTCCGCGTCAGCGCCTCTGGCTGGTTCGGCCTGGAGGGGGTCGCCCCCGACCTCATGACCTTCGGCAAGGTCATGGGCGGCGGCCTGCCCGCCGCCGCGTTCGGCGGCCGTGCCGAGATCATGGACCGCCTCGCTCCCGACGGCCCCGTCTACCAGGCGGGCACCCTGTCCGGGAACCCGCTGGCCACCGCCGCCGGACTGGCCACGCTGCGGGGCGCCACCCCCGAGGTCTACGCCCGCATCGACGAGGTCTCCGCCCAGGTCTCGGCCGAGGTCTCCAACGCGCTCGGCGAGGCCGGGGTCGTCCACCGGATCCAGAACGGCGGCAACCTCTTCACGGTGTTCTTCACCGACCAGGAGGCGGTCGACTTCGACACCGCGCGCACCACCGACACCGCGGTCTTCTCCGCGTTCTTCCACGCCATGCTCGACCAGGGCGTGTACCTGCCGCCCGCGGCCTTCGAGGCCTGGTTCTTCTCCGCCGCGCACGACGCCGCCGCCGTGGACCGGGTGGTCTCGGCGCTGCCCAGGGCGGCCCGCGCCGCGGCCGAGGCCCAGGGCTGACGCCCAGGGCCGGTACAGCCCCGACGCCCACGACCCCGAACGAAAGACACACACGATGACGACGACCACCGTCGTGCACCTGCTGCGACACGGAGAGGTGTACAACCCAGGCAAGGTGCTCTACGGAAGGCTCCCCGGCTTCCACCTCAGCGACCGGGGCCAGCAGATGGCGGAGATGGCCGCGGAGTGGTTCGAGGGCCACGACATCGCGGCGCTGTTCTCCTCGCCGCTGGACCGCACCCAGGAGACCGCCGTGCCCCTCCAGAAGGCGACGGACCTGTCCGTCACCCTGGACGACCGGCTCGTCGAGGCGGCCAACAAGTTCGAGGGCATGAGCCTTTCGCGGCGGTCGGTGCGCGACCCCCGCGTGTTCAGCCGGGTGTACAACCCGTTCCTGCCGTCCTGGGGCGAGCCCTACTCCGAGATCGTCGCCCGCATGGTGGAGGTCGTCAAGATCGCCCGCCGGGCGGCGTGGGGCCGCGAGGCCGTGTGCGTCAGCCACCAGCTGCCGATCTGGATGACCCGCCGCGCGGCCGAGGGCAAACGCCTCTGGCACCGTCCCGACCTGCGCGAGTGCAACCTGGCGAGCGTGACGTCGCTGACCTTCAGCGACCAGCGGCTGACCAGCGTCAGCTACGCGGAGCCCGCCGCCGTCCTGTACAAGGACGAGCCCGCACTTCCCGGGGCGTGACCCGGAGCGCGCACCCGTAACGGTAAGCTGGGCCTTCGGGTGCGGTAGGTGCGCGCTCTCAGCGCCGGACCCGGGGGACACCACCCCGGTCGCGCCGGCCGCTCCGGGCCCCGGGCACGCCGGTGTCCGAACGGCTCCGGTGACCGCATCCGAACCCCTTGCCGGTTTCCACCGCCCAGCGGTGCGGCATGTCCGTAACCTCCGTCAGCGAGAAGGTGATCCCATGGGTTCCGTCATCAAGAAGCGCCGCAAGCGGATGGCGAAGAAGAAGCACCGCAAGCTGCTCAAGCGCACGCGTGTCGCGCGTCGCAACAAGAAGTAGGACCGGTAGCGGCGAACGTCGTCTCTCCGCGGGCGCGGGCGCGCTCCAGGCACGCCCGGACGCGGAGACGCCGCCGTCCTTGCTCGGCCTTTGCCGCGGCAATGGAATTTTCTGGGTGAGGCGCTGTTGTGCCTCACGGGTCGCGGTCGCCGGTTCACCCTTGAGGTGAACGGTCCGCGGGCCTGCCGGAACAGCTCCCGTCTCCTCCCAAGGAACGTGTCGCCATGGTTCGTGTCGTACTCGTCACCGGGGTTTCCACACCCCTGGCCGCCAGGGTCGCGCAGACCCTGAGCGAGGAGCCCGGTGTCCGCCGGGTGATCGGTGCGGACTCCTCGCCGCCCGCGGACGCGCCGGGGGTCGAGTACGCCCATGTCGACCTGCACGACGGAAGCCTGGACAGGATCGTCGCCGACTCCGGCGCCGAGCTCGTCCTGCACCTGGGCCTGGACACCGTGGGCCGTCCCAACCGCGAGGACAACGTCCTGGGCACCATGCGGGTGCTCGGCGCGGCCCAGCGCTCCACCACCGTCCGGCGCCTGGTGGTGCGGTCCAGCGCCACCCTGGACGCCGACGACGCGGCCGAGGTCGAGCAGCACACCCGCGGCCTCCAGCGCCGCCGCCCCGACCTGTCGGTGGCCGTCCTGCGGTTCGCCAACCTCATCGGCCCCTCCGTGAGCACTCCGCTCACGCGCTACCTGGACTCGCGGTTCGTGCCCACCGTGCTCGGCAGCGACCCCGACGTGCAGTTCCTGCACGAGGACGACGGCGCCGAGGCGCTGGTGCGCATGGCGCTCAGCGACGGCACCGGGTTCTTCGACGTGGCGGGCGAGGACTCGGTCCGCCTCTCGCACTGCCTGCGCCGCGTCGGCGGCCAGCGGCTCCCCGTCCCGGCGCGCGGCCTGCGGGTACTGCGCGGCCTGGCCAGGCACGGCCGGATCGACTACGCGAGCTCCAGCACCGCTCGCGCCGTGAGCGCTGGCCTCACCACCTCGGGCATGCACACCGACTCCCTGGAGCGGGTGCTGGGCTGGTCGCCCGCCTACAGTTCGGCGGAGGCCTTCGAGACCTACGCGGGCAGCCGCCGTGGTACGTCCTCGCGCGGAGGCGGTCTTCGGCCCGTCCACGTGCTCGCCCTCGCCAGGGCCACGCTGGGGCGCTGAGGGCCCTCCGGTCGGCCCCTGTGCGGCCGACGGCCCGAAACGCCCGGAAAGTGCGTCTGAGGGCGTTGTGGGCATCATGAAGTGTTTCGGGCCCCTGGGCCCCCTTGATCCATTCCACCAGGCGGCCGCCCGTCAGCGCCACGCCCCCGTGTGACCTGTGGACGACTCCGGCCTCGCGCCCGCCGCCGTGCGGCGGTCCTTGCGGTGGCCGGCCCCGCCCGTACGGGCCCGCCCGCCTCCGGGTTCCGGGCCGAGCGGCTCAGCCTGGTCGGCCCCGGTCCCTGGCTCTTCCGGCCCGGCCGGTCCGCTTCCCGTGACCGGGACAACCGGGGTCCGGTCCAGCCGGTCCGCCCGGTCCAGTCCACCCGGCGCAGGCCGCTCGTGCCCGGAGTCCAGCTCTTCCCGCCCGGCTCAGCCGGTCCGTCTCTGTCTGACCGCGTGCAGCGCCACGGCACCGGCGACGGCGCCCACGGCCGCCGGGACGGCCACGCGCAGCGCGTTCCGGTGCCGCCGGAAGTCGTGCACCGGCCACCCGTGCGTGCGGGCGTACCTGCGCAGGTCGGTGTCCGGGTTGACCGCGTGCGGGCGCCCCACCAGGGACAGCAGCGGCAGGTCGTTGGAGGAGTCGCTGTAGGCGGAGCAGGACGCCAGGTCCCACCCCTCCCTGTGGGCGAGGGCGCGCACCGCCACGGCCTTGGCCGGGCCGTGCAGCAGGTCCCCGTTCAACCGCCCCGTGTACACCCCGTCGACGCACTCGGCCTCGGTGCCCAGCGCGCCGGTCAGCCCCAGCCGCCGCCGGATGATCTGGGCCAGCTCCACCGGCGTCGCGGTCACCAGCCACACCGGCCGCCCCGCGTCCAGGTGCCCCTGGACGAGCGCCCGGGTGCCCTCCCAGATCCGGTCGGCCATGGTGTCGTCGTAGATCTCCTCGCAGAGCGCGACCAGGTCGTTCACGTCGTGTCCGGCCACGAACGCCAGCGCGGCCTCGCGCGCGGCGTTGATGTGCTCGGGCTGCTCGCTGCCGGTCACCCGGAACACCGTCTGCCCCCACGCGAACCGCATCAGGTCGCGGGTGGTGAACAGGTCCCGGGAGGCCAGGCCCCGGGCGAAGTGGTAGATCGACGCACCCCGCATCAGGGTGTTGTCCACGTCGAAGAAGGCGGCCCCGCGCGCGTTCGGGGACACGGCGTCGTGTGACACGGTTCTCTCCTGGCTTGGGTGGGGGAAACGGCCCTTCCGGGTGTCGGGGCGGCGCTCCCCGCGTAGTGCGAGCCTACGGCCACCCGCGGGCAGGGTGGGGCCCCTGGGATGCGGCGGCAAACCTGGTGATGAAGGTCACAGTGTAAATCCCCGTTGTGGCCTCCACTCTGCGGGATCGTCGCCCGCACTGCCCACCCAAATCTGCACCGAGTGCACATCCACCCGCTAACGTGCAGCATCATTGTCGGGATGGTGACGGTAGGACTGGCATTCATAAGCGCGTTGGTGGGCTGGAGCGCCACCGCCGCGCTCGCCGCGTACGCCCAGCGCCGTCCCAGTGTGGCCACGGTCGGATGGCTCGTCGCCGCACTGGGTACGACGGTCGGCCTCAGCGCGGCCGTGATCGGCGCGATGTTCGACTTCGGCGGGCTCACCTTCCGGCTGCTGCATATCGGCATCAGCCTCCTGGGCCCGCTCTACATGGCCTGGGGCGCACTGGAGTACGGCGTCCGCTCGCCCCGCGGCCGGTTCACCTCACGGCTGTTCCTCAGCGCGTTCACCATCGTCCCCCTGGTGGTGCTGTCCGTCGACCGGGTGAGCACCCGTTTCGACGCCTCCTACCCCGCCATGGGCGACCACTACGACCTCATCCCGCGCTCGCTCGTCAACATCGCGCAGGTCCTCGTCGCGGTCTTCCTCGTCACGGCGCTCGTCGCGGTCGCCAGGCGCACCTCCGACCACCGACGCACCGACCTGTCGGTGCTGGGGCTGGTCAGCCTGGCCGCGCTGCTCTCCGTCGTGGTCGGCCGCTTCGGCCTCGGCTTCGGGGGACCGCTGCTGATGCTCGGCGCCGTCGCCGCGCTGTGGGGAGCCGTCGCCATGGCCGCGCGCCCGCGCCGCGACCCCTACGACGACGATGACGACTACTACGACGACTACGACGACGGGGGCGCGGACCCCGACGACGAACTCCCGGAGGAGCCCGTGCGCCGCAAGCGTCGCCAAGCCGACCCCTACGACGACTACTACGACGGTCCGCCGGTCCGCCAGGCGCCGCCCAGCAAGCTCCGCGGCGTCATCACCATCTACACGCTCGCCGACCGCCAGGGCCCGGGCTTCGACCGCATCGCCGACGCCCTCGTCGCCCAGGTCTCCCACAGCGAGCCGGACACCCTGCTGTTCGCCTGCCACACGGTGCCCAGCGCGCCGCTCCAGCGCATCGTCTACGCGATGTACCGCGACGAACTGGCACAGGAGGAGCACGAGCAGCAGCCGCACGTCCTGGAGTTCGCCCGTCTCAGCCCCCAGCACGTGGTCGCCACCAACGTGATTGAACTCTCCCTCGCGGGCGCGGCGGCCAGCGACGGCCTCGCAGCCATGCTGATGCCCCACTGAGCAGGGCCTGGAAGGCCCGCTGACGGGGCTGTCGAGCCCCGTTACGCCCCGCGAGATGTCTCGAACCGGTTTATTTGTCCACGTGGGACAAACCGGTGGAAGGCCCCGGGCGTCCAACCTGTGGTGAAGTAACCTTCCGACAGGTTTCCATGACCGGCGCCCGTCGGGCGCCGATGGCGTGTGACCACGACCGGCGGGACGACCCAGCCGAGAGCGCGCCGGAACGAAAGAAAGTGTGCTGGGATCTCCGATGCGTAAGTTTCTCGTCGTTCTCCTGATCCTCCTGGCGGTCGCCGTGGTTGCGGCCGACATCGGGGCACGCAGCTTCGCGCAGAACATGGTCGCGAGCCAGCTGGCCCAGCGGCTCCAGATGGCCGAGGAGCCGGAGGTGTCCATCGAGGGCTGGGCCTTCCTGCCCCAGGCCCTCGGCGGCACCTACTCCGAGGTCAACATCACCGCGGCCTCGGCCACCATGGACAGCATCACCGTCGAGCAGATCGACGTCACCGCCACCGAGGTCGACGCGCCCCCCGCCGACCTGCTCAACCAGCCGACCGTGGTGGCGGGGCAGCTGGACGGCTCCTTCACCGTCCCCTACTCCTTCTTCAACGCCTACCTCCCCGAGGGCATCACCATCACGACCGAGGGCGGCGAGCCCCGCATCACCGGTGAGCTGGCGTTCCCCGAGTTCGGCATCAGCACCTCCGTCAACGCGGGCGGGGAGTTCACCGTCGAGGGCGACACCGTGACCGTCACCCCCGTCGACGTCCAGGTGGGCGACGCCCCCGTCGACCTCGGCGGCATGGCCGCGACCATGCTCACCTTCAGCGCCCAGGCCCCGCAGCTGCCGTTCGGCCTGACCGTCACCGAGATGGAGACCACCCCCAGCGGCCTGCGGGTCACCGGTACCGGCTCGGACGTTCCGCTGATGGGCGCCGACGCGGTCTGAC
Organism: Nocardiopsis deserti; assembly: GCF_008638355.1. Taxonomy (NCBI): domain Bacteria; kingdom Bacillati; phylum Actinomycetota; class Actinomycetes; order Streptosporangiales; family Nocardiopsidaceae; genus Nocardiopsis; species Nocardiopsis deserti. The sequence goes on along the minus strand of NZ_VWVS01000016.1, from coordinate 251,155 downwards.
ACCCGCCCCGGCCGTCCAGCGGCGGTGCCGTTCCGGCCTGTGCCGGTCGGCGGCGGTCGGCGCACCGGGAGCAACAGCCGGGGAACCGGAGAAGAGGCCACGCAGAGGAGGGGAAGCGCCATGGCGCGACAGGACGCGGACGCGGCGGGCGACGTGCTCACCGCGGAGGAGGTCGGTGCCCCGCTGGGGGAACGGGCCACCCTCGTGCAGTTCTCCACCGCCTTCTGCCAGCCCTGCCGGGCCACCCGGCGCGTCCTCGACGAGGTCGCGGCCATGGTCGGCGGCGTCGCGCACGTGGAGGTGGACGCCGAGTCCCGCCTCGACCTCGTCCGGCGCCTGGACGTCACGGCCACCCCCACCGTCCTGGTCCTGGACGCCTCCGGCCGCGTGGTGCGCCGGGCGGCGGGCCAGCCGCGCAAGGCGGACGTGATCGCCGCGCTCGGCGCGGCGGTCTCCTGAACCGCCTCCCCGCGGGGGCGCCCCACCGGCGCGGACAACTTCTTTGTGATCCAGCCCACCAGTGACAAACACGTAACGGGGCCTGTAGCGTCTTCGGTGTGACCTCCTTGACGAGCGCGTATCTGACGAAGCGACGGGCAGTGGACTTCTGCCGCGTCGCCGCCGCGCTCTGTCTGTGTCCCTAGGGCGGACGGGCCCCGGAGCCCACGCCCCCTCCGTGCGACTGGTTCTCGTTTTCCGTGTACGCATCTGGGGACAGCACACATGCGGGTCGACCCTCACGGGCAGTGCCTCGCGCCTGCCCTGACCACTTCCGTGCCAGCCGGAGCCCCGGCAGCCGCTGACCTGCGCGTCCACGGCCGCCGTTCTCCGCGCTGCGCTGACACGGTGGTCCGGACGGTCCGACGCCCGCTCCGCGGCCCGCTGTCCGCTGTCCCCGTACGCCCGGGACCCGGCGTGCCCCGACCCCTCGGAGCACGTCCGGCGACCCCGGCCCGCGCCGGAACCGGGAGCCCCGCACCGCCCCGCAGACCTTCGACATCCCCCGCTTCCGGGACGGCAGCCCCCGGGAGCACCGACCGGCACACACGACACCGCACAAGAAACACAGGAGGTTCCCCATGAGCCGCTCCGACGTCCTCGTGGACGCCGACTGGGTGGAGGCTCACCTGGACGACGCCGACGTGGTCCTGGTCGAGGTCGACGAGGACACGTCCGCCTACGACAAGGGCCACATCCCCGGCGCCGTCAAGATCGACTGGAAGACGGACCTCCAGGACCCGGTCCGCCGCGACTTCGTGGACCGCACCGGTTTCGAGAAGCTGCTGTCCGCCAAGGGCATCGGCAACGACGACCAGGTCATCCTGTACGGCGGCAACAACAACTGGTTCGCCGCCTACGCGTACTGGTACTTCAAGCTCTACGGCCACACCAACGTCCGCCTGCTGGACGGCGGCCGCAAGAAGTGGGAGCTCGACTCCCGCGAGCTCGTCAAGGAGGTCCCCGAGCGGGCCGCCACCCAGTACACCGCCCAGGAGCAGGACGCCTCCATCCGCGCCTTCCGCGACGAGGTCGTGCAGGCCATCGGCGCCAAGGACCTGGTCGACGTGCGCTCGCCCGACGAGTTCACCGGCAAGCTGCTCGCTCCCGCGCACCTGCCGCAGGAGACCTCGCAGCGCCCGGGCCACATCCCGACCGCGCGCAACATCCCGTGGGCCAAGACGGCCAACGAGGACGGCACCTTCAAGACCGCCGACGAGCTGCGCGAGCTCTACACCGACGCGGGCGTGGACCTGGACAAGGACATCATCGCCTACTGCCGGATCGGCGAGCGCTCCTCGCACACCTGGTTCGCCCTGCACGAGATCCTGGGCCTGGAGAACGTCAAGAACTACGACGGCTCGTGGACCGAGTACGGCTCCCTCGTGGGCGTCCCGGTCGAGCTGGGGGAGGCCGAGGCCAAGTGAGCGACAGCTGCGGAGCGCCGGTCGGCGGGGTCGCCCTCGCCGACGTCGACGCCGGGAACCAGGCGGTCATCCAGGGCACGGTCACCCGTGACGGACAGCCGCTGAGCGGGGCCTACGCCCGCCTGCTGAACGACTCCGACGACTTCGTCGGAGAGGTGGCCACCGGCGAGGAGGGCACGTTCCGCTTCTTCGCCGCCGACGGCTCCTGGAAGGTGCGCGTGCTCGCCTCGAAGGGTTTCACCGGCGAGTACACGGTGCAGGCCGAGGTGGGCAAGGTCATCGACCTCCAGGTGCAGGCCTAGACGGCCGAGCGACCTCAGGCGTACGGGGCGCCGGTGCCGACGGGAGACCGTCCGGCACCGGCGCCCCGCGCCGTCCCGGACCCCGCCCGTCCCCGGAATCCAGCCTTCGGACCCCGACCCGGGGGAAGGGGCCTGGAAGGCCGGGGCGGGGGAACGGCGAAGGACGTTGCCGCACGGTGTCCGGGACCGGAGCACCGAAGACACGCGTGGCGCCGTGACCAGGGCCCTCCTGCGCGGCGGCCTCATCCCGGGGCCTCCTCCTCGTCCCGCTTCGCCAGGGGAAGGTTGAGCTCGACGGCGATGGCGGTGCGCCGCAGCATCCACCAGCGGCAGAGCTGGAGCAGGACGGCCATCGCCAGGAACGCGGCGGGAACCCAGAGGAAGCGGTGGGAGAGCGTTCCGAGCACGACCTGTCCGCACATGACACAGACCAGCACCAGGATGTTGAAGAACTGGGACGCCGCAATCCAGGGGTTCTCCTCCGCCCGACGGCGGACGCGGGCACGCTGGCACACGATCGCGGCGAACTCCGGATCGTCCGCTGCCTCGCTCCGGCGTATGGCGCGGTCCGCAGCGCGGCGGACCTCCCGAGGCAGCGACCGCATCCGCTCGGCCTCCTCGTCGACGGTGAGTCCGGGCCAGCGGGGGCGACCGCGGCGGCGGTTCCATCTGGTCCCCAGATACACACAGGTACACATGCAGACCAGGAAGATCAGGACTGCGACGAGTAGGAGGGTGGACAGCAGCGGTTCAGGAATGGGGGGTCACTCCTCGGAAGGGGGCGTCCTCTCTTCTTCTGTCCCCTTCCCCTGCCCCCTGGGGAGGCGCTGACACGGCGGCCCCCCGCCACCGGCGCCGGGAACGGGCGCGTGCTGCCCGTGCGGACCGCGGGGCGCGTTGCCCCCTGGGAGCGGAGGTCGGAGCGCGGCCCCCTCCGCCTCCGTGGGTTTCGCGACGGGTTTTCCACAGGTCCGGGGCGGGGCTGGAAAGCGGTGCGCGCTGCTGCTTGACTGAGATCGACGGCCACTCCGCCCGCGCTCACCGGTACCCTCCGTGCCCGTGACCGGTTCCGGCGGGGCCGTGACCAGCGCGGCGGGCGGGTGACAGCATCTCGCCCACGCTCCGGCCCGGGCCGGAGCCCCGCGTGAACGAGTCCCCGGCCGCCCCCGCGACGGCTGGTCAGGAGGTGTTCGGACGGTGCACAACCCCCGTTCGGGAGGAGCGTCCCGAGGAGAGGCCGGACGTACCTACGTCGGCTGGCGGCACGCCGTGCTCCTGCCGCCTCCCGGACCGGCCCCGCGGCGGCCGACCCCGGCCGACGCCGAGACCGTCAGCGAGGAGTGGATCGCCGCCCAGCGCGACAGCGAGGCCCGGACCAACCGGCCCCTCTACTTCGCCCTGGCCGGGCTCGCCCTCCTCACCCTGCTGCTGCCGCTGCTGTGGACCCTGCGCATCCTTCCCGGCAGCTTCGCCCTCGGCGGCGTGTTCGCCTGCGCCGCCATCGCCGCGCCCATCGCCTTCGCCCTCGTCCAGAGCCGACAGGTCGTCGCCGACCGGCTGGAAAGGGCCAGGGAACGCCTGGCCGCCGAACGCGAGGAACGCGAGCGGGTCCTGCGCGAGCAACAGCACGAGCACGCCCGCAGGTACACCGAGTGGCAGGCGGCCTCCCGGGCCTACGAGGCGCAGCCGCTCTGGTACGGGGTGACCGTCCCCGCCGACAGGAGCGCCGTCGTCGTGGCCGGCGGGGACGACGCAGGATGGTCGGCGCTGCTCGCCACCGTCGGCGCCTCCCGGCTGCGCGAGGGCGGCGACCTCACCGTGGTCGACCTCACCGGGCGCTCCGTGGCCCGCGAACTCGTCCGGCTGGCCCGCCGCTGCGCCGTCGCCCCGCGCCGGTGGGTGCTCCCCGCCGACCTGCCCCGGATGACCCTGGGCACCAACCTGGACGCGGGCCAGCGCGCACGCGTCCTCTCCGCGGTCGCGTCCGCCTCCGGCGGCACCGCGGAGGCCGACGCCGACGAGACGCTCCTGCTGCGCCTCCTGGAGGTCCTGGGGCCGCACGCGGGGATCGCCGAACTCATCGGCGGCCTGCGCGCCCTGCTCACCCCCGAGGATGACGCGGCCGAGGACGACCCCGCGCTCGCCCTGCTCACGCCGGGGCAGCGGACCCGGGTGCGCGAGCGCTGCGCCTACGGACCGCAGGTCGGGGAGCGGGCCTGGGAGCTGGAGCGCCGCCTCAGCCCCTTCGAGGCCGTCGGCACCCGGGCGGACGACAACGACTACGCGCAGGTCAAGATCATCTCCACCGACCGGGCCTCCGGCGGGACCGCCGCGCGCGTCTACGGCACCTACGCCGTGTCCGCGCTCAGCGAGCTGCTGGAGGCGCCCGAGCCCAGGAACGCGGACGGCGTGCGTCCCCGCGTGCGCCCGGACCGGACCCGCACCGTCGTGGTGTGCGGCGCCGAGTCCCTCCCCGAGGGGGAGATCGACCAGGTCCTCTCCGCGGCCGCCGACGGAGGGGTTGAGGTCGTCCTGATGTTCCGCACCGCCGCCCCCGCGGCGCTCGCCCGGTTCTCCGACCCCGCCTGCCTGCCGGTGGTGATGCGCCAGGACGGGGATTCGGCGGAGGCCGTCGGACGCGCCGTGGCCGCCGCGCCCGGTGTCGCCGGACACGGTCCCGGCGGGCTGTGGGTGCACCGCCTCACCGAGGCGGTCGGCGAGGCCGTGGGCGCTGCGGCCACGGGTGAGCCGGAGGACCCCGACGTCGAGGTGGAGGCCGACGACCGGTTCTTCCCCTCCCCGCACACCGAGTCCGGCGCGGTGATCCGCAACGCCGCGGCGGCGATCGCGCCCCTCGACCTCGTCCGCCATGTGAGATCCGCCACCGCCTGGGGGCGGGTCACCGTCCAGGAGGCCGGCACCGGTGGGTCCGCCGCCGGGGACGACGGCACGGCCCCCGGCCGCCCCCTCGGTCTGGACGCCGAGTCGCTGCGCGGGCTCCCCGCCACGGCCGCCGTGGTCCTGACCGCCGACGGTCCCGTGCTGGCCGACACCAACCCGGGTATCCTCACCCTGTCCACAGCCACACTCGCCACGGTGGACGACTCCCGGAACACCGGTAACACACCGGGCGTTGGAGACGGTGGCGCCGCGGCCGGAGCCGCGAGGGGACGCGGTACCGCAGGCGGCCGCCCCCGCGTCCCGACCGCGGATCCCACCGCCCTGACCGACACACCCGACGGCACCGCCGCCGCGGACAGGTCTCCCGCGCCGCCGGGGGCCGTCGACGAGGGGGTGCCGCCCAACCTGGGGCCGCCGCCCGAGAGGTTGGACTGGCGGGTCTGACCCCGGGTGGACACTAGGCTTGGCCCGACACACCGCCCGCCGCCTCCCAGGAGCGAACGGCGCGGGCGGTCCAGCACTTACTGGAGAGTAGATGAGCGAGCTTCCCCTGCGCGCCCAACTGGCATCGGTTCTGGGAAGGAGCGCGGCCAGCCTGTCCCGTGCCACCGGACGCGGAGACGGCTCCGTCATCGGCGGCCGGGTGGCGCTCAAGGTCGAACCCGACCTGCTCGCCAAGCTCGCCCGGGGCCGCAGGCTCACCCTGGTCAGCGCCACCAACGGCAAGACCACCACCACCAGGCTCATCTCACACGCCCTGCGCGAGTTCGGCGACGTGGCCACCAACGAGCACGGCGCGAACATGCCCACCGGGCACATCACGGCGCTGTCGGACAACCAGTCCGCCGTCAACGGCGTGCTGGAGGTGGACGAGAAGTACCTCCCGCAGGTGCTGCTCGCCACGCAGCCCGCGTTCGTGGTGCTGATGAACCTCAGCCGTGACCAGATGGACCGCGCCTCCGAGATCAACCTGCTCGCCAAGAAGTGGCGCCTCGCTCTGGGCAAGAGCAACGCCCACGTCATCGCCAACGCCGACGACCCGCTCGTGGCCTGGGCGGGCCTGGGCGCGCCCAACGCCACCTGGGTGTCCGCGGGACAGCGCTGGAAGGAGGACTCCTGGTGCTGCCCCGAGTGCGGCGGCCACCTCAAGCGCGACGTGGACCCGTACTGGGCCTGCCCCGAGTGCGGACTGGCCCGCCCCTCCACCACCTGGGCGGTGGACAACGCCTCCGACTCCCTCGTCACCCCGGAGGGACAGAGCATCAAGCTGCGGCTGAACCTGCCCGGTGACGCCAACCGCTCCAACGCCGCGATCGCCGCCGCCACCGCCGCCGGGTACGGCATCCACCCCGAGCGCACCGTGGAGCGGCTGCGCGAGATCACCTCCGTCGCGGGCCGCTACACCTCCGTGGTGACCATGGGCGTCGAGGTGCGGCTGCTGCTCTCCAAGAACCCCGCCGGATGGCTGGAGTCCTTCGCCGTCCTGGACCCGCCCCGCACACCGGTGATCCTCTCGGTCAACGCGCAGGTCCCCGACGGCAAGGACACCTCCTGGCTGTGGGACGTGGACTACACCGTCCTGCGCGGCCGCCGCGTGTTCGTCATGGGCGAGCGCCGCACCGACCTCGCACTGCGCCTGGAGACCGACGGCGTGCAGTTCGAGGTGGCCGACCGGGTCGACGAGGTCCTGGGCCGCATCAAGGCCGACCAGCCCGACATCACCAAGGTCGACCTCATCGCCAACTACACCGCCTTCCAGCAGATCCGCACGGCGTACGGCCGCGTCCAGTAGGGAGACCACCCATGACGAACACCAGCGCCCTGCGGATCGTGTGGATCTACCCCGACCTGCTGAGCACCTACGGGGACCAGGGCAACGTCCTGATCCTCAAGCGCCGCGCCGAGCTGCGCGGCATCCCCACCGAGATCGTGCACGTCCACTCCAGCGACTCCGTCCCCGAGCAGGGCGACATCTACCTGCTCGGCGGCGGCGAGGACCGGCCGCAGATCCTGGCCGCCGAGCGCCTGCGCGCCGACGGCGGCCTGGCCCGCGCCGCCGCCCGCGGCGCCTGCGTCTTCGCGGTGTGCGCCGGGTACCAGATCATCGGCGAGACCTACGGCGACGACGAGTCCAACCCGCTCCCCGGCGTGGGCATCATCGACATCCGCAGCGGCCGCGGCCAGACCCGCGCGGTCGGCGAGATCGTCGCGGACGTGGACCCGGCCCTGGGCGTGGGCCGGATCACCGGCTTCGAGAACCACCAGGGCCGCACGGCCATCGGCCCCTCGGCCCGGCCGCTGTCCACCACGGTGCGCGGTATCGGCAACGACGACCGCACCGAGGGCGCCTACCAGGGCCAGGTGCTGGGCACCTACCTGCACGGCCCCGCCCTGCCGCGCAACCCGCAGCTGGCCGACCTCCTGCTGCGCTGGCGCGTGGGCCAGGTGGCCCCGCTCGCCCCCTCCTGGGGCGAGCGCCTGCACGACGAGCGCCTCGCCGCCGCCATGCGCTGACACCGCGTCCCGAAGGGCCCGACGGGTACGTCCCGCCGGACCCCTCGTGTCCTCCCGTATGGAATGAACTCCAGGCCGTGACCGCTGTTGTGTGTATGAAGGCAATCGCACTACAGCAGTACGGATCGGCCGACGACCTCGCCCTGGTGGACCTTCCCGATCCGAAGGTCGCCCCGAGCGAGGTCCTCATCCGGGTACGGGCCGCGGGGGTCAACCCCGTGGACTGGAAGCTCGCGGCGGGCGGCCTGGACGCCCTCTTCGAGGCGGACTTCCCGCTCGTCCCCGGCTGGGACGTCGCCGGTGTCGTCGAGGCGGTCGGACCCGACGCGCACGAGTACGAGGTCGGTGACGAGGTCTACGGCTACGCCCGCAAGGACTGGGCCAAGAACGGCACCTACGCCGAGCTGGTGTCGGCCAGCGTGCGCATGCTCGCGCCCAAGCCGGAGTCGCTGAGCTGGCAGGAGACCGCCGGCGTCCCGCTGGCGGGCCTCACCGCCCTCCAGTCCCTCGAACGGGCGGGGGTCAGCTCCGGTGACACGGTGCTCGTCCACGCCGCGGCTGGCGGTGTCGGAGCGTTCGGCGTCCAGATCGCCGTCGCCCGCGGCGCACGCGTCATCGGTACCGCCAGCGAGCGCAACCACGACTTCCTGCGCTCCCTGGGCGCCGAGCCCGTGGTCTACGGGGACGGTCTCGTCGACCGCGTCCGTGCTCTGGCCCCGGAGGGCGTCGACGCGGTGCTCGACTTCGTCGGCGGGGGAGTGGCCCAGGAGTCGCTGCCGCTGGCGGGCGGCCCCGCGCGGATCGTGTCCATCGCCGACCCGAACGTCCAGGAGCTGGGCGGGCACTGGCTGTGGGTGCGCCCGGACTCCGAGGGCCTCGCCGAGCTGGCCCGCCTGGCCGACGCGGGCAGGCTCACCGTGCACGTGGACCGCGAGTTCCCGCTGTCCGAGGCGGCCGAGGCCTGGCGCCTGAGCCAGGCCGGACGCACCCGGGGAAAGATCGTCCTCACCGTCTGATCAGCCCCCGACCCATTCGGCGGGCCCGGCCGGACCGGCCGGGCCCGCCGTCCTTACGCGGCGTCGCACTCATCCGTGGAGGCGGCGGCCTCCTCCGCGGTCCCGGCCGCGGCGGCGTCGCTTCCGGGGATGTCGAGGGTGACGCTCAGCGGCCCCTGGTCGACCCTCAGGTGCAGTTCGCCGCCGATGGCGCTGATGTAGGACCGCAGGAGTTCCAGGCTGTCGATCCGCCCGTGCTCGATCTGGGAGATCCGAGCCTGGCTCACCCCCATGACCCGGGCGACCTCCTTCTGGGTCCTCCCGCTCTCCTCGCGCAGGGAGGAGAGCGCGTAATCCTGGCGTTCGGCCTCCACCCGGGCGGTTTCCGCGTCGAAGACTGCCTGGGCTTCCTCAGAGACGAACCAAGGATCCTGCTTTTCGGACTCCGCTCGGATCTCTCGCCGACCACGCGCCTTCATGCCTGCCCATCCTCCCGCCGCCTCAGACGTTCTGGACAGCGCTGCTCTGCCACCGGGATGTTCTTCTGGTACCACTCGTTCCACTGCCCGGACCTGTCACCGGCCACCGGGAGCACTGCCTGCCGCTCTGGGCCAAGCACGAAAGGTACGCGGATCTCACTCTTTCCTGAGGACCCAGGACGGAGCTCCTTGGGGTCGTGTATCCGGCTTCCCCTGATCCTGTCCACGAGAGGGCGGCCCTCCGGGACCCCTGGTCCGTAGGTGCTCCAAGGCGTTCAGAACGAGCCTTGCCGTGACCGGATCGTCCTGGGTGACCTCGAAGAACCACCCCTCGACGGGCTCCAGCATGAAGATCTCCCACCTACAGGAGAACGTAACGATGTTCTTGTGTCCTGTGGAGCGGAACGGAAGAAGCGCTGGCTGAGTGTGAACTCTCAGTGGCCCGCCAGGCAGGAGGCGTCCCGGAGCGGAATGAACCGCGCGTGCCGTGCGTCACACCAGCATGAGTACCAGCGGCCGTCATCCACCACCGCCCAGAGGGCCCGGCTCCGTCGTACGGGCCCTGGCCGTACCCGTCGCCGTCCTCCTGGCCGGAGCCGGGTGCGTCGCCACCGTGGTCTCGCTGGAGAGCGCCCCGCTCCCCGAGGCCCGGCTGGTCGTGGAGCATCCGGAACCGGGGCCCGGCAGCGACCAGGAGCCCGCCACACCGGCCCCTTCGGCGCCGGACCCGGCCCCACCGGACCCTTCCGCACCCGACCCCACAGCTCCGGACCCCGGGCCCGAGCAGGAGGAACCGTCCGCGGGTGAGGCGGAGCCCGACCCGCAGCCGGTACCGCCGGAGTCCTACAACGGGGCCTCCGCCGTCTTCGACACCTTCCTGGTGGAGGTGGAGGCGGCCTACACCGACACCACCGTCACCGACGGGATGGGGGCGTCCGCCGTCGCGCCCCCGGACTCCGAGTACCACGTCTACCGGCTCGACGTCACCAACCAGGGCTCCGAACCCGCGGTCTTCGACAGCTACGGGACCATCGGCGTGACCACCGAGGGCCTGGAGTACGCCAACGACGTCGACGCCGAGATCGTCGTGGCGTGGGACTACTTCTGGGACGAGATCAACCCCGGGGAGAGCGTCACCACCCACATCCTGTTCCTGGCGCCGACCGGGACCGAGTTCGCCGAGGTCCACATCGGCGGCCGCGGCCTCCTCGAACCCGCCTAACGCGGACGGCGGCGCAGCTCGATCTTGGCGTTGGCGCCCGTGTCGGGGTCGACCACGACCTCCTGACCGGCGGCGATGCCGTCCACCACCAGGTCGGCGTCGGTGGGAGCCGCGCGCTTGACCACGCCCAGGGCGATCGGCCCCAGTTCGTGGTGGCGGGCCGACGTGCCGACCCTGCCCACGGAGCGCCCGTCCAGCTCGACGGAGGCACCCACCTGCGGCAGGCGCTCGGCGGTGCCGTCCAGGTGCAGCATGACCAGTCGGCGCGGCGGACGGCCCAGGTTGTGCACCCGCGCCACCGTCTCCTGGCCCGGGTAGCAGCCCTTCTCCAGGTGCACCGCGCGGCCCACCCAGTCCACCTCGTGCGGGATGGTGCGCTCGTCGGTGTCCAGCCCCGCGCGCACACGGTGCTCCGCGATCCGGTTCGCCTCGTAGGCCCACATGCCCGCCGGGCGCGCACCGGCCGCCGTGAGCGCCTCCGCGGCCCCGACGAGCCGTTCGGCGGGCAGGAACAGGTCGGTCTCGTCCCCGGTCGCGCGCACGGGCACGTCACCGAGCGACGCGGCCTCCACGGCCTCGGCGCGGCCTGGGCCGAGCACGCTCAGCACCGCGTGGGAACCGCTCAGGTCCTCCACCTCGACACGCAGCATGAACCGCATCGAGTCGAGGAAGCCCGCCAGCTCCGCGCCGCCCTCCGGCTCGGTGTGGATCCAGGTGGCCTCGCCGTCGTCCACCAGCGACAGGTGGTGCCGCAGGTGCCCCTTGGTGTCCAGGACCAGCGCCTCGGTGGCGGTTCCCGGGGCCAGGCCCCGGGTCAGCTGGCTGGTGAGGTCGTTGAGCCAGCCCAGGCGGTCGGGCCCGGTCACCCGCACCACACCCCGGTTGCTCCGGTCGACCCACGCGCTCGAACGTTCGACGGCGCGTCCCTCGTGCGCGGGGTCGCCGTAGTGCGCGGCGACTCCGGAGTCGGGGGACTCGGCGCTCACGGCGCCCGGTGTGCTCAGCAGCGGCGAAGTCATACCGCCGAGACTAGTCGGCCTGCCAAGAGGACGGAAACGCCGCCCCCACCTGCGGTTTCGCGCACAGAAAAAACATTTGCCCCACCTTCGGCGCGGGACGTAGTGTCGGGGGCACGCAAGAAAGGAGGTGGTCCAAGAGATGGTTGATCTTAGGACTGGCGAGGTGGCCGTCCGCTAGGACGACGCTCGCGTTCGCGCGACGTCGTTCGCAGCGAATCCCAGACGGACACCCGGACCCCGGGCTGCCGGAACTCGTCCGACCGGCCCCGCCCCAGCGGCGGGAGCAGCCCGGGGTCTGCCCATGCCCGGCCCCGGCTCGACTACTTCGTGCCGACCCTCTTGAGCTGCGCCGACATGTACGAGCGCAGACCGTGGCCGCGCGCGGCCAGGTCCCAGGCGTATCCCAGCGTCTCCCGGTTGTCGCCGAACAGGCCGTACAGCCGGTGCGAGGCGGTCGCGTCGATCCCGGTCTCGGTGTGCACCACCGCGTCGGTGGACATCTCCACCCGGTTCGCGAACACGTTGCCCAGGTACACTTCGTTGAAGCCCTCGGGGTGCGCGATCAGCACCTCCAGGTGCACGACGGGCTCACCCTCCTTGGGCTCCGCGCCCGTCTCGGGCCGCACACGCCAGTACCCCGACTCCTCGGTGACCAGCTCACTGCGGGTGCCCTCCGGAGTCATCCGCCAGGCCCTGCTCGTGAAGGTCAGGTAGGGCAGGCCCGCGTTGTGCGCGAACTCGATCTCCTGGCCGAACTGGAACTCCTCCACGTCGGCGTAGCCGGCGACGCCCACGCCCTCCCAACGGCCGAGCAGGAAGGACAGTTTCGCCAGATCGGGGTGTACCTCAGCGTCCATATCCCCAGAGCGTAGCGGCGGCTGGAGGTGGCGGTGACCGCCGACGGCGCGCCGTGGCGACCGCCACTCCCCAGCCCCGGTCTGGACATGCCCAATTGGCCCCGCTTTCCCGGAGAACTGGTAAAGATTGTCAGCAGCGCGGTGCGGCCACGGGGCGTGTTCTGCCGACCGCGCCTAGACCTCCGACGCGTTTTCCAAAGGGGCGGCCTGTGTTACTGGTGATCGGTTCGGCGCTGCTCGTGGCCGCGGTGGTCCTCCTCCCCCTGACCGTGATCGCCCTGCGGCGCTGGTTGCGCCAGCGGGGGCTGGCCCAGCTGCGCCCTGGTGTGCTGGCGGCCAACGAGGGGCAGCGCGTCACGCTCACCGGTGTCGCCGCTCCCGGTCCCGACGGTCCCATCTCCTCCGGCCTGGCCGGTGCCGAGTGCGTCTGGCACGGCCACGAGGTGCTGCGCCACTACTGGCCGCTCAACCGCGAGCCGGCCGAGGGCGCGGTCCGCGAGCGGGCCTGCGACTCCATCGCCGACTACGGCTCCGAGGACCTGTTCGGCATCGTCGCCGAGGGCCGCCCCGCCGACGGCAACCGCATCTTCGTCGACCCGGGCGACACCGAGCCGCGGGGCGCCGAGCTGTGCCTCAAGCGCGTGGTGGGCCGCCCTCAGCCGGGTGTGGCCTCACCCGCGGACGACCTGCTGCCCCGCGTTCGCGGCCGCATCTCGGGCGTCTTCCGGGGCGAGACCATCGAGTTCGAGTACCGCGAGTGGGTGATCCGGCCGGGCGCCCGCATCCGCGTCACGGGCCGGGTCCAGGTGCGCGAGGGGCGCGTGGTCCTGGCCGCCACCGAGGACGGGGCGCTCAGCATCGAGCACGGTGTGGACGACCAGCCGGTGCGGATCTCCCCGCGCCGCACCGAGGCCCTGGTGCTCACCGTCACCCTCGCGGTCTGCTCGATCGCGGGCGCCGTGCTGACCGCCGCCGCGCTCTGAGTAGGCTGGCGGGCATGTCTCGTTCCTTGGTGATCAAGGTCACCGCCGGGGAGGACGATCCCGAGCGGTGCAACCAGGCGTTCACGGTGGCCGCCGCCGCCCTGGCCAGCGGCGTCGGGGTCTCCCTCTGGCTGACCGGTGAGTCGGCGTGGTTCGCGGTCCCCGGCCGTGCCGAGCGGTTCTCCCTTCCGCACGCCGCCCCCCTCAAGGACCTGCTCGACGCGGTGCTCGCCGCGGGCCGGGTGACGGTGTGCACCCAGTGCGCCGCCCGACGCGACCTGACCGGGGACGACCTGATCGGGGGCGTACGCATCGCCGGGGCGCCGTCCTTCGTCGAGGAGGCCGTCCAGGACGGTGCGCAGGCCCTCGTCTACTGAGGCGTCCGGAGTTGTCCACAGGCCGCGGCCGGCTCTGGCGCCGCCCCCGGTCAGCCCGTCGCGGATGCCAGGGGCGTCAGCTCAGGTGCCGGTCGAAGAACCGCAGCGAGCTGTCCACCTCGAACAGCGGGACCTCAGCGTGTTTCCCGGGGTTGGCGTGCAGCGTCTTCTCGGTTGAGGCGAAGAGGTCGAACAGTGCCAGACTCGCCGCCCGCGGCACCCTCTCGTCGTCCCACTGCACGAGGAACTCCAGCGGGACGGTGATCCGCGCTGCGGCCCCGGCAGAGGACTCCGCTCCGTTCAGACCCAGAACCGCCGCGCGGACGCGGGGTTCGGCGGCGATGAACGGAACGCCGAGGCCGCAGCCCAACGACATCCCCCAGTAGCCCACCGGACCGGCCCCGACGTGGTCGAGTTCCTGGACCGCGTCCAGGACCGCCCGCCACTCCGGGGTGCTCTGGCCGATGAGGAGCGCGTGGAACTCGGCGAGCACCGGAGCCACGTCCCCTCCGGTCCGCGAGCGGGTCCGCATCTCGGTGATGACTCGGTCGTGCTCCTCGGTTCGTGGCCGGTCGCCGTGGGCGGGCGCGTCGACGGCCGCCACCGCGAAACCGCGCTCGGCCGCGAAGCGGCGGGCACGGGCCACGATGCCGGGCGCCTTCTTGTGCTGGCCGCCGCCATGCCCCATCAGGATCAGGGGGCGGGGCCCGGTGGCGCCGTCCGGAGTCCACAGCACGCCGGGGATCTCACCGGAGGAGAAGGAGAGGGTGAAGAGGTGTTCGGTGACGCCGTCAGACGACGTCTGGGAGGTGAGGCGCATCCGCGTTCCCAGCCTTTCGGGAGGCATTGCGGGGCGCTCCCCAGCCGATGCAGGGGAGGGAGCCCCGACCTGTCACAGCGTTGATCGGTCTCACCTCCCCGGTTCGCGGCGGTACTCGGCGGCGCCGAACGTACCACGACGGGCTCCACCTCCCCGCGGTCCCGCCAGGGCGGACACCGTCTGACGCGGCGCAGGACCGGCCCCGGACAGCGGTGTGCCCGCGCCACCGGCGGTGGCGCGGGCACGGGAGCGGAAGGGGACCGTCAGCGTCCTACTTCTTGCCCTGGTTGGCGACGGCCTCGATGGCGGACTTGGCCGCCTCCGGGTCGAGGTAGGTGCCCCCGGGGTTGGTCGGCTTGAACTGGTCGTCCAGGTCGTAGCGCAGCGGGATGCCCGTCGGGATGTTCAGCCCGGCGATGTCGGCGTCGCTGACGCCGTCCAGGTGCTTGACCAGCGCGCGCAGCGAGTTGCCGTGCGCGGCGACCAGCACCGTCTTGCCCGCGGCCAGGTCCGGCACGATCGAGTCGTACCAGTACGGCAGGGCGCGCTCCAGCACGTCCTTGAGGCACTCGGTGCGCGGCAGCAGCTCCGGCGGCAGCTCGCCGTAGCGGGCGTCACCGGCCTGCGAGTAGGTGTCGCCGTCCGCGATGGGCGGCGGCGGGGTGTCGTAGGAGCGGCGCCAGATCATGAACTGCTCTTCGCCGTACTCCTCGCGCGTCTGCGCCTTGTCCTTGCCCTGTAGGGCGCCGTAGTGGCGCTCGTTGAGGCGCCAGGTGCGCTCGACCGGCAGCCAGTGCAGGTCGGCGGTCTCCAGGGCGAGGTTCGCGGTGCGGATCGCGCGCTTGAGCAGGGAGGTGTAGACCACGTCCGGCCGTACGCCGGCCTCCTTGAGCAGCTCGCCGCCCCTGCGGGCCTCCTCCTCACCCGTCGCGGAGAGGTCCACGTCCACCCATCCGGTGAACAGGCCCTTCGCGTTCCAGACGCTCTCACCGTGTCGCAGCAGTACCAGAGTTCCCATGGGGGCAAGCCTAGCCACCCGGGCGCCGCGCTCGGGCGTCCGCCCGCCCTCTTGCGGGGGCGCGGACGCGGCCGTGGCGGCCTACCCCTCGTCCCCGGGCTCGACCAGGTGCGCGAACGCCCGAAGGTTGCGCATGTCGTGGCCGCGCTCGGCGCGCCAGCGCCACTCCTTGCGGATGGCCGAGGCGAACCCGCGCTCCAGCGCGCCGTTGAAGTTCTCGTCCGAGTAGGTGAGCACGCACCCCAGCAGCCGGTCGACCTCCTCCGGGGTGACGCCCTCCAGCGGCAGGCGGCCGCGGACGTAGACGTCGCCGACCTCGTCCGCGACGAAGGCCATCCCGTACATGTCGGCGCTGCGGCGCATCAGCCACAGGTAGAAGTCGGCGCGGTTCTCGTCGGGCTGACGGCAGAAGAACGACGTCAGGGTGAGGCTGTGCGGACCCACCTCCAGCCACACCAGGGTCTTGAGCTTGGCCTTCCCCGGCAGCGTGACCAGGAACGACCCCTCGCGGGGGCGCTCCACCTCCAGCTCGGCCTCCGCCACGGCCGAGGAGATCGCCCTGGCCGCGGCGTCGCGGGCGGCCTCCCTGCCCACGTTCCTGTCCACCTCGTACGTCCCCTCCTCCTCGGTCACCGGCACGCCGCCAGGGGCAGCTCGCGGGGGGCGGTGCTCGCCCGGTACACGTCCAGCAGTTCGTCGACGGTCCGCGACCAGCCCAGGGTGGCGGCGTGCGCGGGTGCCGCGATCGCCAGCTTGGCACGCCACGCCGGTTCGGCGATCATCCGGTGCAGCTCGGCCGCGTAGTCGTCCGGGTTGTGCCCCCGCACCAGGACCCCGGAGGTCCCGTCCGCCACGGCCGTGGTCAGGCCGCCCACGCGCGCGGCCAGGACCGGGGTGCCGCACGCCTGCGACTCCACCGCCACCAGGCCGAACGACTCCGAGTAGGACGGCACCACGGTCACCGCGGCCGCGCGGTAGTAGTCGGCCAGCCGCTCGCGGCTCTGCGGCGGCTCGATCCGCACCACGTCCGCCACGCCCAGGGAGCGGGCCAGGTCGGTGAGCAGACCGGGCTCGCGCATCCCACCGCCCGACAGGCCGCCGACCACGCCCACCACCAGGCGCGAACGCAGTGAGGGGTCGCGCTCCAGCAGCGCGGCGGCGGCCCGGATGAGCACGTCGGGGGCCTTCAACCGCTGCACGCGCCCCACGAACAGCAGGAGTTCGGTGCCCGCGGGCAGCCCGATCCGCGCCAGCGCGTCCCGGCGCGAACCGGGGCTGAACACCTCCAGGTCCACGCCCGGGGGGATGACGCTGATCTGGCCGTCACGGGCGCCGTAGTGCTCCCGGAGCTGGCGGGCCTCGTCGTCGGTGTTGGCGATGAGCCGGTCGGCCTGGCGGACCAGCTGGTCCTCCCCGCGCAACCGCGCCTCGGGCTCGGGGGCGTCACCGTCGGCCAGGGAGGCGTTCTTCACCCGGGCCATGGTGTGCATGGACTGCACCAGGGGCACGCCCCAGCGGCGGGCGGCCACCACACCGGCCTGGCCGGAGAGCCAGTAGTGCCCGTGCACGAGGTCGTAGTGGTCGGGTTCGTTCTGCGCCTCGACCCGCAGCATCCCGAAGATGAACGGACACAGGTGCTCGGCGAGGGCGTTCTTGTCCAGGCGGCCGTAGGGTCCGGCGGGCACATGTCGCACGTTCACACCCGGGGCGAGCTCCACCACCGGGGGAAGGTCGGCTCGGGTCGCGCGGGTGAACACGTCCACGGCCACGCCGCGTTCGGCCATGCGCCGGGCCACCTCGACCACGTACACGTTCAGGCCTCCGGCGTCGCCGGTGCCGGGCTGGTCGAGCGGGGAGGTGTGCAGACTGACGGTCGCGACCCGGGACGGGACCGCCGTCTGCTCTCCCGCGGGAACGATTCCAGACACCGGAGGTCCCTTCAGGTCGTGTGCGCAGCCGCTGTCGTCAACAGCGACGAAGGTACACACTGTTCCCCGCTGGTCCGTGCGAGGGGGCCGGGTGTGCGCACCGCGTGACCTACCGTGCGGAGGACCACCCCGAGACCAGGAAGTCGACGGCGTCGGCGAAGGAGCGCTTCCAGGTCGTGAAGTCGTGGCCTCCGTGCGGGTGGAGCGTGGCGACCGTCATACCGCGTTCGGTGAGCAGGCCGCAGAAGCGCTCGGCCTCACCGTGGATGCTGCCCTCCTGGAGCGGGGTGTGGTCCTCGGTGCCCTCCACCAGCATGAACCTGAGGTCGCGCACCTCCTCGGAACCGAGCAGCCGGTCGGGGGAGTGCGGCTCGGTGTCGCCGCCGAAGACGCCGTTCGGGTCGTCCACCCGGAAGTACCCGGCCCAGGACACCACCTGGGTGTAGAGGTCGGGGTTGCGCAGCGCCAGCGCCGCCGCCCCGTAGCCGCCCATGGAGAACCCGCCGACGGCGCGCAGCTCGCGGGGGCGCGTGTGCTCGCCCTCGACGGCCTCCACGGCCGCGCCGGTGACGAAGCTCTCCAGCGCGAACCCCCCGTCGGCGGCGTCGCCCCACTCGGTGGTGGAGCCACCGCTCTCCTGGCCGTAGGGGGCGGCGATGACGAACTCGACCCCCGAACGGCACATCTGCCGGTCCAGGAGCGCACCGATGTCCTCGTCCATGAGCGTCTCGTGGGTGGAGGCCGACCCGTGCAGCAGGTAGAGCACGGGCAGGTCCGCGCTGTCGGGGCCCGAGGGGCGCCGGATCCACAGGGGGCGACCGCCCTCGGGTGCGCCGGTATCGGGAAGGGTGACGACCTCGTCCCTGCCGGGTGCGGCGCAGGCCGCGACCTGTCCGGGGCGGGGCAGGAGCGCGGAGGTGGAGGACTCCTGGAGCGGGGAGAAGCGCGTCTGGCTGTCGGCCAGCCGGGGCTCGGGGCCCAGGCCGGATTCGAGCCGCTCCGTCAGGTCCTCGGGCGGGACCGTGGCCAGCGTCGCGGCTGCCGCGGCGACCACGCAGGAGGAGGCGAGCACGAAGGCCCGCCTGGAGAAGGACGCGAACACACCGAAACCTCAGGGTCGGGTCAGCGGCACCCTGTCGGGGGACCGGAGAAACGTCACTGAGTGTAATGGACCATGTGTCTTCGGTCGCGGAACAGGGGGAAATCTCCCCTCTTCGTGGTCAGACCGTGACCGCGTGCCGCAGTCGCAGGTCGTCCGGGTAGGGGCGCAGGTAGGTCTGGTCGCGGGCCCACCCGACCTCCTCCGCCGCGCAGTGGTGGCGCAGCAGCGCCACCGGGACGCTCAGCGGCACCTGTTCGTGCCGGTAGTCCTCGATCGCCCCCAGCAGGTCGTGCCTGCGGGCGTCGTCCAGCAGCGGGCTCAGCATCCCGAAGGCGTGCTGGAGGGCGTTGACGTGCTTGCCCCGGCTCGGTCGCACGGCCATCGCCCGGTGGAAGGCCTCGGTGTAGACCGCCCGGATCTCCTCGGGGGCGTCGGTGCCGGCGCGCGCCACGATCCTGCCCGTCTCCCGGTAGCCCTCCGGCGAGTGCGACATCAGCTGGAGCTTCTGGCGGGTGTGGAACGCCACCAGGTCGCGCGGACACCAGTCGGACTCCCACAGGTGACGCAGCCGCGCGTGCGCGAAGACGCGCTGGGCGAACAGCTCGCGCAGCACGGGGTCCATCAGGCGGCCCTGCTCCTCCACGGGAAGGGAGGGGAGCAGATCGGTGAGCCGCTGGGCGAAGGCGCCCCGGCCCCTGCCGTCCACCCGGCCGCCGCTCTGGTCGAACACGGGCAGGGCGAACAGGCCGCAGCTGGGCGACTTGTTCTTGAGCACGTACCCGTCCAGGCGGCGCAGCTGGTCCAGGTGGTGGTCGGCGACCTCGGCCAGTTCCTCGGTGCGGTCGGCGCCGTCCGCACTGGAGACCACCCGGTCCAGCCCCTCCCGGCGTTGCAGGCGCAGGGTGGGGCGCGGGACGCCCAGGCCGATCTCCGCCTCCGGGCAGACCGGCAGCCAGTCCACGTGGCGGTCGAGCTCGTCGGTGAGGAAGCGCGAACGGGAGTGCCCGCCGTTGTAGCGGACCGGAGCGCCGAGCAGACAGCTGGACACCCCGATCCTGGGTCGGACCCGCGCGTCGGGCACAGGAGGAAGCCGTGTGGTCATGCGCCCTTCCTACCCGGTCAGCGGCCTGAGCACCGGCTTTTCCCCGGAGGTTCTGGAGTGCCCGCGCGGACACGCCCGCCGCCGCACCACCGTCCGTGTGCCGCGGGTCAGCTGGGGCCGAAGGCCCTGAGGAAGGCCTGGTGCGCGACGTCGTCGAACAGCACCAGGCGGATCTCCGGCACGCGCAGCTGCGCGGAGTGCAGGGCCCAGGCGGCGATGCGCGCCGCGTCCTCGACCGGCCACCGGTAGGTGCCGGTGGAGATCGCGGGAAAGGCGATCGACTCCGCGCCCAGCTCGTGCGCGACCCGCAGGGACTCGCCGTAGCAGGAGGCCAGAAGGGCGCTGCGGTCCTCGGCGGCGCTGTACACCGGGCCGACGGTGTGGACCACCCACCGGGCGGGCAGCCGTCCGGCCGTGGTGGCCACCGCGTCGCCGACGGGCAGGCCGCCCCCGTAGTGGCCCGCGCGCAGCCGACGGCACTCCTCCAGGATGGACTTCCCGCCCTTGCGGTGGATGGCGCCGTCCACTCCGCCGCCGCCCAGGAGCGAGCTGTTGGCGGCGTTGACGACGGCGTCCACGCTCTGCTCGGTGATGTCGCCCCGGACGACGTGGATCCGGGAGTGGTTCGGAGAGGCCATGGCCCTTCCCTTTCTGTGCCGTGGGTGTGCGGCGGTCGCCGCACCGCGGTGACGGGGGTCGCGTTGTGGGACGGGTGCTCGGGTTCCCCGGTTCGGGGCAGAGCGAGGGCGGGGCCCGGGGAGCGCCCTCCGCGGTCGTCGCCGGAGGAGGCCCGGACCGGGCGCGGGGGGAGGCCGATCCCACCTCGTCCCGGGGCCGTTATCCCTTGTCCCGTAGGTGATGAGGATTTAACCTGGGGGTACGACAACGGGTAGTACGACCCCAAGTAGAATCACGGGTATGAATCGGCTTGGCGAACTTGAGCGCGCGGTGATGGATGTACTGTGGTCACGGAACGAACCAATGACGGTCCGTGAGGTCGGCAAGGCTCTGGCCGAGCGCGACCTGGCGCACACGACCGTCATGACCGTGCTCGACAGGCTCGCCAAGAAGAAGGTCGTCACCCGGGCACGTGAGGGTCGCGCGTGGCGTTACCGCCCGGCAGCCAGCCGCGAGGCATACGTCTCCGAGTTGATGTTCGACGCGCTCGGACAGACCGGGGACCGCGACGCCGCCCTGGCCGCCTTCGTCCAGTCCATGGACGGCGAGCAGGCTGAAGCGCTTCGGCGCGCACTCGCGGAAACCGAGCAGCCAAGGAACTAGTCCGTATGGTCAGTGCCGCACTTCTCACCCTCGTCGCGGTCTGCTGTCTCATCGCGATGGAAGGCCTCCACCGGGCCAAGTGGCCCTCGCGGGGGCCCTACACGGCCGTGATCACGTGGCAGGCGCTCGGTCTCGCCTGGGGCGTGTCCACCATCGGCGCGCTGTTGGCCTTCGGGCTCTCCTCCTACCAGCTCGGCGCGGCCGGGGGCTCCATGGCCCTGGCCAGGGACATCGTGACCGGCGAACTGCTGCTCGCCGAGCTCTCCCAGGGGCTTGAGGGCGTCAGTCACATCGCGGCCGTGGTCCTGGCCGTCGTGTTGACCCTGGTGCTCTTCTACGGCCTGGTCTCCTCCTTCGTGCACGTGGTCCGCGTCCGCCGCCGCCACCACGACCTCCTCGAACTCATCGCCAGCGAGCACCCCGACGTGCCCGGCGCGCGCGTGCTCGACCACCCGGCGGCCGCCGCGTACTGCCTTCCGGGCGTGCTGCGCTCGCAGGTGGTCATCAGCGCCGGAGCCCTGGCGGTCCTCGACAACCGCGAGCTGGCCGCCGTCCTGGCCCACGAGCACGCCCACCTGCGCCAGCGCCACGACCTCGTGCTGCTGCCGTTCTCCTCGCTCAAGCGCGCCTTCCCGCGGTTCCGCCTGGTCCGCACCTACTACGAGAGCGTCGCGCTGCTCATCGAGATGTGCGCCGACGACCAGGCCAGGCGCAAGAGCTCCTCGCGCGAGCTGGCCATGGCGCTGCTGCGCTTCGGCGCCGCCGGACCGGCCCCGGTGCCCGCCGGGGCGATGGCGGCCGTGCCCGACGCCGAGCCCGGCGTGATGCGGCGGGTCAACCGCCTCCTGCACCCCGACAACGAGCTGCCCTACCACGCGGGCGCCTTCATCATGGGCGGTTCCGCCTTCCTGCTGGCCGCTGTCACCTGCCTCTGGCACATCCCGCTGTGACCCGCGCGGCCGCCGGTCGCGCGTCCTCGCGGTCCGGGGCCGCCGCCGACCGCCGCCCCGGCGCGTGTGTGACACGGGCCTCCGCGGGCACGATCAACGCGTCCCATCCGTTTACGGTGGAGAGCGGGCGGACTCCCCGCTCGGAACGTCGTCGGGAGTGTGCGTTTTGTTCGGACTGATCTGGCAGGTCATCTACCTGGTCACCTTCGTCGCGAGTCTGTACGCGCTGATCGAGGCGATCCGCACGCCGGCCGCGGCCTTCGAGCTGATGGACAAGCAGACCAAGAAGCTGTGGGTCATCCTCACCGGTGTCGCCTCGGGTCTCTCCCTGCTGGCCGTGTTCTCCGGCAGCGGGATGTTCGTCATCCTCGGCCTGGTCGCCACCCTCGTCTTCCTGCTGGACGTGCGTCCGGCCGTCAAGGGCGTGGGCGGCAACAGCAACAACGGCCCCTACGGCCCCTGGTAGGCCTCCCTCAGTCTCACCCCGCGCTCCCGGCGGAGGCCTCACGCCGCGCCTGCGCCTCCATGGCGTCCAGCACCCGCCGCAGCTCCGCGGAGTAGGCGGGGTCGCCCGTGTAGTAGGAGTGGCCCAGGATCTCCGGGCGTCTGGCCTCGCCGGGCAGGGCGTCGTAGGAGCGCGGGTCCGGCAGCGGCTCGGCCCGCTCCACGACGCGTCCGGTCTGGAGGCCGCCCGAGGAGTCGAGCGTGCGCACCGGTCCGGCGATCGCGTCGGTGACCCGCCACAGGTTGCGCCAGTCCGTCACCCGCTCCCGCAGGTCCGCGAACGGCCCCGGCCCGAAGTAGGCCGGGAAGTAGCGGGCGTACAGGCGGTCCAGCGGTGAGCCGTGCGTGATGAGCGCGATCCGGCCCAGGCAGTCGGTGGGCAGCTGCCAGACGGTGGCCGCCGCCAGCACCGAGCCCTGGGAGTGCCCCGAGAGCACCACGTCCGTGTCCTCCCGGCACAACAGGGCCACCCGGGCGCACAGCTGGGGCACGGCCCGCTCCGCGTAGGAGGGCGGCGCCAGCGGGTGGGCCGCCCGGGGCCAGAACGTGCCCACGTCCCACACCGAGCCGACGGCCTGCCGCGTGGGCCGGTCGCGGTAGGCGCTGCGTCCGATCCACGCCAGCGCCACCAGGGCGGCGCCGCCCAGCAGGGAGCCGACGCCGATCAGCCCCGACACCGTCCCCTGGGCCAGCCCCCGCACCTCGCCGGGTACGGAGGACACCCCCGACACGGCCGTCGTCGCCGAGGCCGCACCAGCCGCCAGGTGCCCCGACAGCGTGGAGTACAGCACGAGCACGCCCAGCGCCGCCACCGGCAGCAGGAAGGCCGCCAGCACCCACGGCAGCACCTCCGTCATCCGGCCCACCGCCCGCGCGTGGGCGATGTCCCAGGTGCGGCGGTCGCGCACGCTGCGCGCGTAGTCCTCGGTGACCCCCTCCAGGTGCGACCGGGTGTCGCGGCGCAGCCGCAGGGCGAGCACCCCCACCACGACCAGCGCGATGGCCGCCTCCAGCGCGAACGCCAGCTGGAGCCAGGAGTAGGCGGCCGGCACCGACAGCGGCAGACAGTCCACCTCGGGGGTGGCCAGGGTGCCGCAGCCGCTCAGCGCCAGCGACCCCTGGTAGACGAGTGCGGCCGAGAACCCGCCGCCGAGCAGGGCGCCCAGGGCCGCCGTGGCCGGGCCCGCCAGGCCGCGCATCGCCGCGCCGCCGTGGGAGCGGTCGGAGGCGAACAGGAACAGCGCCGCCGCCAGCATCACCAGCACCAGGGCCGCCTGGACCGCGAACAGCGTGTTGAGGATCGCCCCGTTGCCGGGCAGCCGTCCCGAGGCCGTCCACTCCGGGCGGGGCCAGAGCGCGTACGCGGCCACCGCCAGCCCCAGGACCAGGGTGGCGTCGCGCAGCAGGCGGCAGACCCGGTCGGCCCGGGCGTTCCAGCGCGGGTCGGTGCCCGGGACCAGCACGCTCAGGGTGCTCAACGTGACCACCGCCGCCAGCAGGGCCGCCAGGAGGGCGCCGACGATCCACGGCCCCGGCCCGTCGGGCGGTCCCGCCGTCGCCGGGTCCAGGTCGTGCCGCAGCGCCGGTACGACCATCAGGGCGGCCACCGTGCCCAGGGCCGCCGAGATGTGCGCCGAGCGCAGCCGGGCCATGGTCTCGCTGTTGCGCCAGAAGCCCTTGTGGCTCAACGGGGCGGCCGCACTGGGTCGGGGCGGTATCGGGCTTTCCACGACCTCGTAGTCGGCCGCCGTGCGCCGCGACAGCAGCCACAGCACCACGATCAGCGCCACCGGTAGCACCGCGCCCACCAGCAGGGCCGGACCCGGCGCGGACAGCGCCGACGAGGGCGAGCCCAGGAAGGCCAGCCAGGGGCGGGCGCGGACGCACTCCTCGCCCTGCCCGGAGGCGCACTGCCAGGCCACCAGGTCCATGCCGACCCCCGCCGCGGCCAGGGTGATGAGCACGGTCAGGGACAGCGCCAGCAGCCGCACGCCCGCGCCGTAGGCGTTGTTGGCCAGCCGCCGCGCCCCCGTGGGGTCGCGGTCCATCCGCCCGGGCCGCATCCAGTACGCCACGTTGACGAGCATGAACGGCAGCAGCAGCAGCCAGAACGCCCGGGAGGAGCGTCCGGAGGTGAGGTTGCCCCAGGCGAAGATCTCCCGGCGCACGCCCGGGACGGTCTCGGTGTCGGACTCGCGGCGCCAGCGGAAGAACCCCGCCAGCCGGTCGCCGCCCACGCGCATCGCGGGTTCCACGTCCAGCAGTTCCTCGGCCTGGCCGCCGCTGACGCCGTGCACGCGCAGCTCGACCCGCTCGCACACGGGGGAGCCGGGTCCGGTCGGGACGGGCGGTGGAGAGGCGTCGTCGGGGGAGGTCCCGGGGGAGCGGGGGGTGGGGGCGGTCGGTTCGGGCTCGTAGGGGCTGAGGGGTTCGGCGAGGTCCGACATACGAAGCATCCTGCCACGCTCCGTATCCGGGCGACAGCGGTACCTCGAACCTGTGGACAACGCCGGGGAACTCCGCGTGCGGCCCCCGTCCGGGCACGGGTGCCGCACGCGGAGAGCGGTGTACGGGGAGGCGCCGCACACGGGGGAGCGCCGCCCACGAGGACGCGGCGTGTACGGGAGTCCCGCCCACGGGCGCACCCGCGTGCGACCCGCACACGGGCGCACCCGCCCACGGGCTGTCCGCCGACCTCAGGAGGGCTGCGGCAGCCGTAGTCCCCTCAGGAGCAGCTCGACCAGTCGGCGGGGGTCGTAGCGGGGGTCGTTCCCGATGCAGAGGTTGCCGATGCCGCGCATCAGCTCGTAGGCCCGCGTGCCGGGCCTGATCTCGTCGGCCTCGACCGCGGCGTCGAGCAACCGCGTGCAGACGGGTACCAGGCGGTCGAGGAAGTAGGCGTGCAGAGCCTCGAAACCGCCGCTGTCCGACTGCATCGCACCGGCGAGCCCGTGCTTCGTGACCAGGAAGTCGACGAAGAGGTCGACCCACTCGCGGAGCGCGGTGAACGGGGACTCGGCCTCGGCCAGCAGCCTCGGACCCGCCTCGGCGCAGGCCTCGACCTGGTGGCGGTAGACGGCGACGACCAGGTCCGCCCGGGTCGGGAAGTGGCGGTAGATCGTCCCCATCCCGACGCCCGCCCGTGCCGCGATCTCCCGGATCGGCGCGTCGACGCCGGAGGTGACGAACACCGCGGCGGCGGCGGTGAGCAGCTTCTGCTGGTTGCGCAGCGCGTCGGCCCGCCTACCTCGGGCAGGCCCCTCCCCCGACTGGCCTGTGCTGGGCATACATGCTCTCCTTCCGGCGGACGTTGCAAATCGGAACACTGCTCCGTATATTAAGAGGAACAGTGCTCCGCTTGCAGTCTAGCTGCGGCGGGACACTTCTGTTCGCCCTGCCCGCCGCCGGTCCGACGCGACCGGCGGCGGGCAGGGCCATCGAAGGGAAAACGCACCATGAGCAGCGCATCGACGCGCACGGCCGACGCCGTCAGCCCTCCCGCTCCCGTCCTCTCGGTCAGCCCGGTGGTGCTGCCGACGCCCGACCGCGCCGTGGACCTGGAGGTGCGGGTCTCCGCGCCCGCGACCGGGGGCGAACTGCCGGTCGTCCTCCTCTCGCACGGGCACGGCTACTCCCACCACCTGTCCTCGCTGAACGGCTACGCGCCCCTCGCCAACTTCTGGGCGGCCCACGGGTTCGCCGTGATCCAGCCCACCCACCTGAGTTCGAGGACGCTGGACCTGGACCCCGACACCCCCGAGGCGCCGCTGTACTGGCGGTCGCGGGCCGAGGACATGAAGCGCGTCCTGGACCGGCTCGACGAGATCGAGGCCGCAGTCCCCGGGCTCTCCGGGCGCCTGGACCGGAGCAGGGTCGCCGTGGCCGGGCACTCGATGGGCGGGCACACCGCGAGCCTGCTGCTGGGCGCCCGGCTCACCGACCCGCACGACGGAACGGTGGTGGACCTGTCCGAACCCCGGATCACGGCGGGCGTGCTGCTCGCCGCGCCCGGCAGGGGCGGCGACTCCCTCACCGAGTCCGTGGCCCGGGACTGGCCCTTCTTCCTGACCACGGACTTCTCCACGATGACGACGCCCGCGCTCGTGGTCGCCGGGGACGAGGACGACTCCGCCCACCTGACCGTCCGCGGCCCGGAGTGGCACGTCGACCCCTACCTCCTCGCACCCGGCCCCAAGACCCTGTTCACCCTGTTCGGTGCGGAGCACGGGCTCGGCGGAGTCTCCGGGTACGACGTCGCCGAGACCACGGACGAGAGCCCCGAGCGGGTGTCCGCGGTCCAGCGGCTCACCTGGGCCTACCTCCGCAACGAGTTCCACCCCGGTGACCCCGCCTGGCAGGCGGCGTGCGACGCGCTGACGAGTGGCCCCGACGCGCTCGGACGGGTCGAGTCCCGATAGGGCGCCGCCTCCGCCGCGGAGGGTGCGGTACACCCTCCGCGGCGGAGTCACCTAGTGCACCAGCGACTCGTCCGCCACGTCCCAGGTGTTGCACGCCCCCGGCCTCTGCTCCTCCAGGCCGGACCGGGTCCACGCCACGCTGTTCTCCACCGACCCGTGCGTGCGCTCCTCCTCCTCGCCGTCCTCGCGGTCGGCGGTGGCGGCGGCGTCGTCCAGCAGCGTCTCCACGTCCCCCTCGTCCATGGGGTAGCTCACCCGGACCGACCCCATGAACACACCCGCCAGGCAGTTCGCCTGGAGCTCGCCGCGGCGCGTCCACGCGTTGCGCTCCAGCACGTCGTCCTCCAGCTGGCGCTGCCCGTGGTAGTACTCCAGCAGCCCCGACTCCCCCTGCACGTGGTGGCCGTACTCGTGGGCCAGCAGGGACGCGTACACCACGCTGTCCGTGGCACCGTTCCACTTGTCCACCACGTCCGCGGTGCCGATGTAGATGCTCGTGCTCGCCCGGCAGTAGAACGCGCCCGCCCGCGACGGGTAGGCGCGGCACGGGCTGATCCCGGGTTCGTCCCAGAACACCCGCTCCGGAGGGGTGAAGGGGATGCCCGCGCGCCGGAACTGGGTCCGCCACGCGTCGTCCAGGCAGTCCGCGACCGTGTGCAGGAAGTCCTCCATCGACTCCGGGTCCTCCACGTCCAGATCCGGCACCGGACACGGGCGCGGACTCAGCCGCCCGGTCTCGTACAGCGGGTTGGCGACCAGGGCCTGGTAGCCCGACGGGCGCTCCCGGGGGCCGAACCGCTCCGGCAGCCCCGTCTGTCCCTGCCCGCCCGCCATGCCGGAGGGGGCCTGGCCGGGCTTGGCGTCGGAGTCCGTGTCGGGGGCGGCCCCGTCCGACGCGGCCCCGGGCGGGGGGCCGTCCTCACCGGCGGTGGCCCACGACAGCAGCGCCAGCGCGAGCAGCACCACCATGAGGGCGGTCACCAGACCGAACATCCGGCGGTCGGCGCGGCGAGCCGCGGACGCCGGCGACCTACCGAACCCTGCGTACACCCCTGTCCGCCCGCCCTGTCGTCACCGTGGCCGGGCCGGACCCGCCCGACGCCTGACCGTGCCCCCGGAAGCGCGTCACCGCACCAGCTCCTCAGGAGCGTTCCACGTGTTGCACGCGGCCGGATCCCTGCGGTCCATGCCGTGCGCCGTCCACAGGCGGCCGTTGGCCGCCGAACCGTGGGTGTGCTCGTCGCCCCAGTCGGAGCGCAGCCCGACGTCGTCGAGGATATTCTCCCGCTCGGACCCGCCGAGGCCCAGGTCCTCGCGCGAGGCGCCCAGGAAGACCCCGCCCAGGCAGTTGGCCTGGAGCTCGTTGCGCCTGGTCAGCTCGTCGGCCTCCGCTTCGTCGGCGCCCGCCCGCTCGCTGTGGAACTGCGCCAGGATGCGCGACTGCCCCTGCACGTGGTGCCCGTACTCGTGGCTGAGCAGGAACGTGTACGCCTCGGGCTTGTCGCTGCCGCCGGAGGCCGCCACGATGTCCTCCACGCCCAGGTACAGGCCCTGGTTGGCCTGGCAGTAGAAGGCCGCCGTGCCCTCGCTGGGGAACGCGCCGCACGGGCTGTTCCCGGCGGTGTGCCAGTACACGCGGTTGGGGGAGGTGAACTCCATCCCCGCATCGGCGAAGTAGGACCCCCACGCCGTGTCCAGGCAGTCGGCGATCTCGTGGACGAACGCCTCCACCGACTCCGCGTCCTTCTCGTCCAGCTCGGGCAGCTCACAGGTGATCTCGCCCAGCTCGCCGATCCGGTACAGCGGGTTGTCGGCGAGCGTGTCGCCCTGCCCCGAGGCGGTCAGCGGCTCCTCGGCCGGTGGGACCTCGGCCGCCCCGCCCGTCGCGAGGTCCGCGGACGCCACCGGGTGCGACCACGCGGGCTCCGCGGGGTGCATGGCCGCCGAGATCGCCAGGAAACCGGTGAACCCCACCGCGGCGACCCCGGTGCCCAGCGTGAGCGAGACCCCGAGCCCCAACCGCTGGAGGAATCCGGGATCCTCGGGCCAGAAGTCATGTCCCCGGACGGGTCCGCGGCTCACCACGGCAGCTCCTCGCGGCACCGGGGCACGGCGTCGGCCGCCGTGCCCGGGGGGAACGGCGCACCGGGGGACCGGATAGGCTCTCGCGACATGTGGTGGGTTGGCTCCTGGCGCCCGGCCGTCGCGGTCGCGACGGCCGTCTTCGTGTTGTCCTCACTGGTCACGGCGCTTGTCGTCGCGTGGCCGGGTGGGGAGGCCCACGCCGCGACGGCAGCGGCACCGGTCCCCACAGTACCGGGGGGCTCCCTAGCGGCCGCCAGCGACCGGTCGGGCCCGGTGATCACCAACGACATCCGCCTCGAACTCGACCACGCGGGCGTCCTCCACGGCGAGGAGACCATCTCCTTCTCCGGCGGCGCCCCGGCCACCTTCACCCGCTCCCTGACCGAGACGATGATCTACGACACCGAGCACGACCGGAAGTTCGAGGTCACCGGTGTGCGGGCCACCGACCTGGACGGCGACACCCTGGACGCCCGGGTGAGCAGGGACGACGGGTCCCTGTCCGTGGAGATCCCCACCGAGGCCACCTCCGGGGTCGTGCTCTCCTACCGGGTGAACGGGACCGTGAGCGAGGTCTCCCGGGGCGTCCAGATGGAGTGGCGGGCCGTCGGCGCCTACAGCCACACCGTGGAGACCACCGACGTGACCGTCACCGCGCCCCTGCCGCCCGAGGCGCTGTCCTGCCTGGCCGGGGAGCCGCGCAGCGCCATGTACTGCACGGCCTCCGACATGGGTGCCGACGCGGGCGTGGCCCACTTCCTCCAGGCCGACATGGAGCCCAGCGACCGACTCGACATCGTCGTCAACTATCCGCCCGGCACCGCGGAGGGCGAGCCCATCCTCACCCGCCGCTGGTCGCTGGCCTCCGCGTTCGCGGTCACCCCGGCCACCGCCAGCGTGTTCGGGCTTTTGCTGGCTGTGCTGCTGGGCGGCCTGGTGGTGCTGATCCGCGTCCGGGGCCGCGACGAGCGGGCGCTGCGCGACGAGGCCTCGGCCGGGGACCACGCGCCGGTGGCCGAGGGTGAGCACGGGCGCCTGCGGTTCGCCCCGCCGGACGGCGTGCACCCCGGCCAGATCGGCACGCTCGTCAACGAGACCGTGGACATCACCGACCTCACCGGCGCCGTGGTCGACCTGGCGGTACGCGGCTACGTGCGCCTGGAGGAACTGCCGCACGAGCACTTCACGTCCGTCGACTGGCGGCTGGTGCGGCTGGACGGTCCGCCGGAGGACACCCTCCGCTCCTACGAGTGGCTGCTGCTGGAGGCGCTCTTCGGCGGGCGCCGGACCGTGCGCCTGTCCCAGGTGGGGTCGCCCCGCACCTCCGCCGACTTCCCGGCGCGCATCGACCGGGTGCGTGAGGAGCTGTACCGGGACATGGTGCGGCTGAAGTGGTTCGCCCGCTCGCCCAGCAAGGTGCGCACCCGATGGAGCGCCGTCGGCATGGCGGTGACGGCCGCGGGCGTGGTCCTGACCGGGGTCCTGGCGGTCTTCACCAGCGCGGCGTTCACCGGGCTGGCCGTCATCATCGCGGGCGCCGCCGTCACGGCGGGGGCGCAGTACATGCCCGCCAAGACCGCCCTGGGCAGCTCGGTGTACGCGCACACGGTGGGCTTCCGCGACTACCTGCTGAGCCCGCGCTCGGCGACCGCGCCCCCGGGGCAGCGGGTGGAGCTGTACTCGCGCTACCTGCCCTACGCCGTGATCTTCGACGACGTCGACCACTGGGCCAACATCCTGGCCGCGGCCGCGCTCACCGACCTGACCCCCGAGGAGCTGACCGGTGACGGCCTGGCCTGGTACACGGGGCCCAGGGAGTGGCGGATCGAGGACTTCGCGGACTCCATCACCACGTTCGTGGTGACGCTGACCGGCATCATCACCAACGCCCGGCGGCTGCGGGCGCTCAACCAGTTCCAGCGGCGGTAGGCCGCGGCGGACCACGAGGGGAGGCACCATGCGCGCGGTCGTGCAGCGCGTGTCGCACGCGTCGGTGACGGTGGACGGCGAGGTGGTCGGGCAGATCACCGAACCGGGCCTGATGGCGCTGGTGGGGGTGACCCACACCGACACCGCCGCGGAGGCGGCCAGGATCGCCAGGAAGCTGTGGACGCTGCGGATCCTGGAGGACGAGCAGTCCTGCTCCGACACCGGCGCGCCGCTGCTCGTCGTCAGCCAGTTCACGCTCTACGGCGACGCGCGCAAGGGCCGCCGCCCCACCTGGCAGGCCGCCGCGCCCGGCCCCGTCGCCGAGCCCCTCGTGGACGCGGTCGTCGAGGAGCTGCGCTCGCTCGGCGCCGTGGTGGCCACGGGGGTGTTCGGCGCGAGGATGTCGGTCTCCCTCACCAACGAGGGGCCGTTCACGGTCCTCCTGGAGGCCTGAGAGGCCGACCCCGAGGACGGCGCCGCCCCGGGCTGTGGACGCCGCCACGGCCCGGGGCACGGGAGACGACGCAGGAGGGGGAATCCCCGGAGAGATCCCGTGCCCCTCAGACGTCGACGGTCACCGGCTCGAACTTGTAGCCCAGACCGCGGACGGTCACGATGTAGCGCGGGCTGCCGGGGTCCTCCTCGATCTTGGCGCGCAGCCTCTTGACGTGCACGTCGAGGGTCTTGGTGTCGCCGACGTAGTCGGCGCCCC
The DNA here is from genome assembly GCF_008638355.1 of Nocardiopsis deserti. NCBI lineage: Bacteria > Bacillati > Actinomycetota > Actinomycetes > Streptosporangiales > Nocardiopsidaceae > Nocardiopsis > Nocardiopsis deserti. Next base: position 219,732 of record NZ_VWVS01000016.1, on the reverse strand, counting down.
ACACGCGGTCGATGAGCTGCATCCTGGTGAGCACCCGCCCGGCGTTGCGCAGGAGCACCTCCAGCAGTTCGAACTCCTTGAGGGGGAGCTGCACGTTGTCGCCGCGCACCGTCACCACGTGCCGCTCCACGTCCATCCGGACGGGACCGGCCTCCAGGGCGGCGGGCAGCACGACCTCGTCCTCGCCGCGGCGGCGCAGCACCGCGCGGATACGGGCCACGAGCTCGCGTGAGGAGAAGGGCTTGGTCACGTAGTCGTCGGCGCCCAGTTCCAGACCGACGACCTTGTCGATCTCGGAGTCCTTGGCGGTGAGCATGATCACGGGGACGTTGGACTTCTGCCGCAGGGTCCGGCACACCTCGGTGCCCGAGAGTCCCGGCAGCATCAGGTCCAGCAGCACCAGGTCGGCCCCGGTACGGTCGAAGGTCTCCAACGCCACGGTCCCGGTGGGCGCCACGGCGACCTCGAAGCCCTCCTTGCGCAGCATGTACGACAGGGCGTCGCTGTAGGATTCCTCGTCCTCGACAACGAGTACGCGCGTCACTGTGCCGCCTCCTGACGGTCGGTGTTCCGGGCGGCCTCGGGCCCCCGGCTCTCGGATCTGGGCAGACGCAGAGTGAACGTCGACCCCGACCCCTCCTTGCTCCACACGGTCACTTCTCCACGGTGGTGGGTCATGATGTGCTTGACGATCGCCAGGCCCAGACCGGTACCTCCGGTGGCCCGGCTCCGAGCGGCGTCCACACGGTAGAACCGCTCGAAGATCCTTTCCAGGTCCTGCTGGGGAATCCCGATGCCCTGGTCGGCGACGCTGATGTCCACGCTCGACCTGGACAGCACCACGGACACGGCGACCCGGGTGTTCTTGGGGCTGTAGGCCACGGCGTTGGCGACCAGGTTGCGCAGGGCCGTGCCCAGCAGCCCCCCGTCGCCCATGACCGTGACGCCCTCGGCGCCGCTGCCGACCAGCTCGATCCCCTTGGCGTCCGCGGGCATGCGCACCGAGTCCAGCGCCTCCTCCACGACGGGGCCGAGGTCGACCCGGGCGGGTTCGGCCATCGGCTCGGCGCCCTGGATGCGCGAGAGCGTGATGAGGTCCTGGATCACCGCGGTCAGCCGGGAGGCCTCGATCTGCATGCGCTCGGTGAAGCGACGCACCGCTTCCGGGTCGTCACTGGCGTCCTGTACGGTTTCCGCCAACAGGGACAAAGCGCCCACCGGAGTCTTCAGCTCGTGCGAGATGTTCGCGACGAAGTCGCGGCGGACCGCCTCCAGGCGTCGGTGCTCGGTCTGGTCCTCGGCCAGCACCAGCACCAACCCGGTCCCTCCGAGGGGGGCCACCCGCACGGCGAAGGACGTGGCGTCGGGGCCGAACTTGCGCACGGCGACCTCGATGTCCGTCTCCCGGATGACGCCGTCCCGCCGCACCTGCCGGGCCAGGGTGAGGAGCTCGCCTATGACCAGTTCCTCGCCCCGGACGATGCCGAAGGCGCGTGCGGCGGATGAGGCGCGCAGGACCCTGTCGGCCGAGTCCAGTACGACGGCGGAGGAGGGGATCGCGGAGAGCACCTCGGCTATGCCTGACGGCAGCACGCCGCCTTCGCGGTTCTGCGGCTCCGGAGCCTGCCGCTGCCGTGCGGCGGTACCCGCACGGAAGAAGGGACCGGCCAGGACGCCGATGACGACGCCTGTGACGAGTCCGATGATGCCGGTCACCGCGGCGAGAAGTTCCCCTTGCACGGTTCGATCGTAAACGTGCGGGCTGGGGCTTTACCCGGTCAGGGCATGCGACACAACCGAGGTTCTTGCATCGTTCACCAATTCTTGGCCGACTCTTCAAACAACCACTGGGAGCATTGACGCCATGCGCGATACCTACCACGAGGACCTTGACAGCCTGAGCGAACGCCTCGTCGAGATGACGCGGCTCGCCCGGCACGCCGTCGCTCGTGCGACCACGGCGCTGCTGGACAGTGACCTCAACGCGGCCCAGGAGGTCATCTCCGGTGACGAGCAGATCAACCGGCTCGACCAGGACATCGAGGACACCGCGTTCAGCCTGATGGCCCGGCAGCAGCCGGTCGCCTCCGACCTGCGGACCATCATCACCTCGCTGTACATGCGCGGCGACCTGGAGCGGATGGGCGACCACGCCGTCCACCTGGCCAAGATCGCGCGGCGGCGCCACCCGGACTCGGCGATCCCCAAGCCGGTGCGGTCGATCGTGCTGGAGATGGGCCACCAGGCGGAGCTGCTGGTCACCAAGGCGGGCGAGGTCATCATGGACCGCGACCCGGACACCGCCCTGGAGCTGGACAAGGACGACGACACGATGGACCGGCTGCGGCGCAAGCTGTTGCAGCGCATCCTCGCCCCGGGGTGGGAGTACGGGGTGGAGGCCACCATGGACGTCACCCTGGTCGGCCGGTTCTACGAACGCTTCGGTGACCACGCGGTGCACGTCGCCGACAACCTCGTCTACATGGTGACGGGGGAGAAGCGCGAGGACTACGACCCCGAGAGCTGAGCCCGACGAGGCCCCCTCGCCGAACGCGTCGCGGGCGCCCCTCCGGATGCGCCCCTCCTGCGGTGCCGCGCGCTCCGCGCGGCGCCGCGGGGACGAGGGCAGGGGGCGTGGAGGCTGACCGGTCCGAACGGGCCGTGCGGCGGCCGGAGGGACCGTGCGGCGGCCGTTCCCGCGGGGTGCCGGGCGTCCCTTTCAGGCGACGTGCGCCAGTCGACACGGCACCGTGAGATCCGTCGCTCCGGCCCCTCTCGGAAGGCTTCGCGGACGTGTCCGTAACGCTGTGCCCAAGTCCTGGTGAAGGTACGGGCACGGCGTCCGCAAGCCCTTCCGTACGGGGTCTGACCAGGTACGCAGCAGGCCTCGGGTACACTTTGTCAAGCCCTGAAAAGTGGGGCTTGACCTGCGTGTTCGCAAACCTAATAGGTACGTTAAGTCACAGATTCGTGGTATCCTTGTGGTAGCGGAAGGGGTACCTGTCACATGGCTTTCAAGGTCGGCGACACTGTTGTCTACCCCCATCATGGGGCTGCTCGTATTGAAGCGATCGAGACGCGCAACATTAAGGGCGAGGACAGAATCTACCTCGTTCTGAGGGTCGACAAGGGCGATCTGACGGTGCGCGTGCCCGCCGCGAATGCCGAGGACGTCGGCGTTCGCGACGTGGTGGGGCAGGAGGGCCTGGACAAGGTCTTCGAGGTGCTTCGCGCGCCGCACACCGAGGAGCCCACCAACTGGTCCAGGCGCTACAAGGCCAACCTGGAGAAGCTGGCCTCGGGTGACGTGAACAAGGTTGCCGAGGTGGTTCGGGACCTCTGGCGCCGGGACAAGGAGCGCGGCCTGTCCGCCGGCGAGAAGCGGATGCTCGCCAAGGCGCGGCAGATCCTCGTCAGCGAACTCGCCCTCGCCGAAAAGACCAACGAGGACAAGGCCGAGGCCCTCCTCGACGAGGTTCTCACGACCTGACCTGGTTCTGAAATCACGTAATTGATGACGAATATGCCTCGGGTGGGCGTCGGAACGGACGTCCACCCGTTTTCTCCTGGGCGCACCCTTTTCCTGGCCGGTTTGGAATGGCCCGGAGAAGAGGGCGTCAGCGGCCATTCCGACGGCGATGTCGCCGCCCACGCGGCGTGCGACGCGCTGTTGTCCGCCTGCGGGCTGGGCGATCTGGGATCCAACTTCGGCACCTCGGAGCCGCGCTGGAAAGGCGCCTCCGGGGCCGCCCTGCTCACCGAGACCGCGGCGCGCGTGCGCGCGGCCGGTTTCGAGATCGGCAACGTGGCCGTCCAGATCATCAGCAACCGCCCCAAGTTCGCGCCGCGCCGCGCGGAGGCCGAGAAGGCGCTCTCGGAGGCCGTGGGGGCGCCCGTGAGCATCTCGGCGACCACGACCGACGGTCTGGGCCTCACCGGCCGCGGAGAGGGCATCGCGGCCGTGGCCACGGCCCTGTGCGCGGCGGTGGACTGAGGGCCGGACCCGGGCCCCGTCACGACGCGTGTCCGCGCTCCTGGTAGACGAGCAGCTGGTAGCCGGGGGCGCTGGCGACGTTGAAGGCGTGGAAGTCCACCGTCAGCAGGCCCCGCTCCGGGTGGCGGAGCAGTTTGGTCTCGTGGGTCTTCGGCTGTACGTCGTGTCTGGCCCAGAGGTCGGGGAACGCGGGACTGCCGTGTCGGAGCGTCTCCAGGAGCTCGGCGAGCCTCGCCGGTGTGCGGCTGAAGTCGGCGCTGGCGCGCAGGTTCGCCACGGTGGCCTCCGCCGACGCCTCCCACTCGACGAAGAAGCGGGGCCCCTGGGGGTCGAGCATGACCATCTCCAGCAGGTTCGCGGTGTCGGCGAACCCGCGGAACAGGTCCCGCGCCCCGGCGTTCATGGCGATGACGTCGAGCACCGGGTCGAGCACGATGGCCCCGGCCTCGTGCCAGGAGTCGAGAAGGGTGAGCAGTTCGGTCGGGACGGGGCGCACCGTCGCCTCCTCGCCCAGCCGCCGCGCCACACCGGCGAGTGCGTACAGGTGCCTCTCCTCGGCCTGGCTCAGCCGCAGGGTCGCCGACAGCGCCGCCAGCACCGGTTCCGAGGGGTGGGGTTCCCTCCCCTGTTCGAGGCGACGGTAGTAGTCGATGCTGAGGCCGGCGTCCTGGGCGACCTCCTCACGCCGCAGCCCCGGGACCCGGCGGTGGCCGCCCGAGGGGAGACCGAGGGAGGCCGGCGTGACCTTCGCGCGGCGGGTGCGCAGGAACTCGCCCAAATCCGTCTTCGCCATGAGTGGAGTCTAGAAGCCGGGTGCCGGGCGAGGGGGGCCGTGTCACAGCCTCCCTCATCCGGCGCTCCGGCCTGAGCATGGTGGCCATGAACACCACACCGAACACTCTGCCCACAGCACAGGTCGTCTCCGGCACACCGCTCACCGGCCGGGTCGCCGTCGTCACGGGTGCCTCCAGCGGCATCGGTGAGGCGACCGCGCTCCGGTTCGCCGAGTTGGGAGCGAAGGTCGCTCTGATCGCCCGGCGCGGCGACCGGCTCGAAGAGCTCCGGGACCGTGTTCGCGCGAACGGCGGCACCGCCCTGGCACTGCCGACCGACGTCACGGACCGCGCGGCCGTTCTCGCCGCCGCCCGGCGGGTCGAGGACGAGCTCGGGCCCGTCGACCTGGTCTTCGCCAACGCGGGAGTCCAGCTCATCGCGGAGATCACCGACCTGGCGGTGGACGACTGGGACACCCAGCTCAACACCAACGTCGTCGGCGTCATGAACACCATCCAGGCCTTCGTCGGCTCGTTGGAGGCCGCCGCGGCGGCTGGACGGCCCGCCGACCTGATCACGACCTCCTCGATCGCCGCGGTGCGGGTCCTGGAGAAGTTCCAGGTCTACTCGGCGACCAAGGCCTACGTCACCCAGCTGTCGCGGTTGCTGCGCACGGAGCTCGGCCGCAAGCGGGTCCGGGTGTGCACCATCGAGCCCGGCATGGTCGACACCGAACTGCCCGACCACGTCACCGACCCGGACGCCTCGAAGCTCATGGCCGACCTCATCGAGCAGATCGACGTGCTGCGGTCCGAGGACGTCGCCGAGGCGGTCTCCTTCGTCGCGGCCGTGCCCGGGCACGTCAACCTGACCGAGATCACGATCCTGCCGACCGAGCAGATCATCTGACGGCGGACGCCCGCGGTGGAGGGGGCGCCGTGGTTCGCCGCCGTCAGGCGCCGTCCGCTGACGTCCGCCGACATCCGCCGCCGTCAGGCGCGCTCCGGTGGAGCACGCAGAGCCCGGGGTCTGCGGCCCGAGGACAGCGAGTCCGGGGCCCGGGGCCCCGGGGCAGCACGGTGTCGGCGGCGTCCGAGGGCCCCCTTGTCTTCAGGCTAGGCTGCGGCGACCAGGACACACCAGAACGACTTCGGGGCTGTGCACGACTCGTGCACAGCCCCGTCGTGTACCCACCCAGCCTGTCTGCTGGGTGTGTCTGCCCGGTCCTCCTACTCGCCGTGCCTACTCACAGTGTCTGTTCGCCGTACCTACTCATCCGGGCGGAGCGGCTCACTGCGCACGCGCCGGGAGGGCGGACCCGACACGAAGTCCGGCATCGGCGGCCGCGGCGGCTTGAGCACCATGGGGCGCTTCTCCACCGGGGTGAGGGGCCCGTGTCGCTCCGGCGCGGGACGCCCGGTATCGGGCGCGGACGCGGGTTCGGCCGGGATCGCCGGGGAAGAGGGGGGCTGCCCGTCCCCGCCCCCCTCCCGGACGGTCGGGGGCAGGGCCTCCGCATCGGGCGGGAGGTCGGCGTCGGGCACGGAGGGCCCGGGCTCCCCGAGCGGTTCCGGTTCCTGGAGCGGGTCCTCCCCCTGGAACCGGTCCCCGTCGGACTCGCGGTGGGCCCGGGCCTCCTCCAGCCTCGGCGCGGGCTCCACGGGTTCGTCCGAGGGGCGCGCCGCCTCCGGAGGCACGTCGCTGATCCGGAACGCCGCCCGCACCGTGGGACCGGTGTCGTGGTCCAGCACGGGCGTCGGTTCCGGCTCCTCCGCGAAGGGGGAGGTGTCGTCCTCCGGCGGCGTCCACACCGGCGGTACGTAGTCCGCGAGGGCGTGGGCGCCCGAGTCGTCCTCGGGCGGCTCCCAGTGCGCGGTGTCCGGGTCGTCCGCCCGGTCGGGCGCGGCGGCGGCCGGTACCCCGGGCTCCGCGCCGTACCCGTGCCCGGACGCGCGGCTTTCGGAGACCGCTGTGGAGGGCTGTGCCTCCCGGGGCTCCTCGGCCGTCGGGGCGCCGACGGGGACGTACGCCGCCACGGGTCCGGGTTCTGTGACCGGTCCGGGCTCGGGCTCAGGGTCCGGCTCGGACGGCGTACTCCGAAGCGCCGACATGGGCGTGGGCTCCGGGACGGACCCGGTCACCGCGTCCTCTGACTGCGCCACGGGCTCCGGCTCGGGTGCCACGGCGGGAGCGGGCTCCCGCCGGAACTCCGCGGGCTCCTCCAGCGGTTCGGGCTCCGGTTCGAAGGCCGTGACGGTCCCGGTCTCCGGACCCGGATCGGGCGCCGCGTGGGGCTCGGGCTCCGCATGGGGCCCGACGGCCACCGGCGGGGCGTCGGCCTCGTCCGACACCGGGTCGCCGAAGGGCGGCTCGTGCTCGAAACCCTCGTCGGCCAGGTGGTCGGGGACCACCGCGACCGGCTCCGGCTCCGCTTCCGGCTCCGGCTCGACGTCGGAGGGTGACGCCGCGCCGGGCACCACCGGGGCCTCCTCGGCGGCCCGCTTGATCGGGTTGTGCCCGTCCCGCGAGCGCCGGGGCAGGCGCAGCGTCGGAACGGAAGCCTCGACCCCGTCCCCGCCGTCCTCCGTGTCGGATTCCGGAGCGTCGGTGTCCGCGACGGGCAGCGGCTCGGCGGCGAACTCCCCGTCGTCCCAGCCGTCCTCGTCCCGGCCCGGCTCGTCCCGGTCCCAGACGGCGTCGGGTTCCGGGTCCCTCCCACGCGCCCGCCGCTCCCCGAACGCCTCCGGCTCCCCGAACGCCTCCGACCTTCCGGAGGTCCGCGGGTCCCCGGCGGGCCTCGGGTCCTCGTCACCCCCGTCCTCGTCCCGGCCAGGGCGGGCGACAGGCGCGAACGCCTCGGTCTCCTCCTCGTCCCGGTCGTCGGAGCCCAGGCGCAGCAGCCGCGCCTTGAGCGCGCCGCCCTCCGAGGCGGACAGGGGAGCGGCCTCCCCGCGCGGGGGGACCGCGGTGCGGGCGTGCAGCACCGTCGTGGGGTCGTCCGCCGGACGCGGCCTCGCCACCCGGGCACGGCGGCGCCTGCGCATGTGCGCGCGCAGGGTCATCCACAGCAGGAAGGCGACCAGCAGCGCCGCGAGCGGCGCCACCGCCACGATCACGTTGGCGACCCCCCGGTGCACCCGCTCGACGAGTTCCAGGCTGCTCATCAGCATCGCCGCCGCGGCGAACAGGACCAGCACCGGGATCAGCACCAGGTCGACCCAGAGCCGCTCGCGCGGGGGCGCTCCGCGCAGCAGGTAGCTCACCCAGCACGCCATCATCAGCAGCAGGGTGTAGGTCACCGGGAACACGTGGGCGAGGAGGCTGCCCTCGTGGCCGCCGTACTCGGCGAACTGGAAGATGCCGTTGTAGGAGATGACGAGGGCGCACAGGGCGATGAGGCCGACGAACAGGCCGCCACCGACGAGAGCACCGGCTCCCGCGCCGCGACCTGCCGCGGGCCTACCGTTCCGTGTCCCTGACTCGGGGGCGTTGTTGTAAGGGGCCATCGCCTTCGCAGCGTAGTCGAGGCGGTGCCGCGAACACGAGATTCCGGCTGATTATGGTTGCTTCCAGGCGGGCCGTCCCCAGGCGTTCTGTGTCGTTCTGTCGGAATATGCAGGGAGTAGTGGCTGGGGGAACCACCGGATCGGGGTTTCGGCCAGGGTTATCTCACACCTCTTCTGCCCGAATACGGCCAATCACATATACGCACTTGGGGATGTCCGGGAGGGGTCCTCCCACCTGGGAGTCCCTGGTTTGTGACGTCGCTGTGAGGGGAAAGGGGATACGCTTGACAACGTGAGTCTGCGCTTCTATGACACCAGTGCCCGGCAGGTCCGCGACTTCGTCCCGCTGCGCGAGGGGGCCGCTTCCCTGTACCTGTGTGGTGCCACGGTGCAGGCACCCCCGCACATCGGGCACATCCGCTCCGGAGTGAACTTCGACATCCTGCGCCGCTGGCTGACGCACCTGGGATACGACGTCACCTTCTGCCGCAACGTCACCGACATCGACGACAAGATCATCCGGGTCGCGTCGGACGAGGGCGTGCCCTGGTGGCAGGTCAGCGAGCGCAACCAGCGCGCGTTCACGCGGGCGTACGAGATCCTGGGCTGCCTGCCGCCCACCGTCGAGCCGCGGGCCACCGGGCACGTGCCCGAGATGGTCGACCTCATGGACCGCCTCATCGACGCGGGCCACGCCTACGCCGCCTCCGACGGCTCCGGCGACGTCTACTTCGACGTGCGCTCCTACCCGCCCTACGGCGGCCTGTCCAACCAGCGCCTGGACCAGGTCGTGGAGTCGGCCGACTGTGATCCGGACCGGGACAAGCGCGACCCCCGCGACTTCGCCCTGTGGAAGGGCGCCAAGCCGGGCGAGCCCAGCTGGCCCACCCCGTGGGGACGCGGCCGCCCCGGCTGGCACCTGGAGTGCTCGGCCATGGCCACCAAGTACCTCGGCCCCAGCTTCGACATCCACGGCGGCGGCCTGGACCTGGTCTTCCCGCACCACGAGAACGAACTCGCCCAGTCCCGCGCGGCCGGGGACGGATTCGCCCAGTACTGGCTGCACAACGGGCTCCTCGTCGTCGGCGGCGAGAAGATGAGCAAGTCGCTGGGCAACTCCCTGCTCATCCCGCAGATGGTGCGCAAGGTGCGCCCGGTCGAGCTGCGGTACTACCTGGGCCAGGTGCACTACCGCTCGGTCATCGACTACTCCGACGCCGCCCTCCAGGAGGCGGCCACCGCCTACCAGCGCATCGAGGGCTTCCTCACCCGTGCCGTCGAGGTGATGGGCGAGGTCGTCCCGGCCGCGGACGTGCCCGCGGAGTTCGCGTCCGCGCTCAACGACGACCTCGGGGTCTCCCAGGCCCTCGCCGTCGTGCACGGCCACGTCCGCGAGGGCAACACGGCGCTGGCGGCGGGTGGCAAGGAGCAGGCCGCAGAGATCGCCGGTGAGCTGCGCACCATGCTCGGCGTCCTGGGCCTGGACCCGCTCGGGGAGCAGTGGGCCACCGGCGGCGACCAGGGGCTGCGCGAGGTCGTGGACGCCCTGGTGGCGGTCGCCCTGGAGCAGCGCCAGGCCGCCCGCGGCCGCAAGGACTACGCGGCGGCCGACGCGATCCGCGACCAGCTCGCCGGGGCGGGCGTCGTGGTCGAGGACACCCCGGAGGGCCCGCGCTGGGACCTGCGCCGCGACTGAGGCGGCCCGTGCGGTGGCGCGGCGGCGTTAGTCTGGGAGTTTGCCGCCGCGTTCACGCCGGCAGGCCACATTCCACCAGCCGGATGCCCCGCGCCTCCGGTATGCCCGCAACACTGACGGGGAGGCGGCGACCATGCCGGCGAAGAAGAGCAAGAAGGGCCCGACCAAGGGCAGCGGAGGCAAGAACCGCCGCTCCCTGGAGGCCAAGAGCGGTACCCTGCCCGCCGAGCAGCGGCACTGGTACGAGGGCAAGCAGCGGGCCAGGGCCGCCCGCCGCCCCGACTCCGGCGGCCAGGCCCGGGGAACGCAGCAGGGGGAGCGCCGCCGTCCGGACGCCTCCGACCTGCTGGTGGGACGCAACCCGGTGGTGGAGGCGCTGCGCGCCGGTATGCCCGCCACCCGCCTGTTCCTGGCCAACAGCCTCGACCCGGACGACCGGGTCAACGAGGCGGCCCGGATCGCGGGCGAACGCGGCCTGGACGTGCTGGAGGTCACCCGGACCGAGCTCGACCGCCGCTGCGAGAGCAACGGCCAGCCCGGCGCGGCCCACCAGGGGCTCGCGCTCCAGGTGCGCCCCTACCAGTACCGCGCGCCCGAGGCCCTGCTGGACGCGGCGCTGGAGTCCGACTCCCCGGCGCTGATCGTGGCCCTGGACGGGGTGACCGACCCGCACAACCTCGGCGCCATCGCGCGTTCGGCCGCCGCGTTCGACGCGCACGGCCTGCTCATCCCCGAGCGTCGCTCGGCCGGGGTCAACCTCACCGCCTGGAAGACCTCCGCGGGCACCCTCGCCCGGCTGCCCGTGGCCCAGGCCACCAACCTGACCCGAGCGCTGGAGGGCTTCAAGAAGGAGGGCCTGTTCGTCGTCGGGCTCGACGCCGGTGGCGACACCCCGATCCCGGACCTGGAACTGGCCACCGGCCCGCTGGTCATCGTGATCGGCTCCGAGGGCAAGGGCCTGTCCCGCCTGGTGCGTGAGACCTGCGACGTGGTCGCGAGCATCCCGATCGGCAACGCGGAGTCGCTGAACGCCTCCGTGGCCGCCGGGGTCTCCCTCTACGAGGTGGCCCGCCGCCGCGCCGCGGCGAAGAGGTAGCGCCCCGCCGCAGTCCGCGGGGGCCGGCCGGGGGCCGCGCCGAACCTCCGTGCCCGGTATCGTCCGGCTCCGCCGCCGCGGAGCCGGACGCGCGGCGCCGCCCCCCGTTTTCCGGTCCGGCCCGCGGGTAGCTGTGCTGCTGCACCTGACCATCGCGGAGGAAGCAGGTGGGCGGTATGGCGGCGACTCCCCCCATTCCCGACTACGAGGACCTCTCGGTCCGCGCCCTGGGCGAGCGCGTCCGCTCCCTCCCCGCGGAGCGGGTGCGCGAGCTGATCGCCTACGAGGAGAGCCACTCCGGCCGGATGGAGGTGCTGGAGCTCCTGGAGGACCGCCTGAACGCGGTCGAGGGGAGCGACGAGGCGCACCGGGGCACCGGACCCGAGGGCCGCCCTGATGTCGCCGCCGACGCGGCCGACGCGCGGGCGGTGCCACGGAGCCCGGAGCGCCCGCCCGGCCGCGACCCGTCCTGACCGGGCGAACGGTCCAGGGAGTGCGCATGGTCGTCCGTGAGGAGGCCGCGGTATGAGGCTGCGGCGCAGCGATCCCGCCTCGCCGGGGATCACCCGGACCCGGCGCGGGCGCGGTTACCGCTACCACGGCCCGGACGGGGAACCGGTCACCGACCCCGACCAGATCCGGCGCGTCAAGGAACTCGTCGTGCCCCCGGGCTGGCACGACGTGTGGATCTGCCCCTCGCCCGAGGGGCACATCCAGGCGTGCGGCACCGATGACGCGGGCCGCCGCCAGTACCTCTACCACCGGGAGTGGCGGCGCCGGAGCGAGGAGGCCAAGTACGACCGGATGCTCGACTTCGCCGCGCTGCTCCCCGGGATCCGGAGCACGCTGACCGGGCACCTAGGCCGCCGCGGGCTGGGACGCGAGCGCGTCCTGGCGGCGGCCGTCCGCCTGATCGACCTCGGCTTCCTGCGTGCGGGGGGCGACGCCTACGCCGCCCGCAACGACTCCTACGGGGTCGCGAGCCTGCTGCGCGAGCACGTCCACCGCAGGCACGGCACGGTGGTGTTCGAGTTCCCCGGCAAGTCCGGGCAGAACCAGCGCGTCGAGTGCGCCGAGCCCGAGATCCGCCGGGTGGTCTCCGGCCTCCAGCGCGTCCGCTCGCCGGGGCAGGACCTGTTCGCCTACCGCGTCGGCGACGACTGGCACGACGTGAACACCGAAGACCTCAACTCCTACCTGCGCGGGGTCGCCGGGGAGGAGCACACGGTCAAGGAGTTCCGCACCTGGCACGCGACGGTCCTGGCCGCGGTCGGGGTCGCGGTGGCCGTGCCCCCTGAGGACGACAGAGCCCTGGCCCGGCTGAGGACGCACGTGGTCCGCGAGGTGGCCGACTACCTGGGAAACACCGAGGCGGTGGCCCGGGACTCCTACATCGATCCCCGCGTCTTCCGGCTGCACGAGCGGGGCGTGACGGTCGCCGAAGCGCTGCCCGCCCTGGGCCGCGAGGTGCCCGCGGGCGAACTCGCCACCCAGGGCGGGGTGGAGGAGGCGGTGCTGCGCATGCTGCGTGACGACAGCGACGCCTGACAGCGCCGGGGACGCGCCGGACCCGTGCGCCCCCGGCGCGCTCAGCCCTCCTGCGCGGCGATCAGGCTCGCCGGGCGCAGGTCGGTCCACTCGCGCTCCACGTACTCCAGGGCCTCGGCCCGGGAGGACTCGCCCTGCGCCACCCGCCATCCCCGGGGCACCTCGGCGAACGCCGGCCACAGCGAGTGCTGGCCCTCGTCGTTGACCAGCACCAGGAAGCGGGCGTCCTCGTCGTCGAAGGGGTTGCTCACGTCGGTCTCTCTCCTTGTCGTCGTGGGTGCCGCGCGCCGTTCGCGCGGCACGGTCAGCGCGCCCGGCGGTTCCGCGCGCGCCCGCGCCCGGCGTCGCGCACGAGGCCGCGCAGCCGTTCGGCGTACTCGTCGGCCAGGGCCCGCACCGTCGCGGCCCTGTGCCGGTGGGCCGAGTAGGTCCAGGAGAACTCCAGCCGTTCCCCGGTGACGCCGCCGGTCACGTCGAACAGGCCGGTGCGCTCCTCCTGCGGGGCGTGGTCGCACGGCGGCAGGGGCAGCAGGCGCCCCACCGGTCCGCCGCCCTGGTTGCCGAACCGCCCCAGGTAGTTGAAGGCCACCTGGGGTTCGGGCATCGCGGCCAGCGGAGCCGGAGTCCCGTCGCCGCCCAGCTCGCGCAGCGCCCCGAACCCGATCGCGTCCGGTGCCGCCCGCCTCTGGGCCCGGGCGGCGGCGACCGCCCCAGCCGTTCCGGTGTCCGGGGGGACCTCCAGCAGCACCGGGTGGATGGCGGTGAACCAGCCCACCGTGCGGGACAGGTCCACGTCGTCGAACAGGTCCTCGCGGCCGTGGCCCTCCTTGGCCACCAGCAGGCGCGGGTCGCCGCTCCAGTCGGTCAGCACCCGGCCCAGCGCGCCGAGCAGCACGTCGTCGATGCTGCTGCGCAGCGTGCCGGGCACCCGGCGCAGCAGCGCGTCGGTCTCCTCGGCCGACAGGGACGCCGTGACGATCCGCTGGGAGGCGACGTCGTTGGGGCCCGAGTCCAGCTCCACCGGGAGGCGGGCGCCCGCGGCCCGGGAGGCGAGGTCGGCCCAGTACCCGGCGTCCCCGTCGAAGGCCCCCTGGGCGGTGTGGCGTCCGAGGCGGCGCGCCCACTCGGGGAAGGGGGTGGTGGGCGCGCCCAGGTCCACCGCGCTCCCGCGCTCCAGCTGCCCGTAGGCGGTGGCCAGGTCCTCCAGCAGCACCCGCCAGGACACGGCGTCGACCACCAGGTGGTGCGCCGACAGCAGCACCCGCGGGGCCCGGCGCCCGCCCGGGTCGAACACCACCGCCTCGAACAGGGGCCCCTCCGCGAGCCGCTTGGCGGGGCGCTCGCGCAGGGCCTCGCGCTCCACCGCCCGCTCCAGCTCCCCGTCGCCGCCGTCCACGCGCACCACCCTGGCGCCGCGGGACGCGTCGGCGTCCAGGTGCCCGCGCGGGCCGTCCGCGGTGTCGGTGACCCGCAGCCGCAGCATGTCGTGGTGTGCGGGCAGGCTGTCGGCGGCCCGCGCCCACAGACGCGGATCGGTGCCCTCGGCGGCCTCGAACAGCAGCGACATGTCGAAGTGCTCGGGTCGGCGCGTGCGGGTGCGCAGGAACCAGCGGTCCACGGGCGTGGGCGGGACGGTCCCGGTGACCGGAACCCGCGCGGCCGGGCCGTCCACGGCCCCGCCCCGGTCGGCCGCGGCGGCCAGGTCGGCGACCGTCTGGTGCAGGAAGGCGTCGCGCGTGGTGATGTTCCACCCGGCCTCGCGTACCCGCGAGACCATCTGGATGCTCAGGATCGAGTCGCCGCCCAGGGCGAAGAAGTTGTCGTGGCGGCCCACGTCCCCGACCCGCAGCAGTTCCGCCCAGATGCCCGCGAGCGCCTGCTCGGCGGCGCCGCGCGGGGCCGCGTCCGGGGCCGCGCGCTCCCCGGGCCCGGCGGGTTCGGGCAGGGCCGCCCGGTCCACCTTGCCGTTGGCGTTGAGGGGGATGGCGTCCACGAACACCACGGCGCCCGGGACCATGTAGTCGGGCAGGAACCGGCGCAGCCGCTCGCGCACGTCCGGCAGGTCCGCGTGCTCTCCCGGGCGGGGGACCGCGTAGGCGACCAGGCCGCGCGCGCCCGAGGCGCCGCGGCGCACCTGGACGGTGGCCTGCTCCACGTCGGGCAGGCGCAGCAGGGCCGCCTCCACCTCTCCGGGTTCGATACGAAAGCCCCGCAGCTTGACCTGGGCGTCGGCGCGGCCGGTGTACTCCAGTTCGCCGGAGTTGTTCCAGCGCACGAGGTCGCCGGTGCGGTAGAGCCGTCCGCCCCCGCCGAAGGGGTCGGCGACGTAGCGCTCGGCGGTCAGCCCGGGGCGGCCGTGGTAGCCGCGGGTGACCCGGCCGCCCACGTACAGCTCGCCGACCGCGCCCACCGGCACCGGACGCAGCCGCTCGTCCAGCACGTGCAGCCGGGTTCCGTCCAGGGGGCGGCCGATCGGCACCGGTTCGGGCGTGGCGCCCTCCCGGGGCAGCGCGTGGTGGGCGGCGAAGGTGGTGGTCTCGGTGGGCCCGTAGCCGTTGGCCACGGTCGTGTCCGGGCAGGCGCGGCGCACCCGCTCCACCGCGTGCGGGCTGGCCGCCTCGCCCCCGGTGACGACCTGCTCCATCCCGGCGAAGCAGGAGGGGTCCTGCGCGGCGTAGAGGTTGAACAGCGCCGCGGTGACGAAGGTGGCGCTGACCCGGTGCCCGGACACCAGGGCGGCGAAGCCGTCCGCGTCCAGCCGCCCCGGCGGGGCCACCACCACGGTGCCGCCGGTCAGCAGCGCCGCCCAGATCTCGTAGGTGGCGGCGTCGAAGGCGTGCGAGGAGTGGAAGAGCGTGCGCCGGGCGTGCCCGCCGGACCAGCGCCGGTCCGCTGCCAGGCGCACCACGTCGGTGTGGGTCACCGCCACGCCCTTGGGAGCGCCGGTGGAACCGGAGGTGTACATGACGTAGGCGAGCTGGTCGGGACGGGCGCCGTCCAGCCCCTCCGCCCCGGCGTCCGCGCCCGGTACGGCGTCGGCGGCGTCGACCAGCACCGCCGTGCGGGTCGGCGGCACCCGGTCGGCGGAGGCGGTGTCGGTGAGCACGCAGGGCGCCCCCGTCTCGGCGACCAGGAGGCGGACGCGTTCGGCGGGGTCGTCGGCGTGCACGGGGACGTAGGCGCCCCCGGCGCGCAGCACCGCGAGCATCGCGGTGACCACGTGCGGACCCCGCTCCAGCAACAGGGGCACGGGCGTCTCGGGCCCCACCCCCAGCGAGCGCAGCCGTACCGCCAGCGCGGCCGAGGCCCGGTCCAGCTCGGCGTAGGACATCGTCCCCCAGGGGCCCGCCAGGGCAGGGGCGTCGGGGAACTCGCGCGCCCGCTCGCGGAACACGCCGGGCACCGAGGCCGGGGGGTGGCCGGGCGCGCCCGTGCCCCAGGAGCGCAGGGCCTCGGCCTCCTCCGGCGCGGGCGCGGGGGCCAGGGAGCGCACGGGCGCCCCGGGCGCGTGGGAGAGCAGGTCGAGGACGGCGGTCAGGTGGTGGGCGATCCGGTCGGCCGTGCGGGCGTCGAACAGGTCGGTGTCGTACTCCACCGCGCCCAGCAGCCTCCCGTCCTCCTCCGCGAACTCCACCGTCAGGTCGAACTGGGTGTGCCGGTGGGCGACGTCGTGCGGGCGCGCGTCGAGTCCGCTCACCCGCCAGGGGGCGCCCGGCGTGTTGCGCAGGGTCACCAGTGCCTGGACCAGGGTGGGGCGGGAGGGGTCGCGCTCCTGACCCGTCGCGTCCACGACGCTGTCGAAGGGCACCTCGCCGTGCTCGAACGCGGCGAGGACGGTCTCGCGCACGTCGGAGAGCAGCGAGGCCGCGCTCGCGTCGGGGTCCACCCGGAGCCGCAGGGCCACGGTGTCGACGAAGAACCCGACCGTGTTCTCCAGGGCCGCGCTGTCGCGCCCGGAGGTCACCGTGCCCAGTACGAGGTCGCGCTGGCCGCTGTGGCGCGAGAGCGTCACCGCGGTGGCGGCCGCCAGCACCATGAACAGGGTCAGGCCGTGCTCGGCCTCCAGTGCGCGGACGCCCTCGCGCACCCGCGCGGGGACCTCGAAGGCGCGCGCGGCGCCGAGGCCGCGCCGCCGGGCGGGCCGGGGCCGGTCGGTCGGCAGAGCCAGGGGCTCCACCCCGGAGAGCTGGTCGCGCCAGTACCCCAGGTGCTCCTCGAAGGCGCCCGAGCGGGCCCGCTCCTCCTGCCACACGGCCACGTCGGTGGAGCGCAGGCCCACCGGCTCCAGGCCCGCGGCACCGGGCAGGGCTTCGGCCGGGGCGCCGGGCCGCTCGCGGGCGGCCTCGTAGAGCGCCCCCAGCTCCCCGACCAGTACCGACATCGACCAGGCGTCGGTGACGATGTGGTGCATGGCGATCGAGAGGACGTGGTCGCCCTCGCCCACGCGCACCAGCAGGACCCGGGTCAGGGGTCCCCGGGCCAGGTCGAAGGGCCGCGCGGCGAACTCCTCCAGCAGCGCGTCCAGCCGCTCCCCGGGCTCGGCGCCGGGCGGGCCGTCCGACTCGGACCCCGCTGCGGGCGGGCCGTCCAGCGCGGCCCTCTCCACGGGCAGGCCGGAATCGGCGAGCACGACCTGGTGCGGCGTGCCGTCCCGTGACGGGAAGACCGTGCGCAGCGCCTCGTGGCGCGCGGACAGGGCGTGCAGGGCCCGCTCCAGCGCCGCGGTGTCCAGCTCGCCGGACAGGCGCAGCGCGCCGCCGGAGTTGTACCCGGCCCCTCCGGGCGAGTACTGGTCCAGGAACCACATCCGGCGCTGGGCGGCGGACAGGGGCACCGGGCCCTCGTGCTCCACCCGCGCGGGCGCGTCGCGGCGGTCACCGGAGCCGTCGTAGAGCTCGGCCAGCGCCGCGATGGTCGGCCGCTCGAACAGGGCGCGCAGCGGGGGCCGGGAGCCCAGCCGCTCGGCGGCGCGGGCGAGCACGCGCACCCCGGTGACGGAGTCGCCGCCCACGCGGAAGAAGTCGTCGTGCACGCCGACGCGCTCCAGGCCCAGCAGGGAGCACCACACCCGCGCCAGCTCCCGCTCCGCGCGGGTGCGCGGGGCCGCGTGTTCGGCGCCGGACCGCCCGGCCCAGTCCACGGCGGGCAGGGCGCGCCGGTCGATCTTGCCGTTGGCGGTGACCGGGACGCGGTCCAACACGACGAAGGCCGCCGGGACCATGTAGGCGGGGAGCACACGGGCGGCCCGCTCCAGGTCGGCGGGGCTCGGGGCGTGTCCGGGGGAGGGGACGGCGTAGGCGACCAGGCGGCGCGAGGAACCGGTGCCGTCGACCACCACCACGGCCCGTTCGACCCCGGGCAGGCGGGTGAGCGCGTGCTCGACCTCGCCCGGCTCGACGCGGTGGCCGCGGATCTTGACCTGGTCGTCGGTGCGGCCGAGGAACTCCAGCCTCCCGCCGACGCGGCGGACCAGGTCGCCGGAGCGGTACATGCGCCCGCCCTCGGCGTCCGGGTCGGCGACGAAGCGCGCGGCGGTGGTGCCGGGCAGGTTGAGGTAGCCGTGGGCCAGCCCGTCGCCGCTGATGTAGAGCTCGCCGGGGACGCCGTCGGGCACCGGGCGCAGCCAGCGGTCCAGGACCCGTACGCGGGTGCCCGTCGCCGGATCGCCCAGGGGAGGGCTGCCGCCGCCCGACAGCGGTGCGCTGAGGGTGGTGCACACGGTGGACTCGGTGGGGCCGTAGCCGTTGTACACGGCCCGGTCGCCGCAGAAGCGGGCGACCTGCTCGCCGGAGCAGGCCTCGCCCGCCACGAGCAGGTGCTCCACCGGGCCCAGTTCCTCCGGTGACAGGCCGGGCAGCAGCGCGGGCGGCAGCGTCACGTGGCTGACGCGGTGCTCGCGCAGGGCGCGGGGCAGCCCCTCGCCCGCCAGGGACGGCCGCGGCAGCAGCACGGCGGCCGCGCCGTTGAGCAGCGCCACCACCAGTTCGGCGATGGCCGCGTCGAAGCTGGGGGAGGCGAACTGGAGCATCCGCGAGCCGGGGCCCACGCGCATGCGCTCGCCCTGGAAGGCGGCCAGGGCCGCCAGGCCGCGGTGCGCCACCAGAACGCCCTTGGGCCTGCCGGTGGAGCCGGAGGTGTAGATGAGGTAGGCGGGGTCCTCGGGACGGACGTGCTCGCGCAGCGGCTCCGCCCGGGCCACGCCGGGGTCGGCCGCGTCCACCAGCGGACCGTTCCCGGGGAGCCGCCGTGCGCCCGCGGGGTCGGCGACCACCGCGCGCGGTGCGGCGTCGTCGAGGACCGCGGCCAGCCGCTCCTTCGGGTACTCCGGGTCCAGGGGCACGTAGACCGCCCCCGCGTACACCACCCCCAGCAGGGCCTCGGCCAGGGCAGGGCCGCGCTCCACGCACACGCCGACGCGGTCGCCCCGCGCCACGCCCAGTTCCCGCAGCCGCCGGGCCAGGCGCGCGGCACGGTCGTCGGCCTCGGCGAAGGAGACGGTGCGGTCCGCGCCGACCAGGGCGGGGTCGTCGGGGCGCAGGCGCGCCCGCTCGGCGAACAGCTCGGGCAGGCTCCGCGGCCGGGGGCCGGGCTCCCCGGTCCAGGAGCGCTCCAGCTCCCGTGCCCGCTCGGGGCCGACCAGCGCCACGGCGCGCAGCGGCCGGGGGTCGTCGGCGTTCTCCAGCACCCGCACCAGGTCCCCGACCAGGCGCCGCACGGTGGCGCGGTCGAACAGGGCGGTGTCGAACTCGGCCGATCCGGCGACGCCGCCGGGCCCGGGACGGAACTCCAGGGTCAGGTCGAAGACGGACTGGCCGCGCCGCACCGGCACCGGTTCGGCCTCCAGGCCGCCCAGGCCCGCCGCCACGGGTTCCTGGGCGCTCTGGAAGACCACGGCGGCCTGGACCAGCGGCGGTACGGCGGGGTCGCGTTCGGTCAGGACGGCGTCCACGACCGTGTCGAAGGGGACCTCGCCGTGGTCGAGGTCGGAGAGGAACCCGGCGCGCGTCCGGTCCAGCAGCGCGCCGAAGGACAGTTCCTCGTCCACGTGCTGGCGCACGGCCAGGGTGTTGACGAAGAAGCCCGTCATCGCGTGCAGCCGCCGGTCCTCGCGGCCGGAGGTGACGGTGCCCAGCACCACGTCGGGGTTGCGGCTCCACCGGGCCGTGGTCACCTGGGCCGCGGCCAGCAGCACCGTGGACAGGTGGGTGCCGTGGTCGGCGGCCAGGCGTTCGAGGCGCTCCGTCAGCGGCGCGGGCAGGGCGAAGGGCAGGGTCTCGCCCGCCCCCTCGCGCACGGCCGGGCGCGGGCGGTCGGTGGGCAGTTCGAGCACGGGCGGGTCGGCGAGTCTGCGGCGCCAGTGTTCCAGGGAGCGGTCCAGGGCGGGGCCGTCCAGGCGCGTGCGCTGCCACGCGGCGTAGTCGGCGTACTGGACGGGCAGCGCGCCCAGGTCCGAGGCCAGGGAGCCGGGCGCGCGCCCGGGGTCGGCGGTGGCGGCGCGGTAGAGGGTGTCCAGTTCGGTGCGCAGCAGGTCCAGGGACCAGCCGTCGGTGACGATGTGGTGCAGGCACAGCACCAGCACGTGGACGCCGGGCCCCTCGGCCAGCAGCCGGGCCCGCATCAGGGGGCCGCGCTCCAGGTCGAAGGGCAGGGCGTACTCGCGGGCCGCCAGCTCGGCGGCCTCCTCGCGGCTCCCGGCCGCGGTCACCGGCAGCTCCACCTCGTGGGGGGCTCCGATGACCTGGCGCCCCTCGCCGTCCACCTCGGTGAAGGTCGTGCGCAGGGACTCGTGCCGGTGCACCAGGGCGGTCAGGGAGCGCCGCAGCGCCCCGGCGTCCAGGTCCCCGGTCAGCCGCAGCGCCAGGGCGGAGTTGTAGTCGGTGCGGCCGGGAGCCATCTGCTCCAGGACCCACAGCCGCTGCTGGGCGAAGGACAGTGTGACCGGGCGGTCGCGGGGGACACGGGGGATGTCCTGGCCGGTCCCGCCGCGCGAGCGCAGGCGGCGCAGGACCTCCTCGCGGGCCCGGGCCCGGGCGGCGTCGGTGGTGGGGTCGGCGGTGGCTTCGAAGCTCATGGTGGCTGTGCCGGTCCTCGTCTGCGCAGGGGTGGGTCAGGCGTTGGGGCCCACGGCGAGCCCGCTCAGGCGCAGGGTGCGCCCGTTGTACTGGAGCGCCGTGGCGCGCCGGGGCTCGGCGGGGTCGGCGAGGAAGCGACCGCTGAGCGCGATCCCGCCGTGGCGCCCGGAGACGACGCGGAAGGCGCCGCCCGGCCCGGTGGACAGCGCGCCCTCGAAGCCGTTGGACATCACCAGCCGGTATCCGTCCCGGCCCGGGACGACCTCGGCGGCCAGGCCGCCGTTGCCGTAGCGCCCCGTGACGCGGTCCGGGCCCGGACCGGTGGCGGTGCCCTCGGCCGCGGCGTCGGGCTGGCGGTAGTGGCCCACGTCCACCCCCAGCCCGCGCAGGCCGCGGACCACGTGCTCCCAGGCGGTCACACCGGTGGTGGCGTTGGTGGTCAGCGCCACCACCGAGCCGCCCTCGGGGTCCACGCGCAGGTTGCAGGTGGCGCCGTCCAGTGTTCCGTCGTGGCCGTACCACAGGCGGTCCCCGGCCAGGTGCAGGGACCACCCGGCGCCCCAGCCGTCGGCCAGGCCGAAGGGGTCGGCCACGCTCACCGAGCGGCCCATCTCGCGCAGCACGTCCGGGGCGGCGACCTCGCCGTCCAGGGCGGCGTGCCCGGGGTCGAGGAAGGCGCGGCCGAAGGCCGCCAGGGCGGTGGCGCTGGCGGCCAGGCCCCCGGCCGGGGCCAGCGCGGGCTCGATGTGGAAGCCCACCGGGTGGGCCCGGCCCGCGCCGTCGACGGCGTGCCCGGTGACCAGGTCGGCGGCGGGGAGGGACCGAGGCGCCGGGACCGGGGCCAGCTCCATGCCGGTGGAGCCGCACAGGTGCGACTCCACGGTCTCCCACCAGCTCTGTCCGGTGACGGTCTCCACGAGTCGGCCCGCCACGGCGTAGCCGGTGTTGGAGTAGGAGAACAGCGTGCCCGGCTCGGCGATGCGGTCCTCGGGCGCGAGCGAGGAGACGTAGCGGCGCAGGGAGGGCGCGGGGACGGCCTCGGAACGCTCCGAGACCAGCCCGGCGGTGTGGCTGAGCAGGTGGCGGGGGGTGGCGCCCCGCAGAGGGTGGCCGGGAGCGGCCCCGCCCAGGTGGTCCAGCACCGGGGTGTCGAGGTCGACGTCGCCGTCCTCCACCAGTTGCATGACCAGGGCCGCGGTGACGGTCTTGGTCACCGAACCCATCGGGAAGAGCGAGTCGGGCGCCACGGGGCGCCCCGTCTGGGCGTTCTCCACCCCGGTGGCGCAGGTGTGCAGCTCACCGCGGTGGTAGACCGCCAGTTGGGCTCCGGGGACGCCGGCCTGGTGAGAGGTCCGGCGGAGCAGGTCGGACAGGGCGTCGCGCACGACGTTCTCCTCGTGGGAGTCGGAGGGCACCCGAAAGGCCGGCGCTCGGGACGGGAGCGGCCGGTCGCTTCGGCGGGGACGGGGCGGTACACCGCACGTGCCACGGATACTCACATATCGCTTCGAATCTTGGCAAGGGTTTCGGATATGTCGGGAACCAGGTGATGGGGAATACGGTCCGGGCGTTCCGGGAGATTTCCGGGGTGTGAAGACATTCACCCCGGGCGGGGGCCTCGTGTTTTTCGCTGTGTCCTCCCGCCGTTAGCAGGGAGTTCGTCTTCCGGTCGGGATGGTGAAGGCTTCGACGGAAGATCCGTGTCGCGTTGTGGCGTCGGCCGACAACGGCCCCGGTTTACCCGTGTGTATGTGTTCCTTCTCACCTGTTCGTGCTGATGGAGGAGGGATTGTGGCCAATAGTGATCCTGTTTGAACGGGCGTTGCCCTGGTCGTTGAAACGGCGGATTTACTGCTGGACGGGGAACGAAGAGATCGTCGGTTGAACGCGGTTCGGTATTTTGCGGAGAACCCCATGTGCTGGGTTCCAGGGTGTGATACGGACCGCGTATGGTCTCTGAACAGCGATGATGTGCTTGCCCGGGTGGGGATCCCCTTCGCGGGGTGGTGCGGGAGCGCGGCGGCGGGGGCCTGTGGCGGGGCGCGGTTCCGGCGGTGTCGGGGGCCGGATGTGCATGCGAAG
The DNA here is from genome assembly GCF_008638355.1 of Nocardiopsis deserti. NCBI lineage: Bacteria > Bacillati > Actinomycetota > Actinomycetes > Streptosporangiales > Nocardiopsidaceae > Nocardiopsis > Nocardiopsis deserti. Next base: position 196,964 of record NZ_VWVS01000016.1, on the reverse strand, counting down.
GCCGGTCTGTCGCCGAGTGCGAAGTTCCCGGATGGCCGCATGTGGACAGGTGTTGGATATTTCTTTACTGTGAGTAATTTAACCACTCCGTATGGTATCTAAACCTTCCACTGTCGTGCGGCTTTTGTTCACTTTGCCTGGATTTGTGCTGGCGTGATCTGTTGAATGTATCTTTTGTTGTATTTTGTCTGCTTTGAGGTGGAAGTATTCCGTGTGGCGCAAGGTGCTCGTTGTGGGATTGTCTGTCGCCGAAGGGAATTTCGAAATGGCGAGCTTTTTGGTAAAGTGCCCGGTTGGATAAGGCGATGTGGCAGGCTCTGTCCTCGTGCGGCGGCCCGTCGGGAATGGCGGTCCGATTCGCCTCCGCACCCCTCCGCCGGACGGCCGCGCCACCGCGGCGGCGGAGCACCCGGCCCCCACGCCGTCCCCACGCCCGCCCTTCCGCCGCCCTCCCTTCCGAACACGCGCCAGGAGCCGTCACGTGCTGTCCTCCCAGGAGTCCACCCGCTTCGCACCCGACCCCGCGGACACGGTCTCGCCCGCCTCGGTCCCGGAGGCCTTCGCCGCGCAGGCGGCTCGCACCCCCGACGCCCCGGCCCTGCTCGGCGGCTTCCCGGCGGTGACCTACGCCGAGCTCGACGCCCGCTCCGCCGACCTGGCACGCCTGCTGCTGGCCCGCGGGCTCGGTCCCGAGGGCACCGTCCTGCTCGCCCTGGAGCGGGGTCCGCACGTGGTCACCGCGATGCTCGCGGTGCTGCGCGCCGGGGGCGCCTACGTCCCCGTCCACCCCGACGAACCCGCCGACCGGGTGCTGGCCGCCGCCGAGCGCACCGGCGTGCGCCTGGTGCTCACCGACCGGGCACTCGGCCCCCGCCTGCCAGCACGCCTCGCCGACCTGGCCCGGATCCTCGACCTGGACGCGGAGGGCGGCGCGGAGGCCGGAGGGGACGGACGGGAAGGGTGGGACGGCGCACCCGGGGGCGGTGCAACAGAGGATGGCTTCTCCAGGGACGGCTTCTCCAGGAACACTGCCACCGGGGGCGGTGCCGCCGGGGACACCGCCGCCACGGGCGGCGCCGCCGGGGACGCCCCCTCCGAACCGGAGCTGCCCGCGCCACACCCCGGCGCGCTGGCCTACGTCATGCACACGTCCGGTTCCACCGGGGAGCCCAAGGGTGTGGCGGTGACCCACGCCGACGTGGTGGCCCTGGCGCGCGACTCCCGGTGGGGCGGCGGCCGTGACGAGCGCGTGCTGCTGCACTCCTCGCACGCCTTCGACGCGGCCACCTACGAGATCTGGACGCCGCTGCTGCGCGGCGGCGCCGTGGTCGTCGCACCACCGCAACGGCTCACGGCCGGGGACTTCGGAGCGCTGGCCCGCCGCCACCGGGTGACCTCCACCTTCGTCACCGCCGCGCTGTTCGACCTGTTCGCCGCCCAGGACCCCTCCTGCTTCGCCCCGCTGCGCGAGGTCATCACGGGGGGCGAGGCCGTCCCGCCCGGCGCGGTCCGCGCCGTGCTGGACGCCTGCCCCGGCACGGCGGTCGCCAACGGCTACGGGCCCACCGAGACCACCACCTTCGCCACGCACTTCGCCGTGGACCGCGCGCGGCCCCCGCTGCTGTCGGTGCCCGTCGGCACGCCCCTGGACGGCATGCGCGTCCGGGTGCTCGACGACCGGCTGAACCCCGCCGCACCGGGGCGGGTGGGGGAGCTCTACGTCGGCGGGGCCGGGGTCGCACGCGGCTACCTGGGACGCCCGGGTCTGACCGCCGAGCGCTTCGTGGCCGACCCCCTCGGCAGCGGTGAGCGGCTCTACCGCACCGGCGACCTGGTGCGCTGGAACGCCGACGGCCTGCTGGAGTACGTCGGCCGCGCCGACTCCCAGGTCAAGATCCGGGGCTTTCGCATCGAACCCGGCGAGGTCGAGGCCGCCCTGCTCGACCAGGAGGGCGTCGACCAGGCCCTGGTCACGGTCCGCGAGGACGCCCCGGGCGCGCGCGTCCTGGTCGGCTACGTCGTCGGGACCGCCGACACCGCGGCCCTGCGCGAGCGGCTCGCCGACCGCCTGCCCGGCTACATGGTGCCCGCCGCCGTCGTGGTCCTGGACGCGCTGCCCCTGACCGCCAACGGCAAGGTCGACCACCGCGCCCTGCCCGCGCCCGCCGTCCGCTCCGCCGCCGACCACGTCGAACCGCGCGAGGGCGCCGAGCGCGCCGCCGCCGAGGAGTTCGCCGCGGCCCTGGGCCTGGAGCGCGTCGGCGCCCGCGACGACTTCTTCGCCCTGGGCGGCGACTCCATCCTCGCCGCCCGCGTGGCCTGGCGCCTGGGCGAGCGGCTGGGCACCGGCCTCGACCCGCGCGCGCTGTTCCGCCACCCCACCCCCGAGGGCGTCGCCGCGGCGGAGGACGCGGGGCGCCGCGAGGAGCCCCTCACCCCGGCCGGGCGCGGCCGCCCGCTGCCGTTGTCGGCGGCCCAGCGCCGCCTGTGGTTCCTGCACCAGCTCGACGGCGACAGCGCCGAGTACCACACCGGCAGCGCCTTCCGCCTGCGCGGACCGCTCGACCTGCCCGCGCTCGGCCGCGCCGTGGAACTGCTCCAGGAACGCCACGAGGCCCTGCGCACCACCTACGACACCGTCGACGGCGAACCCGTCCAGTACGTGCGCGCCCCCCGCACCGACCTGCTCACCGTGCGCGAGATCTCCTTGGCCGACCCGGCCGACCGCGAGGAGGAGCTGCACCGGCACCTGCTGCGCGAGGTGGACACCCCCTTCGACCTCGTGGCGGGGCCGCCCACCCGCGCCCTGCTGCTGCGCCTGGACGACCGGGACCACGTCCTGGTCCTGAGCACCCACCACATCGCCTGCGACGGCTGGTCGGTCGACCTGCTCCACCGCGACCTCGCCGCGTACTACCGGGCCGCCGTGCGCGGGGAGGAGGCCGACACCCGAGCGGAGATCGACTACGCCGACTTCGCCGTCTGGGAACAGGGCCGCTGGGAGGGGCCCGAGGCCCGGCACCGCCTGGAGCACTGGGTGCGCGCCCTGGAGGACGTGCCCCCGCTGGCCGTGCCCACCGACCGGCCCCGGCCCGCCCGGCGCACCACCGCCGGAGCCGTCCACCGCACCCGCCTGACCCCCGACCAGCTCCGGGGCCTGCGCGCCCTGGGCGGAGAGTGCGGCGCCACGCTCTTCGCGACCCTGGCCGCCCTGACCCAGGCGGTGCTCTCGGCCGCGTCCGGCTCCGCCGACGTCGCCCTGGGCGCGGCCTCCGCCGGACGCGACCACCCCCAGCTGGAGGACGTGGTCGGCTTCTTCGTCAACCCGGTCGTGCTCCGCTCGCGCCTGCGCCCGGGCACCACCGCGGCCGCGTTCGTCGGGCAGGTGCGCGCCGAGGCCGACGCCGCCCTCGCCCACGAGATGCCCTTCGACCGCGTCGTCGACGCCGTGGTCACCGAGCGCGACCCCGCACGCGGCCCCCTGTTCCAGGCGCTGATGGTCCTCCAGAACGCCCACACCGGCGGACTGGAGCTGGAGGGCCTGCGCGCCGAGGAGGTCGACCTGCCGCGCACCGCCGCCCTGGCCGACCTGGTCTTCGAGTACGCCGAGCGCGACGGCGCCCTGCGCCTGTCGGTGGAGTACAACACCGACCTGTACGACGCCGGGCGCGTGGCGGCCCTGGCCGACGCCCTGTCCCGGCTGGCCGACGCCGTCGTCGCCGACCCCGGCCTGGACCTGGCCGCCCTGGACCTGCGTCCCGGGGCCGAACGCGCCCTCCTGGAGTCCTGGGAGCACGCCCCCGCGCAGGACGCGCCCGCGTCCGTGACCACCGCGTTCGCCGAGCAGGCCGCCCGCACCCCCCGCGCCCCGGCCCTGGTCGGCGGCTTCCCGGCACTGACCTACGCCGAACTCGACGCCCGCTCCGCCGACCTGGCACGCCTGCTGCGGGCGTGGGGGGTCGGCACGGAGGACGCCGTGCCCCTGCTGCTGGAGCGGGGCCCGCACGTGGTCACCGCGATGCTCGCGGTGCTGCGCGCCGGGGGCGCCTACGTCCCCGTCCACCCCGACGACCCCGCCGAACGCGTGGCCTGGACGGCCGCCCGCACCGGCGCGCGCGTCATCGTCACCGACACCGCCTCGCGCTCCCGCCTGCCCGAGGGCACCGACGCGCGCGTGCTGGTCCTGGACGGGCCCGGCCCCTACCCGACCGTGCGGACCGAGGACCCCCTGCCCGAGGCCGACCCGCGTGCGCTGGCCTACGTCATGCACACGTCCGGTTCCACCGGGGAGCCCAAGGGTGTGGCGGTGACCCACGCCGACGTGGTGGCCCTGGCGCGCGACTCCCGGTGGGGCGGCGGCCGTGACGAGCGCGTGCTGCTGCACTCCTCGCACGCCTTCGACGCGGCCACCTACGAGATCTGGACGCCGCTGCTGCGCGGCGGCGCCGTGGTCGTCGCGCCGCCCGGGCGCATGAGCGCCGAGGAGTTCGGCGCGCTGGCCCGCCGCCACCGGGTGACCTCCACCTTCGTCACCGCCGCGCTGTTCAACCTCTACGCCGCCCAGGACCCCTCCTGCTTCGCCCCGCTGCGCGAGGTCATCACGGGGGGCGAGGCCGCCAGCCCGGCGAGCGTGCACCGGGTGCTGGACGCCTGCCCCGGCACGGCGGTCGCCAACGGCTACGGGCCCACCGAGACCACCACCTTCGCCGCCCACCACACCGCCGCGCGCACCGCCGAACCGGTGCGCACCGTGCCCGTCGGCACGCCCCTGGACGGCATGCGCGTCCGGGTGCTCGACACCCTCCTGCGACCGGTGCCCCCCGGCGCGGTCGGGGAGCTCTACGTCGGCGGGGCCGGGGTCGCACGCGGCTACCTGGGACGCCCGGGTCTGACCGCCGAGCGCTTCGTGGCCGACCCCGCGGGCGACGGCGAACGCCTCTACCGCACCGGCGACCTCGTGCTGTGGAACGGCTCCGGGGAGCTGGAGTACGTCGGCCGCGCCGACTCCCAGGTCAAGATCCGGGGCTTTCGCATCGAACCCGGCGAGGTCGAGGCCGCCCTGCTCGCGCTGGAGGGCGTCGCCGAGGCCGTCGCCCTCGTGCGCGCCGCACCCGGCGGCGGGCGCAGGCTCCTCGCCTACGCCGTGTCCTCGGAGGGGGGCCCGGGCGAGGAGGCCGCGGAGGAGTGGCGCCGCGCCCTCGCCCGCACCCTGCCCGGCTACATGGTGCCCGCCGCCGTCGTGGTCCTGGACGCGCTGCCCCTGACCGCCAACGGCAAGGTCGACCACCGCGCCCTGCCCGACCCCGGGCACGGCGGGGAGCACGCCGCCCCCCGCACCGACACCGAGCGGCTCCTGGCCGAGGTGTTCGCCTCCGTCCTGGCAGTGGAGCGCGTCGGTGTCCACGACGACTTCTTCGCCCTGGGCGGCGACTCCATCCTCAGCATCCAGATGGTCTCCCGCGCCCGCAGGGCCGGTGTGGAGCTGAGCAGCCGCGACGTCTTCTCCCACCCCAGCGTCGCCGCCCTGGCCGAGGTGGCGCGCGTGCGGCGTCCCGGAGCGCTCGGCGACGGACCGGTGAGCGGCCCGCTCACCGCCACGCCCGTCATGGGCTGGTTCGACCGCACCCACCCGGTGGCGCCCGACCACTTCGCCATGTCCGTGCTGCTCGACCTGGCCCAGCCCCTGGAACCGCGCGCCCTGCGCACCGCCCTGGCCGCCCTCGCCGACCACCACGACATGCTGCGCCTGCGCCGCGACGGCGACGGCCCGCGCGTGACCGGACCCGGCACGGCCGCCCCGCCGCTGAGCACGGTCGACCTGTCCGGGCACGAACCCGGGCGGGCGCGCGAGCTGGCCGAGGAGAGCGTCCGGGCCGCCCACACCGGCCTCGACCTGGCCCGCGGCCCCGTCTTCGCCGCCGTCCTGCTCGACTCCGGCCCCGACGGCTCCCGGCTGCTGCTGACCGCCCACCACCTCGTCGTGGACGGGGTGTCCTGGCGGGTGCTGCTGGAGGACCTGGCCACCGCCTACCGCCAGGCCGCCGAGGGCGCGCCCGTGGACCCGGGGCCGCGCACCACGCCCTTCCCCGTGTGGGCCGACCGCCTGGCCCGGCACACCGCCGAGGGGGCCTTCGACGCCGAACTCGACACCTGGGCCGAGGTCGCCGCCACCCGCGCCGCACTGCCCCGCGACCTCACGGGCCGGGGCAACGGCCTGGTGCGCGACCAGCGGGTGGTCACCGCCGGGCTGTCCGAGGAGGACACCCGGCGCCTGCTGGGCGAGGCGCCCGCGGCCTTCCGCACCCGCGTCAACGACCTGCTGCTGTCCGCCCTGGGCCGGGTGCTGTGCGAGTGGACCGGCTCCGCGCGCGTGCCCGTGGACCTGGAGGGCCACGGCCGCGAGGACCTGTTCGAGGACCTGGACACCTCGCGCACCGTGGGCTGGTTCACCACCGTGTTCCCCGTCGTGCTCACCGGCGGACCCGACCGGACCGACCGGATCCGCGCCACCAAGGAGATGCTGCGCGCGGTCCCCGGCAACGGCCTGGGCTACGGCGCCCTGCGCCACCTGGGCACACCGGAGCAGCGGGCCCGCCTGGAGCGCGACCCCGCGCCCGGCGTGAGCTTCAACTACCTGGGCCGCTTCGACACCGACCCCGGCCGGGGCGCCCTGCACACCGCGCTGCGGCTCAACCCCGGCGGCGAGCACTCCCCGGACGAGGAGCGCGCCCACCTGGTCGAGGTGGTGGGCCGCTTCGAGGGCGAACGCCTGGTCTTCGACTGGTACCACGCCGCCACCGTCCACGACGCGGCCACCGTGCGCCGCCTCGCCGAGGCGATGTCCGCCGAACTCGCCGCCCTGGTCGACCACTGCCTGGACCCCGCCCACGGAGGGGCCACCCCCTCCGACTTCCCGCTCGTGCGCCTGGAGCAGGCCGAGGTCGACCGCCTCGTCGGCGACGGCCGCGACGTCCAGGACGTGTGGCCGCTCACCCCCATGCAGCAGGGCATGTTCTTCCACTCCGCCCTGGAACCCGGCTCCGGCTCCTACCTGGAGCAGGTCGTCGTCGACCTGGACGGCGTGGGCGACCCCGGTGCCCTGGGCCGCGCCTGGCGGCGGGTGGTCGCGGCCACCCCCGTCCTGCGCGCCCGCGTGGCCTGGGAGGAACTGTCCGAACCGGTCCTGCTCGTGCACCGCGCCGTCCCCGTCGAGGTGCGCCACCTCGACCTGCGCGGCGCGACGGAGGAGGAGCGCGGGCGGGCCCTGGCCGACCACCTGGCCGAGGACGCCGCCCGGGGCGTGGACCCCGTCCGCGACCCGCTCCTGCGCGTGGCCCTGCTGCGCACCGGCGACGCCTCCGTGCGCCTGGTGTGGACCTTCCACCACCTGGTCCTGGACGGGTGGAGCCTGCCCCTGGTCATGGAGGACGTCCTGGCCGCCTACCGGGGCGGCGCCCCGGCCGCGCGCCCCGACTTCCGGGAGTACCTGCGCCGCCTGGCCGGACGCGACGCCGGGGAGGGGCTCGCCTTCTGGCGGGGCGTGCTGGAGGGCGTGGCCGAGCCCACGCCGCTGCCCTACGACCGACCGCCCGCCTCCCTGCGTTCCGCGCGCTCCAGCGCCCGGAGCCAGGCCGTCCTCGCGCCGGCGCGGGCCGGGGCCGTGCACGCCTTCGCTCGCGCCCACGGCCTGACCGTCAACGCCGTGGTCCAGGGCGCGTGGGCGCTGCTCCTGTCCGCGTACTCGGGGCGGGCCGACGTGGTCTTCGGTGCCACCACCTCGGGCCGCCCCGACGACATGCCCGGGGTGGAGGCCGCGGTGGGCCTGTTCATCAACACCCTGCCGGTGCGCGTGGCCGTCGACCCCGCCGAACCCGTGGCGCGGTGGCTGCGCCGTCTCCAGGAGGACCAGGCGCGCTCGCGGGCCCAGGACCACCTGTCGCTGGCACGTGTGCAGGCCGAGGCGGGCCTGCCCGGCGACACCCCGCTCTTCGACAGCGTCGTGGTGTTCGAGAACTACCCCGTGGACGAGGCGGCCGCCGCCGAACACGGGCTGCGGGTCCGGTTCGTCAACGCGGTGGAGGCCACCAACTACCCGCTCGCGCTGAGCGCCTACGCCTCCGACGGGCTGCGCCTGGTCTTGGGGCACGATCCGGCGTGTTTCGACGCCGCGACCGCGGACCGCCTCCTGGGCGACCTGGAGCGCATCCTGGTCTCGCTCACCGAGGACCCCGAACGCCCCCTGGGCCGCGTGGCCGGGGCCGACCCGGCCCGGTCCCTGGTCCTGGCCGACGGTGGAGGCGAGGAGCCGCCCGCCACCACCGTCACCGCCCTGTTCGCCGAACGGGTCGCCCGCCACCCCGAGGCGACCGCCCTGGTCGGCGCGGACGGCGAGTGGACCTACGCGGAGCTGGACGCCGAGGCCGACCGGGTCGCCGACCGCCTGGCCGCGCTGGGCGTGGGCGCGGAGTCCCGGGTGCTGCTGCTCATGCCGCGCTCGCCGCGGGTGGTGGCCGCCATGCTCGGCGTCCTGCGCACAGGGGCCGCCTACGCGCCGCTGCACGAGACGGTTCCGGCGGAGCGGGTCGCCTCCCTGGCCCGCGCGCTGGGCGCGCGCGTGGCCGTGGCCGGTCCCGGCACGGCCGACCGCTGCGCGGACGTGGAGGCGGTGGTGGACTACGCCGCCGACGGCACGCTCTCTGGTGCTGGTGCTGGTGCTGGTGCTGGTGCTGGTGCTGGTGTCGGGGCCGGTGCGGGTGCGGAGGCCACGGCCCGGCGAGGGCCGGTGAACGGGCACACCGCCGCCTACGTCATGTTCACCTCGGGCTCCACGGGCACGCCCAAGGGCGTGGTGGTCGACCACCGGGCCGTGGTCGCCCTCAGCGCCGACTCCCGCTGGCGGGAGGGCCACGACAGGGTGCTGTTCCACTCCCCGCACGCCTTCGACGCCGCCACCTACGAGGTCTGGGTGCCGCTGCTCAACGGCGGGACCGCGGTGGTGGCGGACGGGCCGGTCTCCGCCGACGCCCTGCGCGGGTACACCGCCCGGCACGGGGTCAGCGCGCTCTTCCTCACCACCGCCCTGTTCAACCTCTTCGCCCAGCAGGACCCGGAGTGCTTCGCGGGGCTGCGCGAGCTGTGGACCGGCGGGGAGGCCGCCGACCCGGCCTCCCTCGCCCGAGTGCGCCGGGCGTGCCCCGACACCGCCCTGGTGCACGTGTACGGACCCACCGAGGCCACCACCTTCGCCACGTGCACCCCGCTGAGCGAGGAGGAGGCCAGCGCCGGGCACTGCCCGATCGGCCGTCCGATGGACTCCACCGGCGCCCACGTGCTGGACAACGCCCTGCGTCCGGTCCCGCCCGGCGCGGTGGGCGAGCTGTACCTGTCCGGGCCGGGGACGGCGCGCGGCTACGGCGGCCAGCCCGGCCTGACCGCCGAGCGCTTCGTGGCCGACCCCTTCGGTGACGGCGGACGCCTCTACCGCACCGGCGACCTGGTGCGCTGGTCCGCCGGGGGGCGCCTGGTCTTCGTGGGCCGCGCGGACGGCCAGGTGAAGCTGCGCGGCTTCCGCATCGAGACGGGCGAGGTCGAGGCCGCCCTGCTGCGCGTGTCCGAGGTCGCCCAGGCCGCTGTGCTGGTGGCCGAGGCACCCACCGGGGGCCGCCAGCTCGTCGCCTACGTCACCGGAGGGGAGGTGGAGGCGGACCTGGTGCGCGAGCGCCTGTCCCGCGAGCTGCCCGCCTACATGGTGCCCGCGGCCGTCACCGTGCTGGAGGCGCTGCCGCTCAACGCCAACGGCAAGGTGGACCGCGCCCGCCTGCCCGAACCGGCCTGGGCGCGCGCCGCCGCGCCCGTCCACGTCGAGCCGAGCACCCCCACCGAGGAGGCCGTGGCCGAGGTGTGGGGGCGCACCCTGGGGCTGGACCGCATCGGGCGCGACGACAACTTCTTCGACATCGGCGGGGACTCGGTGCGCAGCCTCCAGGTGGTGCGCGAGGTCGAGCGGCTGCTGGACGTCACGGTGCCCACCCGGCTGCTGTTCGACCACCAGACGGTCCGCGCCTACGCCGAGGCGGTGGAGGACGTGCTGCTGGAGCAGATGTGACGAGGGTCGCGGACGCCGCCGAGCGGCGGCGTCCGCGTGGAGCCGCGGTGCCCCGGTGCGCGGGGTCGGTCGGCGGTGTCCGCGTGGAGCCCGTGGTACGCGGGTCCGCCCGGCGTCCGTGAGTCCTGGTGCCGGGGAGGTGTCCCGGCGCGCGGTGGACGGTCCGGGGCGCGGAGGTCGTCGGTATCCGGGCCGTCTCAGCGGGCGCGGCGCGCCCGACCGCGTGCGCCGGGCAGGGCCACGTGCCCCTTGGTGACGAGGTGGAACCGCTCCAGGCCGGGGCACTGCACCTGCACGACGACGGTGCCGTGCTCCAGCTCCCGAAGCGGGTGGGCCGCGACGCGGTGCCCGGCCCCCGCCAGCCGTTCCACGACGGCGGCCCGCTGGAGGGGCACGCCGGTGCCGGGCGGAACGGTCTCGGGCGGCACCGCGCCCGGCGGCGCCCCGCCGATCCGGTCGGCGAAGTCCAGCATGGCGCAGGCCAGGAGCCGGGGGTGTCCGGCGAGCCTGGCACCGACCCCGGCCGCGACGTCGTGGTCGGCGACCAGCCGCGCGAACGGCCCCGGCGCCTCCGGCGCCGCCGACTGCTCTGCCACGACCCGGGCGAGCAGTTCGCCCTGGACGAACTCGGTGACGGCGCGTTCCACGGCGAGTTCGCCCGACAGGGAGGCGCCGAGTCCGTAGCGGTGGTCCGGGGCGCCGCCCCGGCGTTCGGAGGCGTAGGCCATGACCACGGGCACGCCGAGGTCGGTGGTCAGGTCGAGCAGGACGACCGGGCCGCCGACGAGGTCGCGGGCGCGGTCCAGGTGGGCGCGCAGGCGGCCGGGCAGCGCCTCGCGGGGCACGCGCGCGGGCATGGGACCGCCGTCGTAGACGGAGCGCAGCAGGAACAGCGAGAACGCGTCGCGCTCCACCCACTCGTTCAGGGCGTGCAGGAGCGCCTCGTCGCGGGTGGCCCCGATCGCGCAGCCGGAGTTGACGCTGTAGGACATCGCCGACCGGTACTCGGCGGTGTCGCCCAGGGCGCGGCGCACCCGCGCCGCCTCCCCGCCGGGGACCGGGTACCACGGCGCCCACAGGAACACCGGGACGTCGACCGGCGGTCCGCCGTCGAGCGCCTCGTGGCGCACGCAGGCCACCCGCGCGCCCTTCTGCGCGGCCACGTCGCGGACCGCCCGGTCGGCGGCGAAGGGCCCCTCGGCCAGTTCCGCGGCGTCCACCGGGCGCACCGGCAGCGCCTCCAGGACGGTGGGGCCGGTGAACGCGTGCTCCAGGGCCTCGAACTGCGCGCCCACGCGCGCGGGAGCGCCGGGGCCCTTGCCCGCGCCGAGTCCGTAGGGGACCTCCGAGCCGTCGGCGTCCCACAGCCCGCACTGGACGGCGGTCGGTTCGCGGTCGTCGAGCACCCGGTAGCGGGCGCTCCAGCCGAGGGCGCGCACCTCTGCGCGGACCCGCCGCTCCGCCTCGTCCAGGGTGAGCTCGCGCTCGCGGGTTCCGGACCAGCCTCTGCTTCTGGGGCCCGGCCCGGGGAGCGGTGAGGTCCGCTCCCCGGACGCGGGGATCCACGCGGATCGCGTCACCGCGCTACTCCGCGGTCTCCTCGTCCAGTTCCTCGACGGCCGGGGCGATCTCGTCCGCGCTGTCCAGCGGGGCGGTCCACTCGTATCCTGCGCAGGCCATGGTGCGGCTCCTCGGCGATAGACACACGGGACGCGCACGGGGTTGTCCGCGCCCCCGTCCTGCCTACCCCGCGGGGTGACTCCCGTCACTCGAAAAGCGGGAGAAATGACCGATCCGCCAGTTTCGGTACGGGGTCCCACGACCCGGGGGTGCGTCCGCCCGCCGTGGGTGGCACACTCACGCCATGGCCGACGCCCCGTCCGACCTCCCCGACCCAGCCGCCCGTGTCGACGCCTGGCTCAACGGGGCCTGGGTGGTCGCGGCGCTCGCCGCCGCCGCGGAGGGCGCGCCGCTGTCGCGGGAACACGGCAGGCTGCTGGCCGCCGCAGGGTGCGCGGAGCCCGACGGCGACGGGTGGCGGCTGCTCCCGGCCTACCGCGACGTCCTCGCGGGTTCGGCCGGGCCGTCCGCCTTCCCGCGCAGGGTCGCGCGGCAGCTGTCCCAGGCCGCCGACGCCGCCCTGGGCGAGCAGGACCGCGCGGAGGAGGACGACGCGGCCTTCGTGGCCGAGGGCGTCGCCTCGGGACGGCGGATGGCGGACTTCCTGAACCTGCTGGAGGAGCGCGTTCCGGGGTTCGGTGACCTCCTCGGCCGGGACGGGCTGCGCTTCCTCGACGCGGGAACCGGGATCGGCGCCATCGCGGCCGCGGTCCTGGAACGGGTCTCCGGATCCCGCGCGGTCGGGCTCGACGTCCAGCCCCGGGCGCTGCGCCTGGCCGAGCGCCACCTGACCGAACGCGGGCTGCGCGACCGGGTCGAGCTGCGCCTGCTCGACGTGGCCGAACTGTCCGAACCCGGGGCCTACGACCTGGCCTGGCTCCCCCTCGCGGCCCTCCCGCCCGACGCCGTCGCGCACGCGCTGCCGCGCGTGCGCGAGGCCCTGCGCCCGGGAGCCTGGCTGCTCACCGCGACCGTGCTGCGCGACGACCCCGGCGACGCCCCGGACGGCGGGATGCGCGACGCGGTGGTGCGCTGGCGGATGTCCCGCAGCCGGATCACCCCCTGGGGGCCGCGGGAGGCGGCGCGCGAACTGGCCGCCGCGGGCTACCGGGACGTGCGGCGGGTGGCCACGTCCGAGCCCGCCCTCACCCTGCTCGCCGCCCGCGTGCCGTGAACCGCGATCCCGCAGCCGAGGCCGCCCCGCCACGCCCCGCTCGCCGCCCGCGCGTCCTGAGCCTTCCCGTGCCTCAGCGAGTGCCGAGGTAGCCGTTCGGGTCGAGCACGTACTTGCTGGCCGCGCCCTCGTCGAAGGCCCGGTACCCCTCGGGCGCCTCCTCCAACGGGATCGCCACGGCGTTGACGGCCTCGGCGATCCGCACCCGGTCGTGGAGGATCGCCTCCATCAGCTCACGGTGGTACTTCATGACCGGGCACTGGCCGGTGAAGAAGGCGTGCGACTTCGACCAGCCCAGCCCGATCCGGACCGACAGGGAACCCTCCCTGGCGGCCTCGTCGGACGCGCCGGGGTCACCGGTCACGTACAGGCCCGGGATGCCGATGGACCCTCCGGCCCTGGTCACGTCCATCGCGGTGTTGAGCACGCTGGCGGGCGCCTCCCGTGAGGCGTCCTCACCCGTCCCGTGCGCCTCGAAGCCGACCGCGTCCACCGCGCAGTCCACCTCGGTGACGCCCAGGATCCGCTCGATCTGCCCGGCCAGGTCCCCCTCGGCCACGTTGACCGTCTCGCACCCGAAGCTGCGGGCCTGGGCCAGCCGCTCCTCCTTCATGTCCGCGACGATCACCACCGCCGCGCCGAGCAGGCGGGCCGACGCGGCGGCGGCCAGCCCGACGGGTCCGGCCCCCGCGACGTAGACGCTCGACCCCACGCCCACACCCGCGGTGACGCAGCCGTGGTAGCCGGTCGGGAAGATGTCCGAGAGCATCGTCAGGTCCAGGATCTTCTCCATCGCCTGGTCGCGGTCGGGGAAGACGAGGAGGTTCCAGTCCGCGTAGGGCACGAGCGCGTACCTGGCCTGCCCGCCGACCCAGCCGCCCATGTCGACGTAGCCGTAGGCCGAGCCCGGACGGTCCGGGTTCACGTTCAGGCAGATCTCCGTGCGCCGCGCCTTGCAGTTGCGGCAGCGCCCGCAGGAGATGTTGAACGGGACCGAGACGAGGTCGCCGACCTGGACGAACTCCACGTCGCGTCCGGTCTCGACCACCTCGCCGGTGATCTCGTGGCCCAGGACCAGTCCCTCCGGCGCGGTGGTGCGCCCCCGCACCATGTGCTGGTCGCTGCCGCAGATGTTGGTGGCGACCACCTTCAGGATCGCCCCGTGCGGCACCCCGCGCCCGACGTTCGCGGGATTGACCCCGGGGCCGTCCTTGATGACGAACTCGGGGTAGTCGACGTCCTCGACCTCGACCCGGCCCGCGCCCCTGTACACCACACCCCTGTTGCCAGCCATGTCCTTCCCACCTCTCCGCCCCCGGGAGGGGGCACTTTCCCCTGTGGTTTCCGGTCGGGGCGGGCGGTAACCGGGTGCCGGGACCACCTTCGGACTTCTTTGCCGGATCGGGGAGCGCGGTCGGTGCGGGGGAGGGGTCCGTCGGTCGACGGAGCGGAGGCCGGGGCGGCGATTCGTCCGCACCGGCGTATCCGAGTAGGCCGGGCGGTATCTGAACCGGTACCATTTCCGAGGGACGCAGCCGGGACCACGGTCGCGGCAGCCCGCCAGCGTAGCTCAATTGGCAGAGCAATCGCCTTGTAAGCGATAGGTTAGGGGTTCAAGTCCCCTCGCTGGCTCTCGCATGGTCTGACCTGGGCAGGAGCCCCGGTCGGCCGCCCCGGGAGCAATCGCCTGCGCCGGCCCCCGTCCACCCGGGGACGGGCGCGACGGTGCCGCCGTGCCGTACGCCGACGCCGTGCGCCGGTTCACCACCGAACACCTGCTGACCGCCACCCGGACCGCTTCGGGCTCCGCGCACGCGGCATCCCTAGCGCCGAGCGGCTGCGGCCGCGATCCCTGCCGTGCGTAGCCTCCGTGCCAGGAACTCCACCTCCGGAAGGGTTCCCGAGTAGTCACCGGCCAGTATCCGGTCGAGCACGGCTCTGGCGTCGGTGAGGTCGATGCCGAGTTCAGCCCGCAGCACACGCATGATCGCGACGTTCCCGGTGGGCGGGTCTACGAGGAGCCTCACCGGACTCTGCTCGTCGAGAATCCGGTCCCGCAGCTCGTCGGGGAGGTCACCGCCGCAGGCCGCCAACGAGGAGCCACATGTCCGGCATGCGCATTCGACATCCCACCGTAGGGATCCGTCCACCAGGGCCTGGATGCCCTGACACTCCAGTCGTCCGCCGCAACCCTGGCACACAGCCGGGTATTCGACGGATGCGTACACAGGCTGCTGAGTCATCCCCGCCCCTCGACGGAAGAGAAGGCCGAACGGTCGCGTGGGGCCGTCGAGACGGCCGGGGACGGGAGGCCCCGGTCCTGGACGGGCGTGCGGGGTGATGTCACCGATGCCCCAGTACGTTGACCACCCGGCCGTTGGGGTCGCGGACGAAGAACCGCCGCACGCCCCGCTCCTCGTCCCGCAAGGGATGGACGATCTCCGCGCCGCTGTCCCGCACGGCCGCGTAGGCCGCGTCCACGTCATCCACCTCGACACTCATGTCGGGAGTGACCGGGCCGGTCTTGTCAGCGGTCATGAAGCTGACCTGCGCGGCTGGAGCGGACGGGGAAGCGAGCGTCATGATCCAACCGTGGTTCATGACCTCCTCGAAGCCCAGCAGGCCGTAGAACTCCCGGCTCTCCCGCACGGCCTCCGACTGGACGTTGGGCACCACGCGGCGAACGGCCATCGACGACTCCAGGTGGGAACGAACCTGCCTCCGAAACCCTTCACAGGTACTACGGCACAACCACCGCCGCACGCGCTTCTCCGCGACAGCCGGGTCGAGGGGGAAGGCTCGTCCGCGCTCCGCGCACGCGGAGGTGAAGCCGACCGGCCGGTGTCACGAGGTACTGTACATCGCGCGTCCGAGCTGGGCGGGGGGCGGCTCCTCCACGATGTGCAGGGGACCGCGGGCGTCCGGGCGGGATCCGAACCGGATCCAGGCCAGCTCCTGCGCCCGGCGCCGGTCGAGTGCGAGCAGACTGCGCGCGCCCGGCGCGAACGCCGTCGGACCGCGCCGGGTGGCCGCGCGCAGCCGCCGCCAGCGCCGCGAGTGCACCCGGTGGCTGCGCGCGGTCACCCGCCGCCCGCGGGCGGCCTGCCCGCTCCGGGCCTCCTGCGGGGTGGCGTCGATCATCAGCACGTGCACCTCGTACCGGCGGAGTCGGCAGAGCAGGGCGAGCAGCACGCGGACCGAGCGCCGGGTCCCGCACTCGTGCACCACCACCGGGCCGCCGCGCAGCGCCGCGGCCACCCGGGCCAGGTGCAGTACGTGCACCACCCAGCGCCACAGCGGGTAGGGGATCCGGTGGAGCAGTGGCCCCAGCTGGTACCGCGACTGCAGCGAGTCGATCACCCGCACACCGTCAGCGGTGAGCACGGTCCGCTCCTCGTCCCCGCGCAGACCGAACAGCCGCCGCAGCAGGGTGCTCTTCCCGGCCCCGGGTACCCCGGCGACCAGGACCAGGGACCGCCGGGGGTAGACCGCCCCGCGCACCATCGCGTCATTCACCGTGGGCACATAGCGCACCAGACCCTGGGACATTTTCGGCAGCTCCTCAAAGCCGACTTTAGCGCCGGCGGGGCGCGGCTCTACAGCGGCTGCGTCACCAACGTCATGGCGCTACGGGGCGTGTACTGACCTGAGAGGTTGGTGCCGCGGAAGGCGGGAGGGCCGCCGATCGCGGTGTGGAACCGGTGGTGATGGTAGTGATGCGGCCGCCTCGGAACGCCTCCCGTTCCCCTCCTCGGCCAGGGTCTCGCCGTGGGCCGTGCGGGAGCGGTCGTCCACGGCGTTGTGCGGGTGGGCATACCCCGTGTCGGAGCGGTTCTCGCTTACCTGGGCGCGTGTGAACCCCTTGTGGCCGCCGCCGTCGGGGACGCCGCCGGGTTTCCTGAGGTCCACGCGCACCAGCTCGCCGGGACGCTCACAGCCGCGCACCGCGTGCCCGCAGGACGTTCGTCGGGACCCCTCCGCGGGCTCGCCGGGGTGTGCCCGTCGGGTCCGGGGGCCGCCCGTCCACAGGTCAGCCTCCCGATTCGATCAGTGGCGTGAGCCCGTCCAGCAGGTGTTTCATGCCGAGGTCGAAGATCGCGTGCACGTCGGTCGGCCCCGAGACGCTGAACGTCAGGGGGAACCGGCCCTGCTCGGCGATCCGCAGGAACTCCTCGCCCCTGGACCTCCACCAGTGCTCCGCGTCCATCCCGGCCTCGTACCCCTCCACCACCGCGCGCGTGCCCTGGAGGGCCATGCCGGAGGTGTAGGCGGACACGAAGGTGAGGATCGCCATGGCCTCGTCCGGTGAGCGCCCCTGGCCGGTGATCACCCGCATCATCCACTCGGCGTTCTGCACAAGCCCGGGGGACTGGACCGCTCCGGCGAGCGGGGTCAGCTGGACGGCCCAGGGGTGCCTCCGGTAGATGCCCCACTCCGTCAGCAGCGCCAGTTCGAGCGCCTCACGCCAGTCGGCGGGCGGCGGCTCGGGCAGGGCGTGTTCCGTGTAGACCTGGTCGATCATCGCCGTCACCAGCGCGTCCTTGTTCGCGACGTGGCGGTACAGGGCCATGGTGCTCACCCCCAGGTGGGTGGCGACCCTGCGCATGGACAGGCCATCGACGCCCTCGGCGTCGGCGATGGTGATCGCGGTCCGGACGATGGCCTCCCGGGCGAGACCGGTCTCGGCAGCCGGGCGGTGTTCTCCCGCCTGCGCCGGACGCGGGCGTTCCCGCTTGCGCTGGGCCCCCCGCGGCTCCGGCGCGGAGGGGGGCGCGTCCCGCACGAGGGTCCCCACCCCGCGCACCGCTTCGACCAGACCTTCCTGGCGCAGGGCCGCGAGCGCCTTGGTGGCGGTGGCCATGGCCACCGCCCACTCGCGCATGATCTCCCTCGTCGAGGGCACCCGCTCTCCCGGCCGCAGCTCCCCGGCGTCGATGCGCGCGCGGATGTCGGCGACGACCCGTGCGTAGGGCGGCAGCTCCCGTTTTCCGGTCGTGGACACCAGTGCCCCCCTTCGGTCCTGTTCCGCTACTCCGGAGTGTACTAGTGCACGATGAGGGCTTGAGTTGCCTCGTCGAAGGCGCCGAGGCGTCCCGAAGAACCTCTTTCGATTCCTGGTGCACTAGATCAGTTCATTGCTGATGTCGAGCTTCTGGCTATTTGACAAGGGTTTACAGCTGGGGGAGTGCTGTGTATACGATGTACGCACAGTGCGTCGCCCCGACGTGCGCCCCGTGCGCGCTCCGGTGTGTACGCCGTCCATCGGAGCCCACGGCCCTTTCGGAGGCCACCATGTCCCACACGCCCACGCCCACGCCCACGCCCGAGGCCCGCACCGCTCCGGCCTCGGACCACCCGCTTGCGCTCGACCGCCGCTCCCTGGCCCCGGACCTGGCCCGCGGCGTCATGCTGCTGTTCATCGCACTCGCCCACACGCACCTGTTCACCGTGTTCATCGGCGGCCTCGAGGGCGCTCCCACCACCGCGGACCAGATCACCACCGCGAGCACGGTCATGTTCGTCGACCTGCGCAGCTACCCCATGTTCGCGGCCCTGTTCGGTTACGGCCTGGCCCAGATCCACCGCCGCCGCGGCGAACGGGGGCACGCCTGGCCCCGGACCCGCGGCCTGCTGCGCCGACGCGGCCTGTGGCTGGTCGTCTTCGGGCTGGCGCACACGGTGCTGCTCTTCCCCGCGGACATCCTGGCCGTCTACGGCCTGGTGACGCTGCTCCTGGCGGGCGTTCTGCGGCTGCGCGACCGGACCCTGGTGCTCCTGGCGGCGGCCTGGCTTCCCGTGGCCACGGCCGTGCACGCCCTGATCGCCGCCGAGGACGCCCTGACGGGCCAGGGCATGCCGCTGATGCCCGACGGGTTCGTGGACGAGCTCCTCTTCCGGCTGACCCTGTTCTCGGTCCTGGCCGTGGTGATGTTCGCCAGCACCCTCGTCCCCTTCCTGGTCGGCGTCCTGGCGGCCCGGTACCGGCTCCTGGAGCGGCCCCACGAGTACCGGCGTCTGCTGCGCACGACCGCGATCGTGGGGATCCCCCTGGCCGTGTTGGGCGGCCTTCCCCTGGCCCTGGACAAGGCGGGGGTGTGGACCGGCGCCACCGCCGGGGACGTCGTGGTCACCACCGCCCTGCACCAGGTGAGCGGCTACGCGGGAGCTCTGGGCTACACGGCACTCATCGCCCTGGCCGCGGTCCGCCTCACGGGCGGGGAGGGGCCGGTGACCAACGCGCTGGCCGCACTCGGACAGCGCTCGATGACCTTCTACCTGGCCCAGTCCGTGGTCTGGGCGGTGCTGTTCTCCTCCTACACGCTCGACCTGCGCCTGACGTCCCCTGCCATCGGCGTGGGCGTCGCGGTGGCCGTGTGGCTGACCACGGTGCTGCTCGCCGACCTCATGCGCCGCCGAGGCATGCGCGGGCCAGCCGAGGTGGCGCTGCGCCGCCTGACCTACGGGCCCTCTTGCTGAGCCGACCGGTCCTCCCCGAACCGTGGCGGGTACGGGGCCGCTGCCGATCGGCTACGGCGGAGCCCGGGGCCCCGCTGGGGCGGCCGCGGCCCCGGGTCCCCGGCGCGGTCGGGGACACCGGTGACACGCACGGTCCGCGTCGGGCCCCGAACACGACTGCTTCGAGACGAGAAGTAAATTCGTTATGCTCGGGAGCATGGGGCACAGTGATCTCGAGCTGGCGGTGGTGGCGACCCAGAACGTCGTGACGCAGGCGAACGACCAGCTGGAGGCGGCGCTGGCCGAGCACCGTCTCACGCGCGCCACCGCGCAGGCCCTGTGGGAGATCGACCCCGACGAGACGCCCCCGTCGATGAAGACGATGGCCAGGCGGCTCTTCTGCCAGGCGCCCAACCTGAGCTTCGTGGTCAACCAGCTCGCCGAGAGGGGGCTGGTGGAGCGGCAGGTGGACCCCGCCGACCGCCGCTCGCGTGTGCTCATCCTGACCGCCGAGGGCCATCGCGTGCGCGCCGCGGTCATCGAGGCGGCCGTGGCCACGACCCCGCTGGCCCAGCTCGACGAGGCCGAGTTGCGCCAGCTCGTGGCGCTGCTGGGCAAGGCCCTCCAACCGTCCGCGTAGGGGCTTCGGGCGGGGACGACCGCTCGCCGCGCTGCGCCACCACAGGGCTGCGCCCCTACGCACCCACGCCGCCGCAGCGCTGCGCCCCTACACCGCCGCAGAGAAGCCGCAGAGAACAGGCCGTCCACCGGGTGCCGCGCGTCCGGCGTCCGTGCACGGCCGATCCCGTCACCGACGACCGGTGAGGGGGCTCTCCTCGGTTCCGGTGCCCTCGGCGGAGGCGATGACGTCGTCGAGCAGCTCCCGGGAGCGCTGGAGGTCGGCGATCATCCGGTCGATGCGTTCGCGCTCGATCCTCAGCTCGTGGACCAGGTGGGCGTCGGCCGTGGCGGCGGGTCCGCCGTCGGCGTCGCGCATGCACGGCAGCAGTGTCACGATCTTGGCGCTGCACAGTCCCGCGGCGTACAGCTCCTGGATGCGCACCACCCGGTCCACCGCGGCCTCGGCGTACTCGCGGTGCCCGCCCGGGGTGCGCTCGGAGGACAGCAGGCCCTGCTGCTCGTAGTAGCGCAGCGAACGCGGGCTCACCCCGCCGCGCCGGGCCAGCTCACCGATGCGCATGACGCACCTCACGCTCCTCGCGCTTGAAACTGACATTGGTGTCAACTCCTACGGTATCCGCATGAACGCCAAGGAAACGACATCCGCGCTCCTCAGCCCCGCGCGTCTGGCCGACACCGACCTGCCCAACCGGCTCGTGATCGCACCCATGACCCGCAACCGCGCGGAGCCCTCGGGCACCCCGAGCGAGCTCATGGCCGAGTACTACGCCCAGCGGGCCTCGGCCGGTCTGATCATCGCCGAGGCCTCCACGCCCAGCAGGGTCGGCCGCACCTATCCCGACATCGCCGCCCTGTACCGCCCCGAGCACGCCGAGGGCTGGCGGCGGGTCAACCGCCGGGTCACCGAGGCGGGCGGGCGTATGTTCGTCCAGATCCAGCACGGCGGCCGCGTCGGCCACCCCGACACCAGCGGTCTGACCCCGCTGGCGCCCTCACCGATCGCCCTGCCCGAGCCCATCCACACTCCCAGCGGCCGTCAGCCCGCCGTGACACCCCGCCAGATGGACCAGGACGACATCGACGCCACCGTCGCCGACTTCGCCGCCGCCGCCCGCCGGGCCGTGGACGCCGGGTTCCTGGGTGTGGAGGTGCACGCCGCCAACGGCCACCTCCTCCACCAGTTCCTGGCACCCAACACCAACCGGCGCGAGGACGCCTACGGCGGCACCCCCGAGAACCGGACGCGCTTCGTCCTGGAGGTGGTCGAGGCCGTCGTCGCCGAGGTCGGCCCCGACCGCGTCGGCGTGCGCGTCTCCCCGGGCCACACCGCCAACGGCATCACCGAGACCGCCGACGACATCGCGGCCCTCTACCCGGAGCTGGTCAGCCGCCTGGACGCCCTGGGGCCGGTGTACCTGCACGTGGCCTTCGCCGATCCGGACGGTCCCGTGTGGAGGCGGACCCGCTCCCGCTGGTCGCGCACCCTGATCGGCAACCCGGTGCTGCCCGCCGGGGGGATTCCCGCCGACGGAGGCCGAGGAGCTGCTGAGCGCATGCTCCGGGGCGGGGCCGACCTGGTCGCGCTGGGCAGGCCCTTCCTGGCCAACCCCGACCTGGTCGAGCGCATCCGCACCGGGGCGCCGGTCAACCCGGTGCGCGACAGGTACCTGATGTACGTGGGCGGGGCCACCGGCTACACCGACTACCCGGTACTGGGCAGCTGACCCCGTGCCCAGCTGGCCCCATGCCCAGTCGCCCGACCGCCCGGCCCCTCCGGCGCTCTCCCATGCCCCATCCGCCGTGAGCACGCCGGAACAGGATTCCTAGACTGCCCTGGCCAGACGTGGGCGGGATGCGGACGGGGTGGGGGAACGGTGGGCGGGCGGCTCAGGGACGTGCTCGGCTGGAGCGGCATCGCGGTGCTCGCCGGTGCTCTGGTCCTCACCGTGCCCAGGACCGTGGGTTTCTCCGGGCACGAGGCGGCCGACGGGCAGAATCTGTCACTCCTGGTGTGGGCGGCTCTGGTCCTCGCCCTCGGGGTGGGCGTACTCTCGCTCGCGTCCTCCGCGTACGCCTCCGCCGACTCTCCCGAGAAGCCGGGTGCCACAGGCGTGCTGACGCGCGCCGCGGTCGTCCTCGACACCGCTACCGGACAGCAGGTGTGGCGCCACGACTGGACCCCGGAGGACCTGCTCATCTCCGATCCGCCCGGCGTGAGCGGGCCCCGGGAGGGGTACGGGGGCGAGCCTGTGGCCGTGACCCGCGGCGGAGCGTTCGCCCTGGCTGACGGCGCCCCCGTCCAGGCCCGTCCCCAGACCCCGGAGGGGGCCGACGACCGCCTGCTGGCGATCGACACCGAGGGCGCGGTGGTGGTGCGCGACCGGGAGGACGACGCGCCCGCTCTGCTCCTGCGTACCGACGCCGGTGGAGAGGTCGTCGAGCGCACACGGGTCGACCGTGGCCTGGAGCTGTGGTGGGACATGGGCCGGGCGCAGGCGCTGGGTGCGGCGCTGGCCGTGCCCCACATCGATGACGACGACGCCGGACACCAGGTCAGGGCTCTCTCCGTCCGGCCTCTGGAGGGCGGGGAAACGTCCGAGGGCGCGTGGACGCGCGTCGGCTTCGACGGTGAGCGGATACCGGAGCCCACCGAGTCCTGGCAGCGCGAGGTCGAACACCGCGTCCTGGCCGTCCCCGGCGCGGTGGTGTCCTACCTGGCCGACCCGAACGAGCCCGGGTTCGACCCCGCGCCTCTGCACGGTCTGTTGCCCTGACCTCCCACGCCTCCCGTGCGCGGGCGGACCCGGCTGCATGGTCGGGAACGGGTCCAACCGGTGGTGCCTTCCCCCGTCGCCTGGCGGGGCCGCGGGCTCCGTCGGCGCATGACATCTGTCATGACCATCCCGTGCGGGACGTGGGGGAAACCCATGAGCGGTGACACTTCGTCACGGCTCTGCTCCGGCCTAGGTTCGGGAGTATGAACCCCAATGACAGCCGCCATCCCGCCTCGTCGGCCCCGCGGTCGGCCGACGCGTTCCACACGACCCCGGACGCGGAAGCGGCGCGCAGGCTCGCGCGCGCACCGGCCGGTCCGACCGCGTCGAACCCGCGCCGCCGCGGTCCGCGGCCCGTCCCGCCGGGGGCGGAGTACCACCGCGTGCTCGCCGGGGACAAGCGCCGCATCGGGCGCGGCGTCCTCGCGATCGTGCTCCTGGTGGTGGGGATGTTCGCCTTCAGCATCGTTTTCTCGCAGGCCGCCGCCTTCGTCGACGCCCGGATGGGCAGGACCAACCCGGCCGCGGGCGGCACCGACTACACGCCGCTCTACCACGGCGCGACCATGTTCTCGCTCGCCCTGCTCATCCCGTGGAGCATGCTCATCCAACGGTGGCTCTACGGAGTGAAAGGCGCCTCGCTGCACTCGGTGCTCTCGCGCTTCCGGTTCGACGTGCTCGGCCGGGCGCTGCTGTTCATCGGCCCCTTCTGGCTGCTCGCCGTCACCGCCCTGAACTTCTCGACACCCGCCGAGCAGGCCCACTGGCCGTTCACCGAGCTGGTCGTCATGCTCGTCCTCACCCTCCTGCTGGTTCCCCTCCAGGCGGCGGGCGAGGAGTACGGCGTGCGCGGACTGGTCTTCCGGGTCGCCGGGAGCTGGAGCCGGGGGCCGCGGGCCGGACTGGTCGTCGGCGTTCTCGTCTCCAGCCTGGTGTTCACGACCATCCACGGCGCGGGGGATCCGTGGATCAACCTCTGGTACTTCACGCTCGCCGCCAGCCTGGCCGTCATCACCTGGCGCACCGGCGGGATCGAGGTCGCGGTCTTCGTCCACGCGCTGCTCAACACGCTCACCTTCCTCTTCATCATCGCCCTGCACACCGACATCGGTGCCTCCATCGGGGACCGGTCGGCGGGCACCGGATCGCCCGTCCTGCTCGTGCCCACCGTCACCGTTGCCGTGATCGCGGTCGTGGTGTGGGTGCGCACGCACAGGACGGGACCGGCCCTGACCCCCGCGCCCGCCCGGGTCCACCCGGACGCACGACCGGCGCGGGTTCCGACCGTGCGATGATCAGCGGCCGTCCCGGCTGGAGCGTCCGGTCAGTCCCCGAGGAGGCGTTCGACCAGGAACCGCCAGCCGTCGACCAGGGGGTGGGGGGCGCACAGCTCCGGGGGGTCGGGGACCTCCTCCGCTGAGAGGTACAGCATCAGGGGCCCCTCCAGAGCGGCGGTCAGCTGCACGGCGAGGCCGTCCAGCTGGGCCGGGGGTATACCGGCCAG
The DNA here is from genome assembly GCF_008638355.1 of Nocardiopsis deserti. Taxonomy (NCBI): domain Bacteria; kingdom Bacillati; phylum Actinomycetota; class Actinomycetes; order Streptosporangiales; family Nocardiopsidaceae; genus Nocardiopsis; species Nocardiopsis deserti. The sequence goes on along the minus strand of NZ_VWVS01000016.1, from coordinate 172,689 downwards.
GCCCAGGAGCATGCGGATGTGGGGCTGGGTCATGCCGGCCGCGCCAGCGGGTACCGGCAGCGAGCGGTCCACGGCGGCCCGGGCGAGCGTGTGGTGTTCCAGCAGGAAGGGGATACGGGCGCACCCGTAGGCGACCAGGCGCCGCACGGGGTCGGCGCCCGGCCCCAGCGGCGGCGGTCCGGACAGCACCTGCTCCTGGAAGCGGCGCTCGTCATCCTCGAGCAGGGCCACGAAGATGCCGGCGCGGCTGCCGAAGCGGCGGAAGACGGTGCCCTTGCCCAGCCCCGCGCGTTCGGCGAGGCCGTCCATGGTCACCTGCTGTGTTCCGTGTTCGGCGATCATCGCGCGGGCCGTCTCCAGCAGGCGTTCGCGGTTGCGCGCGGCGTCCGCGCGCTCGCCGCGCGCTTTCCCGAAGGGCACCAGGGGGGAGGTCACACGACCAATCTACCCCGCGAACACTAAGCGGGGTGAAGTCCGCTTATAGTGGTGTGCGGTCACCCGGACAGCTGAACCGTCCGGCTGTGTGGCCGTGCTCCGCATGCCGCGGACCCGAACACCCTTGGGGGAAGAGCCCGATGAACCTGTTCCGTCTGGACGCCAGCATCCTGCCGACCGTCTCCAGCAGCGCCGAGATCGCCGACCGGGTCGAGGCCGAATGGGCCGCCGTCCATCCGCAGGGCGCCGTCAGTCGCCGCCACCTGGGCACCGACCCGCTGCCCGCCGACGCCTGGGCCCTGGCCACCATCGGCGCCGGCACGGACGCGGCCGACCGCACCCCGGAACAGAATCGGGCCCTGGCCCTGGCGGCCGAACTGGCCGCCGAACTCCAGGAGGCCGACGCCGTGGTCCTGGCCGTGCCGCTGTACAACTACGGCGTCTCCCAGCACTTCAAGACCTGGGCCGACCTGGTCATCGCGGGCGCGGGCCCCGCCACCCCGCTGCTGAAGGGCACCCCCACCGTGCTGGCCACCACCCTCGGCGGCGGCTACGGCCCCGGAACCCCCCGCGAGGGCTGGGACCACTCCACCCCCTACCTGGAGCGCGTCGTCGGCGACGTCTGGCAGGCCGACCTGACCCTCATCAAGCGCGAGCTCACCCTGGCCGCGACCACGCCGGGCATGGAGGCCCTCAAGGACCTCGCCCAGCAGGAGCACGACCAGGCCCTGGCCAGCGCCAGCGAGGTTGGCCGGGTGCTCGCCGCGCGCTGACGGCACCGCCCCCGGCCGCCGTCAACGGCCCGAACACCGAGCCCGCCCGGGTCCGCCGTCGACCACGTGATCCGTGTTCCCGGCGAGCCCGGGCGGTGTTCGTACGGGTCCTGGGGGGTCGGACGACCTGTCCGGCGCCGCCCCGGGGCCGCCTGGTGAACGCCTCCGCGGCCCGGCGGGGGGAGGCCGGGGACGCACCCACCGCCGCGGTCATCCGGTGCCGGTCGGGGTCAGCTCTCGGCGAGGACCTGCGCGAGCGCGTGGGAGACCTGCCTGACCATGCCCGGGTTGGTCTCCCGGTAGTAGTCCAGGCCGGTGACCGCCTGGCAGAGGGTCCAGCCCCGTCCGCGCAGGTAGGCGCCGTCGTCGGTGCCGAGCTCGGACAGGAACAGCGTGCGGCTGCGGCCGGTGAAGACGTTCCACGCCGGTTGCAGGTCACAGGCCGGGTCACCGACGTTGAGCCCGCCCCAGTCGATGACCGCGGACAGTCGGCCCGCGTCGACCAGCAGGTTGCCGGGGAGCAGGTCGCCGTGCACCCACGCGTCGCGGTCCCACGGCGGCGCCGCGAGTGACTCCTCCCAGGAGCGGATGAGGGCGGCGCCGTCCACCCGGTCGCCGAGCCCGTGGACCGCGCGGCGGACGTGCTCGTCGTTCTCCGCCAACGCGCCGCCCCGCGCGCCCCGGGCCCGGGGCGGCGCGTCGCCGGTGTCGACGCGCCGCATCGCGGCGACGAAGCCCGCGAGGTCGACGGCGGCCTGTTCGTGGTCGTCGATGGTGCCGTTGGCGTTGTCGCCGGGCAGCCACTCGTAGACGGACCACGTGAAGGGATACCCCTCGGCGGGCCGCCCCGTCGCCACCTGCACGGGCAGGGCCAGCGGCAGGTGGGGCGCCAGCCGGGGCAACCAGGTCGCCTCGCGCGCGGCCTGCCCGGAAGCCCATCCGATCCGCGGCATCCGGACGCAGAGCCGTTCGCCGAGCCGGTAGACGTCGTGGTCCGTTCCGTAGGAGGGGACCAGCGTCAGCGGCAGGCCCGCCCACTGAGGAAAGCGCGAACGCAGGAGCCGCCGCACGAGGTCCGGACTCGTCTGGACCTCGTCGGCGTGCATCCTGGTTCGGCTCATCCGGTCATGTTCGCAGAGGGCGACGGCGGCGCGCCGGGATTTTCCGGCCGGTCCGCGCTCCCCGCCGGGGGAGGCTCCCCGGTGGCGCGGCGACGGGTGACCGCGCGGCTGGCGGGGGCCGTCACCGCGTACGGGCGGGTGAGGGCCCGCCCCGCGGTGCTAGCCCCGGGTCCCGCTGGGGCGGGGCAGTCCCAGGCGGCCACGGGTGCAGACCGCGAGGATCACCGCGAGCAGGGCGACCATGGCGACCTCGGGCGCGCTCGCCGGGTCGCCCACGGCCACGGCCTTGACGCCCGAGACGACGTTGATCGCGGCGTGGGTGATGATCGCGGCGAGCACGCCGCCTCGGGCGGAATTGAAGACGTGGCCGAGGACCACCGTGAACCCGACGCAGAGCAGGGCGTACGCGGGGAAGTACATCTGCGACTGGAGCGTCCCCGCCATGGCGAACAGGGGAGCGTGCCACATCGCCCAGACCGCGCCGAGCACCACGTTCGCGGCCAGCGGGGAGAGCACGCCCTGGAGCCGGGGCAGCGCGAACCCCCGCCACCCCAGTTCCTCGTTGCCGCCGCCGACCAGCGCGATGACCAGGAACTGGACGGGCAGGGTCGGCAACGCCGCCCACAGCTGGGCCTCGTCCAGGGTCGACTGGCCCAGGTACACCTGGATCGCCGCGGAGCCCGCGAGGGCCAGGACCATCAGCACGGTGATCGCGTAGGGCCTGATGCCGCCCCTGCGCCGGAGCGAGTGCCGCCGGAGGAGCGCGCCCACGCCCCGGCGGCCCCGGGTGGCCGCGGTGACGACGGCCGCGGCCACCATCGGCCCGAAACTGCCGACGATCACGGCGGGCATCGGGTCGGCCCCGGCGAGCAGACGGGAGCCGACCCACCAGGCGGTCCAGGAGAAGGCGAAGGCGATCACGAGGAAGGCGGTGAGGCCGCGGGGGTCGGTGGCCGTCGTGCGGGACTGGTCGGGGGCCTCGGAGGGGACGGAGGTCTGGGGGCTCGTGAGGGAACTGTCGGTAACCATGCCGAGGAACATACACTGTTTGATGAAGACATACAACGTAGGATTCCTAGTATCCTGTCGGACATGGCCACTTCAGGATCTGACCAGCAGTTCGACAGCGTCTTCCACCGCCCCCAGCGCCGACGCCGGTCCCAGCCCTCCCTCAGCCTCGAACGCATCGTCGCCGCGACGATCGGCCTGCTCGACCGCGAGGGGACGTCCGCGCTGACCATGCGCAAGGTCGCCGCCGAACTCGGGGTGCACGCCACCAGCCTGTACTGGTACGTGGAACGCAGGGAGGACCTCGTGGACCTGGCCGTGGACGAGATCCTGGCCGAGGCCGCCTCCGCGCTGCCGCCCCCGGACGCCCCCTGGGACGAGGCGCTCAAGGAGACCGCCCTCCGGTTCTACGCGGCCCTGACCGCACACACCTGGGCGGCCGAGTTCGCGGGCTCCCGGCCGCTGATCGGCCCGAACGCCGTCGCCCTGTCGAGGCGGGTCATCGAGGCGCTGGGGAAGTACGGCGGGGGCAGGGAGACGCAGGCGGTCGCGATCCGCGCGGTGTCGAACCAGATCCTCGGCGCGGCCACGTCCGCCGTCGCGATGAGCGTGATGAAGTCCGACCGCGCGCAGGGGCACGAGGGGGCCGTCGCCGTCACGGTGTCGGAGGTGGACGCCCTGGCCGTGGAGAACACCTACTTCGACCAGGCGCTGGACCTGGTCCTCGCCGGTATCAGGGCGCGGCGCGGCGCGTAGTGGACCGGCCAGAAGAGTTGCCGGTGTGATACGAGGGGTTCTGACCTGCGGTGATCCTGTACTTATAGCGAGGCTGGACCGTCCAACCTCGCTGTGGGTACGAGATCACGGCGGAGGGGGCGGTCCCGGCCCGCGGCACCGGAGACGGTCGTCGGGGCGGCGGGGTCCCACGGTCGGCCCCGGAACGGGGGCGCCGGCACAGCACCGGAGACGGTCGTCGGTGACCGCGGCCCGCCCGGGCCCGGCGGGTTCCACGGCGTTCGCGACACCGCAGCCGGGCCCGGGCGGACTCTCGGCTGTCCGGCCCCTAGCCGCGGATGTTGATGTCCACGCAGGCGTAGAAGGCGTTGGCCGTGTCGGCGACGTTCCACCGGGCCAGCAGCTTGTGCCGCCCGCTGTACCCCGACAGGTCCACGGTGTGGCTGAACGACCACGGCGGACGGGCGCCGTGGTCGTCGAACACGGCCACCCGCTGGTTTCCGATGAAGTACTCCCAGGTGGAGGTGGAGTGCGCGGCCGTGATGGTCCACTCGAACGTCTGGACGCGGCCGACGTCGGTCACCCGCCAGCCCCGGCTGTCGTCGTTCAGCTCGGAGAAGCGGCCGACGCCGCCGTCGCACCTCATGAGCCCCTTGGGGCCCTCGACGCTGTGCGGCTCCCACTGGATGCCGCCGCACTGGACGATGCCCGCGGCGCACTGGGCCTGGCGGCTCATCGGGTTGGAGATGTAGCCGTGGGCGTTGGCCGTGCCCGTGGGCATGAGGCCGAGGAACAGGGTGGTGGCGGCGGCCAGCGCCGCCGCGGTGCGGAGCCGGTGCCTGTTGCGGGGTCGGGGGGTGTCGGACTTGCGGATCGACATGTGCGGGTCCTTCGGTCATGGAACGCGTCCCGGAGCGGTGGAGGCCGGGACGGTAGCGGGAATCCGTCGGGGGAGTCCCGGACCGGTACCGGTCCGGGGCGAAGGCGAGAGCTCGGAACTGCGGAGGATCCGGAGGGGCCGCGGACACGGCGCCGGTGAGGGCGCGGCGCCCGGAGTCCCTCTGGAAGGAGGGTTTCCCGTTCGGGGAGGTCGGTAAGCGGGCCGTGACGAGGAGCCGGACCCGCTGGCCGGGACGAGGCGCGGGGGCCGACTGGACCGCCCACAGGACCGGTGGGGGGTCATCCGCCGGGCGGTACGGGAGGGGCCGCAGAACGCGAGGGGACGGGAACTGGGAGGACCCGGCCGCTCGACGCGGGTGGTCCGCACCGGCCACGGGTGGACCCATCCCGGTGCGGCCGGGAGGCGGCGTTAGACCTCACCTGGAGGCCACTGTTTCCTTCCCTTCCCCTCCACGGCGCCGGATCCTCCCGCAGATCCCGGCACCGCGTTCGATCTGGTTCCGGAGCCCGCCCGCCCTCGTCCACCTGCCATCCGACCGCCACCGGCGCCTTCCGTCAGCCGTCCGCCCGCCGCCGCGCCCGCGAACGCCGCCGCGCCACGCCGCCGTTCGTGGGGTACCGGACCGTGTACGGGCGTTCCGTGAGGATGGCGCCGTCGACTGTCCGAAACCGGTGACCCGGTGGTCCGCCTCCCGTCGGCGTCGTCCCCGGGGGGGCCGCTTCCGGCACCGTACGAACGAGAGGTGAGATCGGTGGCCACCGACGGAGGGCAGCACCGTGCGGACAGCGAGCCGCGGCCGGGAACGGAACCGGATACCCCCGAGGAGGCGGAGCGCGGGCGGAGCCGGCTCAAACCGGTCGTGTTCTTCGGCTCGTCCGCGCTGATCGTCGCGCTCTCGGTCTGGGCGATCGCCGCGCCCACGGGCGCCGGGAACACCATCGGCGCCGTCGTGGGGTGGATCTCCGAGGTGTTCGGCTGGTACTACTTCCTCGCCACCACCCTGTACCTGGGGTTCGTGGTGTTCGTCGCGCTCTCCCGCTACGGCAGGGTCAAGCTCGGACCCCAGCACTCCAAGCCGGACTACGGGGTGTTCGCGTGGGCGGCCATGCTGTTCGCGGCGGGCATCGGCATCGACCTGCTGTTCTTCTCCGTCTCCGGGCCGGTCAGCCACTACCTGGCGCCGCCCGAGGGCGACGCGCAGACCGTCGAGGCGGCCCGGCAGGCCGTGGTGTGGACGCTCTTCCACTACGGCGTGACCGGGTGGGCGATGTACGCGCTGATGGGCATGGCCCTGGGCTACTTCTCGTTCCGCTACCACCTCCCCCTGGCCATCCGCTCGGCCCTGTACCCGCTGATCGGCAGGCGCATCCACGGCCCGGTCGGCGACGCGGTCGACCTGGCGGCCGTCATCGGCACGATCTTCGGCGTCTCGGTGTCGCTCGGCATCGGCGTCGTGCAGCTCAACTACGGGCTGAACTTCCTCTTCGGCATCCCCGAGGGAATGGCGGCGCAGATCGGCCTGATCGTCGTCGCCGTGTTCGTGGCCACGATGTCGGCCGTGGCGGGCGTCGACCGGGGCATCCGGCGGCTGTCCGAGATCAACGTCGTGCTCGCCGTCGTCCTGATGCTGTACGTGCTGGTCTTCGAGGACCCCGTCTACCTGCTCAACGCCCTCGTCCTCAACATCGGCGACTACCTCAGCCGCTTCCCCTCCATGACGCTGAACACCTTCGCCTACGACCCGCCGACCGACTGGCTCAACGCCTGGACGCTGTTCTTCTGGGCCTGGTGGATCGCCTGGGCGCCGTTCGTCGGGATGTTCCTCGCCCGGATCTCGCGCGGCCGCACCATCCGGCAGTTCGTGGCTGCGACCCTGGTGGTGCCGCTCCTGTTCACGCTGACCTTCCTGTCCTTCTTCGGCAACAGCGCGCTGAGCGTCGTGCGCGAGGGCGGCGCCGCGTTCGGCGAGGCCACCATGAACCACCCCGAACAGGGCTTCTACGGGCTGCTCGCGCAGTACCCGGGCGTCCTGTTCAGCGCCGGGCTCGCGACTGTCGTCGGCCTGCTCTTCTACGTCACCTCCGCCGACTCCGGCGCGCTGGTGATGGGCAACCTCAGTTCCCACCTGCCGACACCGGTCACCGACTCCGCCCCGTGGCTGCGCGTCTTCTGGTCGGCGGCGACCGGCCTGCTCACCCTCGCCATGCTCCTGGTCGGCGGGGTGGACACGCTGACCAGCGCGACCATCATCATGGGCCTGCCGTTCTCGTTCGTGATGTTCGTGATCATGTGGGGCCTGTTCAAGGCGCTGCGGGTCGAGAAGTTCCGGGCGGACGCCTTCCGGACCACCCTGTCCTCGTCGCTGTCGGACCGGACCACGGCCGACCGCCGGGGCCCGGAACGCAACTGGCGGCAGCGGATCACGCGGGCGGTGAGCTTTCCCGGCAGGCGGGCGGCCGACAGGTTCGTCCGCGAGGTGTGCCGCCCCGCGTTCCGCGACGTCGCCGAGGAGCTGCGCGAACAGGGCGCGGAGGCGTCGGTGACCGAGGGGGTCGACGAGGAGGCCGGGATCCCGTACCTGGAGCTGCGGGCGCCGATGGGCGAGGAGGAGGAGTTCAGCTACCGGGTGTGGCCGATGGTGGTGCCCACCCCCGCGTTCGCCATGCGTTCGCTCGCCGAGCACGACACCTACGTGCGCTTCGAGGTCTACCTCACCGAGGGCAGCCAGGGCTACGACGTGATGGGCTACACCAAGGAGCAGCTCATCGGCAACATCCTCGACGAGTACGAGCGGCACCTGGAGTTCCTGCGGCTGCACCGGGAGGCGACCTCGCGCTCCGCCCTGCCCGACCACGGACCGGGCACCGCCGACGTCCAGGACGCCGAGGAGCACTGAGAGCGTCCGCCAGCAGGTACCGAATCTGGTCTGTCCGGAAGCGTTGCTGGTGTGAATCATGGGTTCTGAACTGCGGTGATCTTGTACTTATAGCGCGTTTCGACGCCCAGACTCGCTATGAGCACAAGACCGCGGCGGATGGGGCGGGCCGCACGGCTGGAGGCGGTGGCGGGAAGGCGTCCGGAAATGTCGGGCCGCGCGCGTAGCCTCTTCGCGGATCCGCGGGCGGCGCCCCCGGCCGCCCTCCCCGAACCCCCTCACCGTAGGAGCCTCCATGCAAGAGCACCCGACCGTCCTCGTCTTCCGCACCGAGCGGCAGCGGGCCGAGGCGGGGGAGTGGCTGACCGACCACCGGCTGGTGGTCGGGTTCGAACCCGGCGGGGCCGTGCCGCTGGCCCAGCTCGGCTGGCGCGACCTCGACGGCGCGGAGGCGGTGGTCGGGTTCGACCCCGGCATGACCACGTTCACCGGCACGCGGACCACCGCGGACGGCACGTCCCACGCCTGGCGGGGCCGGTTGGTGGAGCGGCTCACCGACCGTCCGGTCCACAGGTTCGGGGTCGAGGGCGTGGAGGACGGGGAGGAACTGCGACTGCTCATCGAGGACGGCGGCTCCCCGGCCGCGCGGATCACCTGGGCCGACCGTGAGGGCGGCGGCGGTGCGGTCGCCCTGCGCACCATCGCCCTGGAGGAGGCCGGGAGCGGGGACGAGGTCACCGGCGGGGTGCGCGAGGTGCGGGCGGGCAACGAGCACACGAGGGCGGGCGAGGTCGCCGTCAACCTCCTCGACGACACCTCCTCCAAGTGGCTGAGCTGGCGCGACGCCGACTGGCTGGAGTTCACCATGGCCGAGCCCGTCAGCGTCCGGCACTACGTCCTGGTCTCCGCCAACGACTTCGCCGACCGCGACCCCCGGGACTGGACGCTCAAGGGGTCGGCGGACGGCCGGAGCTGGGTCACGCTCGACACCCGCTCCGACGAGTTCTTCCCCGGCCGCCACCACGCCCGCGACTTCCACGTCACCGATCCGGTGGCGGACACCCCCTACCGGCACCTGCGGCTGGAGATCACCGGCAACTGCGGCGGCTCCGAGATCCAGCTCAACCGGGTGCGCTTCTTCTCCGAGGGCCGCACCTACGAGGCGTTCGACGGACACCGCTACACCGCGGGCGGCGCGCCCGCCCCGTACGGGGGGATCGTGCGCGACCTGCTGGCCCGGACCCCGGCCACCGCCGAGCAGTGGCGGTCCTACCTGGCCGGGTACAGCGCGGACATGCTGCGGGTCCTGACCGAGGACGAACTCCCCGGGACCACCGCGGAGCAGCGCGCCGCCTCCTGGCTGGGCCACGACGGCGCCTCCGAGGAGCAGGTCGCGGAGCTGGAGGAGCGGCTCGGCAGGCGGCTTCCGCCCGGTTACCGGGCCTTCCTCGAGGCGTCCGACGGCTGGGGGCCCGCGAGCACGTTCGTGTACGGTCTGCGCTCCACCGCGACCGTCGGCTGGGCGGCCGACCTGGAGGACGAGTGCGGTGTGGACGAGCCCCTCGTGACGCGGGAGGGCGGACTCGTCGGACCGCTGCTGCTGGTCTCGGCCGAGGGGGACGCCCAGGACTGGGTGCTGGACGCGGGCGACGTCTCCCCCGACGGCGAGTGGGCCGCCTACGCCTGGGCGAGCTGGTACCCCGGCCTGGGTGAGCGCCACCGCTCCTTCGCCGACCTCATGGACGCCGAACGCGCCTCGTTCGAGGAACTGCTCGGGTTCGAGGGGCGCCCGGTGCGCCCGGAGGGAGCGCGCGAACTCCTGGCGCAGGGGCGCCGGGCCGCCCTGGAGGGCCGGGTGGAGGAGGCGCTGAACGCCCTACGGCGGGCCAAGGAGAAGGGGTCGGGCGCCGCCGCCTACCTGGAGGTGGTCCTCGCGGCCTTCCTCGACGTCCGGGGGGCGCACCACAGGCTGCGCGGCCTGCTGCACCGCCCCCACGTGGTCGCCGAGGTCGGCACCGGGCAGATCGAGGCCGAGGCGGTGTCGCTCTACCTGCACAGCGCCGCTCTGGCCACGCCCAGCGGGACGGCCTACGCGGACCGCGCCCTGGCCGGGGTCGTACCCGGTCTCACCGTGCCCTCGTCCGACGCCGGGCGGCGGGAGTGGCTGGCCGCCCACCGGCTGCCGGAGCCGCCCGCCTTCGAGCGCGCCCTCGACACGGCCCGCGGGCTGGCCGCCCGCGGCGCCACCGACGAGGCCTGGGCCGTCATCGAGGGGGCCCTGCCCGAGTGGTACCCCCTGGAGCCGAACCGGATCGCCCCGGTGGTGCTGCTCACCGATCCCGCGCTCCGCCAGGTGGTCACCCCCGCCCGTGCCCGTGAGGCGGCCTTCACCCCGCGGCGGGCCCGCCCGCGCCGTCCCGGGTCGGGGGGACCGGCGCGGGCGGGCGCGGATCAGCCCTGTTCCAGGTCCCGGAGGTAGTCGGCGAACTTCTCCAGGCCGTCGATGTTGCGCGGACCGGAGATGCCCTCGTTGTAGTCCATGACGAAGAAGTTCTCCTCGACCACCGCCGGAACCTCCGACATCGCGGGGAAGGAGCTCAGGAAGTCGATCTTCTCCTCGGCGGGCTGGTCGCCGTAGTCGAGGATGATGATGACCTCCGGCTCGGCCTCCACCACCGCCTCCCAGCCGACCTGGGTCCAGCGCTCGTCGAGGCCGGCGAAGATGTTCTCCCCGCCCGCGTGGCTGATGATGTCGTTGGGCGGGACCTGGCTGCCCGCGGTGAAGGGCTGGTCGGTGCCCGAGTCGTAGAGGAACACGGGGACCGGGTCGCCCTCGGGGACCTGTTCCTCCACGGCGGCCACCCGCGCCCGGTAGTCGGTGACGAGCTCCTCGGCGCGCTCCGGCACCCCGAAGATCGACCCCAGCCGCTCCAGGTCGGTGTACAGGCCCTCGAACGGGGTGGCCTCCTCGGGGTGCCCCGGGTAGTTGAAGCAGGACTCGGTGTGCATGAAGCTCTGGATCCCGAGCCCGTCCAGGATCTCGGGGGTGATCCCCCGCTCCTCGCTGAACCCGGAGTTCCACCCGGCGACGACGAGGTCGGCCCCGGCGTCCACGACGAGCTCCCGGTTGAGCAGGTCGTCGCTGAGGAACTCCACCTGTGCGTACTCCTCCGCCCAGGGGGACTCCTCCACCGGCGGGTTGGCGGGGGGCATGACGTACCCGTGCACGTGGTCGGTGAGGCCGAGGGCGAACAGCTTGTCGGCGCTCCCGGCCTCGTAGGCCACGGCGCGCTGCGGGGTGGTGTACTCCACCTCCTCGCCGCAGCGCCGCACGGTGACCGTGCCCGCGGCCGAGGCCTCCTGGCCTTCCTCGACCTGGGCTCCGCACCCGGCGACCAGGACGGCCACGGCGGTCAGGGGGAGCAGGGAGCGGTGGGACGCGCGGGTCCCAGGGGATGCCTGGTGTTTCACTGGAGGCCTTTCTCGACGGCGGGGAGGAGCCGGTACAGCAGCTGGGGGTCCCCGGTCAGGGGATGGGGGACGACGGAGGCGTCGATACCGAAGACCTCCAGGAGCAGGGCGGGGGTGAGGACCTCCGCGGGACCGCCCGCGGCCACCAGGCGGCCCTCGGAGAGCACGCCGATCCGGTCGCAGGCCGCCGCGGCCAGGTTGAGGTCGTGCAGGACCACCAGGACGGTGAGCCCCGAGTCCCGGAGCAGGGACAACAGCGCGATCTGGTGGCGGATGTCCAGGTGGTTGGTGGGTTCGTCCAGGACCAGTACCCGGGGCTCCTGGACCAGGGCCCGGGCCACCAGCACCCGCTGGCGCTCGCCCCCGGACAGCTCCATGACGCCCCTGTGGGCCAGGTGGACCACCTCCAGGCGCTCCATGGCCCGGCGGCACAGGTCGCGCTCGCGCGCGTCGAGCGGCTGGTTGCCGCGCAGGTGCGGGGCACGTCCCAGGGCGACGACCTCCTCCACCGTGAAGTCGAGGTCGCTGCCGTTCTCCTGGGTCAGGGCGGCCACGCGCTGGGCGCTCTGGCGCAGGCTCAGGGAGGACAGGTCCTCGTCCCCGACCCACACGGTCCCGCCGCTGGGGCGCAGCGCCCGGTAGACGCAGCGCAGGGCCGTGGACTTGCCCGAGCCGTTGGGACCCACCAGCCCCACGACCTGCCCCGCGGGCACGTCCAGGGAGAGGCGGTCCACGATCCTGGCGCCGCCGAGCTCGACGGACAGCCCGTCCACGCGCAGGTCCATCATCGTCCTCCGAACAGGTAGCCGCGGCGGCGCATGAGGGTGAGGAACACCGGTACGCCGATCAGGGCGGTGATGACGCCGAGGGGGAGTTCGCGCGGGGCCACCACCACGCGGGAGAAGAGGTCCACCCAGACCATGAGGACCGCTCCCAGCAGGGGGGCGACGGTGAGCACGCGCCGGTGGTCGGCGCCCACCACGATCCGCACGATGTGCGGGATGACCAGCCCGACGAAGCCGATCGCGCCGCTGACGGCGACCATGGCCCCGGTCATGACCGCGGTCACCGCGAACAGGATCCTGCGCTGCACGGCCGCGTCCACGCCCAGGCTCGCCGAGGTCTCGTCGCCCAGGGTCAGCACGTCGAGCGGGCGCGCGAGGCCGCGCAACACGAGGATTCCCAGGACCACCACGACGGCGACCACGGGCAGGGAGCTCCAGGTGGCCGCGCCGAAGCTCCCCATGGTCCAGAAGAGCACGGTCGCGGTGGCCTCGCTGCTCGGCGCCAGGTAGACGATCACGCTCATCACGGCCTGGAAGCCGAAGGAGAGCGCCACCCCGGTGAGCACCAGGCGCAGGGGGGTGACCCCCGTGGGGGAGCGGGCGACCAGGTGGACGAGCAGCGTCGCTCCCAGCGCGCCCAGGAAGGCCCCGGCGGAGACCGCGTGGATACCGAGCGCGGACAGCGCGCCCAGCACGCTGACCAGCACCGCGCCGACGGAGGCGCCGGAGGAGACCCCGAGGATGTAGGGGTCGGCGAGGGCGTTGCGGACCATGGCCTGGACGGCCACGCCCACGACCCCCAGGCCGGCGCCGACGATGGCGGCGAGCAGGACCCGGGGGGTGCGGATCTGCCAGATGATCTGGTAGCGGACCACCTCGTCGGTCTGGATCACGCCTCCGCTCAGGGCCGCCCACAGGTAGCGCACCGTCTCGCCCGGGGGGACGATCGCCGACCCCAGTCCGATGGCCACCACCGCGGAGACCACGAGGAGGACGCCGAGGACGACCGCGGCCGTGGCCGTGCCCGCCCGTGTGGCCAGCCATCTGACCCCGGCCGGGCCGGTCCGCCCGGGTGCCGTGTCGTCGGGTGCCGCGCCGTCGGGCGCCGGGCGCGACCTGCCAGGCGGGAGGGACACGTGCCGCACCTGGTTTCTCCTCCCGCTGGGTCAGCAAAAACGATAATGGTTTTCATATTAGGGCAAAGTCGTTCCCGTCGGAACGGCCGGGGCGGATGTGTGTACACGGCGACCCTCTCCGGTGGGGACCGGGGTCTTCGCGCGGGTGGGGCCGTCCGTCGGGGTGTGCGCACGCGGTGACCTCCTTCCGTGGGTGCGCGGGGCTCTGGCGTGGACGGGGCCGTCCCGTCGCCGGTGTTCCGGGAGGGGGTGTGCGCGGTGGCCTCCTCCAGGGGTGGCGGCCCTTTCCTGCGGGCTGGGGCGTTCCGCCGTCGGGCCCCGGCCGGGGTGGGCGGTAAGAGCCCGCGCCTCGGATTCGGCCGATAGCGCCTGGCCGGAAGGCTGTGGACGGCAGGACCGATTCCGGTGCGCCGATGTGCCGGACTCTCCCGTGTCGCCCCGGTGTGCCCCGTGGTCCGCGGAGGGGCGGGCCGCCCGCGGGTTACCCGTGTGTACTCTTCGGAAATGATCAGTGACACTCCGTAGTTGAATCCGAAGGAGGCTCGCGTGCGCGTCACCGTGGGCACCACCGCCGCCGTCCTGTTCGCCGCCGCGCTGGCACCCGTCACCGCGCTGGCGCCCGCCACCGCGCACGCGGCCGAGGCGGTCCCGCTCGCCGTCGCCGTCGCCGGTCTGCCCGTCACCGACGAGAACAGGCAGGGGTATGACCGCTCCCTGTTCCCGCACTGGGTCGACGCCGACCGCAACGGCTGCAACACCCGCGCCGAGGTCCTGATGGAGGAGGCCGTGCTCATGCCCGGGGTCGGTGGGAAGTGCCGCCTGAGCGGCGGGCAGTGGGAGTCCTACTACGACGGGCGCGCCCACACCGAGGCCCGCGCCCTGGACATCGACCACATGGTGCCGCTGGCCGAGGCCTGGGACTCGGGCGCCTCGGAGTGGACCACCGCCCGGCGCCGCGACTACGCCAACGACCTGGGCGAACCGGTCGCGCTGGTGGCGGTCACCGCGGCGCAGAACCGCTCCAAGGCCGACCAGGACCCCGCGGCCTGGCTGCCCGCCTCGCCGGAGGCGCACTGCCGCTACGGCACCGAGTGGACCGCGGTGAAGGTCCGCTGGGGCCTGACGGTGGACCCGGCCGAGCACGAGGCGCTCACCGGGCTCGCCGCGGACTGCCCTGACGCCGTGGTCGAGGTCGAGGCGGCCTGACCTGTCCACGGTGGGGATGACCTGCGCGGGAGCCGGACGGAGCGCACCCCGGACCGGACGCGCCCGGGGCGGTGGAAGCTGGCTGGCCAGGTGGCGTGTGGGTGCGCGTTCATCGCGGAGGGGATCGACCCACCGTGATACACACGCTACCGAACGTGAATGAGGAAGCCGCGTTCTCTCATCCCTCAGACCATGTGGAGGAAACACCGCATGACCCAGCCCTGTCACAACCCCGCGGTGGGCGCGCAAGCGGCCCCCGCCCTGGACCTGAGCCGGGCCCGCGACCTCCCCGGGGAGGCGTCTTGAGACGCGAGGCCGTCGTCACCGGTATCGGCGTGGTGGCCCCCGGAGCGATCGGCGCGGCCGCGTTCTGGGACATGCTCACCGCGGGGCGAACAGCCACCCGCCACGTCACCCTGTTCGACGCGACCGCCTTCCGCTCCCGGATCGCCGCCGAGGTCGACTTCGACCCCGCCGCGCACGGGCTGGACGAGCGCCAGGCAGAACGCATGGACAGGTACGTGCAGTTCGCCGCCGTCGCCACCGCCGAGGCGCTGGCCGACAGCGCCCCGCCCCTGGCCGAGGTCCCGCCCTGGCGCGTGGGCGTGAGCATGGGGACGGCGGTCGGCGGAACCACGCGTCTGGAGAGGGACTACGTCGAGATGAGCCGGGGCGGAGCCGACTGGGTCGTCGACCCCGAGGCCGCCTCGCCCCACCTGTACCGGGCGGTGACGCCCAGCGCCCTGTCCGGGGAGATCGCCGAGCTGGTCGGGGCGCGCGGGCCGGTGCGCACGGTCTCCACCGGCTGCACGTCCGGCCTGGACGCGGTCGGCTACGCCGCGCAGGCCATCGAGGACGACCTCGCCGACGTGGTCGTCGCGGGAGCGGCCGAGTCGCCGATCTCCCCCATCGCCATGGCCTGCTTCGACGCCATCAGGGCGACCTCGGACAGCAATGAGGACCCCGCGCGGGCCTCCCGGCCCTTCGACCGCGAGCGCAACGGCTTCGTCATGGGCGAGGGCGCGGCCGTCCTCGTCCTGGAGGAGGCCTCGATCGCCCGGCGCCGGGGCGCGCGGATCCGCTGCCGGGTGGCGGGCTTCGCCAACCACGGCAACGCCTTCCACATGACCGGCCTGCGCCGCGAGGGGCAGGAGATGGCGCGGGCCATCACCACCGCCCTGGACCAGGCGCGGCGTCCGGCCACCGACGTGGACTACGTCAACGCCCACGGGTCGGGCACCGTGCAGAACGACCGCCACGAGACCGACGCCGTCAAGCGCTCCCTGGGAGAGCACGCGCGGCGGGTGACCATGTCCTCCATCAAGTCGATGGTGGGCCACTCCCTGGGCGCGATCGGCTCCATCGAACTGGCCGCCTGCGTGCTGGCCATGGACACCGGCGTCGTGCCGCCGACCGCCAACCTGAGCACGCCCGACCCCGAGTGCGACCTGGACTACGTGCCGGTGACCGCGCGGGAGCGGCGGACCGACGTGGTGCTCTCCGTGGGCAGCGGCTTCGGCGGGTTCCAGTCGGCGGTCGTCCTGGACCGGGGGAACGAGGTGCGCGTATGAGCACGGTGATCACCGGACTCGGCACGGTCTCGCCCGCGGGGGTGGGCGTCCCGGGGTACTGGGACGCGATCAGGTGGGGGCGGTCGCTCCTCGCACCGATCCCCGACTTCGACACCGACGGCTTCCACGTGCGCGTGGGCGGGAAGATCCCCGGCTTCGACCCGCACGACCACCTCGACGGCCGCTACGTCGTCCAGACCGACGCCTTCAGCTGGTTCGCGATGGTCGCGGCCGGTGAGGCCCTGCGGGACTCGGGGCTGGACCCCGTCGCCGACCCCTACGCGGTCGGCGTGCTGATCTGTAGCTGCACGGGCGGCGTCGAGTTCGGCCAGCGCGAGATCGAGGCCCTGTGGAGCAGGGGCCCCGACCACGTCGGCCCCTACCAGTCCATCGCCTGGTTCTACGCGGCGAGCACCGGACAGATCTCCATCAGCAACGGGCTCAAGGGCATGTGCGGGGTCCTGGTCACCGACGAACCGGGCATGCTCGACGCCCTGGGCCAGAGCGAACAGGCCCTGCGGCGCGGGACCTCCGCGATGCTGGTCGGCGGCAGCGAGGCCCCGATCGGCTCCCCGTTCGCCCTGGCCTGCCACGCGGGGGCCGACGTCCTCAGCCGCGGCGACGACCCCGGTACGGCCTACCTCCCCTTCACCGAGGGGGCGGGCGGCTACGTCCCGGCCGAGGGCGCGGCCGTCGCCGTGGTGGAGGACGAGGCCGGCGCGCGGGCGCGCGGCGCCAGGATCCGGGCCGTGGTCGCGGGGCACGCGAGCACCTTCGGCGGGGTCGGCGCGTTCGACCCGGGCGGCGCCGGACTCCTGCACGCGGCACGGGAGGCGATGCGCCGGGCCGGTGTCGCCCCCGAGGACGTGGACGTGGTCTTCGCCGACGCGGTGGGCACGCCCAAGGCCGACGCCGACGAGGCGGCGGTGCTGCGCGAGCTCTTCCCGGGCGGGGTGGCCGTCACCGCGCCCAAGACCGGTTTCGGACGCGCCTACGCCGGGGCGGGCGCGCTGGACGTGGCCGCGGCGGTCCTGAGCCTGGAACACCAGGTCGTTCCGCCCACACCCAACGTCCCCGACGCGCCCAGCGGCCTCGACCTGGTCGTCCGGCTGCCGCGCGCCGCACGCCTGCGCACCGCGCTGGTCCTGTCGCGCGGCCTGGGCGGCGGCAACTCCGCCGTCGTCCTGACACGCCCCGACCACGCCTGACACGCGACCCGGCGCACCCGCCCGGCACACGAACCGACACGTGACCCGACACACGAGATTCCGAGGAGATCCATGTCCGACAGACACATCGAGATGGAGGAGCTGGTGGAACTCATGTCCACCTGCGCCGGTGTCCGAACCGACGCCGCCACCGCCTCCACGAGCACCTTCGACGACCTGGGGATCGACTCCCTGGGCGTCATGGGCATCGTCGCCGAGATCGAGCGCCGTGTCGGCCGCAGGCTCGGGGCGGACGCCGAGGCCGCGCCCTCCCCGGTCGCTCTGGCCACCCTCGTCAACGGGGGCGTTCCGGCCCCCGCGAAAGGAATGTGATCCCGTGCCCGGAAGCATCGAGCACAGCGTCGTCATCGACGCGCCCTACGACTTCGTCTGGGAGCTGACCAACGACGTCGCCTCCTGGCCGGAGATCTTCACCTGGCACTCCTCGGTGGAGATCCTCCACCAGGAGGGCGACACCACACGCTTCCGCGTCACCAAGAACCCCGACAAGCAGGGGCGCGTGTGGAGCTGGGTGTCCGAGCGCACCGTGGACCGCGAGGCGGGGGAGGCGTGGTCCCACCGCGTCCAGACCGAGGGCTTCGAGTACGTGCGGATCCACTGGTCCTACGAGGAGGTCCCGGAGGGAGTGCGCCTGACCTGGCGGTACCAGTTCGCCATGAGGCCCGACGCGCCCTTCGACGACGAGCAGATGGCCGTCAAGTACCACCAGAACATCCCCGTCGAGATGGAGCACATCAAGAAGAACGTCGAGGCGGCCGCGCGGGCCCGGGTGGAGGAGGTCACCACCTGAGCGGCGCCCGCTGACCGGCGCCCGCCGGGACCGCGCCCGCCCCCGTGCGCCGTGTACGGGGGTGGGCGCGGTCCTCCTTATCCGGGGTGTCCTCCCGAACGCCCGGCAACAGGACAAGTCACCGGTGGGTAGCCACACCGGGTCCTGAGGCATCACCGAAGGCGGGTGTAACAGCGCGGACAAGCCGGGGCCTCGATCTCGGTGAGCGCGTTCCAGGTGACGCGGCGGCACCGGCGTGGTTCGGCCGCGGGGGCGTAGTGGTCGGTGGACAGCGGCACGGGGTGACCGCGGGCCGGGCAGATCCATCCGTGCGGGGTGGTCGCGATGCCGTGGGCGCGGGGCACCGCCAGGTGCACACGTATGCGGCCGGGGGCGGGCCCGTGCGAGTCGGCCATGTGGGGCACTCCGAGCACCTCGGGTAGGTCCGCTGGTCGGGGGCGGGGTCGAGCCACACCATGAACAGGGACACCGGCGGCTCCAAGGGGTCGACGGGAGGATGGTCGGGCCGGGGCGCCCCGGCCCGACCCGACACGGCACGGCACCCGAACCACGACACCGCCGGGCACTCAACCGGGCGGCCCCGCGGGTCCGCCTTGACCTTGACCCGAGGTCAAGGTGGATGCTGACCGCATGACTAGTTCGACCGCATCACCATGGACGGGCATGGTGCCCGTTGACGACACGGCCCTGTCGGTCACCGACACCCGCGGCTCCGGTCCTCCCGTTGTCTATCTCAACGGCTCCTACGCCAGTCAGCGTTCCTGGCGGCGTGTGATCGCCGACCTCGGCCCCGAGTGGAGACACCTCACGTACGACGAGCGGGCTCGCGGCGGGTCGAAGCGGTCGGCGGACTATTCCTTTGAGGGCTGCCTTCGTGACATGGACACGGTTGTCGAGGCGACCGCGGTCGACCGGCCGCTGCTGGTCGGTTGGTCCTACGGGGCGGCGCTCGCGGTGCACTGGGCCGACCGCAACCCGGGCCGGGTCGCTGGCGTAGTCTCGGTCGACGGCGCGGTTCCGTGGGGGCTGACCGGGGAGGAGAACCGGGAACGGATCCGGCGCGCGTTTCGCAGCATGCGGCTGGGGCTGCCGCTGGCGCGCCCGTTCGGCCTGGCTGCCTCGATGAGTGCCGCTCAGCACGCTGAGGTCAACATCGAGATCAACGAGGTCTGCGCCGCCCTCGAACCGGTATTGGACCGGCTCTCCTGCCCGGTGCGCTACGTCCTGGCCTCGGGTGCGAACCTCGGCGGTGGTGCGGAGGAGATGGCGCAGATGCGCGCCTCTCTTGATCCGGTGCTTCGCCGGAACCCGAACCTGCGGGTCAGCACGAAGGTGAAGAGCAACCACACGCAGATCCTGCGCAAGGACTTCCGGGCGGTTGCCGCCGCCGTACGGGAGACCGCCGCCGCGCAGGCTCGGGAGGAACGCTGAGGCGATGACCGAAGGGGTGACCATCGGCCAGGCGGCCGCGTTCGCCAACATCACGATCAAAACGGTGCGGCACTACCACAAGCTCGGCCTGGTCGGCGAACCAGCGCGCGACAGCTCGGGTTACCGGCGGTACAGCTCGGCCCAGCTGCTGAGGTTGATGCAGGTCAGGACTCTGGCCGCCGCCGGAGTGCCGTTGGCCGACATCGGCTCGCTGCTCGACTCCGACGCCGCGTCGTTCGCCGCGGCGCTCGACGATGTCGAGCGGCACCTCACCGAGCGGATCGTCGAGTTGACCACGCGGCGCGACATGCTCCACCGGCTTGTCTCCGGAGACCGGACCTTGTTGCCCGACCGCGCCGTAGCGATGTTGGAGGGAATGCCGGCCCTCGGCTTCACCCCGGAGGACGTGCGGACCGCCCGAGAATCCTTCGTGCTGGCCAAGGCCCTGGTCCCCGAAGGTTTCGACGACTACCTCACCGACATCGAACACGCGCTGCGCGACCCCCACTTCGTGGAACTGACCAAGCGCAGCGCCGGCATCATCGGCTGGGCACCGGACGACCCCCGTGTTGCCGAACTGGCCACTGACATGGCCGAGTACTACCTCGCCAACCCCGCGCAGCTGAGGATCGTGACCGGCCTGCAAGCCCCCACCGAGACCGCGACCCGGTACCGGCTGATCGCCCACCACGGAGAAGAACAGGACTCGGCGGCAGCCCGCTTGGCGTCGCTCGTCGAAACGAAGCTCCGCTCCGCTGGGATCGACCTCCCCGGACCGGACCGCCGCTGAACAGCCCCACCACGCGCCAACCGCCTGTCGAACATGGAGCGGGGAGTTCGCCTGCGTCGTCCTTCGGGGTGTGTCACCGGTTGGCCAGGGCCTGGGCGAGTCCGGTGCGGCCGACCTCCACCGGGCACACCTGGTCGGCCAGCCACTGGGCGAGCTGGTCCTCCTCCTCGGTGGCGGCGTGGGTGCCGTGCTCCTGCCGGATCTGGTGCCGGTGCCGCCCCGGAACCCGTGTGTTCCACGGATACCTGCCGAACAGAGCCGCGCCCACACCGACCTGCTCGGCGACCCCGGTGGGGGTAGTAGGAGGTAGGCCGGGGGCGGTCGGGGCACTCCGAAGGGCGGCCCTACCCTGGTGGAGCCGGTCCGGGTGGGTCCCCGGGCCCCGAACGGACTCCGCCGTGCGCGGCGGGGGAGCGGGGGGAGGAAGCGCTGGTGACGAGCGCGTACGCCCGTGTCCTGTGGCTTCTCCCGCGCGGTGCGGCGCCCACGGTGGGTGCCGTGGGCAGGGCCGCGCACGGGCGCGCGGCGCACCCCGGCCTGGCCTGGGTGCGGATGCTGCTCCTGGTGTCCGTGCTGCTCGGTGTGGCGGGAATGCACACGCTGGGGCACGCGTCCGCGGACACGGAGCATGCCTCTCCCGTCTCCACCGCCTCGGTCGTCGCACATGCCGACCCCGTTCCACAGGCGTACGACGCCCCGGCCATGGGGGCCTACGTCGTGTCTGGAACCGGTGCGCACGCTGACCCTGTCACGGACGCGTACGCCGCTCCGGGGGCCTACGTCCCGTCCGGGGCCGGTGCGCACGCCGCCCCGGACGCGCACGCCGCGTCCCCCGTCACCGACCCGACGACGATGTGCCTGGCGGTCGCCGCCCTGGTGGCAGCCCTCGTCGGGCTGGCCGCCGCGGTCTTCCTCCCCTGGCCGGGACCGCTGCCGCGGCCGTCGTCCTCGATGCTCCGGTGGGCGGCGCGCGTCGCGCCGCCCGAACCCCCGTCCCTGGCGGAGTTGCAGGTGCTGAGGGTGTAGACGCCCCTCCCGGGTGTCGCGGTGGCCTCACGCGCCCCGCCGCCCGGACCCGAGCCCTGTTCACCCCGCCGTGGCGCCGTGCGCCATGCGCGAAGACGCCATGAAGAAGGACCGAAAATGACCACGCAGTTCCGTACGCGCGCGTTCCTGGCGGTTCCGGCGGCACTGGCCGCCGCTCTGCTCCTCGCCTCCTGCGGCAGCGAGGAAACGGCCGCCCCCGCGCCCGAGACCGCCGAGCAGTCGGCGGCCGGGTTCAACGACGCCGACGTCATGTTCGCCCGGATGATGATTCCGCACCACGAGCAGGCCGTGGAGATGTCCCGGCTCGCCGAGGACCGGGCGGGAGAGGAGGTCGGGGCCCTCGCGGCCGAGATCGAGGCCGCCCAGGGTCCCGAGATCGAGCGGCTCGAAGGGATGCTGGACGCCTGGGGCGTCGAGCCCGCGGGCGACGGGGAGCACCACGGCATGTCCGGGATGATGACCGGGGAGCAGATGGAGCGACTGGAGCGGGCCGAGGGGGAGGCCTTCGACACGCTGTTCCTGGAGCTGATGATCGCCCACCACCAGGGCGCGGTCCGGATGGCCGAGGACCAGCTGGAGAACGGCGTCGACCCCGAGGCGCGCGAGCTCGCCCAGGAGGTCGTCGACGCCCAGGAGGCCGAGATCGAGCAGATGGACACGATGCTCGGCGGCGACGGCGCCGGGGATGACGGTTCCGGACAGGACGCCGGGGGAGACCACGGCGGCCACTGACCCTCCGCGCGGCGGGCGCCGGGACCACCCGGCGCCCGCACCGGCCGCCCCCGTGTTTGCCCCGCCACCCGCCGGTTAGTGGAAGTGCGGACCAGGGCCGGGGGCGCCCGCCCCCGGCGCCGTACGACGCCGAGGGGGAACGCCATGAGCGTGGCGAGCCGGATGCTGGAGACCTATCCCAAGAACCTGGGCGGGGTGGACCGCGAGAGGCTGCGGGCCTGTATCGAGGCGTGCTTCGAGTGCGCCCAGGCCTGTACCGCCTGCGCGGACGCCTGCCTGAGCGAGGACGGTGTGGCCGACCTCGTCAAGTGCGTCCGTACCGACCTTGACTGCGCCGACCAGTGCGAGACCACCGGTCGGGTGCTCTCGCGCCACACCGGTTACGACGCCAACCTGACCCGCGCGGTCCTGGAGGCCTGTGCGCAGGCCTGCAAGACCTGCGCCGACGAGTGCGAGCAGCACGCCTCCATGCACGAGCACTGCCGGGTGTGCGCGGAGGCGTGCCGACGCTGCGAGCAGGCGTGCCGCGAGCTGATCGACACGCTCTGATCCCTGCCTGGCAGGCGGTCCCGGCCCGTCCGCCCGGCGGGCCAGGCCGCTCGGTCCGTGGACGTGGAGCACGTCGCGGCGTTCGGAGCGGTGACGGGCGAGGTCGTTGGTCCTCTCGGTCCGGTCGTAGCCGCGCCCGGATCCTCGCGGCGCCGCCTGAGCACGTCGAGCTTGGGCGCGTCTCCGTGCCGCCGAAGACGTTGCACGCGTCCGCGTACCGGGCGACCGGCCGCAGGGTCTTGCGCTCACCTCCGCAGTCGGCCATCAGGTGCGGGCGCGGGCCGTTGGCCCCGCCCACCGGCCAGAAACGGTCCATCACCGTGAGCTGAGAGACGCCCGCGGCCTCGGCGGCGCGGGCGGTGCCGGCGGGAATGGGGCCCGTGGCGGGCGTGCGGAGCCGGGTACACGTGGTGTTCGGGTCGCGCGGTCAGCTCCGGGTGCGCAGGGTGTGGCGCAGGACGGCCTCGATCTCGCCCACGGTGGGGGTGTCCCCTCCCAGCAGCACGCGTGCGCACAACCCGTCCGACACCGAGGGGAAGGCCTCCACAGCGACCGGGTCGTCGGTGTGGCGCCGTGCGATCTCGGTGAGGGTCTCCCGCCAGCGCAGGGCCATGGGGCGCAGCGCGGGGCGGCGCGCGGCGAGCAGCGTCAGCTCGCGCTCGGCCAGGGCGCGGCGCCGGTCGGGTCCGGCGGCCTCGGCGATGAGCTGGGCCAGGGTCGCGAGGTCGTCGCCGTCGGCGTCCATGACCCGGCGCATCTGGGCGATGTAGGAGTCCGAGGCCACGGTCAGGGCTGCCACGAGCAGGTCGTCCAGGGTGGCGAAGTAGTAGGCCACCGAACTCGCGGGGACCCCGGCCTCCCCGGCGACCGTCCGGTGGGTGGCCCCGGAGACCCCGTCGCGCTCGATGACGCGCAGGGCCGCGGCGATGATCGCCTCCCGCTTGCGTTCGCCCCGGGCGCGACGTCCGTCGACTCGCGCACCGGTCGTTCGCGTCATCTCCGCCTCCAGGGCCGCGGGCTGTTCGGCTCGCTGGAGTCTAGCAGCGCACGCTCCGGGTGAGCGGTCGGCCGACAGCCCTCAGGCCGCTCCCAGCTGCAACAACACCACCCCGAGTGTCGCGAGGCCGATGCCCGCGGACTGGGTGCGCGTCAGTCTGTCACCGAGGAGGAGGGCGCCGACCAGCGTGACGGAGGCGACGCCCGCGGCGGCCCAGACGGCGTAGGCGACCCCGAGGTCGAGTCCTTCGAGGAGCACCAACGAGAACAGGTAGTAGGCGCCGAGGACCGAGGCGACCGTGAGCACTGTGGGCAGGGGTCGGGTGAACCCGTCGGAGTAGCGCGTGGTGAGGGCTCCGACCACTTCGAGCGCCACGGTCCCGGCGAGGAGGGCGTAGGCGAGCAGCATGCTTCCTCCCAGAGGTGTTTCGTCGGAGCAGAGCCTCACACAAAACGAACGATAGTTCAACTACTTTTGATTGTTGAGGCACTTGAACCAGTTCAAGGTGTTGGGCTATAAGTTGAACACTTGTTCATCTAGTTCGGGGCGCGGAAGCTCCGTGATGCGGAGGGGTACGCCATGGCCTGGTTCTTCCTGGTCGCGACCATCGGGACCGAGGTACTCGGGGCGTTCGCGACCCGTGCCTCGGACGGCTTCACCGCCCCGGTCCCCACCGCGCTGGCGGTCGTCAGCGTGGTGGCGGCCTACTACCTCTTCTCCCTCGCGCTGCGGCACGGGATGCCCGTCGGGGTCGCCTACGGCCTGTGGACGGCGCTGGGCGTGGCCGCCGTGGCGGTCCTGGGCGTCGTCCTGCTTGGCGAGGCGCTCACCTGGCCGCGGCTGGGCGGTCTGCTGCTGGTGGTGGTCGGCACGGCGCTCCTCCAGATGGGCGGGCAGGGAGAGGGGGAGCGGGCCGTCGCGGGTCCGACCTCCGGGCCCGGGGAGTGACCTGGGGCGGCGCGTCCTAGGATGGCCCGCATGCGCCCTCTCCAACATCCCGGAACACTCCGGTGAAGGTCTCCTCGGTCGTCTCCTTCGTCGTCTTCGTGGCCGTGTTCGTCCTCTCACGCCAGGCCTCGCGCCGGTTCCTGGCCGAGACGGTCGAGATCTCCGGCTTCGTGCTCGAAGCCGCCTCGTTCGCGGCCTCGCTGGCCCTGGCCGGGCTGGCCTCCGGCGCGGTCCTGTACACGGCGCGGCTCTTCCAGCGGGACTGACGCCCGGTCGGCGCCGCGGAGGGACAGCACGCGCGGAGTGCCCTGCTGATAACGGGAAAGTCCCAGTACACGGCGGTGACGGCCGTACGGGAGGGGCGGGACCTAGACTTTCCCGCGTGGGGCGGAGAGGGCGGACGGGGGTGCGCCCGGAACCCGCGGGCGGCCGTCTGGCCGCGGAACCGCCGCCCCCGGCCGGAGGAGCCCCTCCACGCACTCGGCGACTCCCCCGGCGAGCGGGACCTCGCCGCCGTCCTGCCCGACGTCCTGTCCGACACCCACGCCCGGCTGGAGTACCCGTGACCGGCTTCGACCGCAGACACCGCCGCCGCGCCCCACCGGGGACCCCGGACCACCCCGCCGGACCGCGGGGTCCGTCCGGCGTCCGCCTCACACAGAGGCTGCGCCTGGACCCCATCGGCCCCGAGCACGCCCACGAACTGTGGCGGCTGCACCGGGACCCCGGTGTCGCCCGGTGGTACGGCGGCAGGTGGACGCGGGGAGAGGCCTGGGAGAGCGCCCTGCGTATGGGGCGCGCCTGGGAGACCGACGGCGTCCACAAGTGGATCGCGCACGACCGGTGGACCGGCGAGCTGGTGGGGCGCGGCGGCCTGTCCCGCGCGGTGGTGGACTCCCTCTGGTGCCTGGAGGTCGGCTGGGCGATCCGGGAGTGCTTCTGGGGGCTCGGCTACGCCAGCGAGATCGGCCGCGCGGGACTGGCGTTCGCCTTCGACGACCTCGGCGCGGACGAGGTGGCCTCCTTCACCGAGGTGCACAACCTCCGTTCCCGCGCGGTCATGGAACGGCTCGGGTTCGGCTACGCGCGCGAGATCCGCCACGGGGGAGAACCCTTCGCGCTCTACCTGATCAGGCGCTCCTGAGACGGTGGGGGCGCGAGGTGCGGGCCCGCCGGCCGTGAGCGCGGGACGGTCGGTCCGCTCCGGGGAGCGGTCGGCCCGGGTGGGATGGGACACATCGGGTGCGGACGGAGCGGGCGATGCACCCGGTGGTGCGGGCGGTCCGTGCCGCACGGGTGGAGTCCGCCGCGCCGTAAAAGCGTTGCCGGGGCCGGACCTGCGGCGTTAGCGTCCCTTCCATGAGAGCTTTGACTGAGCGGGACATCCGGACGTCGTTCGTGAACTGCTCGAAGGGGGAGGCGCAGCGGCTCTCACTGCCGCGCGACCTGGACCGGCGCCCGTGGGAGGACCTGGACTTCCTCGGCTGGCGCGACCACACCGCACACGAGCGCGCCTACCTGGTCACCGAGCACGGCGACCGGCTCGTGGGCGTGGCCTTCCGGCTGTCGAACGCCCGCGCCGGACTGCGCCGGAGCATGTGCTCGGTGTGCCTGACCACCCACCCCGGACGGGGCGTGGCGCTGCTGGCAGCGCCCAAGACGAGGCGCTCCGGTCAGGCGGGCAGCACGGTGGGACTGTACATGTGCACGGACTTCGCCTGCTCGCTGTACATCCGAGGGAAGAAGGAGCCGGAGCCGGGAGGGCGGTTCGAGGAGTCCCTCACCGTGGAAGAGCAGATCGCCCGCGCCTCGACCAACCTGGGCGGCTTCCTGGACCGGCTGTCGGCCTGACCCTCACGCAGGCCCAGGACACAACGGCGGCGGGCGTCACGCCCGCCGCCGTCCTGTGCGCCCGCCGTGTTCGCGGCCGTCGTCGGGTCCGGCCCCGGGGCCGGGCGTCCCGGCTGACCCGAGGGCCCTGACCGCGCCAGCTGTTCCGGTCGCCCCCCGGAGGACGGCAGACCAAATCGTCCCGCCCGTCCGGATGTCCGGGGAGCCCGTGCGGCCCCATCCGTGCCGGGCGTCCCGGCTGCCCCGGAAGCCAGCCCCCGTGGCTCCGGCAACCCCTCCGGCGTCTCTCAGTCCACCGGATGCCGGGGTTCCACTACCGTCTCCGGCCCGGGGTAGACGAGCCGTTCCTCACCGTCGGGAAACCGCACCACGTACGGCGGCCCGTCGTCGGCGCCGCGTATCTCCACGATCTCCCCGACGTGCTGACCCTCGGTGCTCACGACCCCGTGCGTACGCACGTAGTCGCCGATGGACGCCCGCATGATCTCTCCCCCGTTCGATCGGTTGGTCGTCACCAACGGGACCTACCCGAAACGCGGGTCCGACGAAACGGCCCCGGGCGGCGCCGGGTAGGCACAAGTGCGTATCCGGTTCCCGACGAACCACAGATGTGGGACCCGGGCCCCTCTTCCTAGCGTGGTGCACCAAGAGAGCGGAAGAGAGGGGAAACCGTGCTCACGGTGCGCGAACTGACCAAACGCTACGGGGGGAGGACCGCGGTGGACGGGCTCACCTTCACCGTCGAACCCGGGCGTGTGACCGGCTTCCTGGGGCCCAACGGCGCCGGGAAGTCCACGACCATGCGGATGCTGCTGGGCCTGGCCCGGCCCACGTCGGGAGAGGCGCTGGTCAACGGCCGGGAGTACGGGCGGCTGGACCGGCCGACGCGGCAGGTCGGCGCCCTGCTGTCGCCGGACGCCGCCCACCCCGGGCGTAGCGCCCGCGCCCACCTGACCGCGAAGGCCGCGGGCGGCGGGATCCCGAGGAGCCGGGTGGACGAGGTGCTGGAGGAGGTCGGCCTGACCGACGTCGCGCGCCAGCGGGTCCACGGGTACTCACTGGGCATGCGCCAGCGGCTGGGCGTCGCGGACGCGCTGCTGGGGGACCCGGGAGTACTGCTGTTCGACGAGCCGGTGAACGGGCTCGACCTGGACGGCGTGCGGTGGATGCGCGACCTGACGCGGCGGCTCGCCGACGAGGGGCGCACCGTGTTCGTCTCCAGCCACCTGATGAGCGAGATGGAGATGGTCGCCGACCACCTGGTCGTGGTGGGCCGGGGGCAGCTGATCGCGGACGCGCCGATCTCCGACGTGATCGCGGCCTGGTCGCGCACGCACGTGCTGGTCCACAGCCCGGACGCCGCGAAGCTGCGGGAGGTGCTGGAGCGGCTGGGGTCGTCGGTGCGGGTCGAGACCGCGGAGGACCCCCGGGACGACAGAGGTGTGCGGGGCGGCAGGGAGACCAGTGGTACCCGTGACGGCGGGGGCGCCCGAGGCGCCGGTCTGAGGGTGTTCGGGCTCGGCGCGGCGGAGGTCGGCGACCACGCGCACGCCGCGGGAGCCCGGGTCCACGGGCTCCGGCTGGAGGAGGCCTCGCTGGAGGAGGCCTACCTGGAACTGACCGGGGACGCCGTCGAGTACGGCGCCCGTTCCGGGCCCGCTGCCTCCGACCGGAAAGCCCCGGGGGACGCGGTGCCCGCCTCCGGGAACGCCATGGGGAAGAGGGGAGCTGCTGCCGGGAAACCGGCGTCTCCCGGGAACACCGCGGGATCGACCGGGCCGCTGCGCCGCATGGGACGTAGGAGGTCCCGGTGATGCGGTGGCAGGAGGAGGGGGCGCAAGCCCGAAACGGAAGCGGGAACGGGCAGGACGGCAGAAGCGAGGAGAGCATGTCGGGTGCGTCGAGGGTGTCGGGTGCCACGGGTGTGAGGGAGGACCCCGGAAGCCCCGCGGGCACGGGGCGGGCGGTGAGGGCGGCGGGGGCCGAGCGCTCCGGGAGCCGCCTCCGGACAGGCCTGTTCCGCGAGGTCGCCGCCGAGTGGATCCGGCAGTCGTCCCTGCGCTCCACGTGGTGGGCGTTCGGCGCCGCGCTGGCGGGCATGGCCGTGTTCGCCGCGCTCATGGGCTACACCGAGTGGACCCGGATCATGGAGAACCCGGACGAGGCGGACGGCGCCGCGTTCATGCGGCTCACCTCGCAGGGGCACTTCTACCTGGTGCAGATCGCCGTGCTGGTGATGGCCGCGCTGGCCGCGACCGGGGAGTTCGGCAACCGCAGCGTCACCAGCACGCTGCTGTGGCGGCCCGCCCGGGGGACCGTGCTGGTCGCGCGCACTCTGGTGACCGCCGGTCTGGCCTTCGCTGCGGGCGTGCTCGCCACGGTGACGGCGGTCGCGGTGCTGAGCGTGTTCGTCGGCCGGTACGCCTCCGCCGACGTCGCCGAGACCCTGGTGACGGCGCTGAGCGCGGGCGTGTGCATGGCGCTGTTCGCGGTGCTGTTCGTCGGGATCGGCACGGCGACGCGGAGTATGCCGGGCACGTTCATCGTGGGGTTCCTGCTGCTCCTGGGGCTGCCGATGGTCATGCAGCTCTCCCAGGTGCAGATGGTCAACGACTTCGCGGCACTGATGCCGGGAACGGCGGGGATCGAGTTCTACGCGGGCGGTGACGTGGGCTTCTACACGGCGCCGCACGACGGGCCGGTGAACATCGCCGCGGTCGTGGGCTGGGTCCTGGCCGCGCAGATCGTGGCACACACCGAACTGCGCGTGCGCGACGTGTAGGAATCCGGCGGGGCCACCCCGGGACCGTGTCCACGAAGCGGCTGTGCGTACGCGGTGTGCAGGGACCCGGCGGCGGGACGGCCGCGACGCCGCCCCGGTCAGGTGGGCCGCTCGGTGTCGAGCGGCCCACCGGTGTTCGCCGGGGTCCGTCGCCCGCGGGGTGACGGACCCCGGGAGACGGGGGTTGGCGGGTCCGACGGGGACGGACGGAGAACGACGAGGCCGTACCGGAGACCGGAGGCCCGGGACGCGGGAGGCGCGTCCCGGGCCTCCGCGGTGTCGGGTCCGGGCGCTCCGCCCGGGCCGGTGCGGCGTCAGTGCGGGCGCTCCGCCCGGGCCGGTGCGGGTGCTCCGCACGGGTCTGCCAGGGACATCGTGCGCCGGGTGGCGGGGGCTCGGCCGTGTGCGGACACGGGCCGGCGTCCGCCCGCGGGTACTCCGGGGCGGTTTCACCGGACGCGGGGAGGGCCGGAAGCCCGTCCGCGGGCGGGCTTCCGGCGTTGGCGAAGGCGGGCGCCGGACGGGTACTCGCGCGTGCCGCCGAGGTCACCGGGATGTTCGGGGTCGCCGCCGCCAACACCCCCGCCGTGGACGGCCTGCGGGGCGGGGACGCCTCGTCCGGTCCCGGTACACGGTGAGGGCCGCCTCCGAACGGGCCCCCGTGGACAGGCCACGGGCGGCGCCCGGTCCGGACGCCGCCCGTGTCGCCGACGAGTTGTACGGCGTGCTCGGCCCCGATTCGTACCCGGCGTTCGTCCGGGACCGGGGCCGGCCGCACGAACGGTGGGAGGAGTGGGCGCGCGAGGTGCTGGCCGCACGGCTGCGCGCGCCCCGAGCACCGCCTCCCGGGGCTCTTCGGGCCCTAGTCCTCGCCGACGAACTCCATCACGGGGAAGTCCGGCGAGGGACCGTCCAGGACCGGGGCCCGCTCACCGCGCAGGTGGGCGTCGAAGAAGGCCGTGACGTAGGCGCGCTGCGCCCGGACGGACTCCTCGGGGTCCACGGTGCCGATCGACCCCTCCACCAGGTCGGGCCAGGAGCGGTTGCCCGGCTGGAGGGCCTCGTCGACGGCGGGCAGGACCCACTGGTGGTCGGTGTAGCTGAAGTGCTCGCCCTCGGCCATGTACAACTCCAGGACGTCGACCGAGGAGGCCTCGACGAAGGTCCGGAAACCGGCGCTGTACCCGCTGTGGTGCGGCTGGAGCTTGACCCCGGCCCTGCCCGCGGTCAGGAGCGCGAAGGGGCGGTCGGCGCCCCGCAGGTTGGCCTCCGACCACACCTCGTTCCCGACGTGGTAGCCGATGGTGCCGTCCAGGCCCAGCCCAGCGTCGATGCGCTCGTCCTCCAGCATCACCTCGGCGGCGGTGAGCCCTCCGGCGGAGTGGCCGAACATGCCCACCGCGTCCAGGTCCAGTGCCTCGCCCAGCCCCGCGGGCGGCTCCTGGCCGCTGGCGTCGGAGGAGCCTCCCTCCGCCAGGTCGGTCAGACCGTCCAGGACCAGGCGGGTGTCCTCGCGGCGGACCGCGACGGCCTCCTTGAGGGACTCGGTGCTGAAGGAGGGGGCGCTCGTGCGCAGTACCCGACCGTCGGGCATGTCCACGGCGAGCGTCTCGTAGGGGTGGTCCATGGCGGCCACCACGTACCCGTGGGAGGCGAGTTCCTCCAGGTGCAGGACGTTGAGGAACCGGGACTGCTCCAGCCCGGGGGAGTAGAGGAGCACGGGGAACGGGCCCGTGTCGGCGACCGGAACGTCCTGGAGGGCGTTGGTCCGGAAGGCGTCGAAGTCGACGCTGTCGCGGTGGAGTCCCCCCTGCTCCAGTTCGCTCCTGAGCACCCCGGAGACGGACGGCGTGACGTAGGGCGCGGGTTCGCCGGCTCCCGTGCCCTCTCCGGCCGGGTACCAGATGCTGATCATGACGTCCCGTTCGGTGGCCTCCTCCACCCAGGGGTGGCCGCGGTCGGGGTCGACGAGGTGTACTTCGGTCCGGCCGACGGCGTGCGGGCCGGTGGGTTCGGGCGGTGTGAGGACCATGCTCCCGGAGTCGGTGGCCGCGTTGAGGGCGGTGGGGACGGAGAAGGACGCGGCGAGGACGAGGGCGGCCGAGCCGTAGGCGGTCGCGCGCTTGGCGCGGACGGAGTTGGCGGTGTTCATGCCAGCCATGCTCCGGGTCGGGGTGCCCCGCGCACATCTTCTGGACGACAGCGGTCGGGTAGGCACAAAGGGGTAGGGCGGGCGGGAAGACGCGGCGGGCACGGCTCGCCTGACGCGCCGCTGTTCGCCACCAACCGGGACACGAGCGGTGGCGTGCCCGGGGGCTGCGGGGCCCGCCACCGCGTGGGTTACGGGCGCACGGCGCTGACCAGGCAAGCCGTGTTCGCGACCCGTACGCCGTCAGCGGTGTGGAAGGCGGCCAGAGCCTCCTCCAGTTCATCGCGGACCCCGCGTCGGGTGTCGTCGTCGTACTCCTCCAGGCAGGACCGCACTCTGCCCTGGCCGCACACGAACTCCGCGGCGTCCGCCGGGTCGGAGCCCAGGGTGGCGACGGTCCCGACGCGCTCCACACGCGCGTCCCGGAAACCGGAGGCCTCCAGGAGCGTGTGGATGGCGTCCCGTTCCACCAGGGACATCATGCGGCGGGTGGTGGGGGAGCGCTTGGTCATGTACGGGCGCAGGACGGCGGTCGCCCG
Organism: Nocardiopsis deserti; assembly: GCF_008638355.1. Taxonomy (NCBI): domain Bacteria; kingdom Bacillati; phylum Actinomycetota; class Actinomycetes; order Streptosporangiales; family Nocardiopsidaceae; genus Nocardiopsis; species Nocardiopsis deserti. Next base: position 140,838 of record NZ_VWVS01000016.1, on the reverse strand, counting down.
TGCGTACTCGCTGTCGGGATCGGAGGGGCCCGGTGCGAGGAAGGCCAGGCGTCCACCCCCGCGCAGGGCTTGACCGAAGTTGGTGAACGCGGCCACGGCGTCGTCGAAGAACATGACGCCGCCCCTGCTGACCACGGCGTCGTAACCACCATGGGGAAACGGGTGGATCTGGGCGTCGCCCTCATCGAAGGAGACGTTGGCCATCCCTCGTGCCCGCTCCCGCGCGGCGTCGACCATCCGCGCGGAGATGTCCACACCGGTGGCGGAGCCGTTCCGGGCCCGGGCCGCGGCCTCCCGGGTGAGCTGACCCGTGCCGCACCCCACGTCGAGCACGCGTGAGGAGACGCCGACCTCCGCCGCGTCCAGGATCGGCGCGTTGTACCCCTCCAGCAGGCCGTCGTAGTGGTCGGGGTGGACCACCCAGTGCTCGCCGAGCCATCCGTTCCAGACCTGCCGCTGTTCGGTGTTGGTCACCTTGGTCATGACCCTCTCCCGTGTCCGAACCTGACCGGAGTCCTTTCCCTGGTGAGCGACTCTAGTCATGGTCTGCTGGCATGAACCAGGGCAAGGCCGGGGGCAGGAGGGCCGAGGAGGCGCGGTTGACCCGACCGCGCATGGTGGAGGCCGCCCGGGAGCTGTTCGTGGAGAACGGTTTCGGGGCCACGCCCATGCGGGGCACCGCCGACCGGGCAGGGCCGGGCCGGGGCGCGGGCCGCCTTCGTCCGGGCACGCGTGGACGAAGGCGGGGCGGCGCCCGGGGCGGACGGAGTGGGCGGTGTTCATGCGAGCCATGCTCCGGGCCGGGGCCTCCGCGCACATCTCCTGGGCGGCAGCGGCCGGGTCGGCACAAAGGGACAGGGCGGGCGGTGGGAGCGGTGGGTGGGGACGGGGCGCGGGAGTGCGGGGGTGCGGGCACGCCGACGGAGAGGGCCCCGGGGACCCCCCCGATTTCCATCGAACCGCAGCGGACGCCCTCGCCGCCAGCCCCGACCTCCGCCTGTGGACAACCGTCCGTGCCCGCGGATCGAAGCCAGCAGCCCTCTCAGACCAGTCCGGCCTCGTAGGCCACGATGGCGGCCTGCACCCGGTTGCGCACGTCGAGCCGGGTGAGGATCGACCCCACGTGCACCTTGACCGTGCCCGGGGCGATGGCCAGGCGGCGGGCGATCTCGTCGTTGGAGCACCCCTCGCCGACCAGCGCCAGCACCCCGCGCTCGCGTTCGGTGAGCCGTCCGACCCGTTCCCGCGCGGCCGACGCGCGGGACAACCGACCCCCGGACGAGTCCAGCTCGTCGATCACCCGGCGCGCCACCTCCGGCGACAGGTACGCCCCGCCCTCCGCGACCGCGCGCAGCCCCTCCACCAGCTGCCGAGGGTCCCCGCTCTTGAGCACGAACCCGCTGGCGCCCCCGGACAGGGCCCGCGCGATGTAGGCGTCCTCGGAGAACGTGGTGAGGATGACGACCGAGGTCCCCGGGTACTCCCTGGCGATGACCTCGGTCGCCGCCAGGCCGTCCGTGCCGGGCATCTGCACGTCCAGCAGCGCGATATCGGGGCGGTGCTCGGCGACCAGGGCCACGGCGGCGGCACCGTCCCCGGCCTCACCCACCACCTCGATCCCCGGTGCCGCCGACAGGATCGCGCGCAGTCCCGCGCGCATCATGGCCTCGTCGTCGGCGAGGACGAGGCGCAGCACCCCGGCGCCGTCTGTCGCGTTCACGCCGACACCCTACTGGGCCGCCCGGTCAGTCGGTCCGGTGGATCTCGTCCTTGGCGACCAGGACGCCGCCCTCGAAGCACAGCCGGTACACCGGCGGCAGCCCGTTCTCGTACCGGGACAGGTAGAAGGAGCACCGGGCACCGGGCGGCGCGGGCGGCTCGGAGGCCCGGGCCGACACCGAACCCTCGGGATAGGAGAACCGGGGGAGTACCTCCTCCACCCGCTCCCGGTCGTCCCCCACGGACAACCGCCCGTACCGCTCCGGAGGCAGGACGCTGTTGACGCCGACCCAGGTCAGCAGGCCGAGACCGGCCGCCACCAGGCCCAGGCCCAGCGCGGCCGGAACGGCCACGGCGGCTACCAGCCGACGTCGCGCGCGGTCGCGGGCCTCGCTGTGGGCGCGGCGCGTCTCCGACTCCCCGGGCTCCTCCGCCCCGCCCACGGCGCCGGGGTCGGGCACGGTCGCCCGCACGGTGAACCCCGCGCCCTCCCTGCCCGCGGCGAAGCTCCCGCCGAGCCCCTCCACCAGGGAACGCAGCCCGGCCAGGCCGGACCCGTCCCCGCTCCGCGCGGGCAGGACCGTCCGCACGGCCTCCGGCGGTCCGGCGTCGCCGACCGACACCCGGGTCCGGTCGTCCTCGCGGACCACCCGCACGGTCACCTCCGCCCCCGGCGCGTACTTGGCCGCGTTGGTCAGCGCCTCCTGGACCACCCGGTGCACGGCGCCGCCACCCGGGGCGGACGGGTCCGGGTCGGGGCCCTCCCGCAGCAGGCGGACACGCATACCGGCGTCCGCGGCGCGCTGCACCAGGACCGACACCGGCTCGCCCGCGGCCAGTTCGCCCGCGTCCGATCCGCCCGCGTCCGGCTCGCTCACGTCCAGCCCGCCCGCGTCCGGCTGACCCGCGTCCAGCCCGGAGACGGCTTCGCCATGGCCGCCGCTGTCGCCACCGCCGTCACCGCCGTCGTTCTCGCGCAGCACCCCGATGATCTCCCGCAGCCGCAGGTTGGCCTCGTGCGCCGCCGTCCGCAGCTCACCGGCGGCCCGGCCCTGCTCGGAGTCCTCCTGGGCGGTCATCTCCAGGGCCGCCGCGCGCACCGCGATCAGCGCGAGGTCGTGGCCGAGGGAGTCGTGCATCCGGGTCGCGATCCGGGCGCGCTCGCGCAGCCGGGCGCGGTCGGCCTCGGCCGCGCGGGTGCGCTCCATGCGCTCGGCGATCTCCCAGCCGCCCCGCCACACCTGGCGGCGCAGGCGCTGGTAGCGGCCGAACAGCCATGGCGTGAGCGTGCTCAGCGCGATGGTGAGGACGAGGCCCAGCCAGTTCACGGAGTCGGACAGGAACGCGCGGACGCCGGTGCCGGACACCAGCCCCGTCAGCAGGTGCAGGACGAGGGTGAACGAGCACGCCACGACCACCAGCGCCACCACCGGCCGCACCCGTTCCGAACGCAGGCCGGTGAGCAGCGCCAGCACCGCCACGGCCAGCCAGGGCGTGAACACGCTGGTCTCCACCCTCAGGAGGACCGAGGCGGATGCCTGTAGGACCGCCCCGGCGAGTATGACGCCCAGGGAGACGAGCGGCAGGAAACGGGACAGGGTCGCCGCGACGACCAGGGCGAGCAGCAGGAGGCACGTTTCGAGGACCGGCGGCCGGTCGCGGGCCCCGGAGAGCTCGATCACGACCAGCGCGCCCAGAAGGGTCCACAGCACGGCCTCGAAGGCCGGGCGGGTCCACCCGCGCGGTTCTTTCCGGATCTCCCGCATGCCCCACAGGCTAGTCAGCGCTCCCGCCAGCGGTGCCGCCAGCACTTCCACCGGGGATGCCTCCGGAGCCGCGCCGAACCCTTCCGCTGCGCGGAGTGTCGGAGGTACATGCGACAAAGTCCTCACCACCCCCGGTTCTTACCGTCCCCGATTCCCAGGAGAGAGCCCATGTCATCTGGATTCCACAGCCCCGGACACCCCGAGGACCTGCCGCGCCCCGAAGTGCTCTGGACGCTCGGCGCGTTGAGGATCGCGCTGTCCACCGGTTTCGGTCCCGTCTGGTCGGAGGGGCACCGGGTCGAGGACGACGGTGTCCTGCTCCTTCAGGACGGCGACGGTAACTGGTGGCGGATGGCCCGTGTCGAGGGCGGCCGGTACCTGATCATCGGCTGGGACCGGGAGGGGAGGACCGACAGTGCCTTCCAGCCCCCGGTCAATCCGTACGCGGACGCCCCGGAGTGGCTCCCCTGGGAGTGGATCTCCCGACTGGAGAGCGGCGTCCCCATCGGCTTCGTGTACTGGTGGGAGGACGGGACGTGGGCGCGCTCGACCTACCACGACCAGGTGAACGAGGACGGTTTGGGGATGCGCCTGTCCGCCTTCGTCGGTCCGGAGGAGGCCACCCGTCACCTCCTGGCCTTCGTCAACGAGGTGGTGTCGGTGACCGGGGGCCCGCGTCCCGACGAGGGTGACGACCCCTTCGACGACCTGGGGGAGCGGCTCTACACCCGGGTGAAGCACACCGTCGAGGGAGGAACGGCCGACTTCGGCTTCCTGGACCCGATGCCCTTCGACACCGCCGCGGCCACGGACGTCCTCCGCGCCGCCGGGATCTCCGGGGACGGCCGCCCCGTCGCGCCGCTTCCCGCCGGGACGGAGAAACCGGCCGAACGCGGCCGGACCCGGGTGCTCAGCGACCAGGAGTGGTCGGTCCTGGTGGAGTCCGTGATGCGGACGGCCACGGAGAGGCCGCGCCCCGTACCCCGGGAGACCGAACAGTTGCGCGAACTGGGCGATCTCCTGCGCGGCCTGGCCGCCGAGCACGGAGGTGAGGTGATCTACACGATCACCGGTGGGAACAGCCAGAGCCAGTCCACGCTGGTGGACGCCGAGGGCAACCGGATCCAGGAGGAACCGCGCGGCCACCACGACTACGAACTGCGCCGGGCCGAAGGCCACCCCGAGCACGGCATGTGGTTCTTCCTGCGCGCCCGGGCGACCCCCGACGCGGTGGAGGTCGACCGGGCCTACGACCACCGGCCGGAGTGGTCGACGGAGTCCGCCCTCGGCGTCGGTGTGTGGGTCGGGGACGTCGCCGCGGAGATGGCCAGCCGTACCCCCGGGTGGCGCCCGGAGTGGGTGTGGCTGCTGGACGAGGAGACCGCCTGCGACCCGCCCGCCGACCCGTTCGTCCGCCCGGCCTGACCGCCGACGCGCCCCTCACCCTCCCCGGGAGAGGGGCGGTCCGCTCACTCCTTCCCGCCCGCTCCTCCCCGAAGCCGCTCACTCCCCCCGGAACACGGGCGCCATCGCCGCCTCGAAGCGGTCCACCCACTCCCCGGCGTCGCCCTCCACCCACGGGCAGTCGCTGACGAAGTCGTCCCACTCGTCGGAGTCGAGGCTGCCCTCCTCGCGCAGGAAGCGCTCGTCCACGGTCTCGGCCCGGTCGCCCAGCTCGGGGCGCAGCACACCGACCAGCAGTTCGCGCGAGGGCCGCGCGCTCTCGGCCAGCAGGACCGCGTCGTAGAGGTCCTTGCCCTGCGGGTAGGTGTCCGTGTACAGCCACAGCACCTTCCAGGCCAGGGACAGCTCCGCCCCGGCCGCCAGCACGTCCGCCCCCGCCACCGACACCGCCACCGGCGGCTCGGGAAGCGACTCGTTGAACACCACGTCGATCTGCACGGTGCCCGGGGGCAGGCCCGCAGCCCGCCACGGGACGACCACGCGGCGGCCCGGCGCCCGCTCGTAGGTCCAGATGCTCTCCAGCCGGACCCCCTCGGCGTCGAAGGAGACCCCCTGCGCGGACGCGTCCGCGACGGCCCCGGCCACGTCCGCGAACATGCGGTCGGCCGGGTCCCCGAACGGAGCGGTCTCGGCCGGGACCACCACGAAGTCCAGGTCCCGGGGACGCCGGGCGGCACCACCCGCCCACACCGGCATGAGCATGCTGCCGCGCAGCACGAGGCTGTCCCGCCACGGCGTGCCCGCGACCGCGCGCAGCGCCAGTTCCATCGCCCGCCGGTTGGCCTCCCACCAGCGGGAGCCCAGGCCGGGATCGGCGAACACCGGCTCGCCCGCCCGGTAGGCGTCGTCCAGGTGCTTGAGCGCGGGGTCGAACACCTTCCCCTGGCTGGCCTCGGAGCCGTCGGTGTTGGGCACGTAGGTGCTGGGCAGGCGCTGCCGGTCGGTACCCGGCGCGTACTCGCCCGGCGGCACCTCGTCGGCGTCCTCGACCGGGGCGGCGTCCATCCACCCGGCGTCCACGGACAGGGCGGTGTCGTGGACGACGAACTCCCGCTCGACCGACAGGACCCTGGGCTGCCACCCCTCCCTGTTCTCGAAGGTCATCCCCGCTACTCCCAGGGCCCGCAGCAGGGCGTACTCGAAGCGGTCGGCCTCCCCGCTGCCCACACGTGAGCACCGCTGGGTGACGAACCGCTCCTGGAAGCCGTCGTCGCGCACCCTGCGCGCGTTGCGTGACAGCCGGGCGCGGTGGGGTTCCACGATCGCGGACAGAGCCGCCGGGTCGGCCGACGCGGGGAGCAGGAGTTTGACGTGCGTCTCGAAGTAGCACGACTCCGGCAGCCGTCCGGCCTCCTCCCGGTCTCCGGGCACCCCGGTGGCCCGGCGGGACACCTCCAGCTTGGTGCGGGTGACCGTGAACCCCGCCCCAGCCAGCAGGGCCGTCCACCGCTGTGCCACGGCCAGCTCCTCGTCCAGGGTGCTCCCGTCCGAGTGGTAGGTGACCATCGGCTGTGACCGGGACCCGCCCCGGTCCAGTTCGATGTGGGTGAACTTGAGTCCGTGCCCGCGCGCCCATTCCGCTGCCTCCGCGACGCGCCCGGGGTCGGGCGCGTCCAGGGTCAGGTGGGTCTCGAAGTCACCGGAGAACTCCATCGGGGGCCTTCTTCTGTCTCGGGGGCCTTCCGCCCCGGGGGTGCCCCGTCTGTGGGACGGGCGGGGCCGCGGTCCAGTTCCGGGGCTCGGGCTCCGGGCGTCAGCGAGGCCTGAGGCCCTCGAAGAGCACCCCGACCATGTCCGCGAGCTTCGCGTCGATCTGCTCGGGGGAGGACGTGGCCGTGAGCGCGACCAAGCCGTGCATCGCGGCGGACACGGTCATCGTGACGGCCTCCGGGGTGCCGCCCGCGATCTCCCCGGCGGCCTGGGCGTCGAGGATGGGGCGCATCACCTGTTCGAGCAGCCGTCCCACGGCGGCGTGCAGCCGCTCGGGGACGTCGGAGTCGTGTTTGCGCGCGTACATCAGGTCGAGCAGCGCGGCGTGCTCCCCCGCGAACCCCACGTAGACCCTGGCCAGGGTGAGGATCCGGGCCCGCGCGTCCCCCGCGTCCAGGGCCGCCTCCTCCAACCGCTCGGTCAGGCGCTCGAAACCGCTGAGCGCGAGCGCGTCCAGTAGCGCCTGCTTGTCCCGGAAGTGGCGGCCCGGCGCGGCGTGGCTCACCCCCGCCGCGCGGGCGATCTCGCGCAGGGACAGCGCCGCCTGCCCCCGCTCGGCCAGGGCGCGCTCGGCGTTGGTGAGCAGGACGGCGCGCAGGTCTCCGTGGTGGTAGGGGCGGTCGGTCATGGAAACCAGGATAGACGGACGCCCCCGTCACCATCGTGGCCGCCGTGGACGGCCGGTGGCCTCTGTGGCCGCTGTGACAGTCCGGGGCGCCGTGGCCGCCGTGGACGGCCGGTGGTCGCCGTGGCTGCCATGGACAGCCCGCGGGCGCTCGCCTACCGTGGCGCAATGGACACCACAGCGGTCAGCATCCCCGACCTGAGCGGCCGTACGGCGGTCGTCACCGGAGCCAACAGCGGCCTGGGCATCGAGACCACACGCGTCCTGGCCCGGGCGGGCGCGCGCGTCGTGATGGCCGTGCGCGACGTGGACAAGGGGCGTGCCGAGGCCGCCGGGGTGCAGGGCGACACCGAGGTGCGCCACCTGGACCTGGCGGACCTGGCGTCCGTGCGCGCCTTCGCCGAGGCCTGGAGCGGCGACCTCCACCTGCTCATCAACAACGCGGGCGTCATGGCGGTCGCCAAGGGGGTGACCAAGGACGGGTTCGAGACGCAGTTCGGCGTCAACCACCTCGGCCACTTCGCCCTGACCAACCTGCTCCTGGAACACGTCACGGGACGGGTGGTGACCCTCTCCTCCGGAATGCACCGCATGGCCCGCGGCATCGACTTCGACGACGTCAACCTGGACCGCGGCTACACGCCCTACCGGGCCTACAACCAGTCCAAGCTCGCCAACCTGCTGTTCACGCTGGAGCTCCAGCGCCGCCTGGAGGCGGTGGGCTCCCCGGTGCTCTCCACCGCCGCCCACCCCGGCTACGCGGCCACCAACCTCCAGAGCCACGGGGCCAACCCGCTCTCCCGGGCGGCCCTCATGCTCGGCAACAGGGTCTTCGCCCAGAGCGCCGCGAACGGCGCCCTCCCCACGGTCTTCGCCGCCACCCAGGACGTGCCCGGCGCGGCCTTCGCCGGACCCAAGGCCATGGGCGGCACGCGCGGCGCCCCCGCCCTGTCCAGCCGGAGCGAGGCCGCCTGGGACGGCCGCGCCGCCAAGCGCCTGTGGGCGCTGTCGGAGGAGATGACCGGGGTCGCCTTCCCGCTGAGGTCGGCCGACCCGGTCTGACCGGCGATGGTGCGCGGGTGCCCTGGCCAGCACGCTGGGCACCCGGGGCGGCACGACGGACGCGCCGGGTGGGTCTCGGGGGAGTGCTGGAACGGACGCGCCGCGCGGGACTGTTGGAACGAAGGTGCCGGGATGTCCGGGAACGATCTTGCTCCTGGCGCCACCGTCGGCGTCCACTGTGACGCCAGGAGCAAGATCGGCGCGGGTGGAACCTCTTCCGGCCGATCGCCTCTAGGGATTGAGGACCAGCTCGTCCGTGGCTGCCGCGCGCACGGCCTCCTCGGTGACCGCGAACGGCAGGGTCTCGCCCCGGCTCCACGGCTCCAGCTGGTCGTCGTAGTTGGGGTGGAACGCGTGGCCGGAGTTGCCGGTCAGGTGGACCCACGTCGACGCGTCGCGGTCGGCCATGTCCACCACCATCCGCATCGACGGCACCGCCGTGATCGCGTACCCCGCGGTCGGGTCCCAGCCCGTGGCGTTGACGATGCTGGCCCCGCCCGAACTCTCCACCGGGCCCCGGTTGAACAGCCACTCGACCGGACCGATGCCCGAGGTTCCGAACGACTCGTGGGTCGCGGTCAGGGTGTGCAGGTCGCCCCAGCGCCAGTCGGCGGGGTCCTCGCCCAGCAGCTCGGTCAGCTCCTGCGCGGCGGCGTCCATCGCCGCGGCCAGCACCTCCTCGCGCCCGCTGGCCTCGGCGCCCCGCCACCAGTCCGACTCGGGGTCCTCCAGCAGCTGCGCCACCACGTACATCCCGCGCGAGCTGCCGCTCATGGTCAGCGGTTCCAGCTCGTCGAACAGCAGCGGCAGCAGGTGCCGCCAGGTGGCCTGGTAGAACGCGGCTCCGGCGGAGTCGGCCGCGGTGAACAGGTCCCACTCCCGCAGCTGCTCCTGGGCCCGGGCCGTGACCCCGTCGACGTCCGCCTCCAACAGGTGAGGCACGACCTCGACCGCGCCGCCGTGGAAGGAGTCCATGTGGATGCGCGACATGTCCTCACCGGTCACCGGTCCTTCACCGATCGCCTCGGTGAGCAGGTCGTTGATCCGCTGGGACCGGTACCCGTAGTCCCAGTCACCGGTGAGCATGTGCTCGTAGTCGGCGTCCACGACCGACTGGTTGGCGGTGACGATGACGCCCGACTCGGGGTTGTACACGCTCGGCAGCTCCTCGAAGGGGAGGTATGCCTCCCAGTCGTAGGCGGAGTCCCAACCGGGCGCCGGGTAGCGGCCGTCGCCCTCGCCGCGCACCGGCACCAGGCCGGGAGCCTGGTAGCCGATGTTGCCCTCGGTGTCGGCGTAGACGAGGTTCTGGGCGGGGACCTCGAACCGGCTGGCCGCCTCACGGAAGTCGTCCCAGCCGCGGGCCCGGTTCAGCGCGAAGATCGAGTCCGCCGTCGTGCCCGGCTGGAGCGCGGTCCACCGCAGGGCGACGGCGTACTCGCCGTCCTCCGCGCCCTCCAGCTCCGGTTCCTCCGCCAGCGCCTCCAGGTCCGCGCCCGCGGCGGTGTCGGACAGCAGCGGCCCGTGGTGGGTGGAGCGCACGACGATGTCGACGTCATCGCCGCCCGCCACCCGGACGGTCTCCTCGCGGGTCTCCAGCGGCCGGGGCTCGCCGTCGACCACGTAGTCGTCTCCCTCGATCCGTTCCACGTACAGGTCCATGACGTCGGGGTTGAGGTTGGTGAACCCCCACGCGATGGACTCGTTCTGCCCGATGATCACACCGGGCAGGCCGGAGAAGCTGAAGCCGCTGACGTCGTAGGGGCACGCCTCGGTGAGCTCGGTGCAGTGCAGCCCGATCTGGTACCAGGTGGAGGGCATCGACGCGCCCAGATGGGGGTCGTTGGCGAGGAGGGGCAGCCCGCTCTCGGTGTGCTCGCCGCCGACCACCCACGAGTTGGACCCCAGGTCGGGACTGGTACTGGGGCCGAGCAGCGAGGGCAGTGACGCCGCGGTACCGGCCACCTCGGTCAGCGCGGAGACGGCCTCCTCGGGCAGCTCGGGGACGCGCCGCTCGTCGGCCTCCCGCAGGTCCGCCCCGTCGGAGTCCTCGGGCTCCCCGGACCCCTCGTCGGCTCCGGCCTGCCCGTGCTCGTCGGTGTCGGTGATGGGCAGGTGCTCCTCGTGGGGATAGGCCGGGTACAGCTCCCCGATCTGCTCGCGGGTCAGCCCGGCGTCGAGCAGTTGGGCGCGCTCGGTCTCCTCCACCATGTTGCCGCCCAGGTCCCAGGCCATGGCCTTGAGCCAGGCGAGGCTGTCGACCGGAGACCACTCCTCGATCTCGTGGCCGCCGTTGAGCACGGAGAGCAGCCCGTACTCCAGGCTCGCCTCGGTGCCGTCGTTCTCGGCCAGCCAGGCGTTGACCCCGGCCGCGTAGGAGTCGAGGTGGTCCTGCGTCTCGGGGGCGAGCAGCTCGTACTCCTGCTCGGCCACGTGCCGCCAGCCCATGGTGCGCAGGTAGACGTCGGTGCCCACCTGGTCGGAGCCGAAGAGCTCGGCGGTGCGCCCTGCGGTGACGTGGCGGCGGAAGTCCATCTCCCAGAAGCGGTCCTGGGCGTGCGTGAAGCCCTGCGCCATGAACAGGTCGTGGGTGTTGTCCGCGTAGACGTGGGGGACGCCGTGCTCGTCGCGCAGCACGGTGACGGAGGACTCCAGCCCCGGGAGCGAGAGTTCGCCGGAGGTTTCCGGGAACGACCTCCGGACGGTCCATATCCCCAGGAGCGCGCCGACCAGGGCCAGCACCACGACCGCGGCGAGGAAGCCCAGAAATACGCGAACAAGGACACGCTTACGCATTACACCCATGGCGGAACCCTAGGGTGTCCGTGGTCACAGTCTCCAGGGCTTGGGGGCACGCGGACCCAATTGTTACCAACTGGTAGGTGGCGGGGCGTCGAACGGCGGTTGGCGCGAACCACCTGGTCAGAAGCGGACAGCCGCCCGGCTGGATCCGTGCTGTCCGCAACCGGCCGAGTCTGTCTCACCGCGCTGGGCGGCGTCCGTGACGGACGCCGCCCGTGGCCCCCGCGGGACTCAGCCGACCCTGTCGAGGTAGACGCGGATGACGGCGGCCAGGTCCGCCAGGTCGTCGGTCCGGTCCTGGACGGTCTGGGTGAGCTGGATCGGTTGGAGGGGACCGGCCAGCAGGTCGCCGGTCGGTACATGGGGGAGCGGGGGCAGGTAGGGGCGGGAGAGCGCCGGGGTTCTCGTCGTCGCGGGGAGGGGGAACGGGCACGCGGATTCCGTCGGTGTGAGGGGCGAGCACCTGTGTGAGGTGCGCTCCGCGCTGTGCGTTGGGGCGTCGCTCGGTGGTCACGGGTGCGGGCGGCACCTCCCGGCGGTGGGGTGGCGATGTGAGCGCGGTCCTCTCGCGGCGGGAACTCTAGGGGACGAACACGTGGGCCAGGGCGATGGCCAGCACTGCGGCGGTCAGTGCTCACACATGTCCGGCCAGGCTCTAGCCGGGCCTGCGGTGTCGGCCGCCAGGGTGTTCCACGGCCTTCGCCCTGCTTGCTCAGGTGGTTGATCGCGCCTCGGTCGGACACCTTGTTTTCTGTTGTGGTGCGAGAGCAGAGGAGAAACCCGTGGCAACCGGCTTGCCTGTCCGACGGCGTTACCTGGCCATCCAACTCCGACGCCTGCGCAACGCGGCGAAGCTGACACAGGACGAGGTCTGGAAGAACTTGGGCTGGAGCCGCGCCAAGATCCAACGCCTGGAAGCTGGCAACTTCCAGCGCCTGAAGGCGGGAGACATCATGGCGTTGTGCCAGCTCTACAGCGCGCCGAGCGATGTCGCCGAGGAGCTCATCCAGATCGCACGGGATTCGCGCACCCACAAACCCTGGTGGCTCCAGTACGAGGACGTCCTCCCCGGTGCCTTCGTCGGTCTGGAAGCGGAGGCCACGATGATCCAGGAGTTCAACATCGGCCTGGTGCCCGGCCTACTACAGACCCCCGCCTACATCTCCGCGCTGTTGGCCTCCTCCGTCGGAAACACCAGTGACCAGGCCGAGCAGAGGCTGAAGAGCAGACTCGAACGACAGCGCAACATCCTGGAACGCCAGGAGCCTCCACTGATCTTCGCCGTCATCGACGAAGCGGCCCTCCGACGTCAGATCGGCGGGCCCGAGGTGATGCGTGAACAGACCCGCCACCTGCTGGACGTCGGCCAGCGCCCCAACGTGGAGATCCAGGTCCTCCCTTTCTCGTCCGGGGCACATGCCGCGGGCGGCCTTCCCTTCACCATCCTGAGCTTCAGCGATGGCAACAACGCGGACAGCGTGGTCTTCCTCGAATCACGCGGTGACGGTTTCTACCTGGAATCCGAGACCGAGATCAACCGCCATAGGCTGGTGTTCAGCCGCACCCAGGGCAGCGCGCTCTCCGTTCCGGACTCCACCACCTTTCTGGAACACTTGAGCGCATGAAGCGCGAACCGGAGACGAGGCCCCGCATGGACATGAACACCGCACGGTGGCGCAAGTCCAGCCACAGCAACCCTGACGGCCCCCAGTGCGTCGAGGTCGCGGACCTTCCCGGTGCAACGGCCGTGCGCGACACCCAGAACCGCGAGCTCGGCCACCTCGCCTTCACCACCTGCGAGTGGACCAGCCTCCTCAACATCCTCAAGACGCTTCGGTCGTAGCCGCACAGGGGCCTGGGGTGCCGAGTCGCTGAAGAGAGCCCTTGAGTAGGTCGGGGTTGCCCAAGGACCCAAGCTCGACAAGGTTCAGGTTCCGGTGTGGGTCATGGTGACTGGCCGCACGGTCGGGCTCCCGCTGTCTGAAGTCGCTGGAACTGCTGGGCCGCCAGCGCATATTGGAGCGACGGCGCGCGGTGTTGGAGCGGCTCAACGCCTGAGGGGCTGAATCCAGCAGTGAGGCCACCAGTCACTTGGGCATGGTCTCCAGTAGCTTGTGAAACACCGACTGTCTCCAGCCCTCTGTAGTTTCCGCCCTTCGCAGGGGTCTGCTGACACGGTGTTTGTCCCCCCGATGTAGGAGTTGTGAGATCACTCGTGAGTGAGCGCGACAGTCTGGTTGAGGCTCTGGTGGCTGAGGTGCTCGGTCCGCGTGGCGGACCGGAGGAGCGTCTGCCACTCGATGAGGATCCCCTGGACGAATATCTCGTCGGGGTGCTCGCGCCCGACGGCACTCCCTCGGTGGAGGTCGACGCGGGAGTGGAGCTGGTCGGAGACGAAGCTTCGGGAGCCGACGACGAGGAGGATCCTGGAGCTCCCGTATTCTCACTCCATCCGGGCACAGCAGTCAGGCAGCCCATCCAGCTCCAGCTGGATCCGTTGACCAGACCTGCCTCGATGGGGCTCTCCCTCGCAGTGGAGGCGCAGGATCGCCCTTTCATCGACATCTGCTGTACATGGGCGAGATACGAGAAAACCGACGAGGCATGGATCCGGTTGCCTCATGGTGAGATCTGGAGCAGCGTGGACTGCTCCAGTAGTCGCAAACTGTGTCCTCCGCAGGACCAGGCGGTGGAGATCCGGGTGCTCAGCAGAAGGGATCGAAACACCGGAATCTGGAGAATCTCGGTCTTCCTCGTTAACAGGTCCCATGCGTCGGAACGTCCGGCCGTGGAGGAACACGTGTTCCAACCACAGATTCGCATCAGGTGTGGTGCGGGCAGTCGTTGCGTTCCTGTCGACCGGGGGCGAAAGGCTCAGGATCCGGAGGAGGAGACACTCGACCTTCTTTACAGCGACCGTTCCGTACTGGCCCGGGGGCACCTATGCTCCGCAGTCTGGAAGGACGTCGACCCGGAGCGGCCGCATCCCGAGGGCAGAACCGGTTCTCAGGCGCCGTTCGTTTGGGTGGACGGCCACCACCTGTTCGATGAGGATGCTGCGAGGGCGTTCGTTCCGGCCGACGTCCGCTCAGAGTACGTTCCTGTGCTTCCGGTCAACTCTCCGAACAAGGCTTGGCGTGAGGAGTTTCGAGCCCCGGAACTCGATCCCCTGAAACTGGCCGAGATCACCGAGTCCAGTGAGATTCACCAGGCGCTCGATCCTCTTGCCGAAGGATACCAGCGCTGGATCTTCGCACTTGAGAAGGAGCACGGGAGGCAGGGAGCGTCAACGACTGTCGGCCGCAGTATCTCTGGGTGTAAGCGAGCACTCACGCGGATCCAGGAGGGGGTGGAGCTTCTCGCTTCCGACAGGGAGGCCAGGCTGGCCTTCTGTTTCGCCAATCGGGCGATCGCGCTCCAGTCCGAGTGGACGAAGGGAAAGGTCAACCCTTGGTGGCCCTTCCAGCTGGCTTTTCAGCTCGTCAATCTTCCGGCGGTGGTCGATGGCACTCATCCCGACCGGGAAACCTGCGACCTGCTGTGGTTTCCGACCGGTGGTGGGAAGACCGAGGCGTATCTAGGGTTGGCTGCTTTCACCCTCGCTCACCGTAGGTTGAGGGCCCTCCGCGAACAACGACCTGACGAGGGTGCAGGAACAGCTGTGCTTTCCCGCTACACCCTCCGCCTTCTGACCATCCAGCAGTACAGGCGCGCGCTCGCGCTGATGACCGCCTGCGAGTTCCTACGTGTCTCGGGCACACCGAACCAGCGGGGTTGGCGACCGGAGAGCTGGAGCGGATTCGATGATCTGATCTGGGGCACTCACCGCTTCTCGATCGGCCTGTGGGTGGGAGGGGGTGTGACCCCCAACAGTTTGCACGACTTCGAGTACCGCAACAGCTCGGGGCGTATCGAGCGCGTCCGCGGGGCCATCTCGATCCTTGAAGGCAAGCCGGGTGCGGGCGAACCCGCCCAGATTCTCGACTGTCCGGCCTGTGAGACGCACCTGGCACTCCCACCTAGTGGCCTACTCGCAGGAGAGGACACCACTCTTCATCTGGTGCTTGGAGACGCAGACCGCCCCGCCAGCGAGATCGTTCTCTCCGACCTTTCTGATGACTCCACCGAGGTCACCTCGCTCGAGATCACCCCCTGCCCCACAGAGGGGTTTGTCACCGTATCCCTGACACTCCGGGCCCGTGAGGACCTTCCCCCTCAGAGGGTCGACGATTGGTTCGAGAAACATGCCCGTCGACAGCTGGGCCGATACCCGTATCTGGTGTCGGTCAGAGCTTCACGTCCCGGCTACTTCATCAGGTGCGTTGAATGGGGAAAACAGAGAGTGGAGAAGTCTGTCGACTTCCAGATCTTTTGTCCGAATCCTCACTGCGTACTCAATACTGAGGCGTCCTGGGACGAACAAACCCATGTTGGCCCCTGGCCCGTTCCGGAGGCGTTCGATCGCGGTGACGGGCGCTCCGCCCGCTGTCCGATTCCCGCATGGACCGTTGACGACCAGATCTACGCTCGCTGTCCCTCCATGGTGGTCGCGACGGTCGACAAGTTCGCCCGCCTCGCCTACGAACCGCGGGCGGCCACGATCTTCGGGAACGTGGAGCGGGAGAACGAGCACCTGGGCTACTACCGTGTCTCGGCACCGCCCTCAGGGCCGGCCAGTCTCCCCTCCTCCCCTAGGAGGGACCCGACTTGGGGGAGGAACGAACAGGTTGGCAGGTTTGGTCCACCCGAGCTGATCCTCCAGGACGAGCTTCATCTGATCGAGGGACCTCTGGGCAGCATGGTCGGGCTCTACGAGACCGCGGTCGACATGCTCGCCAGCACCCAGGAGGGGAGCGTATCCGTCCGGCCGAAGTACATCGCATCGACGGCAACGGTCCGTCAGGCGGAGGAACAGGTCCAGTCGCTGTTCACCCGGCAACTCCAGGTCTTTCCACCGTCGGGGGTCCGGGTGGATGACTCGTTCTTCTCCTGGGGTGGTCCGGGACATCCGCTTGACCCAGAGGGTCCTGGACGGCTCTACGTAGGTTTGATGGCTCCCGGCCGAGGAGCCCAGACGCCGTTGGTCAGAGCCTGGTCCAGGCTGTTGCAGGAACCGCTGGAGAGGTTGCATGCCGGGGCCACCGAGCGTTCTCTCGACCCATTCTGGACACTGGTGGGATACTTCAACGCCATCCGTGAGTTGGCTGGTGCGGTGGCCCTAGTCCGGCAGGATGTCGTCCAACGCCTGGAGAGTATCCGCTCGGAAACGGGCTCCAGACGGCTGAGTGAACACAGGGATCCGATGGAGCTCTCGAGCCGGGCGGACTCTCTTCAGCTACCGGGGCTGTTGGGTGAGCTAGGTGAAAGCCTTCATGGTGGAACTGACCCCGTGAACGTGGTCGTCTCAACATCGATGTTCGGCACGGGGGTCGACGTGGACCGGCTCGGTCTCATGTTCGTGAACGGCCAACCCAAAACCACGTCCTCCTACATCCAGGCCACAGGTCGGGTCGGACGCTCGACCGGCGGTTTGGTGGTGACCTTCTACCGGGCCTCCAGGCCGCGGGACCTCAGTCACTACGAGTATTTCTCGGGGTACCACCACACTCTGTACCGACACGTCGAACCCGTGACGGTGAACCCCTTTTCCCCTCGGAGCCGGGACCGGGCACTCGGGCCTCTGGGGGTTGTCCTGCTTCGGCAGGCGGCCGAACTCGTGGGAATCGGTGAGCAATCGGTACCCGTCGACGAGCAGTGGCGGGTCCAGCAGCGTCTCACCGCCAGGAACGGCGGGAGCCCCTGGTTCTGTCGAGCGGGTGTCATGCACACGGCGCGAGGACAGGCTGACGTTCGGGCCCTGCCTCGGATAGTCGAGAACAGGGCTGTGCAACAGCCCGAAATGCGTCGTCCCGAACTGGGCGAGAGCGCTGCCCACATGGACACGGAACTGGACAGGTGGCAGGAGCTCGCTGCGGCGCAGGGTGAGGCGCTGCTGTACCACGAACCCACCGTCACCCGCCCCGCGGAGAAAGCGGTTGTCCTCGGTGACCTGACACACCACCAGGCTGGTACCGGAGAGGCGTTCGAGAACGCCCCGAACTCACTCCGAGAGGTGGAGTCCACCACCTCGGTTCGCGGAAGGGACTGAAAGTGGTCAAGGGTTACCAGGAGATTCGTCCGTCCCAGTTCATCACCACCTTCGGTCCTGGCAGCATCGTCGAGACCCCCTCAGGGCCAGTGGTGCTCAAGCAGCTGGGGGCGCTCTTCACCGGGCTCGGTAGTGACCAAGGGCCTGACAGGTTCGAGATCGTCGACGAGAGGCTGTCCCGGACCTCTCTTGCTGGGGCCCGCATCGTCGGTATCCCGACCAACGCCGAGCTTGCGCTGCCAGCGAACGAGGCCATCTATCCCACGGATGCCTTCCCGTACTGGGCGCTGTGTGCACAGCACACCGGATATCAGGTTCTCTACGACGCGTCCAACGGGTGTGGGGAATGTGATGGCAAGGAGGCTCGCCATGAGCGAAGGGCCAAGGCCGGGCGTGAGGCGATCCGCTTCGTTGTGGCTTGCCCAGGGGGTCACATGGACGAGGTCCCATGGCACCGGCTTGTTCACGGTGGTGGATCGGACTGTTCCGCCCGGTACTTTCGATGGTTCGGAGGCGGACGAGCACTCCGCCTGGTCAGGCTCGTCTGTCCCAGATGTCCCTCCGAGGCCAACCTGGGCGAGGCATATGGGCGGTCATGGCGCTGTTCCGAAAGGTACGTCGAAAAGGGAGGAAGGCCGGCCCCCTCCAGCTGTGCTCGCCCCGCCCGCATCGTCCAACGAGGATCTGCGAGTCTACGCAGTGCTGAGCTGACCACGGCGGTCACGATCCTGGAGATCCCGGCCCGGCTACATGAGCTGCTGGGCAGTAGCACCCTACTCAAAGGCGTTCGAACCCTTCGCCGTCTCGGCAGACTCGAACACGACGAACTTCTCACCGAGGCTCGGGAGTCGGGTGTCTCATCGGTGGATGTGGACTACCTCGCGCAGACCCCGTGGTCAGAGATCGAACGCGCGCTCAGTCTTGTGATGGGAGATGATGACAACCCGCTCTCCCTGAAGGACAGCGAGCTGGACAGACTCGAGAGCGCAGCCTCCCACGGAGCTCCGCAGGGAGCCGAGGGCTTCCAGAGAGGAGAGCCTTCCCTCTTCGAGGTCCTGAGGTCGAACGTACGGGAGATCCCGGGCCCGGAGGGGCGGCTCGTGTTCCGCGTGGCACCCGTAAGTAGGCTCCGCACTGTCATGGTCCAAACTGGATACCGCCGACTGGAGCCGGAGACAGGGCAGCTCGTGTCCACAGCTTTCGAGCACAGAGGTCTCACCTGGTATCCCGGGGCGGAGCTTTTCGGGGAGGGTGTCTACCTTGACCTGGTCGGAGGCTCACTCTCCTTGGTCGGGGAGCGGAGATCCGTGTGGCAGAACCGCCACGACGCCCATGCCGACGTCGCAGAGGACTCTCCATGGCGCCATCCGGTGCATGTCTGGTGGCACAGTCTCTCGCACCGCCTCCTGTGGGCGCTGGCGGTCGACTCCGGGTATTCTTCGGCGGCCATCCGAGAACGCGTCTACACCAGGGTGGAGAACGGCACGGTCACCGGTAGCGGCCTTCTGCTCTACACGGTTCAGCCCGGAGGGGACGGCACCCTGGGAGGGCTGATCTCCCTTGTGGACCGTTTCGGCAGAGTTCTTGAACGCGCCCTGCAGGAAGTCGATGTCTGTTCCAATGACCCCCTGTGTGGAGAGGCTCCGCTGGTCGGTGCCGACGGGGCGGCATGTTATTCATGTCTGTACGCTTCGGAGACATCGTGTGAGCAACGGAACCAGGGACTCGACCGCCTGCTGTTGACGCAGAACCTTCCGTAAGAGAGGGTGCGGGGTTCCGTCGGTTCCGTACCCCTCAGAAAAGCCAGGGTCACCGGAAGTAGCTTTCGTACTTATTGTAGACCAGTTCGCCGCGGAAACGAATGTTGTCCCAGACATCGATAACACGGCATGAGGGGGTTCCACCGAATCTGGAACCTCGCATCCCGCGCCCGATCATCTGTGCGTATAGGACGCGGCTTGCCGTTGGTCGGCCGATGACCAGAGTCTCCACACGTGGTGCATCGAAACCCGTGGTGAGCACCCCGTAGTTGCACAGTACGGAAATTCCGCCATCACGGAACTCCTCGATGATCGCACGGCGTGTTGCGCTCCGTGTCTCACCGGTGATGACTTCTGCCGCGCGGCCGGATCGTCGCAACAGGACTGCCATGGCCTGGGCGTGCTCGACCGTACTTCCGAAGAAGAGGGTTGGTGATGTTTCTGGGACCTGTCGGATTCTGTTGAGGAGAGCCTGGTTACGCTGCTCCGACCCCCCGATTTCGCGAAGGAATGCCGGGTGGAAATCATTGAACTGATCGAAGTACTGGACGAAGCGCTGGTCCCGGTCCATGTCGAACGTATGAGCAGAGTGCTGTAGGAACTCGTGCTCGGCGGTGGAAAGGACCTCCCGTTCCCTCAGGGTTCTGAAGGGTTCGTCCCCCAGAGCTGATGACTCCAACAGCCGGTGGTGGAAGATCCGGAACAGGTGCGGTGTCTCCGTTTCGTCACTTCGGAAGGGGGTTGCCGTCAAACCCAGCAGAGGGATTTCTGAATTTGCCCCGGAAATCGTGTCAATACCCAGGAACCGTAGTACCTCGCGGTAACTCGATGCGCTGGCTCTGTGCGCCTCGTCAATCACCACCACACCGAGATGGTCACGGAGAAGGGCAAGTTCCTCGTTCGCCTCCGAGTTTGGGTCCCGGATCACTGCCTGGAGTTTCTGGATGCTCGCCACCACGACCCCGTTCTCCTCGGGATCCGGTACGGGCGATGTTCCCCAGCAGCGGGCGATTCCCAGGGTCTCCCGTGCCGGATTCTTCCTGTGTCCGAGATCGATCCAGACCTCCCGGAACGACTGGACCGCCTGCTCGCACAGTTCCTCGCTCTGCGCGATCCACAGAACGAGCGAGTGGCCGCTGTGAGACCTGTACCAGTCCATCAGTGTCTCCACCGCAGTGCGTGTCTTTCCTGCACCGGTCGGTAGAGAGAGGATCCCCCTGTTTCGGCCTGGTTCCGCATGGAGAACGTCCGAAGCCTGCTCCATGAGGTCGACTTGGAAGTCCTCCAGGTCTTGAAGCGGTCTGAACGGCGTCACCTCCAGATGGTCGGGTTCCTTCTGTGATCCTGGCAGGCCGGCAAGGGTTGGAGGAAGATCAAGAGTTCGTACGAAATGGCGGGACCAGCGCTTGCCCGAGTGCCACTTCCGCCTGGCAATCACCTCAGCTCGTTGTTTCGCGCCTTTCCGGCTCCGGGCGCTACTCCCCTCGTAGTCGTGCAGACGGTCGAGTTCGTCGGGCGAGGCATGCAGGGCGAGGCGGAATCGGAGTTCACGTCCGACATCGTTCCCCTCGAGGAGGGAGGCGCCTCGAAGGTCCACCAGAAACCTGTAGAGTTCGTCATCCAACAGTCGTGTTCTGGGGCGACCTCGGCCCGGGCTTCGTTCGGCTTCCACGATGATGGACTCGACTGCGGAGGCTCCTTTCGGATCACTCTCCAGCACAGCCCTGACAACCGATGGCTTGAGTCTGTTACGTAGTGCCTCCACCGTCTGGGAGCGGTCATCGTCGTCCAGCTGACCGAATACTGCCATCGTCTCCCTGCTCCCCCCAGTTATGGATGCTGTCAACCAGGATCCGCCTGGGCAGGGTTGGTTCCTCCCGACCGTACCCGGTTCGTTCCTCTCTGCGAGGAGGAGACGAGGCAGGCGTTCCCTGGCTGGGCGTTCCACTTTCCCCTGGCATGTGCGCTGAATGCCACCTCACGTGCCAAATGTGATGGTTTCGAGTCCCACTTGATCCCGCATGCTCCGCGGGCTCTTTTACCCTTCTGTGCAGGAACCGCGACTCCTGGGAGCTTGAGGCGCAGTATGGCACTGACAGAACCCGGCGCCGGGTACAGGCGTCTTGCGCCACATGCAGGCGAACTCATCGCTTCGCTCCGCGCTTTCGGCTACACACCGACGACGGCCTTGGCTGATCTGATCGACAACAGCATCGGTGCCGGAGCGAGGCATGTGCGCATCGCCCACAGCTCCGACCCGGGAAACGCCTGGGTCGCCGTCATAGACGACGGACACGGGCTCGACGAACAGGCCCTGCAATCGGCCATGCGTTTCGCTCGTAACTCTGGTGCCAGGCGTTGCGGGAGTGACCTCGGTCGGTTCGGCCTCGGGCTCAAGACGGCCTCCCTGTCCCAGGCCCGGCGGTTGACCGTGCTCTCCCGCGGTAACGACGGCATGCTGGTCGGGGCCACCTGGGACATCGACCACGTCATGCAACATCGGGAATGGTTCCTGCTGACCGGTGTGGACGAGGAGTCCCAGGAGATTGCCGAACTGGTCGGCTTCGGCGGGCAGGGAACGATGATCCTCTGGAGGAATCTGGACCGGATCGGCGAGGGCGTCGTTCTGTCGCGGGAACTCACCTCGGCCGGACGGGAACTTTCCCTGCTGTTCCATCGCTTCCTGGAGACAGGGCGTCTCAGTATCGATGTGTCCGGGCGGCGGCTCCAGGCCACTGATCCCTATCTCCGGGGCCATCCGGCCACCCAGGATCGTGGTTTCGAAGACCTCAGACATGGTGATCACCGCATACGCGTCAACCCCGTGGTACTCCCTCACCCCCTGCTGCTGACATCAGGGGAGAGAAAATGCTCCTCAGGCACGGGCGGACTCCTGAACCGCCAGGGGTTCTATGTCTATCGAGGGGACCGACTCGTTGTTGCCGGTGACTGGTTGGGAATCGACGGTATGACCCGGTCGGCCGGAACACGCCTGGCACGGTTGGCCCTGGAACTTTCTTCCGAGTCCGACACCGACTGGGAGATCGATGTCATGAAGTCGTCCGTGCGGCCGCCACCCCCCTTCATGAAGCGCCTGACCGAGCTTGCCCAGGACGTCCGGAAGCGCTCCGAAAGGGTTTTCACTCACAGGGGAACCCATCTGGCTGTCCCCTGGGATCAACAGGATATCCAACCGGTCTGGTCCTCGACGGTTCAGCGTGGTTCCGTGCAGTACACGGTGAACCGGAGGCACCCTCTGCTGGCTGCCGCCCTGGCAGGGGCCCAGAGCGACACGTTCGAACAGGTTCTGCGCCTCATCGAGCTCACCCTCCCCATGAGGACCGTCGCCCAACAGGCGGGATCAGAGAACTCGAAGAAGGTTGCGACGCAGGACCAGGCGGTGGCGATCGACCGGGAGGTCTCCGTTCTCCGAGGGATCCTCTCCTCACTTCCTGAGGATCTCGAAGTGAGAACACGCATCGTGGAGAACCTGGCTGCCGCGGAACCCTTCATCCGTCATCCCGGTCTGCTCCGTGAATTCAACCAGTCCACGTTCGAGGAGGATTGACAGATATGGACCTCGTGGAGTCTGCTCTCCAGCTGGCAAGACTTCAGGTGCAGAACCTGGACCGACATGAGTGCACGACGGAACGTTTCCGGCAGATCGCTGAGCAGACGGCTCGTATGCTCGTGTCCGGGGAGGCAATCCTCGTGGAAGAGATCGTGAGGAAGCTCGAGGAGGACTACGATGTCTTCACGCCTCAACCTGTGGTGCTCGAGGATCCGGACCGCCATGTTCCCTGGCTCGACGACCGCCGGAGGGGCATCAACTTCGCCCATTGGAGAAGGTTCGAGGAGTGGCTGAAGAAGAAAGGGCGTAAACCCGCGTCCCTGGCGTCCCTGGGGGAAACCACCGACCGGGTTCTGGGCCTTCTGGAGGATCCCTACCGCCCTGGCCCTTGGCGGAACCACGGGATGGTCTTCGGCCAGGTCCAGTCGGGGAAGACTGCGAACTACACGGGCGTCATCTGTAAGGCGGTGGACGCCGGTTACCGCGTGGTGGTCGTACTCACGAGCCAGCACGAGAGTCTGCGGCACCAGACACAGGCACGGCTGGACACGGAGTTCCTAGGCTTCAACAGTAGGTTCACCCGTGACCCCGACGCGGACCACTCCAAGTGGGTCGGTGTGGGAACGTTGAACATGAAAGCCCCCTCGGTACTGCCGATCACCACCCAGGATGGTGACTTCACCGCATCTCAGTTCAAAGGGACGTCTGTGGACATCCACCAGATGAACGTCCTGGCCGTGGTGAAGAAGAATGCTCGTATTCTTCGTAACCTTCGGGACTGGTTGAGGAACCAGCTTCCCCCAGGAGCTGAGCACATATCGAACGCCCCCCTGCTTCTGATCGACGACGAGGCGGACTACGGATCCGTCGACACGAAGCGTCCACGCAACGGCGACTACAACGATCCTGAGCACGACCCCACGGCCATCAACACGTGCGTTCGCGAACTCCTGGGCCTCTTCGACCAGAGCGCTTACCTCGCTTACACCGCCACCCCCTTCGCCAACATCTTCATCAATGGGGAGACTGACCACCCCCTCTACGGGAAGGATCTTTTCCCGAGGGACTTCATCGTCGCCTTGGAGCCCTCCTCGGACTACTGCGGACCCGAGGTCGTGTTCGGGCTTCGGGACGACTCGTCCGGAACAGACGGTCGTGATCCGCTGCCCACCATCCGTGCCGTCGCCGACCACGAACAGTGGATGCCGGACCGACACAGGAAGGGCTTCCAAGTCAACAGCCCACTCCCGGCATCACTCGTGGAGGCCCTTGACGCTTTCATTCTCTCCACCGCAGTCAGAAGGCACCGGGAGATTCTGAAGAACGAGCAGCAGAGCCACAACACGATGCTTGTTCACGTCACCCGTTTCACCGACGTCCAAGGTGAGGTGGCTCGGCAACTCGAGGAGCATCTGAACTCCATGGTGGAGGCGTGGGGAGACTACGGACACAGCGGCAGGAGACTCCGTGAACGTCTGGCGGATCTGTGGCACCGTGACTTCGAGAAGACCCATACCGAGATGGCGGGGCGGGATGACGTCACCTCCCAGGTTGGCCCACGCGTGTCCTGGAACGACATCACGGCTTACGTTCCTGATGTGCTTGAGGAGGCCGCCTCGGGGGTGAAGCGGATCAACGGCAAAGCGGAGGACATACTCGAGTACGAACTCGCCACTCCAGCGACGGTGGTGGCCGTGGGCGGCGACAAGCTCTCACGTGGCCTGACGTTGGAGGGACTCACAGTCTCGTACTATCTTCGTGCGTCACGGACCTACGACACACTTCTCCAGATGGGGCGATGGTTCGGATACCGGCCTGGTTATCTGGACGTCACCCGTCTGTACACCACGGACGAGCTGCTGAGCAGCTACGTACACATCACCCGTGCCAATCGTGAGCTCATGGACCTGTCCGCCGTCATGTCCCGCTCGGGCCAGAAACCCGGGAACGTGGGGATGAGGGTCCTTGAGGGGACAGGGAGCCTCCGTGTCACGGCGGCGGCCAAGATGCGTTCCTCGGAGACCCTGACCGTGAGTCTGGCCGGTGAGAGGGCCGAAACCCTCAGGCTCCTCATCGACACCGCTTCACAGACGACGAACATGGAGACACTGCAGAGGCTCATCGAGCACGTGGAGCGATTCCATGTTGACCGGGGGGAGGCCGAGAAAGCCGAGGTCAGTGTCCTGAACAAGGGACTCCTCTTCAAGGACGCACCCTCCCAGGCCGTCATCGATTTCCTGGGAAACTACTCCGCCTCCCCGAGCCTGCTGACCAGCAACCCCGACAACCTGTTGGACTACATCCGAAGCCAGGTTTCGCAGGGGGAGCTGACCCGTTGGACCATCGCCGTCGCCGGAGGACAGGCCACCGGCCACAAACCGCTGTCCACCCCCTTCCATGACGTCCCTCTCGTGCAGAGGAAGGCGATCGCCCAAGGCGACAGTGAATGTGAGTTGAACGTACTCATCGGCCCCGAACACGAGGGGGTGGGGCTGACGAGGAAACAGATCCAACAGGCGCTGGACGAGACCACCGCAGAGTACCGGGACGAGAAGCGTAACGATACACCGAAACGTCCCAGGGCGAGAGTGCTTCGAAGGTACCGTTCTCCTGAGGAGGGTCTGCTCATCGTCTACCCCGTCGCTCCGGACCTGCCACACGGAGACAGCAACGTCATCAGGACACCTGTTATCGGTTTCGTGGTCGTCTTCCCCGAGTCGGAGCGTGCAACGAAGATCCACTACAGGGTCAACAACCAGTACCTCGACGAGTTGAGAAAGGCCCTCAGTAACGAAGAGGGCGAGTTCTGACCGTGGGTATCACAGATTCCCCCGAGAGTCTTGAGAACTACTTCAGAGCGGTTGAACAGGAGTACGGAGACCGGGCGGGAACCGTGCACCGTCGTATCCGGATCACTCCAGACATCGATTCCTTCGTCGAGGTGCGCTTTCCCGAGAGGGAATGGGGCCTGGTAGTCAGCGCGGGCCACCACCAACACGATCGACATCTGGTGCTGACAGGGGGGCTGACCTGCCAGATCCGTGGTGGGGACATCAGGGTGATCGGTGCCCCGCAGACCGACCGCGGCCTGTTCTGTGCTCTTCTCGTAGACCTGATCGCACAGCTTGTGTCCCGCGCGGGAGAAACCGAAACGATCCTGGTCTCCAGGATCAACGCCTGGCGTCGAATGTTGGGGCGGGGTTTCGACAACGGACTCTCGCCAGAGGCGCGCATGGGTCTGCACGGAGAGCTTCTGGTGCTCCGTGACCTTCTCCTGCCCGTGCTGGGATCCCGATCGGTGGCGGCCTGGACGGGTCCCTCGGGCGGTACCAAGGATTTCACCCACAGGGGGACCGCGATCGAGGTCAAGTCCGTTTCCGTCCGCGAACCGCACCAGTGCCGCGTGAATAACGAGTACCAGCTGGATTCCGCCGGACTGGACCAGGTTCTCCTGGTGCATCAGGTCATCGGTGACTCTTCGGACGGGGAGTCACTGAACGACGTGGTGGACGCGCTTCGCTCCAACCCCCGACTTCTTCCTGTTCTGGCTGAGCTCGACGACCGGCTCCTGGAGACCGGTTGGCTCGACTCCCAGCGACAGCAGTACGCGGAGGACCGCCGTGCGCTCATTCGCCGTAGGTGCTATCACGTTGGGGAGGGGTTCCCCCGGATGGTGCCTGACGACCTTGCGCCGGGCGTGTCCGGGGTGTCCTATGTCGTCGATCTGGCTGCCTGCCGATCCCATCTCATCAAGGAGGGGCTTCTTCGGTCCGCAGTCTCCGGTTCCCCCCTTCCTCCCAAGGAGCAGTGATGCACGGAAACTCCGTCGAGGAGTTCACGCTCAACCTCGAAGAGGAGATCGCACGGCGTCTCGGACATGAGTACACCTACGCACGTGACGCCTTCACACACATCGTCAGTGAGTACCTCATCGAGGACGGGACGCTGGAGGAACTCCACATCGCCTATCCCCGTGGCCTCTTCGGGCAGAGCCGGATGGAGGCCAACGGTTACGCGATCAGTCAACAGGGGCATGTGCTCGATCTGGTTGTCACCGACTACGGCCACAGTGGACAGACCGTCCAGCGTGACCAGAGCAGGAGGAGGTTCCGGTGGGTACGGAACTTCGCCAAGTACTGCCGTGACAGGCATTTCACCAACATGGAGACGTCAACTCCCGAGTTCGACATGGCACAGACCATCCATGCCAACTGGGAGAACTTCGAGAAGATCCGTCTCTTCCTTCTGACGGACGGTAGCAGCAGCCTTGGAAACCCTCCGCAGGACTCGCTGGACGGGGTCCCCGTCTTTCACCACATGTGGGACGTCGAACGCATCCGAAGGTTGGTCACCTCGGGACGACACGAGGAAAGCATCACCATCAACTTCGGTGACCTGGGTGCGGTCCTGCCCTGCCTGCCCGTCGCAGTGCCGCAGGGGGAATACGAGTGCCTGCTGACGTCTGTTCCAGGAGATCTTCTGGCAGGACTGTACGACGAGCACGGAGCAAAGCTTCTACAGCGCAACGTCAGGGCTTTCCTGCAGAACCGGGGTAAGGTGAACCAGAAGATCAGCGAGACGATCCAGGAGACCCCGGAACGTTTCCTCGCCTACAACAACGGCATCTCCGCCACAGCGACGAAGGTGGAGTTCGACCCCTCGCACGAGTCCCCGCACATTCTTTCTGTTCACGACCTACAGATTGTGAATGGTGGTCAGACCACCGCCTCGCTTCACCGTGCCTCCAAACAGCCGGGTGCGGATCTGACCAACATTCAGGTTCCTGCGAAGATCACCATTGTCCACCAGGATCTGCTGGACGAACTGGTGCCACGGATCTCCCGTTACGCCAATTCCCAGAACCCGATCAACACGGCGGACTTCGAAGCCAACAGCCCCTTCCACGTTGCTCTCGAACGGCTCTCACGGAGTGTCTGGGCTCCGGCCAAGGACGGGGCCACACGCCAGACCCGGTGGTACTACGAGCGTGTCCGTGCCCAGTACGAGGAGGAGGCCCGCCGAACTTCGGGGCGTAGCACCTTCTACCAGGAGTTTCCAAAGAAACAGCGGATATCCAAGACTGACGCGGCCAAGTACGACATGGTGTTTCGCCAGCTTCCGCACGTGGTCAGTCTCGGGGCGCAGAAATGCTTCTACTTCTGGACCACGGAGACCCTTCCCACACTGGGCAAGGAACCCGGGCAGGCCTACTTCCAGGAGTTGGTCGCCAAGCGGATCATCTTCGAGCAGGTCCGTGCCCGAATCCGTGCACGTCGGTACGGGGCCGGCTATCTGGCTCAGGTGACCTCTTTCACCTTGGCGCGCATGGTTGACGGTATACCTCTCACGGTCGTGCTCGACGAGACCTGGAAACACCAGGACGCGTCCGAGCAGCTGGTGGAGGCTGCGTTCGGGCTGAGTGAACGGGTACGCGCGGTGCTCACCAACGCTCCCGGATCCGGAAACGTGTCCGAATGGTGTAAGAAGGAGGACTGCTGGAAGTCCGTCCTCGACATCGAGTGGCAGGGACTGTGAGCGTTGTCTGTGGGGCGGGCCAAACCCATCCCAGCAGTCGGGGGGAGCTTGCTCCGGACACGTCTCGTTGACGAAGGACATGCGGACGGTAATCCACAATGCCCGGGTTCGGAGCCGCTCCGCTTCGGATGGCATCTAGTATGGGGGAGCCAGGCGCCGCCCTTCCTCAGACCAGCAGCTACCCCTACTCCTTCGGACGGGGGGCTTACCACGGTCTGCTTCTGATCCCGATTACCAAACGATCGGCCGATCCCCTTGCTTGCAGCGGCAGCCTGTGTTGCCCTGGTGGTGAAAACCTGCAGCGTCGAGGAGGTCCCCGTGTCGTTCTATGGAGTGAAACTGCATCGCAGTGACGTACTCCAACTCGGTGAGCACCCCGAGGCTTGCGCGAAGGAAACCTTCACCACCTGGTGTGACGCTCGTATCTCCTCGGGTGCACGGTTGGCCGTTGACCTGTTCTCGGGGGCGGGAGGGCTGAGCCTGGGACTCGAACAGGCAGGCTGGACCGTTGCAGCCTCCGTCGACTCCGACCTTCGGGCTCTTCAGACTCATCGGGCGAACTTTCCCGGTCTCGCCCTCGACGTGGATCTTGGTGACCCGGAGGAACGCGGGGAACTCGTCTCTCTCCTCAGGAAGGCCGAGATCGACCTGGTCGCCGGTGGGCCGCCCTGCCAACCCTTCAGTCGGGCCGGTCGCAGCAAGATCCGGAGTCTGGTCGAACTGGGAGTCCGGGACGCCAATGACGAACGTCGTCAGCTCTGGCAGGCATTCGTGGACGTGGTCCTCGGGGTGCGGCCGCGGGTGGTTCTCATGGAGAACGTGCCCGACATGGCTCTTGGTGACGACTTCTCCGTGGTACGCCACATCGTTCACATGCTGGAATCCAAGGGTTACTTCACGGAAGTTCGCCTTGTCGATGCATGGAAGTACGGGGTTCCGCAGCACCGCAAACGGCTCATCCTGCTGGCGCGTCTTGATTCGGACGAGTTCTCCTGGCCGAACGAGGAGCTGACGCCACGAGTGCACCTGCGCGAGGCCATCAGTGATCTCCCTTCGCTCTCCGAGGACCCTGACGACGCACTACACGTGGGCGCCAGAAGGATGCGGTACACGCCCATGAGCGCGCCACCTCCTTTCGTTCAGCTGATGCGTAAGGAGGTCACCGAGAATGACGTCGTTCATGACCATATGACCCGACCGGTCCGCAGCGATGATCTGGAGATCTTCAAGCTGATGGACCATCGCACGCTTTATTCGGATATTCCCGAAGAACTTCGTCGGTATGACGCCGAGAACTATGACGACAAGTACAAGCGTCTGGACTGGGATAACTACAGTAGGTCGGTGACCGCGCACATCGCCAAAGACGGGTACTGGTACATCCACCCCGAGCAGCATCGGACCCTTACCGTCCGCGAGGCCGCACGTATCCAGACTTTTCCGGACCAATTTCGTTTTGCCGGAACACGTAGCGACGCGTTTCGGCAGATTGGCAACGCGGTGCCGCCTCTGTTGGGAAAGGCGGCGGCCTCTGCTCTCGTGCCGACAGGAAAGTCCGTTCCCAGCAAGAACTCCTGGTTGGACCTCCACGATGATCTCGCTGGTTGGGCCTCCGAACGGCGGAAGAAGCAGTGGTTCCTCTATCCCAGGATGGGGCGGGCCGTGGCTGCTGTCGTCGCCCTTCTTCGACCGGGCAGGGAGCTCCCAGCTGGGTTGTCCGAGAGTCTGAAGGTGATCGTCGGGGAACCGAAGGTTCTCAAGAAACATCTCGACAGCATTCGGAACACCTCTGATCTGCCCGAGAAGTGGGTGGCTCGTCTGCAGAAGCTCGAAGGGCTGACTGCCAAGCGCAGTGTCTGGGCCGAGGACGACGAACTCGTCGAGGCCCTCGGGTTCACGACTGCTGAAGAGGAGGTCTTCCGACTGCTCCGGGGTGCCAACATCATGCTCACCAGCCAGGGGAGTCTGAGAGTCGCCATGCGGGTTGTACGTGGTTCCACGGAAGTGAGGAACCGACTCACCGACGGCCGCGTGAACCTGGCGAGGATCATCGGAGGAGGCCAGGAGGCCCCGCTTCGGATGGCGGCGATCCGTGAGATCAGTACCACACACTGTCTTCCCAAGGAGCCGTTGTGTGCCACCTGTCCCTTGACACAGTGGTGCCGGTTCGCAGAAGCCAGGGGTCAGCAGCGTCTTTGGTGAGCGACGCTCAGAGCGGCCTCCCTGACGCGCTGGGCAGCGTTCGTCGTGTCCTGCTTGACCTCACACTCCCAGATGCGAAGGACCCGCCAGCCAGCCTCCTCCAGTTGGGCGGTGTTTCGCTGGTCTCTTGCCCGGTTGGCGTTGATCTTGTCCTCCCATCTCGACGCGTTCGGTCCCCGGAACCGTCTGGGTGAGTGACTGGGGCAACCATGCCAGTAGCATCCGTCGACGAACACGGCGAGTTTCCATCTGGGCAGCACGAAGTCAGGTGTGCAGCGTCCGATGCGCCTGTGCAGCCTGAACCTGAGTCCCTGCGCGTGTACAGCACGCCTGAGGGCGACTTCTGGGGCCGTGTTACGTGTTCGACGCCCTCGAAGATGAGCTCCACGCTCTGTGGAGATCCACCCGGTGTCCGTCATGAATCCATTCTCTCCACTCCTGGCTGCTGGACGCCAACCACTGCCTGCGCGCGGCCCTGCTCGAACGCGGCGCGGCACTGGGCCGCGATCCGGGGTTCGTGGTGTTCGAGGAGTACAACGCCGGCCACGACCGGGCCTGCTGGCGGGCCGTGCTGTCAGCAGGGCTGGCGTTCGTGACTGCCTACGGGGAGCGCTGACGGAGCACAGACGGCACGGGGGCAGGGAGACCGTGCCCGGGTCGCGCCCGTGCCAAGTCTTCGTCAACACTTCGTCCCGCTCACGGTGACACGAGGCGGTGTCCTGGTCGCGGGGCGTCCCGCCTGGCAGCCTCAGAGGCACCGTCGATGCTTTGGGGGACTGCTCTGTGGACATGCCCGTGGTGAACTCGTGCCAGGTGGACGCCTGCGCCTACAACACCCAACACACCTGCCACGCGCTGGCCATCACCGTGGGCAACTCCACCCACGCCCAGTGCGACACCTTCTTCGGCGCTCGGGAGCAGGGGGGCGACCCCGCCAGCACCGGCCACGTCGGCGCCTGCAAGATGGCCGACTGCCAGCACAACGTTCACCTGGAGTGCCAGGCTCCGGGTATCTCCGTCGGCTTCGACCAGAAGCAGGCGGACTGCCTCACCTACGCGCCCGCCTGAACGGCGCCTGACACCACCCGCCCCGCCCCGTGCGGGGAGCGCTTCCTCGCCCTCGCCGTCCCACGCGGCCCCGTGTTCGCGCCCGGGGCCGCATGGTGTCCGCGAACCGGTGGATCCGGCGGGCTCAGACCTTCCGGCCCGCCTCCGCGGCCTCGCGGCGCAGCCGCTCCACGACCAGCGCCGCGGGATCGTCACCGGCCGCCCGGAAACCCTCTCCCGCCCACAGCGCCATCCCGCCGGGGTCGCCCGCCCGGGCGGCCGCCGCGCGCAGCGGCTTCGTCATGTGGTGGATCTCGGGGTAGGCGGAGGGCGTCCGCGGATGCTCGGCGATGAACCTGTTGGCCAGCCCCCGGGCCGGACGCCCGGTGAAAGCCCACGTCACAGCCGTCTCCGTGTAAGCGGGATCGGCCAGTGCGGCCTTGTGGACCGGGTTGGCGCCGCTCTCGGGGCAGCGCAGGAACGCCGTGCCCAGCTGCGCGGCGGCCGCACCGGCGTCCAGGACCTCGGCCACGTCGGCCCCGGTCATGATCCCCCCGGCGGCGATCACCGGGACGTCCACCGCGCCGACCACGTCCGCCAACAGCTCCCGCAGCGGCAGACCGCCGCTCCCGACCGGGTCGAACGCGCCACGGTGGCCCCCGGCCTCCGTGCCCTGCGCGCACACCCCGTCGGCTCCGCGCGCCACGGCCTCGCGTGCCTCCCCGACCGTGGTCACGGTGACCACCGTGGCGCTGCCCGCCGCGCGCAGCCGCTCCAGGACGGCGGCGTCCGGGCAGCCGAAGGTGAAGCTCACCACCGGCACGGCCGCCTCCGCCAGCAGGTCGACCTTGGCCGCCCACGCGTCGTCGTCGTGCACCGGAGCGCCGACCGGCGTCCCGTACCGATCGGCCTCGGACTCCAGATCAGGCAGGTAGGACGCCGCCACGTTCGGATCGGAGGGAGGCCCCGGCACGAACACGTTCACTCCGAACGCGCCGACCCCGGCGTCCCGCACCGCCCTGACCTGGTCGGCGAGGGTGTCGGGGGTCAGGTACCCGGCCGCGAGGAAACCCGTTCCGCCCGCTCCCGTCACCGCCGCCACCAGCGCGGGTGTGGCGGCCCCGCCCGCCATGGGCGCCTGCACGATCGGACGCTCCCGCAGAAGCTCTGCCAGGCTCATGGTTCCTCTCCCCGTCCTCGGCCGGTCCGGCGAAGGCGCGGCGGCACCCCGTTCCCGGCGGTTCCGGCCAGGGCCCGACCGCTCCGTGGAACCCGCGAGCGGACCGCTGGTCGGACCGCGCCTCCCAAGTCCAGGGAATGCTACCGACGCGCGTTTTCCGGAGTTCGACCGCACCCGCCCCGAAACGCGGTATCACCGTTCACCCGATGGTTTCTGTGACATGGGACACGGGAATTCCCCGGGGCGGTCGAAAAGGGAGGGTTCTTTCCCGCTTCCGACCCGCCGGGAAAGGCACCTGAACGGCGCGTCCCCCGCCTGCCCGCCTGCCCGCTGTCCGCCCGGCCCGTCCGCCGCTTGCCCCTTTCTCCCGCTATCCGCCCCTCCCGTCCAGTTCCGGCTCGTCCGGAGAGCCCTCCTCCTCACCCTCGACGAACCGCACCGACTCCGGGAAGCGTCGGGACAGCAGGACGGTCGCCAGAGCCGCGGCCACCCCGAACCCGGCCACCGCCGTCACCGTCCAGTCCAGCCCGAACAGCTCCCACAGCCACCCGAACGACAGCACGGTCAGCATCCTGACCGCGTTGCCCACCATCCCCAGCATCGCGGACATGGTGTTGCGGTTGGCGTCGGAGAACATCGTCTGCTGCCACACGTGCGACAGCACCACGGCCAACCCGAGCAGGAACTCCGCCGCCACCAACCCCGCCACCAACGGCACGGCCCCGTGCGCAGCCAGCACCAGGGGCAGGCCCGAGGACGCCGCGAAGACGGGTCCCCACACGTGGGGCCGGTCGCGTCCCACGAACCGCGAACACGCCGAACCCGCCGCCATGGCCGCCATCATCACCAGCAGCACCAGGCCGTTGAGCCGCACGTCCGTGCCGTGCTCGGCCGCGAGCATCGGCTGCCAGGAGAGGACGAGGGCGGCCAGCCCCGAGACCGACGCCGCGGTCAGGGCCACCAGCGGCACGAAACGCCTGCTCACCACCAGTAAGGCCGACTCCCGGACGATCGCGGTGAGCGGACGCCCCGGTTGGCCGGGGGAGCGGGGAAAGCACACCGGTGCCAGCAACGCCAGCGCCACCAGCATCACCCCGCTCACCAGCACCAGGGCGTCCGCGGACAGCCAGGTGCCCGCCGCCATCACCGAGGCCGCTCCCAGCACCGCGCCGCTGTTCCCCGCCACCTGGCCGAACCGCACCGTCCGCGCGATCCGCGCCGGGCGGTCGCGGTCACCGATCCGGTTGACCACGAGCGCGACCAGCGTCCCCGACTGAAGGTGGAAGCCGACCGCCCACAGGTACATGGACGCGAGGGTCAGCGCGAGCCCGTCCGCGTACCCCATCAGCACGAAGCCCGCGCCCCACACGGTGAGTCCCGCCGCCAGCAGCCTGCGGTGGCCGTAGCGGTCACCGAGCGCACCGCTGAGGGCCTCCACCAGCAGGGCCACCAGGTTCGTGGAGCCGAGCATCAGTCCCAGCAGCCACGGGTCCGCCCCGCGCCCCAGCAGAACCGTGACGAAAACCGCGCCGAAAAGGAAATCGGCCGAAGCACCGAGAAGGGCGAACGAGGTGTAGCGCAGGAACAATGACGATTCTGGGGTTCTCTCCACGGGCATGGGCGTTTTCCTGGTCGAGGAACGTCGCGGTTCCGATGAGCCCCGTGATGACGGGGTAATTCGCGGTTCCGGAGGGAAATTCCGCCCAAGCTAGCACGCGCGTCCCGGAGCGGCCACGGCTTTTCCCGGACCCGGCCGTGACGCGGGGGCCGTCCGGTTTCCCAGAACCCGGTGACGGCGCGACAGCGCGGCGACCGTCCGGATCCCCGCTCCCCGATCCCCGCTGCGGCCGACCGGATTCCCCGCTCCCCGCGGTGACGCGGCCGCCCGGGTCCCCCGAGCCCGGCGGCGACGCTGCGGCCGACCGCCGCACGAGGCACGAAGCGGACCGCGGAGTCCGGTCCGCACCCCAGCGACCTGGAACGACGGTTTGTGTGAAGTGCGGCGTTCCGGTGTGCATGACCGGCTGGACCCGGGGTAGTCGCGGTGCCAACCGAGCAACAGGCCGACTCCAAGGAGGCTTGGCGATGCACTCACATGAGGGAAGAGGCGGACTCGGGGGTACGGGCGGCCGCCTGACCGACACCGCCCGAGGGGCGGCGGGCGAGGTCGCCTCCACGGCGGGGGACCAGGCGCGCTCCCTGGCGGACGAGGCCCGGTCCGAGGCCCGACACGTCGCCGACGACGTCCAGACCCGCCTGCGTGAGGAAGCCCAGGAGCAGACCCGGCGCACGTCGCAGAACCTGCGCCAGTGGTCCGAGGAACTGTCGTCCATGGCGGACAGCGGGGAAGAGGGCTCCCCGGTGAGCGGTGCCGTGCGCCAGATCGCCCACAGCGGCCGCGGGGCCGCCGACTTCCTGGACGAACGCGGAATGGAAGGTCTGGTGGAGGAGGCCAGGAGCTTCGCGCGCCGCAGGCCCGTCGCCTTCCTGGCCGGTGCCGCCATCGCCGGGTTCGCGCTCGGGCGCGTCCTCAAGGCCTCGTCCGACATCTCCGCGGGCAGGGAGGGGGCCGGTGACAGCAGCCCCGAGGCGCTCCCCGCCGGTGAGCAGGTCCGTCCGCCCGCACCGCGTATGAGCGAGACCGACCAGGACGAGGGGGCCGCGTCCTCCCGTCCGCCCGTCACACCCCGTCCGGAGGACATCGGTCCGCCACCGCCGGATCCGGGGCCGCGGGGACGCACGTTCTGAGGGGGCTGACATGGCGACCATTCCCGGAGCACGGCGGGAGACAGGCGAGGAGGAGCACTCCTTCTCCGAACTCCTCGGCGCGGTGACCGGAGACCTGCAGACGCTGTTCCGCCAGGAACTCGCGCTGGCCAAGGCCGAGATGCGCGAGGAGGCGGTCAAGACCGGCAAGGCCGCGGGCCTGCTGAGCGGGGCCGCGGTGGCCGGATACCTGGCCCTGCTGCTGCTCAGCCTCGCGGTGGTGTTCGGCCTGGCGGAGCTCATCGGCCTGGGCTGGGCCGCGCTGGTCGTGGCGGTGGTGTGGGCGATCGTCGGCGCTGCCTTGGCCGTCGTCGGCCGCAACCGCATGCGCGAGGTCTCTCCGAAACCGGAACGCACCATCGAGACCCTCAAGGAGGACGCGCAATGGGCGAAACACCCGACCAGATAAGGCAGGACATCGAGCGGACCCGCTCGGAGCTGACCCACGACACCGACCGCCTGGTGGACCACGCCAACCCGCGCAACGTCGTGCACCGGCGCACCCGCAAGGTCCGGCACGGCACGCGGGACCTGAAGGATCGGATCATGGGTTCGGCCCCCTCGTCCGGAGAGGCGGCCGAGGGGATCCGGCACACCACCGACCAGGCGGTCGGCATGGCGAGGTCGCTGCCGGAGCGGGCCGTGCACCAGACCCGGGGCAACCCCGTCGCCGCGGGGCTGATCGCCTTCGGGGCCGGTCTCCTGGCCGCGTCCGTCCTCTCCGAGAGCCGCGCGGAGCAGCGTGC
This sequence comes from Nocardiopsis deserti, assembly GCF_008638355.1. Classification (NCBI taxonomy): domain Bacteria; kingdom Bacillati; phylum Actinomycetota; class Actinomycetes; order Streptosporangiales; family Nocardiopsidaceae; genus Nocardiopsis; species Nocardiopsis deserti. The sequence goes on along the minus strand of NZ_VWVS01000016.1, from coordinate 104,735 downwards.
GGCCCGCCGGGTGGGCGAGCACGCCGACGCGATCGAACCGGCCCGCCAGGCGGTCGCGGAGTCGGCCGCCCACGTGAAGGAGCAGGCGGTGGAGTCCGCGCGGACCGCGGGGGAGCACCTCAAGGGCAGCGCCTCGGAGGCCGTGCAGACCACGGGCGAGCAGGCCCGCCACGAGGCCGTGTCCGCGAAGGACGAGATGCGCGGTTCCTGAGCCTCACCCCTGCCCGGAGGAACGCCTCCGGGCAGGGGCGCCGCCCGGGTGTGTCCGCGCGGCGGGGACGCGCGGCGGGGCGAGGGGCCGAGGGCCCCTCGCCCCGCCTCCTCCAGGGCCCCGGGCCCCGGGCCCCGGGACCGGTGAGGGAAGGAGTGGGAAGATGGTGGGACGCAACTCCTCGGACACCTACGACGGCCGTTCCTCTCCGGAGGAGGCCGAGAAACCGACCGACATGTCGGCGTCGTCGTGGTGGGCGTCGCTGCGCCGGACCGTCGGCGAGTTCAAGGAGGACTCGCTGGCCGACCTGGCCGCCGGACTCACCTACTACGCGATCCTGTCGCTCTTCCCGGCGCTGCTCGTGCTGGTGTCGCTGCTCGGCCTGGCGGGGCCCTCCGCGACACGGACCCTGACCGAGAACATCTCCGCCACCATGCCCGCCGACGCCGCGGGGCTGGTGACGACGGCCATCGAGAACCTCCAGGGCAACCAGGCGGCCGCGGGCGTGTTCGGTCTGGTCAGCCTGGCGATCGCCCTGTGGTCGGCCTCCGGCTACATCGCGGCCTTCATGCGCGCCTCCAACGTCGTCTACGACGTGCCCGAGGGGCGGCCCATCTGGAAGACGCTGCCGATCCGCGTGGGCGTCACCCTGTTGATGGTCGTCCTGCTGTCCCTGACGGTGGTCGGCGTCGCCCTCACCGGCAGCGCCGCGGCCTGGGTCGGGCAGCTGCTGGGCCTGGGCTCGACCGTGGTGACGGTGTGGAACATCGCGAAGTGGCCGGTGCTGCTGTTCATCGTGGTGTTCATGATCGCGCTCCTGTACTGGGCCTCGCCCAACGCCAAGCGCGGGTTCCGCTGGGTCAGCCCGGGGAGCGTGCTGGCGGTCGTGCTCTGGCTGCTCGCCTCGGCCGCCTTCGCCTTCTACGTCGCCAACTTCGCGTCCTACAACAAGACCTACGGGACCATGGCGACGGTGATCGTCTTCCTGGTGTGGCTGTGGATCACCAACATCGCGATCCTGCTCGGTGAGGAGTTCAACGCCGAGATCGAACGCGGACGCGCCATCTCCGGCGGCCAGCCGGTGGACGAGGAGCCCTACGTCGACATGCGCGACGTCCCCAAGAAGAAGCACCGGGCCCACCACGAGCAGGAGTGAGGCGGCCCGGGCCGCGACGACGGGCCCGCGCCCCCTCAGCGTGACCTTGTACTTATCGCGAGGTTCGAGCGCCGACATTGGCTATGGGTACAAGATCATCCCAGGTCAGGGCCTCGTGTGTCACGCTGGCGACAGACCCGGTCAGCCGCTAGCCCAGGGTCTCGGCGAGCGCGGCGGCCAGGACCGGCACGCTCGGATGCCGGTCCCCGCGCGGCCACACCAGGCCGAGGGAGGACTCCGGCAGGCCGTTGACCGGGACGAGGACGAGTTCGTCCCGGTCGGCGTGGTCCGCCACGTCCCCGCTCAGCAGCATGGCCCCCCGTCCCGCCGCGACCTGGGAGAACCCCTCCCGCAGGGTGTCCACGCCGGTCTCGTGGTGGATGGTCCTGCCCAGAGGGGTGAGGGTGGGGGCGTGGACGCGCAGCCAGTGGTCGGGGGTCCGCCGGACCGGGATGAGCGAGACCCGGGCCATGTCCTCGACCCCGACGCCGGGGCGTGAGGCGAGGGGGTGGTCGGCGGGCAGCGCGAGCCGCTGCGGCTGCCGGGAGAAGACCGCTCCCACGACCAGGTCGCGTTCGCGCACCGGCAGCAGGACGACGGCGGCGTCGACCTCACCCTCGCGCAGCGGGCTGAAGGGGTCCGAGTGCGCCGTCTCCACGATCCGCACCCGTGTGCCGGGCTCGCGCTCCTCGAAGGCGCGCACCGCCTCGGCCACCGGTCCGTGCACCCTCCCCCGGAATCCGAGGCGGACCAGGGACGGCCCGCCGTGGGCGCGGTCGCGCGCGCCGTCCACCACCGCCGCCAGGTTCTGGTAGGCGGGCCGCAGGGCGTCGAGGAACTCCTCGCCGAACGGGGTGAGGCACAGGCGCGGGCCCGTGCGGTCCAGGAGGGGGGCGCCGATCCGGTCCTCCAGGGCGCGCAGCAGCCGGTCCACCGTGTCCGCGGGCACGCCCAGCCGCACCGCGGCGTGTCCGGGGTGCAGCTCCTCGGTCAGGACGAGGAAGCACTCCAGCTCCCGGATCTCGATACCCCGCAACCGGTCCGCCCCTCCTCGTGTCCGCCGACATGGTGCGCGCCGCTTCCGACACGCGTCGGGGCGGCGAGCACCCCTCATAGAAGCACGGGACGCGTCCCGCCCGGTCGACCGGCTCTCGTGTGGCGAGGGGGCGCGGCGAAAGACGGACCCGCGCGGTGTCCGGTCCGTACGGGTCCGTGCGTGGGTGACACCCCCGGGCCGGGGCGTCGCGGCCACCGCTGGAACCCGGGCGGCCGGGCGGCCCCTCCTCCCCACGGTCCGGGCACGGCCACCGGATACGCTCGGCGCGACAGCGACTTCCAGGAGGAACCACCATGTCAGCGACCGCCGTCGTCACCGGAGCCAGCAGCGGGATCGGGGCCGCCACCGCGCGCGGCCTCGCCGAGGAGGGCTACGACGTGGTCCTGGTCGCCCGCCGCGCCGACCGGATCGAGGCGCTGGCGAAGGAACTGGCCGCGGAGGGCCGCAGTGCCCGCGCCCACGTCCTCGACGTCACCGACGGGGCGGCCGTCGACGCCTTCGCCGACTCCCTGGCCTCGTGCGAGGTCCTGGTCAACAACGCGGGCGGCGCCGTCGGCACCGAGACCGTCGCCGAGGCCGCCCCCGCCGACTGGCGCGCCATGTACGAGGTCAACGTCATCGGCGTGCTCAACATGACCCAGGCCCTGCTGCCCAAGCTGATCGCCAGCGGGGACGGCACCGTGCTGGTCGTCTCCTCCACGGCGGGCCACGTGGCCTACGAGGGCGGCGGCGGGTACGTGGCCGCCAAGCACGGCGCGCACTCCCTGGCCGCCACGCTGCGCCTGGAGCTGTGCGGGGAGCCGGTGCGCGTGCTGGAGGTCGCGCCGGGCATGGTCAGGACCGAGGAGTTCGCCCTCAACCGGATGCGCGGGGACTCCGGCGCCGCCGACGCCGTCTACGCCGGTGTGCCCGACCCGCTGACCGCCGGGGACGTCGCCGACACCATCGTGTGGGCGGTCACGCGGCCCCCGCACGTGAACATCGACCTGCTCGTGGTGCGCCCGCGCGCGCAGGCCGCGCAGCACAAGGTCCACCGCGTTGCGCGGAGGGAGGACTAGGGTCTGTTTTTCGAACCGGTCTCAGCTGGGGGATTGGTTCGGGCGCCCACGGGGTTCTGGAGGTGGTGGAGGCGGGTTCGTGAGGAACGAGCGAACCCGCCGGAGACACCGAAGGTTCCCGTGCTTCGGGCGCCCGAACACGGGCCGAAGCGAAGCGGAGGTCCCAAAAAACACTGTCTAGACCGGAAGGCGTGGGCGGGTCACCGCCGCGGCCGGGCGCCGCGCTTCCCGCCCGGGGCCGGGACGGACCGCCGCGGAGGTCTCGCGGAGAGCTCTCCGCGGTCGCCCCGCGGGCCCGGGGCGGTGGGGTGGCCGATCCGGTGGGCCCGGCTCCGTGCGGCCCGGCCCCACGGGGCTCAGACCTCCGCGCCGCCGGACGCGCACTCGGCGCAGTCGCAGTAGTTCGTCGTGGACATGGACCGGCACCGGGTGCAGATCTGCCGCTTCGCCCCGGGGGGATCGTGCTTCCAGTCGTGCTGCCCCCGCCTGCAGATCCCCGAGGGGCCGATGACGGTGTCGTCACGTGAGGTGTCCATGGCAGCAAGGTAGCCCCGGCCGTCCCCGAAGACCAGGGCAGGGCGGACCCGTGCCCCGTCGGGGCCGCCCCCGGACGGGGACGGCCCGTGTCCGGACGGGGGCCGGGCGGAGCCTGGATCAGGCGTCGAGTTCCCGGGACAGCATCTCCACCAGCTCGTCCAGGACCTTGTCCGCGTTCTCCTGCTCCTCGCAGGACAGGGTGACCGTCTCGCCGTGCTTGACGCCCAGCGCCATCACCGCGAGCACGCTGCGCGCGTCCACGGGGTCCTGGCCCTCCCGGGCGACCTTGACCGGCAGGCCGGAGCCGTTGACGGCCTGGACGAACAGGCTGGCGGGGCGGGCGTGCAGGCCGAGCTGGGAGGCGATGGCTACGGTGCGCTGGGGCATGTCAGTCCTCGAAGAAGTCGTCGGGAGATCGTCGGGTGGGCGAGGAGGCCCGGGTCAGAGCGTGTCGACCGGCCGCTGCGGGTCGGGGTCGGCCACCACGCTGATCGCGTCGGTGGCCACGTCGTCGGGGGAGGGGACGGTGGTTCCGGGCAGGGAGACCGCGGCCGTCCCCCACGCCACGGCGTGCCGCAGCCGGTCCTCGGGGGAGCCGTCCGCGCCCAGGAACCCGGCCAGGGAGCAGTCGCCCGCGCCCACCGTGCTGCGCGTGCGGACCCGGGGACCGCGCGCCCACCAGGTGTGCTCGGGATCCACGAGTATCGCACCGTGGCCCCCCAGCGTCACCAGCGCGGAGCCGTTGCCCCACCCCAGGACCTCGCGGGCGGCGTCGGTGACCGCGCCCACGGTGGGCAGTTCCCGGCCGATCAGCTCGGCCAGCTCCTCGTGGTTGGGCTTGAGCAGGGACACCGACCCCGCGCGGGCCGCCGACTCCAGGGGCTTGCCGGAGGTGTCCAGGGCCAGGGGGACCCCGTGGGAGGCGGCCAGTTCGGCGACGCGCACGTACAGGTCGTCGGGGGTGCCGGAGGGAAGGCTGCCGCTGGCCACCACCCACGCGGGTCCCCGGCCCAGTTCGCCCTCCAGGGCGGCGAGCAGGGCGTCGGTCTCCCCGGGGGAGAGCACGGGGCCGGGTGCGTTGAGCTTGGTGGTGGTGCCGTCGTCCTCGGTGACGGCGATGTTGCCCCGGGTCTCGCCCTCGATGGGGACGGCGACGCAGGGCAGGTCTCCGAGCAGTGTGGTCAGCTCGGCGCCTCCGCCGCCGCCCACGGGCAGGACCGCCCTGGTGGGCACGCCGGCGCGGCGCAGCGCGCGGGAGACGTTGACGCCCTTGCCGCCCGCCTGCGCGCGGGTGGAGCCCACGCGCAGGACCTCACCGCGGGTCAGGTGGCTGACCTCCAGGGTGTGGTCCACGCTCGGGTTGGGGGTGAGGGTCAGGATCATGGGTGCTCTTTTCGAGGTGGCTGCGCCCGGCCCGGTCCGGATGTGGGACTACCTTTGATTATGTGTGTTTACCTGCGTGTGTCAATGCTGTTGTGTCCTGGTTTCCGGTTTTGGCCACTGTCGGTCACGGGCGGAGGGGGCTCGCGTCACCGGTGTCCGGGTGCGCGGGTGCAGTCGAGGGGGAGGAAACGCTCCTGGTGGGTTCGGGCGGAGCGCGGGGCTTCGCGTCGAGCGGTGTTGCTGGGATATTGGTTCAAGGTACCTCTTGTGTGTCCCAGGCAACACCACTAAACTCACAGAAAACCACACCGAAACACAGGTGATCCAACATGTACGCGGAAGAGCGCCAGAAGGCGATCCTCGAACGCGCCCGGCGGGACGGCCGGGTCGACGTCACGGGGCTTGCCGCGGAGTTCGACGTCACCTACGAGACCATCCGGCGCGACCTCACGGCACTCGAACGCCACGGGGTCCTGCGCAGGGTCCACGGTGGCGCGATCCCCGTCGAGCGGCTGGGCTTCGAGCCCGCCCTCAATGTGCGCGACTCCGTCATGACGCAGGAGAAGGAGCGCATCGCCAAGGCGGCCCTGGCCGAGCTCCCGGAGGAGGGCGCCATCCTGCTCGACGCCGGGTCCACCACCGGACGCCTCGCCGAGCAGCTGCCCTCCGACCGCGAACTCACCGTCGTCACCAACTCCCTGTCCATCGCCCTCACACTCGCCCCACGTACTCATATCAACCTCATGCTGCTCGGCGGACGCCTGCGTACCCGCACACAGGCCACCGTCGACGCCTGGGCGCTGCGCTCCCTCGCCGAGTCCTACGTCGACGTCGCCTTCATCGCGGCCAACGGCATCTCCACCGAACGCGGGCTCACCACCCCCGACCCCGCGGAGGCGGAGGTCAAGCGGACCATGATCGCCTCGGCCCGCCGCTGCGTCCTGCTCGCCGACCACACCAAGGTCGGCAACGACCACTTCGCCCGCTTCGCCGCGGTCGAGGACCTCGACCTGGTCATCACCGACACCGGTCTCGCCAGCGGTCTCGCCGACGAACTGGAGGCCGCCGGACCCCGGGTCCAGGTGGTCTGACCAGAGCGGGACACCGAGCGGGGCGGTTCCACCGTCCGGGACCGCCCCGCCCCGGACGCCCCGCGCCCACCCACTTCCCCTCCCCATCTCATCGGCGGGCTGCCCGCCCGTCGCACCTCCCAGGAGGTCCCCCATGACCACACAGCAGAGCACGGACAGACTCGCCTCGGTGCGCTCCGGAGTACAGCGCTTCGGAGGCTTCCTGTCGAGCATGGTGATGCCCAACATCGGCGCGTTCATCGCCTGGGGCCTGATCACCGCCCTGTTCATCCCCGACGGGTGGTGGCCCAACGAACAGATGGCCGCGCTCGTCGACCCGATGATCAAGTACCTGCTGCCGCTGCTGATCGCCTACACCGGCGGCGCGCTGGTGCACGACAGGCGCGGTGGCGTGGTCGGCGCGGCCGCGACCATGGGCGTGATCGTCTCCGCGGACATCCCGATGTTCCTGGGCGCGATGTTCATGGGGCCGTTCGCGGCCTACCTCATGAAGCACTTCGACCGGGTCGTCCAGCCGCGCATCAAGGCCGGCTTCGAGATGCTGGTCAACAACTTCAGCGCCGGCATCCTCGCGGCGCTCCTGGCGGCCCTGGGCGTCTACGCGGTCGGCCCGGTGGTGGAGCGCATCGCCGGGGGCCTGGGCGCGGGCGTGCAGTTCCTCATCGACCTGAGCCTGCTGCCGCTGGTCTCGGTCATCGTCGAGCCCGCCAAGGTGCTGTTCCTCAACAACGCCATCAACCACGGCGTCTTCACCCCGCTGGGTACGGCCCGCGCGCTCACCGACGGCCGCGCCATCGAGTTCCTCATCGAGTCGAACCCCGGCCCGGGCCTGGGCATCCTGCTGGCCCTGATGTTCTTCGGCTCCAAGGTCAGCCGCGCCACCGCGCCCGGCGCCGCCGTCATCCACTTCTTCGGCGGGATCCACGAGATCTACTTCCCGTACATCCTCGCCCAGCCCAAGCTGATCCTCGCCGCGATCGGCGGCGGCATGTCCGGCGTCGCGACCTTCATGATCCTGGACGCCGGGCTCATCTCCGCCGCCTCCCCCGGCAGCATCATCGCGATCATGGCGGTCACCCCGCCGGGGGGCCACCTGTCGGTCCTGGCCGGGGTCGTCGCCGCCACCATCGTCTCCTTCGTCATCGCCTCGTTCCTGCTCGGCTTCGGCCGGTCCGAGCGCAAGGTCGAGCGTGAGGAGAAAGCCCAGCAGGAAGCCGCCCAGAACCAGGAGAACAGCTGATGAGCAGTATCGAGGGCTCCGCCATCAAGAAGGTCGTCGTCGCCTGCGACGCGGGCATGGGCAGCAGCGTGCTGCTCACCTCGCAGCTGAGCAAGACCCTGTCCCCGCACGGCGTGACCGTCGAGCACTCCCCGGTCGACCGGATCCCCGAGGGCGCCGACGTGGTCCTGTGCCACGTCGGGCTGGTCGACCGGGCCCGGACCCGGGTGCCCGGCACCGTCGTGATCAGTTTCCAGATGTTCCTGGGCGACCCGGCGTTCGCGCGCCTGGAGCAGGCCGTGAAGAACGGGAGCACCCTTGCCGAGTGATCTGGCGCTGACCGAGGAGGCCGTGCGGCTGGGCCGCAAGGCCGCCGACCGGGCCGACGCCATCGACCAGTGCGGCGCCCTGCTCGTCGAACTGGGCGCCGTCGAACCCGGCTACGTGCCCGCCATGCACGAGCGGGAGGCCTCCATCCCCACCTTCGTCGGCGAGGGCGTGGCCATCCCGCACGGCACGGACGCCTCGCGGTCCCTGGTCAAGCGCACCGCGCTGGCCGTGGTCCAGTTCCCCGACGGGGTCGACTGGGGCGGTCCCACCGTCCACGTGGCCATCGGCATCGCCGCCTCCGGAGACGAGCACCTGGGTGTGCTGTCCTCGCTGGCGGGGATCCTCACCGACCCGGAGAAGGCGGCGCGCCTGCGCTCCGCCAGCACCACGTCCGACGTCCTCGAACTGCTCGGCCCGCTCCAGGACGGCTGAGCCCAACCGAACCACCCGCCGGTCCCCTGCCCCAGGGCCGGCGGGCCCACCAGAAAGGCCCGAACATGCTCGTCGCCCGCTTCTACGCCCCCGGTGACATCCGACTGGAGCAGGCCCCCGAGCCGACCGCCGGACCCGGACAGCTCAAGATCGCCGTCGTCAACTGCTCCACGTGCGGCACGGACGTGAAGATCTCCCGGCACGGACACCACCACATCCGTCCGCCCCGCGTGATCGGCCACGAGATCGCCGGGCGGATCGTCGAGGTGGGCGAGGGCGTCACCGGCTGGGCCGAGGGCGACCGCGTCCAGGTCATCGCCGCCATCCCCTGCGGCACCTGCGCGGAGTGCTCCGACGGCCGGTTCACCGTGTGCTCGCGCCAGGAGTCCATGGGCTACCACTACGACGGCGGCTTCGCCGAGTACATGATCATCCCCGAGTCGGTCCTGGCCGTGGACGGGGTCAACCGCGTCCCCGACAACATCGACCTGGCCGAGGCCTCCGTCGCCGAGCCGCTGGCCTGTGTGCTCAACGGTCAGGAGATCGCCGGGGTCGGCGAGGGCGACACGGTCGTGGTCATGGGCGCAGGGCCGATCGGCTGCCTGCACGTCCGGCTGGCCCGTGCCCGCGGCGCCGCGAAGGTCTACCTGGTGGACATCAACCGGGGACGCCTGGACATGTCCGCCGACATCGTCCAGCCCGACGCCGCGGTCTGCGGCGCCGAGACCGACGCCGTGGAGGAGGTGCTCCGCCTGACCGACGGCCGGGGCGCCGACGTGGTCATCACCGCCGCCGCCTCCGGGCGCGCCCAGGAGGACGCGCTGCGCATGGTCTCGCGCAGCGGCCGGGTCAGCTTCTTCGGCGGCCTGCCCAAGGACGCGCCGATCATCCAGCTGGACTCCAACGCCGTGCACTACCGGGAGATCTCGATCTTCGGCGCCAACGGCTCCAGCCCCGAGCACAACCGCCGCGCCCTGGAGCTGATCTCCTCCGGCGCCGTGCCGGTGGCCGACCTGATCACCGAGCGGATGTCCCTGTCCGACGTGCACAAGGCCATCGAGACGGTGGCCTCGGGCACCGCGATCAAGGTGACCATCCAGCCGTAGGGCGCGGTGGCGGCCCCGGGTGCGTGGGCGTGCGGCCGTTCGGGGACAGCGGCGGAGGGCTTCGCGTGTGCGGCCGGGGAGTGTACGGCCCCGGCCACGCGGGTCGTCCACAGGGACTGACCGCCCGGCCCTCCGCGGCGCCCCGGACCGGGACGGCCTTCGGAGCCACCCGGGCTCTCCCGGCTAGGGGAGCGGCCCCGGGACCCGGTTCCCGAGCCGTCCGCAGGGCTTTCGCACCCCGCCCCTCCCCGCGGTCTCGTGGACTGGGGAGAGGGCGGCCGCGGGGCCTGCCCGGTTGTCCACAGGGGCTACCGCCGCCCGCCTTCCTGCGGTTTCCTGGATACACAGAACTTCTGCCGGACACGCGACCCGCCCGTCATCTCCACCGCCCTCCACGGCCGACCTCCGGCCGCGGGCCTTCCGGCCCGCGCCCCCGTCGGCACGGTGGCGCCCGCGTTCCCCGTGCCCGGGGACGGGGCGCTCCGGCGGGGCACGAACCCTGACGGGCCCCGGCCACACCACCCCCGGCCCTTCCCGACGTACGGAGCGACCATGGCGAAGACCGAACCCCTCCCCGCCGCAGCCGGTGACACCCGGCTGACGGGTATCCCCGCCAGCCCGGGGGCCGCAGTCGGCCCGGTGGCGCGGATGGCCCCACCGCCGTCCCTGCCCGACCAGCGGCCCACCGTCGTCGACGCGGGGGAGGAGGCCGCCCGGGCGCGTCAGGCCCTGGAACAGGTGGCCGACCTGCTCGACAGCCAGGCCGCCGACCTCCAGGGCGAGGCGGCGGCCGTGCTGAGCGCCCAGGCGCTCATGGCCCGCGACCCCGAGCTCGCGCGCCGCGCCGCGGAGCGCACCGAGGCCGGGGACCCCGCGGCATGGGCCGTCCACGCGGCCTGCGGCGCCTACCAGGAGCTGCTCCAGGCGGCGGGGGGCTACCTCGCCGAACGCGCCGCCGACCTCGCCGACATCCGGGACCGCGCGACCGCCGTGCTCCTGGGCCTGCCGATGCCCGGACTGCCCGACCCCGGCGTCCCCCACGTGCTGGTCGCCGACGACCTCGCGCCCGCCGACACCGTCCAGCTCGACGTCGAGCGCGTGCTCGCCATCGTCACGCGTTACGGCGGACCCACCAGTCACACGGTCATCCTGGCCCGGTCGCTCGGCATCCCGGCCGTGGTCGGCTGCGCGGGGGCCGCCGAACTGCGGGACGCGACGCCGGTGGCGGTGGACGGTGACGCCGGGACGGTCGAGGTCGAGCCCGACGAGGGGCTCGCCGAGCGCATGCGCGAACGCGCCGAACGGCGACGCGCCCTGCTGGCCGGATCCACCGGCCCGGGCCGGACCGCCGACGACGTCCCGGTCGCGCTGCTGCTCAACGTCGGGGAGGGGGACCCCGGCAAGGCCGGTGCCCACGACAGCGAGGGCGTGGGGCTGCTGCGCACCGAGTTCCTCTTCCTGGAGCGCTCCGACCCGCCCACCGTCGAGGAGCAGACCGCCTCCTACACGGCCCTGTTCCAGGCGTTCGCCGGGCGCACGGTCACGGTGCGGACCCTGGACGCGGGCTCGGACAAGCCCCTGGCCTTCGCGCAGACCGGTCACGAGGACAACCCCGCGCTCGGCGTACGGGGCTTCCGGACCTCGCGTGTGCACCCCGGCCTGATCACCGACCAGCTCACGGCCATCGCCGCCGCCTGCCGGGAGACCTCCGCCAAGGTCCGGGTGATGGCGCCGATGGTGTCCACGCCCGACGAGGCGGCGGAGTTCGTCTCCCTCGCCCGCGAGGCCGGGCTCGACCAGGTCGGCGTGATGATCGAGGTACCCGGCGCGGCGCTGCTCGCCGACCGGCTGCTGTCGCGGGTGGACTTCGTGTCGATCGGCACCAACGACCTGGCGCAGTACACCATGGCCACCGACCGGACCCTCGGCGCGCTGCCCGACCTGCTCGACCCCTGGCAGCCCGCGCTGCTCCAGCTGGTGGGCACCGTGGGCGGCGCGGGGGAGCGGTCGGGACGTCCGGTGGGGGTGTGCGGCGAGGCCGCCGCCGACCCGCTGCTGGCCCTGGTGCTGGTGGGGCTGGGCGCGACCAGCCTGTCGATGTCCGCGCCCGCGCTGCCCGCCGTGCGCCACGCGCTGGCCCTGCACACCCACAGCGACTGCCGCAGACTGGCCGACCTGGCGGTCGCGGCCTCCAGCGCCGAACAGGCGCGCGAGGCGGTCAGGGCCGCCGCCCACCCGGAGGCGGTCGACCGCTGACGCCCACCCGGGAACGCCGTGCGCCCTCCCTCCCCACACCCCGGACACGGGAGGGCGCACGACCCCGGGGCCTCAGATCCCGTGCGCACGGGACAGGCGCACACCCGGCGACTCCGACGCCAACACACCGGGTCCACGAACAGGGGAGGCCGGACCGGCTCCTGGGACGGCCGAGGGGCACCGGAACGGTGGCGCACAGGGTGCGGTCGTCGCTCTCGTCCCACCCCTCGGCGACGTCGGAGCACAGCTGCCACTCCGGTTCCGGGCGGGGGCGGCCACGGCGGTGAGCAACAGTCCGGAGGCCGCGACCAGCGCGGCGCTTCGGGCAAGGGGCACGGGGGTTCTCCACCCAGACGGCTCTGTACGGGGTCCACCGTCCGTGGGCGAACGGTGGGAACCCTCCGCACGCTCCTGTCGACCGTTCCGCGCGTCTCCCCCGAATGGAGGAACCGACGGGCCTCCCATGGCGGGGGGGAGGACCGGGCCGACGGGCCTTGATCGGTTCCCCTCACCGGCTTTCGTCGAAGGCAGCCCGGTCCGGGACCGGCGCGCGCCCGGTACGCAGGGTCGGCACGGGGCGTCGGGGCCCTCAGGCCCCCTGCGTGCCGATCCGGACGAACTCATCCTGGCTGATGAGCAGGTCGTGGTCGGTGTCGACGTCGAGGGCGAAGGCGTGCAGCGCGCTCATGCGGTCGAGTCCCAGGTCCTGCTCGGCGTACACCAGCCACTCGTGGATGTTGATGGAGCCGTCCTGGTCCGTGTCGAGCCGGGTGAACAGGTCGCGTGCCTCCTGCTCGGTCGTGGTACTGGGCAGAAACTTCTCGGGCATGGTGATGTGCTCTTCTTCGTTCGTGGGATCGCCGAGGTGGAACCGTCGGCGGTACGTGTGCTCATCGTCCCACCGGAAGGGGCTGCTCCGTCGTCGGAGTTCCCGGGTGCCGTCTCTGCGGTGGCGCGGGTGCGACGTCCCCGTTCCGGAGCGGGCAGCCGGACCGAGGAACGCGCTCCGGGCAAGCGGCGGCCAGGAACCGGGAACGTAGACTCAAGCACATGTTCGGCAGAGTCCGGCGTTGGTCGCGGCGGCACACAACCCCCGTCGACGCGATCCAGGCGGCCCCGCTCCTGCTGCTGTGCCTCATGGCCAGCCTCAACCACGCCGACCCGGACTCCTCCGGCGGCGTCCCCCTGCCCGTCTACCTCGCCCTCACGCTCGTGCTCGTACTGCCGCTGGCGCTGCGGCGCAGGTACCCGCTGGCCGTGTTCGCGTTCCTCGCCCTGGTGGCGCTCCTGCACCTGGCCTTCGGCTTCGGCCTGCTCCTGGCCGACTTCGCCGTCCTCATCGGCATGTACACGGTGGCCGCGCACTGTCGGTTCAGGTGGGCGCTGGCCGCGCTGGCCACCGCCGAGGTCGGCCTGGCGCTGATGCTCGTGAGCCTGCCCCACGCTGACTGGGGTGACTGGAACGTGTTCGTCGTCTACACGTTCCTCATCATGCTGCTGTGGGTCACCGGCCTCTACACGAGCGTTCGCCGCAGCCACCTCGTCGGCCTGGAGGAGCGCGCGGAGTGGCTCGAACGCGAGCGTGACGCCCGTGCCCGGGCGGCGATCGCCGAGGAGCGGGCGCGCATCGCCCGCGAACTGCATGACGTGGTGGCCCACAACGTGAGCGTGATGGTGGTGCAGGCCGACGGCGCCGCGTTCGCGATCGACTCCGACCCTGCGCGGGCCAGGGGCGCGCTGGAGACCATCTCGGAGACCGGCCGGACCGCCCTGGCCGAGATGCGCGGCATGCTCGGGGTGCTCCGCGACGGCGAAGCCGAGGAGGAGTACGCTCCGCGACCCGGCGTCGAGCAGCTGGAACAGCTGTTCGCGCGGGTGCGCCGTGCCGGACTGCCGGTGGAGTCCACCGTGGAGGGACCGGCGCGCCCGCTGCCGACGGGAGTGGACCTCGCCGTCTACCGGGTGGTGCAGGAGTCGCTGACCAACACGCTCAAGCACGCCGGGCCGGAGGTCAGGCGCGTTCGGGTGCGGCTGCGCTACGGGGAGGACACGCTGGAGGTGCGGGTCCTCGACGACGGGCGCGGCGTGTCCGCGCCGGAGGCCGTGCGCCCCGGGCGGGGGCACGGCCAGATCGGCATGCGCGAGAGGGTGGCGGTGTACGGCGGCTCCGTACGGGCGGGACCGTGCGCGGGCGGAGGCTACGAGGTGGTGGCGTCGCTGCCGTTGCGTCCGGTCACCGCGTGAGCGATACAGAAGGGGAACACACCTGTGGGCACACCGGACGCCGGTGGGACGGGCATCGACACAGGAACCGGTACGGGAGGCGTCGGGAGGGCGGACGCCGTACGCGTCGTGCTCGTCGACGACCAGGAACTCGTCCGCACGGGCTTTCGCATGGTCCTCGACGCGCAGCCCGACATCGAGGTGGTCGGTGAGGCCGGTGACGGCGACACCGCGCTGGAACTGCTGCGGACCCTGGCGGCCGACGTCGTCCTCATGGACGTCCGGATGCCGCGCATGGACGGCGTGGAGGCGACGCGCCGCGTCTGCGCCGCGGACGGCGGCCCGCGGGTGCTGATCCTGACCACCTTCGACCTCGACGAGTACGCCTACGCGGCGCTGAAGGCCGGGGCGAGCGGTTTCCTGCTCAAGGACGCCCGGCCCCCGGAGCTGCTGTCGGCGATCCGCTCCGTCCACTCCGGCGACGCGGTGGTCGCCCCCAGCACGACGCGGCGGCTGCTCGACCGCTTCGTCGGCCACCTGCGCGCCGACGACGACGCCCCGCCCACTCCCGAGTCCCTCGGCGTGCTGACCCCGCGCGAGCGCGAGGTGCTCGCGGTGGTGGCCCGCGGACTGTCCAACACCGAGATCGCCGCCCTGCTGCACGTGTCCGAGGCCACGGTCAAGACCCACGTGGGGCGGATCCTGACCAAGCTCGACCTGCGCGACCGGGTGCAGGCGGTGGTGCTCGCCTACGAGACCGGCCTGGTCGGCGTCCGAGGGGCCTGAAGCGCTCCGGGTTCCCGCGCGACCGGGAACCGCTGGCCGCCAACCGGCGGGAGGCCGGGCGCAGGGCCGCTGTCCCCGACCTTCGGCGGGACGCGCCTACCCCCCGAGGGGCAGACCGGAGCCGGAGTCATCCCGGAGGGGGACGCGCAAGGTCATCCTCCGGCCAGACGACCCGCGGAGCCCCGGCGGACACGATGGATCCGTGTCTGCGATGATCACCACCCACGGCTTGGGCAAGAAGTACGGCGACCGCGCGGTCGTCGAGGACCTGGACCTGCACGTACCCGAAGGATGCGTGTACGGCTTCCTCGGCCCCAACGGGTCGGGCAAGTCGACCACGATGAAGATGCTCCTGTCGCTGGTACGCCCCACCAGCGGCGAGATCCACGTCATGGGCCGTCCCATGCGGCGTTCCACCCGCCGAGAACTCCTGGGCGGCATCGGTTCCCTCATCGAGTCCCCGCCCGCGTACGCGCACCTCACCGGCGGGGAGAACATGCGCCTGGTGCGGCGGCTGCTGGACCTGGACGACGGCCAGGTGGCCCGGGCGGTGCGCACCGTGCGCCTCCAGGGCCACCTAGACAAACGCGTCCGCGACTACTCACTGGGGATGAAGCAGCGGCTGGGGATCGCGATGGCGCTGGCCCGCGAGCCCCGGCTGCTGATCCTGGACGAGCCCACCAACGGCCTCGACCCCGCCGGTATCGACGAGATCCGTCGTCTGCTCACAGAGCTGGCCGAACGCGGGACCACCGTGATGGTCTCCAGCCACCTGCTGGACGAGATCGACCGGACGGCCTCCGTGCTCGGCATCCTCAGCGGCGGCCGCATGCTCTTCCAGGGCACGCGGGACCAGCTGCTCGCGCGGTCCACCCCCGACGTGCTGATCGACACCACCGAACCCGGACGGGCGAGTGCCCTCACCGCCCAGTGGGGCGCGGTCCGCGACGGCGGCGCCGTGCGCCTGCCCGGACTCGACCACGGGGCCACGGCACGTGTGGTGGCCCACCTCGTCGGCGAACACGTGCCCGTCCACGGCGTGCGCCGCGACGCCCAGTCCCTGGAGGACGTGTTCATGGACCTCACCGGAGGGCAGGGCCTGTGATCGTCCGTGCCGTGGCCAACGAGTTCGCCAAGATGCGCCGCCTGCGCGTGGCGCCCGTCGCGGGCGTCATGGTGGTCGGGGTGGTCGCGCTGTCGTGCGCGGCCGCGTTGGGCAACCCGGGTTTCCTGGAGTCTGTGGACGACCCCTCCGAACATCCCTGGCGGTGGCTGCTCGGGGGTATGGCGCTGGCGGTGCCGCTGGTCTCGCCCATCCTGCTGGCGGTACTGGCGAGCCGACAGGTGGACATCGAGCACCAGGGAAACGGCTGGCTGCTCTCCCAGACCTCGGGGCTGACACCCGGACACCTGTGCCGGGCCAAGTTCGCGGCCACCGGTGCGGTCGTGGTGGCGGCCACCCTGGCCCAGAGCGGCCTGGTGGTGGCGGTCGGCCTGGCGCTGGGCATCACGGTGGCCTTCCCGGCCGGGCAGTGGCTCGGCTACACCGCCGCGGCCGTGGTCGTGAACCTGGTGCTCCTCGCGTTCCACCTCCTGCTGTCGGCGCGCGTGGGCAACCAGCTGGTGGGACTGGGCGTCGGGGTGCTGGGCGTGTTCGTGGCCCTGACCAGCACGGGGGCGCCCGCGTGGCTGGCTCACCTCCTGCCTCCGTGGGGGTACTACGCGCTGGTCACGCCCGTCGGCGCCCGCGGGTCCGGCATGGTCTCGCTGGATCCCTCGCACCTGAGCGTGGTCGCCCTCGGAGCCGCGGTCGGCCTCCTGTTCATGCTCGTCACCCGCCTGTTCGACCGTCAGGAGGCCTGAGCCATGGGTTCGGTCCGAGCCGAGTTCCTCAAGCTGAAGCGTTCCCTGAGCTGGGTCGTGGTGGTGCTCCTGCCGCTGCTGGCGGTGCTCACCGGAGCGGCCAACACGGTCGTCTCCGGTCAGCCGCTCGAAGAGGACTGGCACACCCTGTGGTTGCGGGTGGTGGTCTTCTACGGCCTGTTCCCCCTGGCCATCGGCGTGGCCGTGCTGGCCTCGCTGGTGTGGCGGGTCGAGCACCAGGGCGGCAACTGGAACGCGCTGATGGGCCGGAAGGTGTCGAGCCTGCACGTGGTCCTCGGCAAGACGGTCGTGCTCGCGGTGCTCGCGGCGGCGATGCAGGCGGTGCTGGTGGCGGGCGTCATCGCCGTGGGCAAGCTGATGTTCGCGCTGCCCGGGACGCTGCCGCCCCGGTACCTGCTGGTCAGCGTCGTCATCGTGCTGGCGTGCCTGCCCGTGGCGGCGCTCCAGTCCGGACTGTCGATGCTCATGAGGTCCTTCGCCGCCCCCGTGGCCGTGGCGCTGCTGGGGGCGGTCACGGGGGTGCTGCTGTTGACGCTCCGGCTCGAACCCGTGGCGGTGGCCGTCCCGTACGGGCTGCTCAGCCGGGCGACCCAGCTGGGCACCGGGATGTTCGCGGATGCCGGGACCGTCACCACCGGTCTCGTGGCCGCCGTCGCGGCGGTCTCCCTCGGCCTCACGGCGGTGCTGACCGCCGGGGCCTCAGCCGTACTGGACCGTCGCGACATCCGCTGACGGTGCGGGCGGTCGGCGGACCCGGTTCTCCCGGTCGCCCGCACCCCGGTCGCCCGCGCGCTGGTGGATGGGCGGTCTGCCGCTGAGCCGTCCCGGGCGCAGCAGGTGTCAGGAGGACCGGTGCTGTGCGCGCCATTCCGGGGCGAGCACCGACCAGACCTCCATGTCGTGGCGCTCGCCCCGGTAGACGTAGCTCTCCCGCAGCACGCCGTCCCGCGTCATGCCGAGCCGCCGGGCCACGGCGATGCTGGCCTCGTTCGCCGACGAGGCGTGCCACTCCACACGGTGGATGCCCCGCTTCTCGACGGCCCAGTCGATGATCCGCCGCACGGCCCTGGTCACCAGTCCGCGTCCCGCGGCTGACGGTTCCAGCCAGCAGCCCGCCTCGGCGGTGCCATGCGTGAGGTCCATCGTGCGGAAGAGGACGCCGCCGAGCAGCCGCTCACCCGACCAGATGCCGTAGATGCCGCCGGTGTCGGTCGCGGCCTTCTCCGCGTACGAGCGCAGGTAGGTCCGGCTCGACTCCAGGTCGACGATGACGTCCGGGAGCGCGATGTAGCGTCCGATGAACTCGCGCCCCCGGTCGATGTTGGCCAGGAACTCCTCGGCGTGCCGGGGTTCGAGCGGGCGCAGTTCCGCGCCGTCCACATCCAGGGGCAACGCGAACATCGCCAACCTCCACAGACAATTCCGTACACATGGTGGACGGGATCATCCCATGGCGGTGTGGTCGGACTCCGCTGAGGGTTTCGCCCATGGGGTTGGGCTGGCCTGGCCTGGACGGTTCTGTGTGCCGCGACCGCGACCCGTCCCCGAACGGCGGCCTGCCTTCGCACTGCGGCCCGCATCCGCGCTACGGCAGCGACCTGTTCCTGAGCCGCGTCCTGATCCCCGATGCGCGGCGTTCTACCCCGAACCCGGATCACACGGCGGGCGCACTGGTCCGCCCCTACATGCCTCCGCTGCCACGGGTTCCGGTCGGTGACCTGTTGGCCGCGCCGCCTTCCGCCGCGTTCACGGCTTCTGCCATGGCCACAGCTTCCGCCACAGCGATGACTTCCACCACAACCAGCACCTCGGCCGGAGAGTTCGACGAACCCCGGGACCGGGTGCGCCTCTGGTGCGCCCTGTACGGCTGAGGCTTCCCATGTGAACCAAGGGGAGGGCCCGCGAGGCTGTGTAGCCGCTCAGTCGCTCAACCGCTCAGCCGCTCAGCTTCGCGGGCCCTCCCAGCGGCCGCCGACCACCTCGGGCACCAGGTCGAACCTTTCGAGGAACGCCTGGACCAGGTCCTCCACGTCACTGGAGCCGGACACGCACCACGCCTGGTGGCCGCTGTTGAGCACGGACAGGAACACCGAGGCCAGGACCCCCGGGCGCGGGTCTGTGGCCGGGTCGACACCGGTGCGCTCGCCCAGCGCCCGGGCCAGCCGCTCCTGCCTGCTGTGGCAGTAGCGCATGTTGACCTCGATCAGTTCGGGGCTCTCGGACACCAACCCCATGGCGCTGCCCTGGAGGTGGAGCATCTCGCGTTCGAGGTAGGCCCAGTGGTCGAGCATCGCGTTGCGCAGCGCGGTGAACGGCGACTCGTCGGCGGGACGGGCGAGCAGGGCGGCGAACAACTGCTCGTCGATGTCCTCGACCGCCTCCAGGACCACGTCCTCCTTGGAGCCGAAGTAGCGGAAGAACGTGCGCTGGGAGACCCCGACGCAGGAGGCGATCTCCTCTGTCGTCGTCCGCTGGTAACCGTTCTCGTGGAACAGGCGCAGCGCCGACTCCATGAGGGACTCGCGCAGCCGGGCCTTCTTGCGCTCGCGCAACCCGAGTTGCTCCCCCGGTTCGGCACTCGTCGTGCTCATGGACGTGCCTCCGCATGTTGGCTCTGCCCGCTGGTCTCGGCCCTGTCGACCGAGGTCTGACGAACGAGGATACCGTGTGAAACAGATTACGTCAGCGACTGACAAAACGCACTTGCTGCAAAGAGTCAGCGGCCGACATAATCATGCGGACGACGACATCGGCACGCAGGGGGAACCATGACCGCACAGACCGTCCCGAAGGCTGCTCCGGAACCGGGGGCGGCGCGGAAACAGCGCTGGACGGAGAGCCCCTGGGCGACCCTGGTCGCCATCGCCTTCGGTGTGATGATGGTGGCGCTGGACGGCACCATCGTGGCCGTCGCCAACCCCGCGATCGGCACGAGCCTGGGCGCCTCGCTGGCCGAGCTCCAGTGGGTCACCCACGGCTACCTGCTCGGCCTGGCGGTCTTCCTGATCACGGCGGGCAAGATCGGCGACCGCTTCGGCTACCGCAACACCTACCTCGTGGGCGCGGTCGGCTTCGTCCTCAGCTCGGTCGCGATCGCGCTGTCCGCCGGTGTCATCATGCTCGTCGCCTTCCGGGTGCTGCAAGGGATTTTCGGGGCGCTGCTCCTGCCCTCGGCGATGGGCCTGCTGCGCGCCAGCTTCCCGCCCAGCAAGCTCGGCCGGGCCTTCGGCGTCTTCGGCAGCCTCATCGGCGCCGCCACGGCGGGCGGCCCCATCCTGGGCGGCGTCCTGGTCGGCTCCCTCGGCTGGGAGGCCGTCTTCTACATCAACGTCCCGGTGGGCGCGGTCGCCCTCGGGCTCGGCCTGTGGCTGCTGGCCGCCAACAAGCCGACCGACGCCGGGAGCCGGATGGACGTTCCGGGCATCGTGCTGCTGAGCATCGCCATCTTCGCCCTGGTGTGGGCCCTGGTGGAGGCGCCCAGCGTGGGCTGGGGCCACCCCGTCACACTGGGCTCGCTCGCCGTCACGGCGGTGTTCGCCGTGGCCTTCCTCGTGTGGGAACGCCGCGCGAAGCAGCCCCTGCTCCCGCTCGGCCTGTTCGCCAACCCCTCGGTCTCCATCGGCGCCGTCCTGACGGTCGCGATGGCGCTGAGCCTGATGGGGTCGCTGTTCTTCATCACGTTCTACCTCCAGGGCGTGCGGGGCATGAGCCCCGCCCAGACGGGCCTCCAGCTCATCTCCATGACCGCGCTGATGGCGGTCACCTCGCCGATCGCGGGCCGGATCCTGGACCGGGTCGGCGCCCGGCCGCCCACGACGGCGGGTCTGCTGCTGGCGGCGGCGGGCATGTTCATGCTGTCGCTCCTGGGGACCGACACGGGCGTGCTCTACATCTCGGCCGGGTTCGTCCTGCTCGGCATGGGCCTGAGCCTGATCATGACCGGCGCCACCGCGGCGATCATCGGCAACGCGCCCGTGCGGTACGCCGGTGTCGCCTCGGCCGTGCAGCAGGCCGCCATGCAGCTGGGCGGCTCCCTCGGCACGGCGGTCCTGGGCGCGGTCATGTCCGCGACGATCGTCTCCACCCTGCCCGGCCACTTCGCCGCGGCGGGGCTGGCCGAACCCGCCGCCGAGGAGCTGGCGGACATGCAGAGCGTCGTGGCCCAGGGCGGCGCGGTGCTGCCCGAGGGCGCGACCCCGGAGGTCGTGGCGGCCGTGACCGAGGCCAGCAACCTGGCGTTCATGGAGGGCCTACAGTTCGCCTTCACCATCGCGGCGGCGGTCATGCTGGTCGCCGCGGTGCTGTCGCTGTTCATGCGCTCGGGCAGGATGACCGACGGCCCGGCCGTCCACATCTAGCCGGGAGCGGGATCCGGTCCGGTACTCGGGAGCGCCGGACCGGGTCTCCGGCGGTGTCGGGCTGAGAGCGTGGGGGAACTGGTGACTCTCCAGTCCCGGGGTGAGCCGGACCGGATCGCGGGCACGCTGATGCCGCACGGGTTCGCGGGCACGCCCATGCTGCTGGAGGCCGTGGGCCCCCTGTATCCAGGAAACCGCGAAAGAAGAGGCGGCACCACCCCCTGTGGACAAGGGTGATGCCGCCTCCGCTGTGTCGCCTCCGCCGTGCGGTCCCGGCCGCACACCGCCGGGGGAGTGGGGCGTGACGGGAGTTCCTGCGTCGTCCGGCCCCCGGGGTCAGGGCGGCCCGGGGTTGAAGACGGCGTGTGTGCCCACCCGGCGCCAGATCACGTGCGGCTTGCCAGGGAAGCGCTCATCGCCGTACTCCCACGTGGCACGCCCGTCGGGAGCCCAGGTCATCTCGTAGACCCCCGGGGCGCCCTGCACACCCTTGACCCGCAGACCGGGACGGAACTCTCCTTTTTGCGCGTCGGGCGCGAACTCGGTGGTGACCACCTTCCGGAAGCGCTCCGCCTGTTGACGGGTCAGTTTCTTGAAGTCGGCCCGGAACCGGGGGGTGGTGGCGAACGTGGCCAGTGTCCTCAGCGCTCCTCGTCTTCCAGAGCGTCGAACATCGCCTCCGCGTCCTCGAACTCCTCGGTTCGGCCCGCGGCGATCTGCTCGCTGGCCTCATGCTCGCCCCGCTGCCAGTCGCTCTCCCAGAACCACGCCTGGTCGGCGGGTACCGAGGTCATGCCCCTGAGCGTGACCTGGCCGTTCTCCGCGATGGCGAACTCGACCTCGTCGCCCTCGCGGATGTGGAGGGCCTCGGCGATCTCGCGGGGCAGGGTGACCTGGTTCTTGCGACGCATCACCGCACGCCGACGTCTCGCCTTCGTCTCGCCCATGGGTGTGGTCCTTCCGGCTGGGGTGCCTGTCCAGGGGTTTCCCGTCCCCGAAACAGGGCGCTCGTGCCCCGGGCTTCCGGGGTCACGCTTCCAGAATGGCTCCAATAGTCGGAGAGTTCAACTTTCCTACTGGAGATTTGCCGATCGGACGCCCAAGCAGAGAAAGAAAGAGGCGGCACCACCCCCTGTGGACAAGGGTGGGGCCGCCTCCGCTGTGCACGGCGCCGCCGACCGCGACCGACCGACCTGGCTGTCCGAAACCCCTCCGGGCCCGGACCGGCGGCTCAGGTCGTGTAGTCGGCGTTGATCCGGATGTACCCCTCGGTCAGGTCGCACCCGTAGGCCGTGAAGGCGCCGTCGGCGATGCCCAGGCCGACGCCGATCACCACCTCGTCGCCCTTCATGTGCTGGGCGGCGCGCTCCAGCACCCCGTCCGTGGCCTCCGCCGGGTAGGTCTCCACGTCGCCGAAGGAGATCCGCACGTTGCCGGGGAGGATGTCGGTCTCCTCCTCGCACTTGCCGACCGCCATCGCCACCCGGCCCCAGTTGGGGTCCGCGCCGTGCACGGCGGTCTTCACCAGCGGCGAGTTCACCACGGCCTTGGCCACCCGCTTGGCCTGGGCGTCGTCGCGCGCGCCGGTCACGCGCACCTCGATCAGCTTGCTGGCGCCCTCGCCGTCGGAGGCGATCATCCGCACCAGCTTCAGGGCCACCTCGTGCAGCGCCGCCTCGAACTCCGCCGCGTCCACCGGCCCGGCCAGCCCGTTGGCGAACACCGCCGCCGAGTCGCTGGTGGAGGTGTCGGTGTCGATGCTCAGCGCGTTGAACGTGCGGTCCACCACCCGGCGGAACACCTCGTCCAGCACCGGCTGCTCCAGCTCGGCGTCGGTGAAGAACCAGGCCAGCATGGTCGCCATGTTCGGCTCGATCATGCCGACGCCCTTGGCGATGCCCGTCAGCGTCGCCCCGCCCACCGTCGCCGAGGCGGTCTTGGGCCGGGTGTCGGTGGTCATCATCGCGGCGGCCGAGCGGTCCAGGTCCGCAGGAGGGAACTCCGCGGGCAGCGCGTCCAGGTAGGCGCGGACCTTCTCGATCGGGTACGGGCGGCCGATCACGCCGGTGGAGGCGACCAGCACCTCCTCGGGCGGCACACCCGCCGCCCGCGCCACGCGCTCCTGGAGCTCGTGGGCGTGGCTGTCGCCGACCCTGCCCGTGGCCACGTTGGCGTTGCGGGCGATCACCGCGACCCCCCGCGCGCTGCCGTCGGCCGCCGCGCTGCGGCTGAGCAGCACGCTGGGACCGGCGAACCGCGACCGGGTGAACACGGCGGACACGCGGGCGGGGACCTCCGACACCACCGCGAAGAAGTCGTCGTTGGGGTCCTTGATCCCGATGTTTCCGGCCACGCCGCGGAAACCTGCGGGCACGGGGGTCTGGCTGCTCATCGTCCTCCTCGGGGCTTCTCCGGCGCCAGACTACTCCGCCGTGTGCCGTGGCCCTCATTACGGCTGCGACCTGCGAGGGTTTCGTCCTGTGCACCTCCGGGACCCGTGTGACAACAACCTGATAACGGGGTATCGCCGGAAGACGAGACCATCCGGGGGGAGGCGTGTTGTGCGTGATGGTGACTGGCTCACGGAGACAGGGGCGCGGATTCGGGGCGTCCTGAAGGTGATGGTGGACGCCGGGTGGCTGCCCGGCGGAGCCGCCGTGATCGGCACCGGCGGCATGTGGGAGTTCGTCGCCGTCGGCCGGATCGACGGCGAGCACGACACCGCCCCGGACGTGGCCTACGACGTCGCGAGCCTGACGAAGGTCATGGCGACCTGGCCGCTGGTCGGCCAGGCGGTCGCCGAGGGGATCATGGACCTGGACGCCCCGATGTCGGAGTACCTGGACGTGGACCACCTCCCCGGCGCGGAGATCACCACGCGGCAGATCCTCACCCACACCGCCCGCCTCAACCCGGTGACCTGGCTGGAGAGATACGTGGGCACCGACCAGGACCTCGCGGAGGCCATCCTCGCCGACCCGCTGGAGGAACCGGGCTACGCCTACGTCGACCGCGGGTTCATCCTGCTCGGCATGCTCCTGGAACGCCTCTACGGCACGGGCCTGGACCGGCTGGCCCGCGACCTGTGGGAGCAGATGGGCATGCGCTCCACCGCCTTCGGCCCCCTGACGCGTTCGCCCGGTGTGGCGCCCACCGAGTGCCGCATCCCCGGAGCCGCCCCCGCCTGGGGGGTGGTGCACGACGAGGCGGCCGCGCTGATGGGCGGCGTGGCGGGGCACGCCGGGGTGTTCAGCACCGCTATCGACCTCGGCGCGTTCACCCGGGAGATCCTGCGGATGCACGACGGCGGACGGGGGCCGGTGCCGTCCTCCTACGTGCGCACGAGTTGGCAGCCGCACGTGGACGCGGGGGCGCGGCTGTGGCGCGGCCTGGGTTGGCTGGTCACCCCGGAGGGGGTGGTCTACCACAACGGTTTCACCGGGACGAGCCTGTTCATGCACCCGCAGAGCGGCCGGTACGTGGGCGTGCTCACCAACGCCGTGCACTACGGGCGCCACCGGACCGGGCTGGTGGACCTGCGGTCGGCCGCGCGGTCGGCGCTCACGCCGCAGGCGCACGAGTCCTCGTCCTGAGGCGGGTGGTGACGGCGGCGGGTGTTGGGAGCGCGCCCACGCGCCGGACGAGAGCGGGGACGGACACGGGTGCGTCGGCGGGGAAGCCCACACGCCACACCGTCTCCGGTCAGCGCATCAGCGCGTCACGCCCCGGAGGTTGTCCCACCTGAAGGCGCCGTGCCGGGGGCGTCACGCCCCGGAGGCGCCGCGGATCGCGTCGGCGAGCTCGCCCAGGAGGTCGGCCAGCCCCGCGGGACCGGAGACGACCAGGTCGGCGGCGTCGGCCACGGCGGTGACCTCGTCCGAGGACGAGCACACGTTCAGGCCCTCGACGCCCTGGGACCGCAGTCCCACCACGGCGTCGAACGCGGGCAGGTCGCCGAGGTCGTCACCGGCGTAGAGCACCGCGCGCGGACCCGCCTCGGCGACGAGCGCGGTGAGCGCCGCGCCCTTGTCCACACCCAGTGGTCGGAGCTCGACGACCATCCGACCTGGCTCCACCTGGAGGTCCGACCGCCGGGCCAGTTCGCTCAGGGCGGGCGTGAGCAGGGCGAGCGCGCCGTCCGGGTCTGCGGTGCGCCGGGTGTGCACCGCGAGCGAGCGCCCCTTGTCCTCGATCCAGGTGCCCTCCGGGGCGCCCAGATCGTCGAGCAGACCGGGCAGCTCCTCGCGCACCACCTCCACGCCGGGCGGCGCGGGGACGGCGGCCACGCGGCCGTCCTCCCAGCGCTCGGCGCCGTAGTGCCCCAGCACGGTGATGCCGGGCACCCGGTCCAGGCCGCCCAGCCGCACCGCCGTCTCGGCGGGGCGGCCGGTGACCACGGCGACCGAGCCGATGAGCCCGGCCAGGTCGGCGAGCACGTCCACGATCCCCGGGTAGGGGGCGGACGTGCGCGGGTCGGCGACGATGGGCGCGAGCGTGCCGTCGAAGTCGAAGGCGGCCAGCGCCCGCTCGGGTGCGGCGAGGAAGGCGTCGAGCGCGGTGCGTCCGGCGTCCGTGCTGGGTTGGGGCAGGGACATGGAGGGCCTTTCCGGTGGGGCCGCGGGTGCGGGCCGGGCGGGACCGCCAGACTACCGACGCGCCCCGGCGCCGACGGGACTCCGCCGCGTGTGTGACGGCTGTCTCGCCGGATGTCCGTGCGGTGTCGGGTGCGCGGTCGGCCTCGTGGGACGCGACGGCGCCGCCGCTCTCCGTCGCGGGGGTGGCCCGGACGGGAGGCGCCGGCGAGACCGTGTGGACGGTGTCGTCACCGGGGCGCGGGGTGGGTACGAGTGACCCAAAGAAGAGGGCCGGGAAACGTTCAGAGCTGGATGCCCAGCTGGCGTGCGTTGCGTTGACGGCGGCGGTCGGCGCGCAGCCGACGCAGCCGCTTGACGGTCATCGGGTCGAAGGCGAGGGCCTCCGGTCGTTCCACCAGCCCGTTCAGCAGCTGGTAGTAGCGGGTCGCGGAGAACCCGAACTCGTCACGGATCGCCTGTTCCTTTGAGCCCTCGAACTTCCACCACTGGCGTTCGAAGGCGAGGATGCGCTGCTCGCGCTCGGCGAGGGCCGACTGACCGTCTTCGGTCGGACCGATATTCGGCATGGGACACCCCCTGGACGGGAAATTGGTTTGTCCGGATCGGCCCGACTCATGCTAGCGACTCGACATGCCGGATGAGGAGCCGAAACCGCAGGACTGGCACCAGGGATACAGTTACGTTTTCTACCCCTCAGGCCACTTGTCCACGCTTGAATCCTGTGCCCGTGACAGAATTACGGGGGTCCGGAGGGCCGCGTGGAACGTCGACCGCATCGTTCGAGGGAGCCTGACGTGCTCGGGGGCAACAGCCGCAACAGGATACACACACGCCGCGTCCGTGGCGGGGCCAGCGCGGCCTTCGCGGCCGCCACCGCCGCCGTCCTCGGCCTGACCGCGGTCCCGGCCGCGGCGGACCTGGTTCCCGACTACCGGCCCGAGCAGTGGGGACTCCAGGCCGTGGGGGCCCCGGAGCTGTGGGAGGAGAACCAGGGCCAGGGCGCCACGGTCGCGCTTCCGGGCGTCTCCGTCGACGAGGGGCACCCGGATCTGGTCGACAACATCCAGCTGGACACGCGGTTCGGTGAGAACGACGGCGACGTCGAGCAGGGCAACGCCACGGCCGGACTGGTCGCGGCCCACGGGCACGGCAGGGACGCCGACGGCGGCGTCCTGGGCGTGGCTCCCGAGGCCACCGTGCTCGCGCTGCCCACAGGGGACCAGCTGGCCGAGGCCGTGCGGTTCGCCTCCCAGGAGGGCGCCCAGGTCATCCTGCTGCCCGAGCCCGCGGGGCCCGACCTCGCCGAGGCCACCCAGGAGGCCTCCGACAACGGCGCGCTGGTCGTCGGCCCGGCGGGGGAGGACGAGGACCCCAACGTGCTCACGGTCGCGGGGACGGACCAGGACGGAGCCCTCGTCCCGGGCGCGCCCGGAGCCGGGATGATCGCGCTGACCGCCCCCGGCGCCGACCTGGTCACGGCTGGACCGGAGCCGAGCCAGGCCGAGGTGACCGGGGCTCCCTACGCCGCCGCGATGGTCGCCGGGGCCGCAGCCCTGATGCGCGCGGAGCACCCGCAGCTGCGGCCCGACCAGGTCCGCGACGCCCTGGTGGACGGCTCCCGGCCCGGTCCCGACGGCCTGCCCGCGCTGCACCTGCCCAGCGCGGAGGAGCAGGCGTCCGGCGTCGCCCAGGACATCCCGCTCATCGACGAGGACCTGACCGGGCAGGGCGAGCAGTCGGGGCTGGTGCCCGCGTGGGCGTGGTTCGTCACCGTCGGCGCCGTCGTGGTCCTGGGCGTCCTCATCCTGATCCTGTGGGTGCGCCGCTCCACCGCCGACCCCTACGGCGTGAAGGCCGAGCGCCGAGAGCAGGACGAGCTGATCGCCTCCGAGCGCGCCGCCGAGGCCGCACCCGCCAGCCGTCGCAGGAAGGGCGGGCGCCGCCGCAGGACGCGCGGCAACTGAGCCGCGGCAACTGAGCTGCCGTACCCGTCCGTGCCCGCTCCCCCCGGGAGGAGCGGGCACGGACGGGGTCTCTGCTCCGGGACGCTCCCGGTTCCCGCGCGCCCGTTCCGGAGCCCCCATGGCGGGCTGCCCTCGGCTCTCCACGCCCCCGTTCCGGGGCGTCCCCGGTTCCGGCCGGTTCTCGCGCCCGTTCCGGAGGATTCCGTGGTGGGTCGTCTCCGGTTCCCCCGCGCCCGTTCCGGAGGCCCCTGTTCCGGACGCCCCTGGTGCTATCCGGTTCCGGTTCCGGACGCACCGTAACCGGCGAACACATGACACCGCCGGTGTGGGGTCACTCACACCCTCCGTGCCGAGGGCGGGGCCGTTGAGCACTGGCGCCCGGCTCCGCCCGGCGGATAGCGTCCTCACCGCCGGGCGCCCCGCCGCGGGCGCGCCCACGACAGGGCGGAGAGCACATGACGCGCATGGCCGACGGCAGCGCCGGCGACGCCGACTACGGTGTCATCGCACGCACCTACACCGACCACCGCCGCCCCGACCCCCGGATCGCGGCCACGGTGCACCGCGCGCTCGGTGACGCGCGCACGGTTCTCAACATCGGGGCGGGCGCGGGTTCCTACGAGCCCCTCGACCGCGAGGTCACCCCCGTGGAGCCCTCCGCCAGCATGCGGGCCAAACGCCCGGACAGCCTGCCCGCGGCGGTCGACGCCGCCGCCGAGAGCCTGCCCTTCCCCGACGGGTCCTTCGACGCCGCCATGACCACGTTCAGCGTCCACCAGTGGCGCGACCTGGAGGCCGGGCTGGCCGAGGCTCGCCGGGTCACCGCGGGCCCCGTCGCGGTGCTCACCTGCGACCCGGACCTGGTGCGCGACTTCTGGCTCCACGAGTACGCCCCCGAGGTCCTGGACACCGAGGCCCGCCGCTACCCCGCGATCGCCGCTCTGGCCGCGGGGCTGGGCGGCGCCACCACCGTCGTGCCCGTCCCCGTGCCCCTGGACTGCTCCGACGGGTTCAACGAGGCCTACTACGGGCGGCCGGAGGGCCTGCTGGAGGTGGGCGCACGCCTGTCCTGCTCGGCGTGGAGCTTCGTGGACGAGGCGGTGCACGAGCGGTTCACCGCCCACCTGTCCCGGGACCTGGCCGACGGGACCTGGGACCGCCGGTTCGGGCACCTGAGGGGAGTGCCCGAGCTGGAGGGTTCCCTGGTTCTGGTGGTGTCGGTTCCCGACTAGGAACCGGTCCGCACGGCTCCGTCCGCCCGACGGGGCCCGGCGGACGCGCGCCTTCGCCCTCCTGGCCGGAACCGGACACCGGACACGGTCCGTGGTCGCCGCACGTCACGAACCCCCGACGAACTGTGACGTCACGTCTGCGCGTGCATATGTAAGCAACGCCGGACGGGCTTGACGCGGGCACCCGAGGGGACAAGGCTTTGGAGAATGTCACCCCTCGAAGCGTCTCCTCTGCCCTCACGAGGCGAGCCGCGAGCCGGGACCGCGCCCGAGTTCCGCAATCTCGTCAACGGGCGCGTCCGCCTCTCCGAGTACGACCCCAAGTGGCCCTACCTGTTCCGGCGCGAGGACGGAAGGGTCCGCGCGGCCCTCGGCGACCGCGTGCTGCTCTTCGAGCACGTCGGTTCCACCGCGGTGCCCGGCCTCGCCGCCAAACCCTGCGTCGACCTGCTGCTCCTCGTCGCCGACTCCTCGGACGAGGCCGCCTACCTGCCCGACCTCGAAGCCGCCGGGTACCCCCTGGTGATCAGGGAACCCGACTGGTACGAGCACCGGGTGTTCAAGGGCTCCGAGGTCAACCTCAACCTGCACGTGTTCAGCCGGGGGTGCGAGGAGGCGGAGCGCATGCGCCGCTTCCGCGACCTCCTCATCGCCGACGCCGACGCGCGCGAACGCTACACCGCGGTCAAACGCGAGCTGGTCGGGCGCACCTGGGACCGCATCCAGGACTACGCCGACGCCAAGAGCGACATCATCCGGCAGCTCCTCGCCGAGGCGGACACCGGGAGGGGCGCCACCGGCTGACCGGCTGACCGGCTCCCGGTCCGCCGGGCCGCGACCAGGGGTGCGTACCGTCTCCCGACGGCGGACGCGCCCCCGACCCCGGGCCCTCAGCGGTCCCGAACCCGCAGACCCGGGACCGTGCGAACGCAGGGCCCCAGGCTCTGCGCGGACCCGGGCGCGCGGACGCGCCCCCGGGCCCCGACGCCTCCGGACTCAGCCCAGCGAGCGCAGCTGGTCCTGGAACCACCGGCGAGGCGGCAGCGCCACCGCCGCCTCGGCCAGCCGCTGCCTGCGCCTGCGCCGCTCCTCGGCGGGCATCGACAGCGCCTCGTGCAGCGCCTCCGCCGTCTCCACGGTGTCGTAGGGGTTGACCAGCAGCGCGTGCCCGCCCAGCTCGTCCGCCGCACCCGCCTCGTGCGACAGCACCAGCACCGAGTCCCGCTCCGACAGGACCGGTCCCTCCTTGGCCACCAGGTTCATGCCGTCCCGGATCGGGTTGACCAGCAGCACGTCGGCCATCTGGAACGAGGCCAGCGAACGCGGGTAGTCGTCGTTGACCTCCAGGATCAGCGGCGTCCACTCGGGGGTCGCGAACTCCTCGTTGATCTCCTTGGCGGTCCGCAGCACCGCGTCGGTGTACTCGCGGTACTCCGGCACGTCTCCCCGGCTCGGGTAGGCGAACGCCAGGTGGGTCACCCGCCCCCGCCACTCCGGACGGGCGGTCAGCAGCTCGCGGTAGGCCTCCAGGCCCCGCACGATGTTCTTGGACAGCTCCGTGCGGTCCACCCGCACGATCAGCCTCGTGTCGCCGACCGCGTCCTCCAGGGTGCTGCGGCGCGAGGCCACGGCCGGTTCGGCGGCGCTCTGGCGCAGCCCCTCCTCGTCCGCGCCCAGGGCGTGCACGCCCACCCCGACCAACCGGCCGCCGTGCTCCACGGTGCGCTGCCCGAAGTCGACCTTCGCGCGCAGGATCTCCTCGCAGCAGCGCAGGAAGGCGTCCGCCCAGCGCGGGCTGAGGAAGCCCAGCCGGTCCGCGCCCAGCATGCCCTCCAGCAGCTCGCGCGCGACCTGCCCGGGCAGCATCCGGAAGTACTCCGGGGGAGCCCACGGGGTGTGCGAGAAGTGTGCGATGCGCAGGTCGGGGCGGCGCGCGCGCAGGATCCGCGGCACCAGCGCCAGGTGGTAGTCCTGCACGGCCACGCGGGCGCCCTCGGCGGCACCGGCCACCAGGGCCTCGGCGAACGCGTTGTTGTAGGCGGTGTAGTCCTCCCACGTCCGCCGGAACCGCGAGCCGAAGGACGGCTTGTTGGGGGTGTCGTACAGCATGTGCTGCACGAACCACAGGGTCGAGTTGGCCACCCCGGTGTAGGCGCCGTCGAAGACCTGCTGCGGGATGTCCAGCATGTGGACCCGCATGCCGTCCAGGTCGTGTGCCTGGTCCAGCCGGGCCTGCGGCGCCTCCGCAGCGGCCCGCCGGTCGGCGTCCGACAGGGCGGCGCACACCCAGATGCTGTCGATCTCGGTGGCGACCGAGATCATCCCCGACACCAGCCCGCCTCCGCCGCGCCGGTGCTCCAGCGAGCCGTCGTCGGCGGTCGAGAAGGACACGGGTCCCCTGTTGGAGGCGATGAGGATCTGTGCCTTGTCCACGTGGTCGTCCTCTCGGAGAAAAAGCGATCGGGGTGGGGCGGTGGTGAAGAGGGGGTTCACCCTATGTCTCGCCTGTCGACAGCCGCCCCAAACCCCGTGCGGGTCAGCGGGGGTGCGCGTCACACGCGCGCCGACCGGCGGACGGGCCTCCCCGGCCCGGACCAGTGCCGTCTCACCATGTGAGCCGTTTCGTGTTACCCGGATCACCAGGCGTGGAAAACCGGCCGACACCTCCGTTACAGTTGCGGTGCGGATCCGACAGGACCAGCGCAAAACTTCATATTGCTCATCCAGAGGGGTGGAGGGACCGGCCCTGCGAAGCCCCGGCAACCATGCCAGCATGTGACACCCGCGAACCCGCGGGACGGCTGGGACAGGTGCCAACTCCGGCCTGGGGACAAGGTGTCCGCCAGGAAAGATGAGGGGAGACGCCTCGCCATGGCGATTACCGCCACCGAACCCACCACCGCCCGCTCCTTCGGCCCCGGTACCGCGCTCTCCTGTCGCGAGTGCGGTGAGCGCTACGAGCTCACCCCCCGGTTCGCCTGCGAGTTCTGCTTCGGCCCCCTTGAGGTCGCCTACGACTTCGGGACCGTCACCCGCGCCGACATCGAGAGCGGCCCCAAGAGCATCTGGCGCTACCGCTCCCTCCTGCCCGTCCCGGCCAACGTCGCCGAGCTGCCCAACATGGCTCCCGGCCTGACCCCGCTGGTGCGGGCCGACCGCCTCGCGGCCGAGCTGGGCCTGGACTCCCTCCACGTCAAGGACGACTCCGGCAACCCCACGCACTCCTTCAAGGACCGCGTGGTCGCCATCGCCGTCGAGGCCGCCCGCACCTTCGGGTTCACCACCCTGTCCTGCTCCTCCACCGGCAACCTGGCCGGTGCCGTCGGCGCCGCCGCCGCGCGCGCCGGGTTCGAGTCCTGCGTGTTCATCCCCGCCGGGCTGGAGGAGGCCAAGGTCGTCATGGCCTCCGTCTACGGCGGCAAGGTCGTGGCCATCGACGGCAACTACGACGACGTCAACCGCTTCTGCTCCGAGCTCATCGGCGACCCGGTGGGCGAGGGCTGGGGATTCGTCAACGTCAACCTGCGCCCCTACTACGGCGAGGGTTCCAAGACGCTGGCCTACGAGATCGCCGAGCAGCTCGGCTGGCGCCTGCCCGAGCAGATCGTCATCCCGATCGCGTCCGGCTCCCAGCTCACCAAGATCGACAAGGGCTTCCAGGAACTGGTCAAGCTCGGCCTGGTCGAGGACCGCCCGTACCGGATCTTCGGCGCGCAGGCCACGGGCTGCTCCCCGGTCGCGCAGGCCTGGGACAAGGGCATCGACGTCATCCAGCCGGTCAAGCCCGACACCATCGCCAAGTCGCTGGCCATCGGGAACCCGGCCGACGGGCCGTACGTGCTGGACATCGCCAAGCGCACGGGCGGATCGGTGGAGCACGTGGGCGACGACGAGATCGTCGACTCCATCAAGCTCCTCGCCCGCACCGAGGGCATCTTCGCCGAGACCGCGGGCGGCGTCACCACCGGCGTGCTGCGCAAGCTCGTCCGCGAGGGCAGGCTCGACCCGAAGGCCGAGACCGTCGTGCTCAACACCGGTGACGGGCTCAAGACCCTGAACGCCGTCGACGCCGGGGTGAGCGCCACGATCAAGCCGTCGCTGAGCGCCTTCACCGACGCCGGTCTGGCCTAGACAGCGCTTTTCGGGGCCTCCGCCTCGCCCCGGCCCTTGCCCAGGGCTGTCGGCTGGGCCCTCCAGGCAACAGGATCCGGGCTTTGCCGTCCGACCACCCGTCATCTCCCACGAGAAGGAAGTCCGCCATGAGCGCCAGCGTCCGCGTGCCCACCATCCTGCGCACCTACACCAACGACGCCTCCGAGGTCTCCGCCGAGGGCGCCACCCTGGCCGAGGTCCTCGACGACCTGGAGGCCAACTACCCCGGCATCCGCGCCCGCATCCTGGACGACGGCGGCAAGGTGCGCCGCTTCGTCAACGTCTACATCGGCGACGAGGACGTGCGCTTCGAGAAGGGCCTCCAGACCGAGGTCGCCGACGGCGCCCAGGTCTCCATCATCCCGGCGGTCGCCGGGGGCTGCTGAGCCCCACCGGGAGGGGCGGCCGCGGCGCGACAGGGCGCCGCGGCCGCCCCTTCGGCGTCCGCCGGCGACCCGTGCGCCCGGGGCCCGCGTGGCTCCCGGAGGACCTGCGCGGCTGAGCGCACCGGAAAACCCGGTGCGCCCGGAATCGGCGCTGTCTAGCCTGTGCGCATGGACATCGAGATCCGGCTGTTCCGGGAACCCGACAGGGAAGCGGTCGTCGCTCTGGCACTGCGCGCGTGGGAACCGGTGCACGCTTCGCTGCGCCGCGTCCTGGGCGAGGAGGTCTACCCGGTCCTGGTCCCGGACTGGAGGCGGAGCCAGCACGACGAGGTGGCCGGGAGCGTCGACGCCGACCACCAGGGGCGGGGCGTCGGGACGGCGCTGACCGAGGCCGCCACCGACTGGATCCGCGAGCAGGGCGCGGCGGTGGCCATGGTCGAGACGGGCGGCGACGACGGGCACGCCCCGGCCCGCGCCACCTACGAGCGCGCCGGTTACACAGCGCTGCCGATCGTGCGGTACTTCCGCAAGCTGTAGCGCCGAGGGGCCTGGTCGGGGCGCGCCGACCGCCGCGTCGCTGCTCGTAGGCTGGAAGGGATTCCGGTCGAACGAGGGTGGAGATGTCGGCGACACGGCTTTTGGTCCTGGGTGTGGTGCGCATGGAGGGGCAGGCCCACGGATACCGCGTGGGCCGTCAGCTCCTGGACTGGGGGACCGAGCACTGGGCCAACATCAAGTGGGGCTCCATCTACCACGCCCTGCGCAAGCTCTCCCAGGAGGGCAGGCTGCGCGAGTTCGTCGCGGAGGGGGACGAGGTGGTCGACCGCATCTCCTACGCGATCACCGAGGACGGCGAGGCCGAGCTGCACCGCCTCATCCGCCGGGGGCTGACCCGCAGGGAGGACCCCGCGATGCTCTTCGCGGCGGTCACCCTCATGACCGCCCTGCCGCGCGCGGAGGTCGTCGGCCTGCTGGAACAGCGCCTGGAGCTGCTGGAGAGGACCGACGGGGAGCTGCGGCCCTCCGACGGGTGGGGCAAGCCGGTGCACGTGCGCGAGCTCTTCGGCCTGTGGCGGGGCACGATCGGGGCCGAGGCCAGCTGGACGCGCGACCTCGTCGCCTCCCTGCGGTCCGGGGAGTACACCATGGCCGACGACGGCCCCGACGCGTTCGGGCTGCCCCCGGTGCCGGGGGCGTCCGCCCGCGACCGCTGACCCGGCGGCCCCCGGATCCATCGGCTCCGGCGTCTCGGCTCCCCTCTGTCCGGGTCGGATCCCCGGGGGGCGGACCGAGCTCTTATTAAAGTTTGAATATCGCGTCGGTGTGGTGCACACTCTCTCTCGTACTCAAGTTTTAATAAGGAGAGGGATGATCCACACACGTGGGCTGACCCGCGACTTCCGGGTCGGCAAGGAGGTCGTCCAGGCCGTCCGCGGCGTCGACATCGACGTCGCCGAGGGCGAGCTCGTCGCCCTGCTCGGACCGAACGGCGCGGGGAAGTCGACCACACTGCGCATGCTCACCACCCTGCTGGAGCCCACCTCGGGCACCGCCGTGGTCGCGGGGCACGACGTCCGCACCGCACCCGCCAAGGTGCGCCGGGGGATCGGCTTCGTCGGTCAGGGGCACGGCGCCGGGGAGGACCAGCGGGCCCGGGAGGAGCTGTACACGCAGGGACTGCTGTACGGGCTCGACCGGCGCACCGCGCGCCGCCGCGCCGACGAACTCCTCGACCAGCTGGAGCTGGGCGGGGCCGCCGACCGCGAGGTCACCAAGCTCTCCGGTGGACAGCGCAGGCGCCTCGACATCGCCATGGGGCTCATCCACGAGCCGAAGCTGCTGTTCCTGGACGAGCCCTCCACCGGACTCGACCCGCACAGCCGAGCCAACCTGTGGGAGCACATCACCCGGCTGCGCGACCGGACGGGCACCACGGTCGTGCTCACCACCCACTACCTCGACGAGGCCGACGACATGGCCGAGCGGGTCCTGGTCATCGACCACGGCAGGGTCATCGCCGACGGCACCGCCGACGAGCTCAAGGGCAAGGTCTCCGGCGACCTGGTCACCCTCACCGTGCCGGACGCCGAACAGGCGCGCACCGCCGCCGGGATCGCCGAACGGGTGCCCTCCGCCGGAACGGCGGAGGTGCTCGCGGACGCGGGGCGCGACGCCGAGGTGCGCCTGCGCGTGGAACGCGGGGACACCGTGCTGCCCGAGCTGCTGCGCGGGCTGGACGCGGCCGGAGTCCCGCTGCTCGCCGTCCGGGTGCAGCGGCCCACCCTGGACGACGTGTTCCTGACCCTGACCGGACGCAGCCTGAGGGAGGAGGGGGCATGAGCTTCCACGAGGTGACCGGAACCCCGGCGGAGGCGGACGGGGAGGAGAGGACCGGGGCCAAGGCGGTTGGGGCGGAGACGCCCGCCGCGCGGGGGCCGGGCCTGGTGCGCGACACCGCGACCGTCTTCGCCCGCCAGATGCGGCCGTTCCTGCACCGGCCGCTGATGCTGTTCTTCGGCATGCTGCAACCGGTGCTGTACCTGGTGCTGTTCGCGCCCCTGCTGACGGGGCTGGCCGGTGCCGAGGGGCAGGACCCGTGGCAGTGGTTCGTGCCCGGTCTGCTGGTGATGCTCGGCCTGTTCACGTCCGGGTTCGCCGGTTTCGGGCTGCTGCCGGAGATGTCCTCCGGAGCGCACGAGCGGCTGCTGGCCACCCCGGTGAGCCGGGTTTCCCTGCTGCTGGGACGGGTCCTGCGCGACGTGGTGATGATGCTGGCGCAGATGGTGCTCATCCTCGTGCTGGTGGTGCCGCTCGGGTTCGAGGCGTCGTTGGCGGGCGCCGTCGTGGGGTTGCTCCTGCTCGCCGTCCTGGGCGCCGGGCTGTCCACGCTGTCGTACCTGACGGCCCTGGCGGTCAAGCAGACCTACGTGTTCGCGCCCATCGTGCAGACG
Organism: Nocardiopsis deserti; assembly: GCF_008638355.1. Classification (NCBI taxonomy): domain Bacteria; kingdom Bacillati; phylum Actinomycetota; class Actinomycetes; order Streptosporangiales; family Nocardiopsidaceae; genus Nocardiopsis; species Nocardiopsis deserti. The sequence continues at coordinate 68,368 of NZ_VWVS01000016.1, read as the reverse complement.
CTGATCATGCCGCTGATGCTGCTGTCCGGCGTGCTGCTGCCGATGGAACTGGCGCCGCCGTGGCTGTACGCGCTCTCGCGGGCCAACCCGGTGGCCTACGTGGTGGACGCCGAGCGCGCCCTGTTCGCCGGGCAGTGGGACGCGTCGGTCGCCGTCGGCTGGGCCGTGGCGGTGGTGCTGGCGGTCGCGGCGCTGGCCGGGGGGCCGCGGGCGATGCGCCGCCTCAGCTCCTGACCTCGGTGCCGCTGCCGCGCGCCGGGTCGGGGCCCGGTCGGGTCGGAGCCCGTTCGGAGCCGGGGCGAAGCCGGACCGGGGGCCTTGGAGCCGGGGCGGAGCGGGGCCGGAGCCGTGCGCCGGGAGGGGGGAACCGGTGCGCGGCTCCGTCCGCTCAACGCGGAAAACCCCCATGTCATACGGTGTTTGTGCAGGTAGATGCGGGAATGCCGGGATGGGAAATCGTGACCACATCGTTTGCACTCGCCGGGGTCGAGTGCTAAAAAGGGAACTGGTTAGCACTCGCCTTGACTGAGTGCTAACCGGATCGAGGCTGCGAGATCGCGGCCCCCGGCAGCAGGGTTGCCGGAGGGTCCCCGGTCGTCCGTCGCGGGCGCATGCCTCGTCCCATCGCGTATCAGCCCGGTCACGGGAGGACAAGAACTCAATGGCAGCCAAACTGATCGCGTTCGACGAGGAGGCCCGTCGCGGCCTCGAGCGCGGCATGAACCAGCTCGCTGACGCCGTCAAGGTCACGCTCGGCCCCAAGGGCCGCAACGTCGTCCTGGAGAAGAAGTGGGGCGCCCCCACGATCACCAACGACGGTGTCTCCATCGCCAAGGAGATCGAGCTCGAGGACCCGTGGGAGAAGATCGGGGCCGAGCTGGTCAAGGAGGTCGCCAAGAAGACCGACGACGTCGCGGGTGACGGCACCACCACCGCCACCGTGCTCGCCCAGGCCCTCGTCCGCGAGGGTCTGCGCAACGTCGCCGCCGGCGCCAACCCGATCAGCCTCAAGCGCGGCATCGAGTCCGCCGTCGCGCGCATCAACGAGGAGCTCGGCAACCTCTCCAAGGACATCGAGACCAAGGAGCAGATCGCCTCCACCGCCTCGATCTCCGCCGGCGACCCCCAGATCGGCGAGACCATCGCCGAGGCCATGGACAAGGTCGGCAAGGAAGGCGTCATCACGGTCGAGGAGGGCCAGACCTTCGGGCTGGAGCTCGAGCTCGCCGAGGGCATGCGCTTCGACAAGGGCTACATCTCGCCCTACTTCGCCACCGACCTGGAGCGCATGGAGACGGTCCTCGAGGACCCCTACATCCTCATCGTCAACTCCAAGATCTCGAACAACAACGAGTTCCTGCCGGTTGTCGAGAAGGTCCTCCAGGCCGGCCGCCCGCTGGTCGTCATCGCCGAGGACCTGGAGGGCGGCGCCCTCCAGACGCTGGTCGTCAACAAGATCCGCGGCACCTTCAAGTCCGTCGCCGTCAAGGCCCCGGGCTTCGGTGACCGCCGCAAGGCCCAGCTCGGCGACATCGCCGTGCTGACCGGCGGCCAGGTCATCACCGAGGAGGTCGGCCTCAAGCTGGAGAGCACCGAGCTCGACATGCTCGGCCGCGCCCGCAAGGTCGTCGTCACCAAGGACGAGACCACCATCGTGGACGGCGCCGGTGACGCCACCGCGATCGCCGGTCGCGTGAACGAGATCCGCAACGAGATCGAGCGCACCGACTCCGACTACGACCGCGAGAAGCTCCAGGAGCGTCTCGCCCGCCTGGCCGGCGGCGTGGCCGTCATCAAGGCCGGTGCCGCCACCGAGGTGGAGCTCAAGGAGCGCAAGCACCGCATCGAGGACGCCGTCCGCAACGCCAAGGCCGCGGTCGAGGAGGGCATCCTGCCCGGCGGTGGTGTCGCTCTGCTCCAGGCCAGCGTCCCGGCCTTCGAGAAGCTGGAGCTGGAGGGCGACGAGGCCATCGGCGCCGACATCGTGCGTCGCGCCATCGCCGAGCCGCTCAAGCAGATCGCCATCAACGCCGGCCTCGAGGGCGGCGTCGTGGCGGAGAAGGTCCGCAACCTGGAGCCCGGGTTCGGCCTGAACGCCGCCACCGGCGAGTACACCGACCTGTTCAAGGACGGCGTCATCGACCCGACCAAGGTCACCCGCTCGGCTCTTCAGAACGCGGCTTCCATCGCCGGTCTGTTCCTGACCACCGAGGCCGTCATCGCCGAGAAGCCGGAGAAGGCCGCCGCTCCCGCCGGCGACCCGACCGGTGGCATGGGCGGCATGGACTTCTAGCAGGTCCGTGAGACCTCGGGCCCCCGGGCCCGCAGGTGTCTGAGGTCCGGATACGCGACCTCGCCCGCGACGACCGGGCGGCCCCTTCGGGGGTCGCCCGGTTTCGCCTTTTCCGGGGCCAGGACCGGGACCGGAAACACTGGGAACGCCGGGATCGCCGAAGCGGCACTGTCGTTCGCGGAAAGCCGGGGTTATTCTGCGAAGTGTCGGGCGGACGGGGACACGGAGCGTTGCAGTTCCTGTTCGGAGGTGCAAAGCGAAATGAGCCTGGCTATGACGGAAGCCGACCCGGTGGTGGGCTTGTCTCGATGGGACTACTTGCTGAACACCTGGCAAGAGTTGGACGTGCCCGACGGTTGGCGGGCCGAGATCATCGATGACAACGGAGTCGTACTCGTGGCCCCCCCGTCTGTGCCCCACAACATCATCGCGTCCTGGGTCCACAGGGCACTGCTTCTGGCTCTCCCCGACGGTTGGCACATCTTCCAGACGCTGGGGCTCCAGTGGCCGGTGGTCGAGAGGCTCTACATGCCGGACCTGGTCGTCATGCCGGTGTCGGCCGCAAAGCAGGCGCGTACTCCCTGTCCAGCGGACGAGGCGGAGTTGGTGGTCGAGATCGTGTCCCGGGGCAGCAGGGACACCGACCGCAAGAAGAAGCTGTGGGGCTACGCGCACGGCCCGGTTCCGCTCTACCTGCTGATCGACGCATGGGACGAGACGGGGCCGTCGGTCACCCTCTACGAACAGCCGGGCGACGGCCGCTACAACCACGCCACCACCGTGAACTTCGGGGCCAAGATCGGGCTGCCGAAGCCCTTCGACATCGAACTCGACACGTCCGCGTTCCCCGGTCCCGGCCAGGGGCCCTCCTGAGGACCCGGACACGGAGGCGGCGCGAGGGCGTCCGTCCGCCGGATTCCGGCTCCGGCCAGGGGCCCTCCTGAGGGCGCGGGCGGTGTCCTCGCCTCCGAGAAGGCCTCCGGGCCCAGCGCCAGCGGCCCTCCCGAGCGTGCGGGCGGCAGCGGACCGAGGGCCTCAGCCCGCGCCGTGCCAGGCCCGCCACAGGTCGGCGTAGGAGCCGCCGCGGGCCAGCAGCTCGTCGTGGCTGCCCAGCTCGCTGATCCGGCCGTCCTCCACCACCGCGATCCGGTCGGCGTCGTGCGCGGTGTGCAGCCGGTGCGCGATGGCCACCACCGTACGGCCCGACAGCACCCCCGCCAGCGACCGTTCCAGGTGGCGGGCCGAACGCGGATCCATCAGGGACGTGGCCTCGTCCAGCACCAGCACGTCCGGGTCGGCCAGCACCACGCGGGCCAGGGCGAGCTGCTGCACGTGGGCCGGGTCCAGCGAGGCGTTGCCCGACCCCACCCGCGTGCCCAGCCCGTCCGGCAGCGCGCGCACCCAGGGCTCGGCGTCCACGGCGGCCAGGGCCTCCCAGAGGCGTTCCTCGTCCACCGCGGCCGCGCCCTCGGCCCGGTCCAGCGCCAGTGCCAGGTTCTCGGCGATCGTCCCCCGGAACATGTGGCTCTCCTGGCTCAGCAGGATCGCCCGCGCGCGCCGTTCCTCGGGAGGCAGGCCCGACACCGGTGCCCCGCTCACGCGGACACCGCCCGAGGTGGGCGGGTGCACGCCCGCGATCAGCTTGCCCAGGGTCGACTTGCCCGCGCCGCTCGGACCCACCACGGCCAGGCGTTCGCCGGGCGCCAGCACCAGGTCGACGCCGTGCAGGACCTCCGTGTCGGTGTAGCCGAAGCGCACGTCCTCCACCCGCACCTCGCCGGGGCGGGCGGTCCGGGGCGCGTCCGCCACGGAGGGCGGGGGCGCCTTCTCCGCCGGTTCCCCGGCCAGCTCCACGCCCAGCAGCCGGCGCATGCTCGTGAAGCCCATCATCAGGCTGTCCACCTGGTCCAGCAGCTGGTCCAGGGGCCGTCCCATCTGCCTGCTGAGGAAGACCGCGGTGGCGATCCCGCCCAGGCTCAGCGACCCGTCCGCGTACAGCAGGCCCGCCGCCAGGAAGGTCAGCGCGATCGGGAGCATGTACCCGAGTTCCAGCGGCGGGTACCAGACGCAGCGCAGCCACAGCGTGTACCGCTCCGCCGCGTAGGCCCGGCCCACCTTCTGCTCGTTGAGCGCGATCCGCCGGGCCTGCCGTCCCAGCGACTCGATGGTGTGCGCTCCCTCCACGGTGTCGGTCACGCTCTGGGTCAGTTCCGAGTAGGTGCCCAGCTCGCGCACGTACCCGTCCGGGGCCCTGCGGGCGTACCAGCGCGTGGACACCCACAGCACGGGCACGGACGGCAGCCACGCCAGCAACAGGAGCGGGTGCAGGACGGCCAGCGCCGCGGTGACGACCACCAGGGTCACCGAACTCACCGCCATCACCGGCACCGAGACGCGCACGGTGTGGCTCAGGTGGCCGATGTCGCGGCCGGTGCGCGCCACCAGGTCGCCCGTGCCCGCCCGCTCCACCACTCCCATCGGGAGCCGGAGCACCGCGCGCACGAACTCCTCGCGCAGTTCGGCCAGCACGCTCTCGCCGAACCGGATCGAGGCCGACACGGACGCCAGGGTGAACCCGGCGTGCAGCACCAGCGCCACGACGATGAGTCCGGCGAGCACGTCGACGTGCGAGGCCGCCTGGCCCGTGGCTTCGGAGAGGGGCCCGGCCGAGGCCCCGCCCGCGCGCACGGTGTCGATGATCAGGCCCAGGATCCAGGGCGAGGCCAGCGCCATGAGCGCGGCCGTCCCGTACAGGAGCACGACGGCGGCGAGCAGCCGTCCGTGCTCGCGCCCGGCGCGGCGCAGCCGCCTCCACACGGCCGCGACCGGCGCGGTCGGCAGTCCCGCCGCGTGGTGCTCCGTGGGCGCGGGGACGGGTGTGGCGGGCGCCGTGGGCGTCTGGGACGTCCCGGATGTCCGGGACGCGGTGGGCGTGCCGGGCACGTCGGATGTTCTGGACGCCGCGGACGCCTCGGGCGGGCCGAGGGTCTCGGCGTCGTCGGCGGCCCGGGTCATGGCTTCTCCTCCGCGGGAGCGGCGCGCAGGACGGTGGCGGCGTAGCGGGGGGACTCGGCGAGGAGACCGCGATGGGTCCCCTCGGCCGTGAGGCGGCCCCCCTCGACGAACTGCACGCGGTCGGTGTGGTGGAGCAGCAGCGGGCTGGTGGTGACCAGGCCGGTCGTGCGCCCCGCCCGCTCGGCGGGCAGCCCCGCGGCGATCGCGGCCTCGGAGTGGGCGTCCACGGCGGAGGCGGGCTCCACCAGGAGCAGGATCTCCGGCTCCATGGCCAGGGCGCGGGCCAGGCGCAGGCGCTGCTGCTGGCCGCCGGAGTACTCGCGGCCGCGCTCGGTGAGCAGCGCGTCCAGCCCGGCGGCGGACTGGCGCACCACGTCGTCCGCGTGCGCGGCGCGCACGACCTCGGCGAGGCGTTCGTCGGAGATCCCCTGGTCCGGGGACAGTTCGTCGCGCAGGGTTCCGGAGAACAGGTGTGCGTCGTTGGTGGCCACCAGGACGCGGCGGCGCACCTGGGATCGGGGCAGGTCGCGCAGGCGCACGGTCCGGCCGGTGGCCGTCTCGACCAGCACGGCGTCCGCGCCCTCCTCGTCCCGGTAGCGCCCCAGGCGTTCGGTGACGGCGGTGGCGTCGGCGGGGTCGGCGCAGACCACGCCGGTGGTGCGGTGCGCGGCGAGGGTCACCCCGCTTCCGGGGTCGTGCAGGTCGCAGGGGCCGGTCGGTTCCGGTGCGGGACGCTCGGGGTCGGGGTGGTCGTGCTCCAGGCGCAGCACGCGCACCACGCGCCCCGCGGCCACCCGGGCCGAGACGAACAGGGACAGGGAGCGCATCAGGTGGCGCACGGCCGTGGAGAGCGTGCCGGTGTAGCCGTAGAACGCGACGAGCTGGCCGACGGTGATCTGCCCGGTCAGGGCCAGGCGCGCGCCGTACCAGACGATGCCGACCAGGAGAAGGCCCGGAAGGAGTTCGCGCACGGCGTTCAGGGCGGCGTCCACCCGGCCCACGCGTATGGTGGCGGAGCGGACCCGCTGGGAGGCGGTGCGGTAGCGGTGGTCCACGGTGCGCTCGCCGCCCACGCCCCGGAGCACGCGCAGGCCCGCGACCAGGTCGGTGGCCAGGGTGGTGAGTTCGGCCTGCCGGTCGCGCTGGTGCTCCTGGCGGCGGGAGAACAGGCTCAGCAGGGGCACCATCCCCGCCATGATGAGCGGGACCGACACCAGGACGATGACGCCGAAGGTGACGTGCGAGGTGAGCATGAAGGCGCTGACCACGGTCACCGTCATGAGGGCGGCCAGGAGCTGCCCCACCGTCTCGTAGAAGTCGCCGATGCGGTCGATGTCCTCGGTGCCCACGGCCACCACCTCGCCGGAGGGCAGTCGCCTGGTGAGCGTGGGGCCCATGCGCACGGAGTGGTTGGTGACCACCTGGATGGTGCGGTAGGCGGACGCGTACCAGTTGAAGCAGTCGGCCCGGTGGGAGAGGGGGACGAGTGCGACGGAGACCGCGATGATCGCGCTGAGGACGCCGAACCAGCCGAGGAGGGCGCCCGGGTCCCCGTGGGCGATCCCGGAGTCGAGGGCGGCGCCGAGCGCGGCGGAGATGAGTACGCCGTCGAGCATGAGGGCGCCCGTGGCGGCCCCGGCCCACAGGAGTGAGCGGCGCTCCTTCCGGATGAGCCACCACAGGAACCGGTCGGCCGACCGGCGTTCGGGAACGCCGGTGGGCTGGGGAAGTGTGCGCACAGTTCCCGAACTGTAACCAGAGGGGTGGGCGCGGGCCACTCATTTTCTCGGGTGGGGGAGGGGCGGGGCGGGCCCGGGTCAGCGGACGGCGCCCTCGGCGTGGAGGAGTTCGATGAGGCGGCGCACCGCCGGGGCGCAGCGTCGGCGGTCGGCGAAGCCGATCCACGCGAGTTCGGCGATCTCGTTGTCCGCCGCTATCTCGCCGTCGTACTCGGCGGTGTGGCACGACAGGCGCACGCGGGTGCCCGGGCCCTGGGCGTGGGCGGCCTCGTCGATCACCGCGATCCGGCGGACCGTGTCCGGCCGCAGCACCACGCTGACCTCCTCCAGGGCCTCGCGGGCCACCGCGGCCTCGTCGCTCTCCCCGGGCTCACGCTTGCCGCCGGGCAGGTAGAACAGGTCCACCCCGTCGGTGCGGACGCACAGCAGGCGCCCCTCGTGGACGTGGACCCAGGCGAGGGCGTCGATGACGGCGGGGGAGGAGGGCGGGGTGGGCGACATGTGACCACCCTATGTCAGGGCGTAGATGTCACCTTTGGGAAACACAGTCGTTACTCCTCTGGGGGAAAGGGACTCCGCGGGGTAACGTGACTTTTTGGGAGCGCTCCCATGCGCGCAGTAACGGGGAAGCAGGGGAAACCGGGGAACACCACACCGAAGGAAGGCTCATGTCCCGCACACGCATAGCCATCGGAGCAGCAGTGAGCTCCGTCTCGGCTCTGGCCCTGGGAACGGCGCTGCTCAGCACAGCGCCCGCCTCGGCCGCCGAGTCCGAGTTCTACGTCAACCCCGACACGTCGGCGGCCGTCTGGGTCGAGGAGAATCCCAGCGACCCCCGGGCCGACGTCATCCGCGACCGTATCGCCTCGGTCGCCCAGGCCACCTGGTTCACCCAGTACAACCCCGACGAGGTCCGCGACGACGTGGACGCGGTGGTCAGCGCCGCCGACGCCCAGGGCCAGGCCCCCATCCTGGTGGTCTACAACATCCCCGGCCGCGACTGCGGCAACCACAGCGGCGGCGGGGCGCCCAGCCACGACGCCTACCGCGCCTGGGTCGACGAGGTCGCCGCGGGCCTGGAGGGCCGGTCCGCCACCATCGTCCTGGAGCCCGACGCCCTGCCGCTGGTGAGCGGATGCAGCGATCCGTCCGAACTCCTGGACTCCATGGCCTACGCGGGCAAGGCGCTCATGGAGGGCTCCTCCGAGGCCAGGGTCTACTTCGACATCGGGCACTCGGCCTGGCTGGACCCGCAGGAGGCCGCCGACCTGCTCAACGGCGCGGACATCGCGGGCAGCGCCCACGGCATCGCCACCAACACCTCCAACTACAACTGGACCGAGGACGAGGTCGCCTTCGCCGAGGCCGTCATCGCCGCGACGGGTGTGCCCGGGCTCGGCGCCGTGGTCGACACCAGCCGCAACGGCAACGGCCCCGCCGCCGACGGCGAGTGGTGCGACCCGCCGGGACGGATGATCGGCCGCCCCAGCAGCACCGACACCGGGAACCCGATGATCGACGCCTTCATCTGGACCAAGCTGCCGGGTGAGGCCGACGGCTGCATCGCTCCCGCGGGGCAGTTCGTGCCCCAGGCCGCCTACGACATGGCGGTGAACGCCCCCGAACACCCCACCGACCCCGACGAGCCGACCGACCCCGACGAGCCCACCGACCCGCCCGCGGGCGAGGGCTGCACGGCCGACTACAGGATCGTCAGCGAGTGGGGCAACGGCTTCCAGGCGGCGGTGACGGTCACCGCCGACGACTCCCTCAGCGGCTGGACCGTGACGTGGACCTACGCCGACGGGCAGCGGTTCAGCCAGGGCTGGAACGCCGAGTTCGCCAGCAGCGGGTCGCAGGTCACCGCGTCCGACCTCGGCTGGAACGGCACGCTCAGCGCCGGGGGCAGCACCGAGTTCGGGTTCACCGCGACCCACAGCGGTAGCAACAGCGCACCCGAGGTGACGTGCTCCGCGGCCTGACCGGCCTGACGGGGTGGGGCGCACCGCGTCCCGCCCCGTTCTCCTGGCCGCCTCCGGCCAACAGCGCCGAACCCCGCACCCCGGGGCAGGGGAGGCACTAGCATCCCCGGTGGGTGAAGGGCGGACACAGATGACGATCTCACAGGTGGGCGAGCGGACCCTGGTGGAGGACAGCGCCTGCGGCGGTTTCCCCGCGCAGGAGGCCGGTTCCAGGCAGGCCCGTGAACGGGCCTACAACCTCTACAGCGCGGCCGTCGGCGCCTGCCTGAGCAGGACCGGGCTCCGGGAACGCGCCGCCGAGCTCCTCGCGCAGGAGGCCCGGCTGCCCTTCCTCGGCGACGAGGAGGTCGCCCGGGTCAACCGCGAACTCCCCGGAGTCGTGGCCGAACTGCGGGCAGAGCCGATCCGCGTCCGCGACGGCGCGACCCCCGAGGAGCCGGGCGGGGTCCTGGCCGGGACCGACCTGGACGCGCTGTTCGACCTCGCGCTCCGCGACCGGCTCACCGGACCGGCCCGCGAGCGGCCCCGGCTCCTGCTCCTCGGCGGCCAGCCCGGCTCGGGCAAGTCCACACTCCAGCGCCTCGTCCTGCCGTTCCTCCCCGAGGGCACGGTCAGCTACGACGGCGACGACCTGCTGCGCCTGGCGCCCGACTACGAGTGGGCGATGACCGCGGACGACCGCGCCGCCTCCTCCTCCCTGTCCCGGCAGGTGGGCGGCCTGCACGGGCTCGCCATGGCGCACCTGCGCGCGGGTCGCGTGGACGCGGTGTGCAGCCACCCCCTCGGCCGCGCCGACTGGGCCGCGTCCTGGGTGGAGGGGTTCCGCGACGCCGGATACCGGGTGGAGGTCGCCTTCGTGGCCACCCACAGTTCCAACAGCCGCTTCGCGATCGCCGACCGCTACGCCCGGGCCCGTGCCGACCAGGGTTTCGGCAGGTGGATGCCCGAACTCCACCATGACCGTTTCTATCTGGGTGTCCCCAACACGGTGGAGTTCCTGGAGATCCACCGGCTGGTGGACTCGCTCTACGTGCTCTCCCGCGACGGCGAGGTGCTCTACGCCAACCACCGGGAGGGGGACGACTGGCGGACCGAGCCGTTCGGACGCATCGCCCTGGAGGCCGAACGCGGGCGCCGCGAGCTGTGGCACGCGCCCAGGAGCGCCCCGCGCAGCGCCGTCTGAGCGGGCCCGGCGGGTTCAGTCCCGGACCGCCAGCCTCCGCATGACCTCCCGGTCCTCCTCGCCGAACCGCTCCTCCAGGTTCTCTGGCGTGGCGTCCAGGTCGATCCGCGACACGGGCACCCCGCGCGCGGACTCGATCGCGCCGAGCCGGCGCAGCGCGCGGTCGCCCGCGTAGCGGACCAGCTCCCCCGGCGGCAGCTCGTAGCGCCGCGTCGCAGGATCGTCCGAGGGCTCCTCGCCGCGCTCCACCGTGGACATCACGTGCGGCAGCAGCTCGTCCAGCCGCTCGCGCACCACGTCCCAGTGGGCGTCGTCGGCCGCGACGTGGCGGCGGCACGTGAAGGTGCCCCACGCCATGTGACGCCGCTCGTCGTCGCCGATCCTGCGCACGATCTGGCGCATCCCCGGGAAGACGTCCCGCACCGTGCACACGTGGTTCCAGGCGTAGTACCCGGTCAGCGCCAGAGAGCCCTCGATGATGTGGTTGTAGGTCACCGAGGCGCGCACCTGGTTGCGGGGGCTCGGGTCCTCCAGCAGCGCCTCCAGGGAGCCGGGCAGCTCCTCGTAGAACAGCGTCCGGTAGCCCGGGTTGGCGTCCACGTACCCGTGCAGGTCCTCGTGGACCCCGAGCGCGTCCAGCCACAGCCGGAACGCCTGGACGTGCCTGGCCTCCTCGAACGCGAACTGGGTCAGGTACATCTCGTCGCCCAGGCGCCCCTCCGCGGCCATGGCGCGGAGGAAGGGCTGGATGTCCTCCGTGACCGCCTCCTCGCCCGCCACGAAGAACGCGCACAGCCGCAGGATCCGCGTCCGGGCCCCCTCGCCCAGCTCCTTCCAGTCCTCGGCGTCCTGGCTCAGGTCGATGTCCGCCGGGTTCCAGAACCGGGCGTTGCCCTTGGCGAACAGCTTCAGCGGGAGCGAGTCCCAGTTCAGGCCGCCGCCCCGGAGCGAGTGGAAACCGGTGCGGTGCTCCGCGACTGGGGGCGCGGACGGGGTGGGAACGGGGGAGTCGGGCACGGGGGACCTCCAGGCCGCTGGGGGAGCTGCTGTGTCCTCATGATTGGACACGGGAGGGGTTCGTGTAAAGGGCGAACGGGGTGTGCGGAGCCAAAAACCGAATCCGACTCGGTGGGTTCCGGGGTGCGGTGCGGGGCGTGCGGAGACGGGCGGCAGCCGCGGGGGAGCCGGGATACGGCCGTGGTCATTGACGGCGCGCCCCCGCCGAAACGGTACGGTCGGGGAGTACCGACCGCACCGAACGATCGGGGAACGACGTGTTCTGTGGTGATCCCGGCACATCCGGCTACACCGCGTGCGCCTCCCAGACCCAGCTCTTCGCGTTGGCCTCCGCCATCCCCGCCCTGCTCGGCATGGCCCTCCTCGTGGCGGCCTTCACCGCGCCGTCCGTGCGGGGCGACCGGCTCCTGCGCACCCGCACCCTGAGCTACTCCCTGGTGGCCTGGGGGATCGCCGCGGGCACCTACGTCATGGGCGGTCTGCCGTCCTTCTGAGGGACGGGTGCCCCGCGGGCGGCCCCCGGTCGGCCGCGCCCCGCCGGGACGCGTCCGGAGCCGCCCGCCCCGGTCAGATCTCCTCGCCCGACAGCAGGTCGCCGGCGTCGGTGATCCGGTAGGCGTACCCCTGCTCGGCGAGGAAGCGCTGCCGGTGCGCGGCGTAGTCCTGGTCGAGGGTGTCCCGTGCCACCACGGCGTAGAAGCGGGCGGCGCGGCCGTCGGTCTTGGGGCGCAGCACCCGGCCGAGCCGCTGCGCCTCCTCCTGCCGTGAGCCGAAGGACCCCGACACCTGCACCGCGACACCGGCCTCGGGCAGGTCGATGGAGAAGTTCGCGACCTTCGACACCACCAGCGTCCTCAGGTCTCCGGAGCGGAAGGCGTCGAAGAGGCGCTCGCGCTCCTTGTTGCGGGTCTCGCCCTTGATCACGGGCGCGCCCAGCGACGCGCCGAGTTCGTCCAGCTGGTCGATGTAGGAGCCGATGACCAGCACCTGCTCCTCGGGGTGGCGCTCCACGATCTCCCGCACCACGGAGGTCTTGGTCTCGGAGGAGGCGCAGAACCGGTAGCGGTCCTCCGGCTCGGCGGTCGCGTACGCCAGCCGCTCGGCCTCCGACAGGTCCACCCGCACCTCGACGCAGTCCGCGGGGGCGATCCACCCCTGGTTCTCCATGTCCTTCCACGGGGCGTCGTAGCGCTTGGGGCCGATCAGTGAGAACACGTCGCCCTCGCGGCCGTCCTCGCGCACCAGGGTCGCGGTCAGGCCCAGCCGGCGCCGGGCCTGGAGGTCGGCGGTCATCCGGAAGATCGGCGCGGGCAGCAGGTGCACCTCGTCGTAGACGACCAGGCCCCAGTCACGGGCGTCGAACAGCTCCAGGTGCGTGTACACGCCCTTCCGCTTGGCCGCCATGACCTGGTAGGTGGCGATGGTGACGGGGCGGATCTCCTTGCGGGTGCCCGAGTACTCGCCGATCTCGTCCTCGGTCAGCGAGGTGCGCCGCAGCAGCTCGGTCTTCCACTGGTGCACCGACACCGTGTTCGTCACCAGGATGAGCGTGGTCGCCCCGGTCATGGCCATCGCCGCCGCGCCGACCACGGTCTTGCCCGCGCCGCACGGCAGGACCACCACGCCGGACCCGCCCGCGTGGAAGCTCTCCGCGGCCTCCTTCTGGTAGCCGCGCAGCTCCCAGCCGTCCTGGTCGAGGCCGATCGGGTGCGCCTCGCCGTCGACGTACCCGGCCAGGTCCTCGGCGGGCCAGCCGATCCTGAGCAGCGCCTGCTTGAGGTTGCCGCGCTCGCTCGGGTGCACGGCGACCGAGTCCTCGCCCAGCCGCTCGCCCAGCATGCCCTTGAGCTTCTTGGCGCGGACGACCTCCTCCAGCACGGCGCGGTCGGAGGACTCCAGGACCAGGCCGTGCCGCGGGTCACCCACGATCCGCAGCCGCCCGTAGCGGTCCATCGTCTCGGCGATGTCCACCAGCAGCGAGTGCGGTACCGGGAACTTGGAGAACCGGATCAGCGCGTCCACGACCTGCTCGGCGTCGTGCCCGGCGGCACGGGAGTTCCACAGGGCCAGCGGTGTGATCCGGTAGGTGTGCACGTGTTCGGGCGCGCGTTCGAGCTCGGCGAAGGGGGCGATGGCCCGGCGGCACTCGCCGGCGAGCTCGTGGTCGACCTCCAGCAGGAGCGTCTTGTCGGACTGGACGATCAGGCAGGACAACACGGACCTTCAATCTCGCGGGGCGGGGGCGGCCACAGATGCAACGCATCCGGACTCCCGATCATGCCCGCGGGACCCGTGCCCGTACCCTCGCGGGCCGTTCGGACCCGGGACGGCGGTCGCGGCGCCCCGGGAACAGCCGGGAGGGCGGGGGGAGCCGCCGGAGGCGGCGGATCACATGTCGGAGACGACGGCGACCACGATGAGGGTGAGGAAGAGGACCAGCAGAGCCAGGATCACGCCGTTGGAGATCCAGGCGACGCGGGTGTAGCGCTGGTACCTGTCGGGATCGGACTTCTCCGAGATCGCGAGGGCGGAGAAGACCGTGCCGACGATGCCCAGGAAACCGCAGCAGGTCAGCACCAGGACGAGGGACACCACCAGGGCGGCGATCGCACTGGACGCGCTCCTCTGCTCCCGGTGGGGGCCGCCCGGGTACCCGCCGCCCGGGTGGGGCCGTCCGGGGCCGTAGCCGCTCCCGGGGGCGCTATAGCCGCCGTACGGGCTGTACCCGCCGGTCGAGTCCTTGTACGCGTCGTTGCCGCCGGGGCCGTCGCCCGGGGGCGGACCGCTGTGTCGCCAGTCGTCGTTCACGCTCGTGCTTCTCCGCGGATCGTGGTGCACGGCACCGGGGGGTGGGGGGCGAGGACCGGTACGGGGGAGACCCGGTCAGTAGGTGAACAGGAGCATCATCATGGCCAGGACGGCGACCGGGATGAGGAACAGGACGAACAGGGCGAAGTACGCGAAGTTGCAGGCCCAGGTGTACCGAATGTACCGCTCCACCCGTTCGGGATCGGAGAGCCCGCGCAGCGTCGAGATGCCGAACCAGACCCCGGGCACGTTCACCGCCAGCAGGAAGAACCAGAAGCCCAGGTACATCATCAGTATCGACCCCGCCGCGCTGAGGACGGCCACCACCAGCGCGGCCACGGCGCCGCCCACACGGGCGGGAGGGGCCGCCGGGAGAACCGCCCCAGGGGGGAGCGCCGGGTCGGGGGGCGCCGCCAGCAGGGAGGGGCCACCCGGGGCGGAACCGGTGGCGTGTTCTCCCGGACCGCCCGGGCCGGGCACGCCTGACGCACCGCCCGGCCCGGACGCGCCCGAGGGTCCGGGGAACCGGAACGGCGCCGAGGGCGCCGGGCGCCCCGGGCCGCCCCCGGACGGGGGCCCCGGTGTGAAGCCGTGCTTCCTCTCCCAGAAGGCCTTCGGACCGCCTCCGCCGTTCATCACCGCTCGTCCCCCTCCCCCTGCTTCTCGGACCCGTCCCGTGCCGCTCCCACGGCCGCCCCCGCTCCCGCTGGTGATCCCCGTGCTCCGTGCAGACGCGGTGCCCCGTGGCCCCGTCCGCCAAACACGGCTCAGTAGTTGGTGACCGGGACGATTCCCTGGATCCAGGAGCCCGCCTGGGTGAACATCACCAGCGTCAGCACCAGCATCACGAAGAGCATCACCCCGGCCGCGCCCAGGCAGTACCAGGAGTAGCGCGTGAGCGTCTCGGCCTGGACCGCGCGCCCCCGGTCGCGGGCATGGGCGGCGCGCACCGCGAACACGATCCCGGCGACACCGAACAGCCAGTTCATGCAGCACACGAAGGTCAGGGCGTGCAGGATCAGCGCCATCGTCGAACTGCTGGCCCCGATCGCGCTCTGGCGCGCGTCGGTTCCGCCGCGCTCGTCATCCCGGTCGTCGCGGCGGTCGCTCCCGGCCCCGCGCTCCCCGTCGCGCTCGGGGGTGCGGGCCCTCCGGCGCTCGCGGTCGCCGTCGCGTCCGTGTTCACGGGGGGACGATGCCCCGGGGGGCAGCGATGCGTTGCTCATGGGGGTTCTCTCGCTGTCGGTGGGTCGACCAACTCGGTTCCAGACTAGCCCGCCGCCTACGGGGCGATCGTGAGGAACCCGGGCGCGTCCTCCCGCCGCCCCCTTCCGGACCGGTGGTGCCAGGACGGCGCGCGGTCCGCCCGCGCGGGCCCTCCCGCCGTCCGGCCCCGGTCCGGGGGCTACCGCGGCTCCGGCTGCCCCCGCCGCTCCGCTTCCTCCCGCGGCTCCGGGTCCAGCTCGGCCACGGCGGTCACCCGGTGCACGGCGAACCGGTGCACCGCCGCCCGGGTCGCGTCGTAGGCGGTCAGGAAGCCCCCGTCCACACCCGACGGCTCCACGATCCGGCTCACCTGTCGGCCGTCCGTGTCGGTGTAGCCGATCCACACCCTCCGGCCGTCCCGGGCGGCTCCCGCGAGCACCTCCAGCACCGCCGCCGACCGCGACCCCGGCGGGCCGTTCTCAGGCAGCGGTACCAGTGTGCGCGCCGCCGTGGCGGCCTCGTCCCCGGCGCGCACGGCGCGCACCGCCGCGGCCGCCAGTTCCCGCGACGTCCCCGACCCGCCCGGGGCGGGGGGCACGTCCGCCGCGTCGGCCCGGCGCACCTCGGGGCGGCTCAGCCGCATCGACCCGTCCCCGCCCTCGGACACCGGGTGGTACCCCAGCTGCCGTAGCCGTTCCACCAGCGCCGCACGGGTCGACCGGCTCGCCACCACGGTCGGTGCCAGCCTCAGCAGCCCCAGGTCGTCGGCCCGCCGGTCGCTGACCAGCTCCTCCAGCAGCGCGGGCTCGTCGCAGCGCAGGTAGCTCGACGCCGAACCGGCCCGCAGCCGTCCGTGCCGCCGACCCACGTCCGACACCAGGTACCGCAGCGCCTGGGGCAGCGGGGTGCGCGAGTGGCGTTCGAGCAGGGCGGTGATGTCGGCGACGCCCCGCCCGGCGTCCAGGGCCCGCCGCACCGACCCCTCCGTGAACCGGTACACCGTGGCCCCGCCGGTGGACTCCACGTCGGCGACCAGGGCCAGCTCGCGGGCCAACCCGGGCACGAGGGGACCCGGCGCGACGGCCGTCAGGTCGCCCTGCACCAGCACGTAGTCGAGCGGCTCGGGCAGCTCCCCGCCCAGGACGCGCGCGGCCGCGTCCTCGTCGCCGTCCAGCAGCGGACGGACGTGGTCGGCCAGGGCGCCGCGCCCGGTCAGGCCGAGCGTGGCGGCCTCGGCCGCCGCCGCCCGCACCAGCTCGGCGTAGACCGGCGACTGGCGGCGCGGGCGCCGCCAGGACAGGCGCGCCGACAGGGAGTCCGGCAGCGGCGCGAGACCCGGTTCCGCGGTGCCCAGCTCCGTGAGCAGGTCGCGGCGGGCCTGCGGCGCGGCCGGACGGACCAGGCCCGGACCGAGCGCGTTGCGCATCCGCCCGCCCGAGTCGCGCGACCCGCTCAGCGACGCCACGCGGTCCGACTCCAGCCAGGCGGAGGCCAGCCGCAGCCACCGGTGCGCGGGCGCGCGCTCCCGCCACAGGTCGTACTCGCGGGTGGGCAGCCACTCGCCCTCGACCCGGTCGTCGGCGGCGAGCAGCCCGGCGGCGTGCGCGACCTCCACGAACAGGGCGGCGGTGGCGTCGTCGGTCTCCATCGCCTGGGCGGCGCGGCGCAGGTCGCGTACTCCCAGGCCGCCGTTGCGCAGCACCGCGGCCGGGTCCTCGGACCAGTGCTCCAGGAGTTCCTCGACGGCCCGCAGCACCGTGAAGGCCTGCCCGGCGGCCGCACGGGTCACGGCGTCGGCGGGGTGCGCGGTCCCCTCGAAGGGCGGCGGCGCGGTGGTGACCTCACGGAACAGCAGGCCCGAACGCAGGTGCAGCCCCACCTCGCGGGGCAGGGTGAGGGTGTCGTCGCCGCTCGGCAGCAGAAGGGCGCGGGCGATCAGCTCGTCGACCGGGGAGGCGGCGGTGTCCAGGGTGACCTCGCGGCGGGCGCCGGAGACGGTTCCGTGCGGCGGCCCCCACGCCATGCTGTCCAGCAGCCGCCGGGCCTGGGCGCTGACCGGTCCGGGCCGGTCGTCGCCGGGGGCCGGTGCGTCGGCCTGGATCCGTGGGGTGTGCGGGCCCTCCGTACTCCGTGAGCTGCCCGGGCTCCCCGTGCTTCCCGCGCTCTCCGGGGCTCCCGCGCCTGCGGGGCTTTCGGTGTGCCCGTGGATCCCTCCGTCGACCAGGACCGCGACCCGCTTCGGGTCGGACAGGAGAGCGGCGACCGCCTCGACGGGGGTGTCCTCGGCGCTGCCCGGCGCGAGGTCGTCGGCGAGCCTCCTGACGGCGCCGTGCGGCAGCGCGGCGAGCAGCACGCGCGCGGGCGGGCCGAGCTGGGCGGGCTGGGGGAGCAGGTCGCGCAGCACCTGGACGGGGCGCAGCCGCCCCCGGTCGGGCCAGACCAGGGCGAGGCGCAGCAGGGTGTCCAGGGCCGCGCCGACCGGTCCGTCCACAGTGTCGTGGGCCGACGCGCCGGCCCCTGCGCCGGCGGGGCCGCCGACCGGGGCCGAGGCGGGGACCGCGCCGCCGGCCGCCCCCGGGGCCGGTCCGCTGACCGCGACACCGTCCGGGGTGTCCACCGTCCCGTCCGCCCGGTCGGCCCCGCGCTCCCCCACCGGTCCGAGAACGTCGGCCAGGTCGGCGGCGGGCACTCCCACCGGCTCGGACATCCGGTCGTCCCCGAGCGCGACCACCGACTCCAGCACCTGGAGCGTGAACCGGTCCAGCCGTTCCAGGACCCGCAGAACGGTGTTGCGGGTGGCGGCCCGCGAGGCGAGCGCGCCGATGTCGGCCGGGACGGGCTGGGCCAGGTCCGGGCGGGCCCGCAGCAGGGCGACGAGTGCGTCGTCCGACCTGCCGCGCAGCCAGGAGGTGAACGTGGGGGGACGGCCCGACGCGGGGGCCGTGCGGTCCCCCGTGCCCGGTTCGCGCCCGTCGGGCGGTGCGTTGTCGCTCATCGGTTCAACGCTAAGCGATCAGGGCCCCGGTGTTCGCGTCCGTCCCCTGTGGCTTCCGCGACTGCCTCCGGCCCACCGCAGCAGACCGTATCCGAAGGAAAATCGGTGACCGAAACTGAGAAGTAGGGCTTAAAAGCCAGGTCATCCTGAGCCAATATGGGGGCATGACCCAGCGCTCGGAACAACTGGTACTCGATTATCTGTCCGAGGTCGGCCTGGAGCTGCACGGTCGCATGACCGCGCAGGAACGCACCGCCTACCTCGCCGGAGTGCGCTCGCGCATCAACGCCCGCCGCGCCGCCGCGGGCCACGACGTGGACACCGTCCGGGGGATCCTCAGGGGACTCGGCACGCCCCGCGACCTGGTGGAGCGGGACCTCGACGGCCGCGACCTCGACGTCGAGGACGACGAGCTGATCCCCTCCAGGCCGCGCCACGCCGACCGGCCGCCGCCGCCCTGGCGGGGCGGCCCCAACCGCGGGCTCAGGTCCCTTCTGGAGGGGCCCGGCCAGACGGAGATGCGTATCCGGGGCCGCCGCGCGGACCGCGGCGACGGGTCCGGCCGCAGCGGCGGGACCGGAGGCGCGGACCAGCCCGGCCAGGGTGCCCGGACCGACCGCGGCGGCCCGGCGGCGGTGGTGCGCCGCCACCCGCCCGAGGCCGCGGCCCTGCTCCTGCTGCTGCTGGCCGTGCCCTGGTGGTGGGACCTGGCCTTCCTGTGGGTCCTGGGAGCGGCCCTGATCCTGCTCAGCCAGGTGTGGCCCGCCCGGGACAAGTGGATCGGCGTGGGCCTGCCCCTGCTCTCCTGCGCGCTCGGCATGGCCCTGTGGAGCGGCGAGGCCGAGTTCGTCGACGAGTACGTCCAGGAGTCCCTGACCGCCACCGGGGTCGTCGGCCTCGGCGTGGCCTCCCTGGTGTGCGTGGTCTACCTCTACTCCCGGCTGCCGCGCTCGGCGCCGCCCGCGCGGGACGCCGCGACGCGCTGAGGCCGTGCGCGCGAAGCGCTGCGCGGTGCCGGGGCGTGCGCGGTGTCGTCCCGGTTCACCAGCCTGGTCCCGCTGGTCATTGCTTGGCAAACGCTGGGGAATAACCTTTTCCGGTCGGCCCGTTACCGCGCGTCCGAACACACGGGTTCGGGTAGTCATGTCGGTACACCGCCTCTTTCGCTGGGCGGTCGCGTCAGTACCGGTGGCCAGGCCTCCAGCCCGGTCGCCACAGCAGCCGAGGCGGCCCGTGTCTCCGCCGAGTCCCGTCCCACACTCCGCACCCAGCGGTGAGGGGCCGCTGTCGGCGTCGCGAGGCCCGGATGATCCGCATCCGGGCCTCCTCGCCGTGTCCGCGGAGCCCGTGCCCCGCCCCGGAAACCCTGCCCGGAAGCCCCGCCCCGCCGGGCGTGGGCGGGGATCGACGGCTGTTTATACCCTCGCGCCGGTGAGCCCGCGGGCACTACTTTGGAGACACCCGTGGAAAAACCAGGGGCGTCCCGGCGACGTGCGGACGGCGCGGATCCCACCGCACCCGCCCGCGTCCCGCCTCCGGCGCGCCCGCCAGTGAAAGCATGAGGTCCCCAGGTGCCCACCGGCAAGGTCAAGTGGTACGACGGCGACAAGGGTTTCGGTTTCCTCACCCGCGACGACGGCGGCGAGGTCTTCGTGCACTCCTCCTCGCTCCCCCCGGGCACCGCGTCACTGCGCCCTGGTCAGAAGGTCGAGTTCGGCGTGGCCGAGGGCCGCAAGGGCGCCCAGGCGCTCCAGGTCAGGCTCCTGGAGGACCAGCACTCGGTCGCCAGGGCGCGGCGCAAGAAGCCGGACGAGATGGTGGTGATCACCGAGGACCTCATCAAGCTGCTGGAGGGCCTGTCCAACGGCTACCGCCGGGGACGCCACCCCGAGCGCCGTGATGCGGCCAGGGTCGCCTCCGTGCTGCGCGTGGTCGCCGACGACCTGGAGGCCTGAGCGGCTGCCGTGTCCCCGGGGGCGGTGGGAGACGGCGCACCCGGGTGACGGGACCGGTGGGATTCGGTCCGGACCGGCGGGTTCGGTCTGCTTTGGTTTGTCTCGGTCCGGTTCGGTGTCTCCGGTTCCCGGGTGGTCAGAGGTCCGAGACCGGTTCCGGAGGATGTATCGGGCGAACCTTGACCCTCGTTATGGTCAAATCGGTGCTCGCGATCAGTGAGAATGGGGGCGTGAGCCCTACTCGACGTTCTCCTGTACCGGACAAGGCATGTATCGAGGCGGTGGAGCTGGCTCGCTCGGTGGCCGCCGAGGTCGGGCGACCCGAGTGGGTGGGTGAGCACCTCGCCCCTCAGGTCGAGGACACCCGCCTGGTCACTCACCTCTTCACCTGCCTGGACCCCGCCTACCCGGGGTGGAACTACGCCGTCACCGTGGTCCGCGCCTCGCGCGCCAGACAGGTCACGGTGAACGAGGTCGTTCTGCTGCCCGGCGACGGCGCCCTCGCCCCGCCCGAGTGGGTGCCCTGGAAGGAGCGGCTGCTCCCCGGCGACCTCGGCGTGGGCGACCTGCTGCCCGCCGAGGAGGACGACGAACGGCTCGTCCCCGGCTACGCCCAGGTGCCCGACAGCGAGCTGGACGCCGAGGGCGAGGACCGGCAGGTGATGTGGGAGCTGGGCCTGGGACGACGCCAGGTGCTCTCGGAGGTCGGACGCGAACAGGCCGCGGAGCGCTGGTACAACGGCGAGGGCGGCCCGCGCAGCCCGATCGCGACGGCCGCGCCCGCCCGCTGCCTCACCTGCGGTTTCATGACGCCGCTCGCCGGTGAGCTGCGCCAGATGTTCGGTGTGTGCACCAACGAGTACGCCCCCGACGACGGCCGCGTGGTCTCGATGGACCACGGCTGCGGCGCCCACTCCGAGGTGCGCCGCCCCGAGTCGCGCAACGATCCGGTCAAGCCGGTCGTCGACGAGATGGGCTACGACCACATCGTCTTCGACGACACCGCCGAGCTGGAACTGGTCTCCTCGGATTCCTGAGCGCGCGCCGCGTCCCAGCGCTGGCGCAGCGTCCCGGCGCCGTCCGAACGCGCCGTCTCCTCCTGCCGCTGTGCCGCCGCGCCGCACGGTCCGACCCCGGCCCTCCGCTCCGGTGGGCTAGGGTCGGTTTACCGCATCCGCTCCCGCCCCGGGTGCACCGTGCCGGGCCGTGCCCGCAGCGCAGGAGGAAACCGCCATGGCCGAGCCGCTGACCGCTTCGGTGGCCGATCCCTACAACACCGCCGAACTGCGCCGACGCGTCCTCGCGGCGTGGGCCGACGCCCCCGCGCGCTTCCGTGAGGACGCCAACGCGGAGGAGGACTTCGCGCTCGGCGGCTACCGCGACCGGGTCGTGGTCGAGCTGGCCCAGAACGCCGCCGACGCCGCCCGCCGCGCGGGCGTCCCGGGACGGCTGCGCCTCGCGCTGACCGGCAACCGGCTGACCGCCGCCAACACCGGAGCCCCGCTGACCGCCGAGGGAGTGGAGTCGCTGGCCACGCTGCGGGCCTCCACCAAGCGCGGTGAACAGGGCTCTGCCGGACGCTTCGGCGTGGGCTTCTCCGCGGTGGCGGCGCTCAGCGACGACGTCACCGTCGACTCCGGCGGCTCGGCCGTCCGCTTCAGCGCCGAGGCCGCCCGCGCCGCGGTCACGGCCCTGCTGGGCGACGACGGCGTCCACGGCGGGCTCGCGGAGGAGGTGGCGCACCGCTCCGGGCACGTGCCCATGCTGCGCCTGCCCTTCCCCGCCGAAACCGTTGGCCGGGGGGTCTCCGGGGCTCCTGATGGAGGAGGGGTCGCCGGGTTCTCCGCCCCGCGTGAGGGCGCCGAGGGCTACGACACCGTCGTCACCCTCCTCCTCCGCGACGACCACGCGCGCGACCGGGTGCGCGAACTCCTGGACCGGACCGGCGAGGCGCTCCTGCTCGCCCTGCCCGGCCTGGTCGAGGTACGCGTGGACGTCGAGGGCGCCGAGCGCGTCCTCACCCGTGAGGAGGCCACCGGAACGGCCGACCTGGTCACCGCGCACCTGGACGGCGACGGCACCCGGGCCACCCTCTGGCGGACCGTCGAGCGCTCGGGCGCCTTCGACCCCGCCCTGCTCGCCGACCGCCCCACCGAGGAACGGGACCGCACGTCGTGGTCGCTGACGTGGGCGGTCCCCGTGGACGAGGACGGCGCGGTCGCCGCCCTGCCCGCCGACGTCGAGCCCGTGGTCCACGCGCCCACGCCCACCGACACCGAACTCGACCTGCCCGCCGTCCTCATCGGCACCTTCCCGCTGGGCAGCGACCGACGCGCGGTCCAGCCCGGGGCCGCCACCGACCTGCTGCTCATGGAGGCCGCCGAGGCCTACTGCGCCCTGCTGCGGCGCTTCGACCCCCGGGCGGCGCTCGACCTGGTGCCCGGAACCCGTGTGGGCGGCGGCGCCGTCGACGCCGTCTTCCGCGCCCGTGTGGCCGAGCCCCTCCAGGACGCCCCGTTCCTGGTGACGGCGGCCGGTGCGCCCGTCGCCCCGCGCGACGCCGTGCTCCTCGACACCGGGGGACCGGGCGGGACCGACGGCCTCGCCGCCGACCTCGTCTCCGTCCTGTCCGAGCTCGTTCCCCGGCTGCTGCCCGGGAGCTGGAGTTCGCGCCACCCCGCGCTGGCCGCCCTGCGCGTCCACCGCCTCGGGCTGGCCGACGTCGCCGACCTGCTCGCCGACACCGACCGGCCCCCGCGCTGGTGGGCCTCGCTCTACGCCGCCCTGGACCGGGCGGGCAGGGGCGGCGCCGACCTGGACGAGCTCGGCGCCCTGCCCGTCCCGCTGGCCGACGGAAGGCTCGTGCGCGGACCCCGTTCGCTGCTGGTGCCCTCGGAGGACTGGTCGGCGACGGCGGGCGGCGCGCGGAACGACGAGCGGGACGACTGGGACGGCCGAGACGAGCAGGACGGCTGGGACGCACGGGACGACCGAGGCGAACGCGGGCCCTTGGACGCCCTGGCGGCCCTGGGCGTGCGCGTCGTGCACCCCGAGGCCGTCCACCCCCTCCTCAACCGCCTGGGCGCGGTGGAGGCCAGCGCCGCGACCGTCCTGCGCGACGGGCGCACCGAGGCCGCCGTCCGCGCCTCCCTGGACGCCGACGACCCCGACCCCGTGGCCGAGGCCGTGCTGGACCTGGTCGCCGCCTCGGGGACCGGCGTCGCCGACGTGCCCTGGCTCTCCGAGCTGGCCCTGCGCGACGACGAGGACGGCTACTCGGTCGCCGCGGAGCTCCTCGTGCCCGGCGCGCCCCTGGCCGACCTCCTCGTGGACGACGCCCCCTTCGGCACCGTGCACCCGGACCTGGTCGAACGGCACGGGACCGAGGTCCTGCGCGCGGTCGGCGCGCTGTGGGGGCTGACCGCGGTCCGCGCCGAGGAGGTCGCGCTGGGCGAGGACCTGGCCTCCGTCTTCGACGGCGCGGCGGGGGAGGAGGGCCCGGACGGCCTGGAGGACTGGGCCGACGAGGTCCTCGAACGGGTGGGCGACCCGGAACTGCCGCCGGTCGTCCCCGAGCTGGTGTGCGTCGCCGACCTCGACTACGTGGCCGACGAGCAGTGGCCACGCGCCCTGGCCATGCTCGCCGAGGGGCCGCTGCGCGAGGCGGTGACCGCCCCCGCCCGCGTGCTGCTGCCCGACGGCCGCGTGGCGGACGTGCCCTCCTACACCGCCTGGTGGCTGCGCACGCGGGCACTGCTGGGCGGGAGCGCACCGGCGGGGCTGCGGATCGGGGACGCCGACCCCGCCCTGGTGGGCCTGTACGACGAGGTGAGCGCCGACGTCGACCCGGAGTTCGCCCGCGCACTGGGCGTGCGCACCACCCTGGACGACGTGCTGGCGGATCCGGACGGCGCGGACGACCTGCTCACCCGGCTGGCCGACCCCCAGCGGCACGTGGACCGCGCGTCGCTGCGCAGGGTGTGGGCCGCCCTGGCCGGGGTGGACACCGACCTGGTCACTCCGCCCTCCCGAGTACGTGCGGTGCGCGGCGGGTCGATCGTGGTGGCCGACGCCGAGGACGCGGTCGTGGTGGACTCGCCGGACCTGCTGCCGCTGCTGGAGGAGCAGGAGCGGGCCCTGGTGCTCGCCCCGGCCGAGACGGCCGAGGCCGTGGCGGACGTGCTGGACCTGGACCTGGCCAGCGAGGTCGTGACCGGAAGGGTCGGCTCGGCGGGGCAGATGCGCCAGGTCCCGGACGAGGCGGACCTCTTCCTCGACCCGGCGGGGGAGCCCGACCGCACCTACCTGCACCACCAGACGCTCACGGTGGACGGGGTGGAGGTGGAGTGGTACGTCGCGGACGGTTCGGCGCACGCCTCGACCAGTGACGGGCTGGCCCGGGCGCTGTGCTGGCGCGCGGGGCAGTGGTCGAGAAGGCACGTGCTGGCCGACGCGCTGCGGGAGCCGGGGGCGGCGGCGAGGCTGCTGGCCGAGGCCGACCTGGACGACTGAGGCCGTCGCCGACGCCCACAGGAGCGTCCGGAGGCCCGGTCGGCCTCCGGGCCGGGGCCGACGACGAAGGACGCGGTTTCGGCCCCGGGGGTGAGGGGTGCGACCCCTCGGCCGCACCCGGCCGGGTGCGGCGGCCAGCGGTCAGGCCGGAACGCTCGTCAGGCCCGCGTCCTCGTCCCGGGCCTCGTCCCAGGCGAGCACCTCCACCTCGTCGCCCACGGCCAGCGATCCCGTTCGGGTGACGGCGAACTTGGCGCCGAAGGCCACCCCGCCCTGGGCCCTGCGGTAGTCCGCCAGGGTGCGCAGCGGCTCGGGCCCGGCCTTGGCGCCCCGGGACTGGTCGACCGTCGTGGCCACGCAGCGGACGCACACCTTGGCGTAGCCCAGCTCCGCGGTGCCCAGGCGCAGGGCGCGGGCGCGGTCCTCGGTGTGCGGCTCGGCCCAGCCCGACACCACGATGTTGGGCCGGAAGCGGTTCATCGGCACGGGTTCGGCGCCCCGGGCGAGGATGCGCTCGCTGAGCAGGTCGAGGGAGGCCCGCGACACCATCAGCACCGCGGTGCTGTCGGCGAACGCGCTGGTGCCCGGGGTCATCCCGCCCACGCGGCGGTCGTGGTCGTCGGGTACCCGCACCAGGCGGCTGGGCGCGCCGAGCACCTCCGACAGCCAGTCCGCGGCCTCGCGGCCCTGGTCCACGCCGACGAACGGCTGCCGGTGCATGGTCACGTCCAGGCGCGGGCCCCCGGGGTCGACCTCGACCTCCAGGGGTGTGAACCCGTCCGCCCCCGGCCCGGAGCCCCACCCCAGGCTCAGGCGCGTGCCGTCCGCGGTGATCCCCGCGCGGATGAGCGCCATGCGGGGGTCGTTGCGCTGGCTGCGGAAACCCCCGGCGTCGTCGACCACCATGAACGCGCGGTCGTGCGGGAGGCCGGTCGGCGCCATCTCGGCGGAGGGCACGGACGTGCCCGCGCACCCCTTGACCGGGTAGTGGACGAGTTCCTCGATTCGGGCCATGGGCAGACGTTATCGTATCAAGGCTGGCTTATATAGGTGTTTGCTTATACAGTGAGGCCATGCACGCCTTCGATGTCCTCGGTGACCCCGTTCGGCGCCGCCTGCTGGAGCTGCTCAACGAGGGCGAGCACTCCTCAGGCGAGCTGACCGAGGTCGTACGGGCCGAGTTCGGCATCTCCCAGCCCGCCGTCTCCCAGCACCTGCGCGTGCTCCGGGAGAACGGCTTCGCCACCGTGCGCCGGGAGGGCACCCGCAGGCTCTACGCCGTCGACCCCTCGCCGCTGCGCGACGTCGACGCCTGGCTGCGGCGCTTCGCCGCCCGCTGGGAGCCCCACCTGATGGCCCTGGAGACCGAACTGGCCCGGGGAAGGCGCCAACGCCGAGGGCCCGCCGACGAGGGGCGGGACCGCTAGCAAGGGGAGCACACCATGGACGTCCGGAAGCAGATCGACGCGGTCGGCCGCACGGTCGAACTCAACGGCGCCGGAGCCGACACCGCCATCACGCTGACCCAGGACTACGACGCGCCGATCGATGACCTGTGGGACGCCTGCACCAGCGCTGAACGCCTCTCGCGGTGGTTCCTGCCGGTCACGGGTGACCTGCGCGAGGGAGGCGCCTACCAGCTGGAGGGCAACGCCGGGGGCCGGGTGCTCTCGTGCGACCCGCCGAACGCCTTCCGCCTGACGTGGGAGTACGGCGAGGGGCGCAGCGAGGTGGAGGTCAGGCTGACCGCGCTGTCGGACGAGCGGACCCGCTTCGCGCTGACCCACTTCGCGCCGCTCAACGACTTCTGGGCCCAGTACGGTCCCGGCGCCACCGGCATCGGCTGGGAGATGGGACTCCTCGGCCTGAGCTCGCACCTGGCCTCGGGGGCCGACGTGGTGTCGGAGACGGAGGGTTGGGACAGGACCGAGGAGGCCCGCTGGTTCATGGAGCTGAGCGGACGCCTGTGGGGCGAGGCGCACACCGCCGCGGGCGCCGAGCCGGAGGAGGCCAGGGCCTCAGCGGAGCGGACCGTGGCCTTCTACACCGCCGAGCCCGGGACCTGAGCCCGCCGGGGCCGCCCGCCGGGGCGGCCCCGGTCAGCGGGCCACCCGGAAGAACCCCTCCGCGATGAGGGTGCGCAGCGCGTCGGGCGTGCGCTCGCGCACCTGCGCGGGGTCCTCGCTGATGAGCTCGGCGATCACGTCCAGCAGCGGGCCCACCGGCATGGTGCCGTCGCACACCCCGGCGAGGGCGGCCTCCACCGTCCCCACACGGGCCACGCGCCGCAGGCCGTCGCGCTGGCGCAGCAGGATCTTCTCCGGGTCCGGCGCGCCGGGGCGCCCCACCCTCTCCTCCACCACGCCCGGCGCGAGCGCCACGTGCGCGGACAGCAGCGCGGCGTCGGTCAGGCGCAGCGCGGTCATCGCCCCGTCCACCACGTCGGGCAGGTAGGGGCCCACGGGCCGCTCGATCTCGTGCCGCAGCTCCTCCACGCGCACGGTCGCGTCCTGGGCGACGTCGTTGCGCAGGCAGATCCACCCGAACCCGATGCCCTTGATGCCCTCGCGCTCGAAGTAGTCGAGCCAGGCGTCGTAGCGGCGGGTGTACTCGGGGGTGCCGTGCTCGCAGGAGTCGCGCAGCCACAGCTCCACGTACTCGGCGGGGTCCTGCACGTCGCGCTGGACCACCCAGCCCGAGCACCCGGTCCCGGTCACCCAGCCGCCGACCCGGTCCTCCCAGTCGTCGCCGTCGCGGTGCACCCAGTTCGCCAGGATCTGGCACCAGCCGCCCTCGGTCAGGTGCGCCGGGGCCTGCCGCACCAGCTCGGCGCACACGGTGTCGCCGGGCAGATCCGACTCCCGGTAGGTGTACCGGGAGGAGTCGGGGGTGATCACGAACGGCGGGTTGGACACGATCAGGTCGAAGCGCTCGCCCTTGACCGGCTCGTACAGCGACCCCTGTTCCAGGCGGGCGTCGGTGACCCCGGACAGGGCCAGGCTGATCCCGGCCAGGTGCACGGCGCGCGGGTTGAGGTCGGTGGCCACCACCTCGCGCGCCCGCGAGGCCAGGTGCAGGGCCTGCACCCCGCAGCCGGTGCCCACGTCCAGGGCGCGCTCGACGGGCCCGCCCACGATCAGCTGGGACAGGGTGGAGGAGGCACCGCCCGCACCCACCACGTGGTCGGGGGCGGGAACGGCGCCGCTGCCGGGGCGCACCTTGGGGTCGGAGACCACGAAGCCGGGTCTGCCGTCCTCCAGCTCCCAGGGGCCCAGGTGCACCAGGGAGCGCACGACGGGCCCGCTTCCGCCCTCCTCCACGGTGACCAGCCCGGCCTCGGCCAGCTCGTCCACGGGCAGGATCGAACGCGCGGCGCGCGCGGGGATGGACGACCGCAGCCACCACAGGCGCAGCAGCAGTCCGAGCCGTTCGTCGCCGCCGGTGGCGCGCAGGGCGGGCACCAGCTCCTCGCGGGCCAGTGCGCGCGCGGCGGCGTCGCCGAGGCGGTCACGGACGCCGGACACGGTGTAGTCGGCGTCGATGAGGATGCCACGGAGTCGCTCGGCCAGACCGCGCGGAAATCTCGTCTCAGACACCCGCCCATTATCGGGCAGAACCGCGGTGCCCCGCCGGGGGGTGCCCGGCGCTGGTCAGGAGTGGTCGGCCCGGCGCTCGGCCGCGTCGGAGCGCCTGCGCAGCAGGCGCGGTATGTACAGGAACCCGAACACGCCCAACGCGATCCCGGTCACGCAGACGCCGATCCACCAGCGCTCGGTCGCGGGCAGCCCGTCGCCCAGGGCGATGAGGACCACGAGCGCCACCGTCCACGCCAGGGTGCCGATCGCGGCGGGCACGCGGTAGTCGCTCTCGTGGACGTCCGGGTCGGGCTGGCGAGGTTTGCGCACGGTCCAAGGCTATCCGCTCACCGCGGGGGAAGGGGTGCGCACACCGGGGCAGCGGCGCACACCGGCGAAGGGGGGTGCGGGCCGAGGCGCGCGGGTGCGTACGGCGGAGCGGCGGAGCGCACACCGGGGAGGCGGCGTGCGTACCGGGCCGCCCCGCCGCGCGGGGACGGATTCGTCACATCCGGGAGGCCGATCATCCGGCCATATGGTCTTTCCTCCGAAAAACCGGGGAAAGGTGTGGCCGGGGTTGTGTGAACATGCAACTAACCTGACGCAGAATCCTTCTTGTCCCGTAAGTACGACCAGGTCAGGCTGACGACGTGAAAACTCCAAGTCCATCCCCCAGCGGCACCGGCAAGAGGCCGTCCGGTCCCCTCGACCGCTACTTCCGCGTCTCCGAGCGCGGGTCCACCGTCGGCACCGAGGTGCGCGGAGGCCTGGCGACCTTCTTCGCCATGGCCTACATCGTCGTCCTCAACCCGCTGATCATCGGTACGGCGGAGGACGTCAACGGAGAGACCCTGGGCATCCCCCAGGTGGCCGCGGTCACCGCCCTGGTCGCCGCGATCTCCTGCGTGCTCATGGGCGTCGTCAGCCGCTACCCCTTCGCCATCGCGGCGGGCATGGGACTCAACGCCGTCGTCGCCTACGGCATCGCGCCGGTCATGCCCTGGTCCGACGTCTTCCTGCTGATCGTCATCGAGGGCGTGCTGCTGCTGATCCTGGTGCTCACCGGGTTCCGCACCGCGGTCTTCTCCGCCATCCCGCCCGGCCTCAAGGTCGCCATCGCCGTCGGCGTGGGCCTCTTCCTGGCCCTGGTCGGACTGGTCAACGCCGGTTTCGTGCAGGCCGGCGAGGGCACCCCCGTCCAACTCGGCAACGGCGGACTCCAGGGCTGGCCGATCCTGATCTTCGTCGTCGGCCTGCTGATCACCGTCGCCCTGTACGTGCGCAAGGTGCCGGGCGCGATGCTGATCGGCATCATCGTCTCCACGCTCGTCGCCCTCCTCGTGGAGTCGCTGTTCGGCGGTGGCGACAACCGCCTCGGCTGGAGCCTGACGGTCCCGACCCTGCCCACCGGCGGAGGACTGGTGGCGCTCCCCGACTTCTCGCTCATCGGCATGTTCGCCGACGGCGGCCTCAACGTGTTCTCCCGCTGGGCCGACATCGGCATCGCCACCGTGGTCATGCTGATCTTCACGCTGCTGCTCGCCGACTTCTTCGACACCATGGGCACCATGGTCGGTGTCGCCCACCAGGGCGACCTGGCCGACGAGGACGGCAACATCGAAGGCGCCCGCGAGGTGCTGGCCGCCGACTCCATCGGCACGGTCCTGGGCGGCCTGGGCTCGGCCTCGGTCGCCACCATCTACGCCGAGTCCGCCGCGGGCGTCGGCGAGGGCGCCCGCACCGGTATCGCGCCGATCGTCACCGGCGCCCTGATGATGCTGGCCACCCTGTTCACCCCGCTGGTGAATCTGGTGCCCTTCGAGGCCGCCACGCCGGTGCTGATGATCGTGGGATTCATGATGATGGTCCAGGTCGTCAACATCGACTTCACGGACCCGGCGCTGGGCCTGGGCTCCTTCATGGCGATCATCATGATGCCCTTCACCTACTCGATCGCCAACGGCATCGGGTTCGGCCTGCTGACCTACGCCTTCGTCAGCCTGGTCACGGGGAAGGGCCGCCAGGTCCACCCACTGCTGTGGCTGATCTCGCTGGTCTTCCTGATCCACTTCGCCGAGGCGCCGATCAACGCCCTGATCAGCTGAGGCACGGCCTTCGCGCCGTACGGGAATTCCGGCGGCGGTGGACGGCGTTGACTCCAGTGATGAGTCAACGCCGTTTACTTATTTGTCCGCTTTGTCCATCCGGCCGAGACCGAAGCCGACCGCCGATGGCCGCATCAGTCCCTCCCCACGCGCTCGCGGGGAGGGACTGATGCGGCGTATCGCCATGTTCCGGTCCCTGGCCAACCGCAACTACCGGCTGTACGCCCTGGGCCAGCTGCTGTCCAACCCCGGCACGTGGATGCAGCGCATCGCGCAGGACTGGCTGGTCCTCCAGCTCAGCGGGGGCAGCGGCATCGCGCTCGGCATGACCACCGCCCTCCAGTTCCTGCCGCTGCTCCTCTTCGGGCTGTGGGGCGGGG
The DNA here is from genome assembly GCF_008638355.1 of Nocardiopsis deserti. Classification (NCBI taxonomy): domain Bacteria; kingdom Bacillati; phylum Actinomycetota; class Actinomycetes; order Streptosporangiales; family Nocardiopsidaceae; genus Nocardiopsis; species Nocardiopsis deserti. The sequence continues at coordinate 37,603 of NZ_VWVS01000016.1, read as the reverse complement.
CGCTGGTCGACCGGATGGACAAGCGCAGGCTGCTGGTCTGCACCCAGGCCGCCATGGGCGTGCTCGCGGTCGGCCTCGGAATCCTGGCCACCGCGGGCGCCGCGCAGGTCTGGCACGTGTACCTGTTCGCCTTCGGCCTCGGCATGATCACCGTGCTCGACAACCCCGGGCGGCAGGCCTTCGTCCCCGAGATGGTCGACCGCGAGCACCTGTCCAACGCCATCGCGCTCAACAGCGCCAGCTTCCAGCTCGGCCGGGTGACCGGTCCGGCCGTCGCCGGTCTGCTCATCGCGGTCATCGGCAGCGGACCGGTCTTCCTCATCAACGGCGCGTCGTTCGGGTTCACCATCCTCGCCCTGACGATGATCCGCACCTCCGAGCTCAACCCCACCGAGCGGGTGGCCCGGGGCAAGGGGCAGATCCGGGAGGGGCTGCGCTACATCGGCGGCAGACGCGACCTGGTCCTGCTGCTGGTGCTGGCCGCCGCCACACAGTTCTTCGGCGCCAACAGCCAGAACCAGATCGCGCTGATGGTCAACAACGTGTTCGAGGCCGGGGCCGACGCGTTCGGTGTGGCCGCCGCCTTCCTGGCCGTCGGCGCCCTCGTCGGCGCCCTGTTGGCCGCCCGCCGCGACCGGCCCCGGCTGCGGCTGGTGCTGATCGGGTCGCTGGCCTTCGGCGCGCTCCAGGTGGTGGCGGGGCTCATGCCCGGCTACGTGTCGTTCATCCTGGTGCTGGTGCCCATGGGCATGGCCTTCATGACGTACGTGACCACGCTCAACGCCACCTTCCAGCTCAGTGTGGACCCGCGGATGCGCGGGCGCGTCATGAGCATGTTCCTGCTGGTGTTCATGGGTGTGGCGCCCATCGGCGCGCCCGTGGTGGGACTGCTCGCTGACACCTTCGGCCCGGAGACGAGCCTGGTCATCGGCGGCGCGGTGACCCTCGTGGTCGTCACGGTCATCTCCGCCCTGCTCCTTCGGGCCAAGGACGTGCGCCTGCGCGACGTGCTCCCGGGGCGGCGCCCCTCCGCGGACGCGGAGGCCGCCGGACCGGAGGCCGCGGAGACCGGCGACGAGCGCGAGGAGGCCCCGGAGACGGAGCACGAGCGGGCGGGCGTCGAACGCCGCCCGGACGGCTCCACCGGGGTCCGCCTCGCCCCGGACGGGAACGGGATCCGGCCGGACACGGTCACCCGCACCTGAGACTCCCGGTCGTGCCCCGCCGTCCTCGGGGCACGACCGGGGCGGCCGACCCGCCCGCCGACGACCGGTCACCAGGACCACCGGGCCGACCGCCAGCGGACCCGGCACCGCCCGACGGGACCTCCGGTGCGCTCCGGGGGCGGACCCGAGGGCTCCGTCCGGGGCAGAATGAGGACATGAGACTGTTCGCGGCACTGGACCCGCCCCCCGACACGGCGGACGCGCTGCGCCGGGCCGTCGACCGGGGCCGCGACCACACCCCCGACCTCCGCTGGGCCAGCCCCCGCGAGTGGCACCTCACCCTGGTCTTCCTCGGCGAGGTCGACGAGGCCCTCCTGCCAGCGCTCGGCGACGCCCTCGGCCGTGAGGTCCGCCGGCACGAGCCCTTCCACCTCGCCGCCGACGGCTGGGGCGCCTTCCCGGGCGACCTCCGCCGCGCCTCCGTGCTCTGGGCCGGGCTCGGCGGCGACACCGCGTGCCTCGGCGCCCTCGCCGACGGGCTGCGCGCCGCCGCGGCCGGGATCGGTGTGCCGGTCGAGCGCCGCGCCTACGTGCCGCACATCACGGTCGCCCGTAGCCGTCCCGCGCGCGACCTCACCGGCACCGCGGACGCCCTCGGAACACTGCGCGGCCGCAGGTGGCGGGTCCGCGAGGCGCACCTGGTGGAGAGCAGGCCGGGGCGGGAGGACCGCTACCGGACCGTCCGGACCTGGGGGTTACGCTGGGAAGCGGATCCCACCCGACCTCCTGAGCGGAGCGCGTCATGAGCATGCTCACCAACAACCGCAAGCAGCGCTGGCTGCTACCCGTGGTTCTGGGGGGCATCATGCTCATCGTGCTCCTGGGCGCCCTCGTCGGCTGACCGGCGGTCCCGCGGGCCCCGGCGGGCTTGACCTTGACGCCAGCGTCAGGGTTCTAACGTGCCGCCATGAACTCCTCCACGACCGCCACCGGCCGCGCGCAGGGCTCCGGCTGGCTGGTGTGCCTGCTGCTGACCGTCTTCGCGATCGGCACCGACGACCTCGTCATCGCCGGGCTGCTGCCCGACCTAGCGCGCGACCTGGGGGTGGGCCTCCCCGCGGCCGGACAGCTGGTGACGGTCTTCTCCCTCACCTACGCCGTCGCCGCTCCTCCCCTGGCCGTGGCCACCGCCCGACTGCCGCGCAGGGCCCTGGTCCTCGGCGGGCTCGGGCTGTTCGCCCTGGCCAACCTGGCCACCGCGCTGGCGCTCTCCTACACCGTCCTGATGGCGCTGCGCGTGCTCACCGCGCTCGTGGCCGCCACCGTGACTCCGGCGGCCTTCTCCATGGCGGCCCGGCTCTCCCCGCCAGAAAGGACCGGCCGCGCCATGGGCGCGGTCGCGGCCGGGCTCACCGTCGCCCTCTTCCTCGGCGTGCCCGTCGGCACCCTTCTGGGCTCCGCGTTCGGCTGGCGCTCGGCCTTCGTCGGTGGACCGGGTACACGGGATCCGGCTGCTCCTGGACTCCGGGCTCACCTCGGACGACGTCCGTGAGCTGCGCGGGTGCCTGGCACTGGACCTGGTCAACGAACCCGAGTGCGCCGAGGCCGTCGAGCTGTACGAGAACAGGCTCCGGGCCGTACGCGAGCGCATCGACGCCTTGACCCGCACACGTGACCGGCTGGAGCGGGTCACGCGGACGCGGCGGCCAGGCTCACCGCGCGCGTGATCAGATCAGCGTTGTCGTGCGCCTCCTCGCCGCCGGGCAGCCGCATGGTGTCCTCCAGTCCCATCCGGATGTCGTAGCCCGAGACCACCGCCGACTCCAGGATCGGCCAGGCCGTCGCGTCGGCCCCGTGCAGCAACCGCGGCTGGTTCGCCCCCGCCCGGTCCAGCAGGGAGCAGATCGCCTCGGCGTTGCGCCGGGCGTCCTCCACCGCGACCTGCGTGGGCTCCACCAGGACCGCCGCCACCCTGAGCTTCGTGGCGACGAGGATGCGCGCGGCCTCCACCGTCCACACCCCGGCCTCCACCCCGATCCGGCGGTCGTCCAGCAGGTGCGCCAGGTCCACCGAGCCCGCCTCGTGCAGGTTCACGGTGACCGAGTCCGGCAGCGCCGACGACGCCCAGCGCTGCACCAGGTCGTAGCGCCGCCACGGATCGGACTCCGCCGACAGCGACGTGGTCAGCGACACCGGCACCCGCGGCCCGTCGGCGCGCAGCCGCTCCATGAGCGGACCCACCACCTGGGGCTCCAGTGACTCGGCGCCGGTGGGGTCGCGCGGATGCAGGTGCAGCTCGGTCGCGCCCGCCGCCACCACCGCGTGCGCGTCCGACACGAGCTGGTCCACGGACACGGGCAGGGCGGGGTGCGCTCCGGGGCGGCGGTCCCCGTTCAGACAGGCGACGATCCTCATGAGTGCCCTCCTAACGGCGCTCCGTAAGCCCCATGTGCCCGTTACCACCCGGGTACAAGCCATCCGCGGCGTTCCCTGGCAGGATGTCGGTCATGAGAACTCCGCTCGTTCTTGCCGCCGCCGCCCTCTTCGCGACCCTCCCGGCCGCCCCGGCCCTGGCCTTCCCCGAGGACCCGAGCGACTCCGACACCGGTGGTGTCGACTACCCCCGCGGAGGTGAGGGGCCCGAGGGCTCCGAGGTCGCCTTCGAGTTCCAGGACCCGAGGATCTCCGAGTCCAGCGGAATCGCCCCCTCCCTGCTGCACGACGGCGTGTGGTGGACCCACAACGACAGCGGCGAGCACCTCAGCGAGGTGTACGCGGTCGACGAGGAGGGGCGCACGGTCGCCGCGGTCACGCTCGACCTGGAGCGCCGCGACTGGGAGGCGGTCTCGGTCGCCGAGGCCCCCGACGGGACGCCGTCGGTCCTGGTGGCCGACATCGGCGACAACTTCAACGGCGGCTGGCCCGACGTCAGCGTCTACCGCTTCCCCGAGCCCGAGTCGCTCGCCGACACGGTCGTGGACCCGCAGGTGTTCACCTTCACCTACGAGGACGGGGGGCGCGACGCGGAGTCGCTGATGGTCGACCCCCGCGACGGCCGGATGTACGTGGTGTCCAAGGAGTTCTCCGGCGGCCTGTACGCGGCGCCCGAGGACCTCGAACCCGGGGCCGAGCACGTCCTGGAGCGGATCGACTCGGCGCCGCTGTTCGCCACCGACGCCGCCTTCAGCCCGGACGGCAGCCGCTACGCCATCCGCACCTACTGGGGCGCCACGGTCTACGACGCCACCGAGGGTGTGCCCGGCTCCTCGCTGGGCGCGTTCGACCTGCCCGAGTCCGACCAGGGCGAGGCCATCGCCTTCACTCCCGACGGCACCGCCCTCATGGCCGGGACCGAGGGGGCCGGCGCGCCGGTCTGGCGGATCCCGCTGGAGGAGCGCTACCTCGCCGAGGAGCCGCCGGTGCGGGAGGTCGCCGCGCAGGAGTCACCCGCGGGGGAGGACGGGACCGTCGAACCCGAGACCCGGGGCGCGCTGCCCTTCATCGTGGGCGGCGCCGCGGTCGCCGCGCTGGTCATCGTCGCGATCGTCCTGCTGGCCCGACGGGGCTGACCTCCCCCTACTTCTCGGGCTGAGGGTCCAGGAAGTGCTCGCGCACCAGGAAGGCGTGCCGGGAGAAGTCGGTGAACACGCCGTCCACCCCGGCCTCGAAGAAGGCCTCGTACTCGGCGGCGAAGGACCCGTAGTCGCCCGGCTCGCCCTCCGAACGCAGCTCGGCGGGAAGGAAGTGGTTCTCGCTGCGGAACGTGTACGGGTGCACCAGGAGTCCGGCCGCGTGCGCGTTCTCCACCAGGTCGGTCGGCTCCCCCAGCATCCCGTCCTCGGTGGGGATGACCAGGCTCTTGGCCGGGCCGATCGCGTGCGCGAACGTCGCCACCTCGGCCAGGCCGTCCGGCGTGGTGTGGTGCAGCCAGTGCTCCTCGGTGCCCATGAGGTAGACCAGCGGCAGCTCCGTCACGGCCAGCTTGCGCAGGCTCTCGGCCTCGAAGGACTGGAGGAACACCGGCACCAGCGGCTCCGGGCCCGTCAGCCCCGCCTCCCGCAGGGCCTCGATGAGCACCGGCTCCAGCTCCAGGCCCTGCGCCTCGTGGTAGGCGGGGTGCTTGGTCTCGGGGTAGATCCCGATCGGGCGGCCCAGCTCCTTGGTGAGCGCCAGCGCGAGCTCGACGACCTCCTCCAGGGTCGGAATCCCGTAGGTCCCGTCCATCACGGCGTTCATCGCGCGCACGTCCTGGAGGCGCTCCACCGCGCGCAGCGTCCGGATCTCCTCCAGCGTGAAGTCCTGGGCGAAGAACCCGGTCACCTCGCGCCCGTCGACGGTGCGCGTGGTGCGCCGGTCGGCGAACTCGGGGCGCTCGGCCACGTCCGTGGTCCCGCCGATCTCCTGCTCGTGGCGGCAGACCAGCCTCCCGTCCCTGGTCGCGACCAGGTCCATCTCGATGAAGTCGCCGCCGTGCCGGGCCCCCAGCTCGTAGGAGGCCAGCGTGTGCTCGGGACGGTGCCCCGACGCCCCGCGGTGCGAGATGATCTTGATCGGGGGTTCCTTCTTGTTCCTGCGCACAGCCGAACCGTCCTGAGAAGCGAGATGCCGGGAAAAGGGGGAGGCCGACCCGACACGGGTCGGCCTCCATTGTGCAACGCGGGGCGAACGGGTCAGGACAGCTCGGTGAGCACGTGGTCCACGCACTCGGTGAGCGCGCGCACGTCGTCCGGGTCGATCGCGGGGAACATGGCCACACGCAGCTGGTTGCGGCCCAGCTTGCGGTAGGGCTCGGTGTCGACCACGCCGTTGGCGCGCAGGACCCTGGCCACCGCGGCGGCGTCCACGTCGTCGCTGAAGTCGATGGTGCCGACCACCTGCGAGCGCTTGGCGGGGTCGGTGACGAACGGCGTCGCGACCGGCGACTTCTCCGCCCAGTCGTAGAGGACCGAGGAGGACTCGGCGGTGCGCGCCACGGTCCACTCCAGGCCGCCCTGGCCGTTCATCCACTCCAGCTGCTCGGCGAGCAGCAGCAGCGTGGCCACGGCCGGGGTGTTGTAGGTCTGGTCCTTGCGGGAGTTGTCGATCGCCGTGGGCAGCGAGAAGAACTCCGGCACGTAGCGGCCGCTGGCCGCGATCTCCTCCACGCGGGCCAGGGCCCGGGGCGACATGACGGCCAGCCACAGCCCGCCGTCGGCGGCGAAGCTCTTCTGCGGCGCGAAGTAGTAGACGTCGGTCTGGGCGATGTCGACCGGCAGGCCGCCCGCGCCGCTGGTGGCGTCCACGAGGACGAGCGCGTCCTCGTCGGCGCCCGCCACGCGCCTGATGGGCGCGGCCACACCGGTGGAGGTCTCGTTGTGGGTCAGCGCGTACACGTCCACACCGGCCTCGGCCACGGGCTCGCCGTGGCTGCCAGGGTCGGTGCTGATGACCGTGGGCTCCTGGAGCCAGGGCGCGCCCTTGGCGACCTTCGCGAACTTGCTGGAGAACTCGCCGAAGGCCAGGTGCTGGGACCTCTCACGCAGCAGGCCGTGCGCGGCGATGTCCCAGAAGGCGGTGGTGCCTCCGTTGCCGAGGACCACCTCGTAGCCGTCGGGGAGGGAGAACAGCTCGCTCACACCGGTGCGCACCCGGGAGACCAGGGACTTGACCGGCTTCTGCCGGTGGGAGGTGCCCATGTAGCGGGAGCCGGAGGCGGCCAGGGCCTCGACCTGGGCGGGGCGGACTTTGGACGGGCCACTGCCGAAACGGCCGTCGGAGGGCAGCAGGTTCGCGGGGATCTGAATCTCGTCGGTCACGACCACCAGGGTAGTGGCGGCGACGGCGGCGGGGCCGGTCAGGGCCGCGGTTCGACCGCGTGAGACGGCGTGAGGAACCGGGCGCGATGTCACGTTCCTGAGGGTTCTGGGCGGTATGGGTGATCCGCATTTCGGTTAATACGGGTGCGTTTTCCGCCCGGAGTGTGTCTTGTGGAATGAGTTTCGGGGGAACGCCACTCGGACGGCGAACGCCAGCACGTGATCGCCGCCTGCGGCCAGGCCAGCACGGGCACGGTCGACCCGGGACCGGCGTGCACCTGACGCGCGGGTCGCCGGTGGCGCACTCGGCACACGACGCGAGAGGATGCCCCGTGTGGACCACCAAGACCCCGCCGAACTGCGCAAACCGTACCTGGGTGCACCCCTGAGGCGCTCCGGCCTCGCTGACCACCCCATGACGCAGTTCCACCTGTGGTTCGACGAGGCCTACGACTCCGGGCTCGCCGAGCCCAACGCCATGGTCCTGGCGTCCGTCGAGCCCTCGGGCATGCCCCGCGCCCGCACCGTGCTGATGAAGGGCTACGACAGCACCGGACTGCGCTTCTTCACCAACTACACCTCGCGCAAGGGACAGGCGCTGGAGGCCGACCCGCGGGTCGGCGTGGTCTTCCCCTGGCACGCCATCCGGCGCCAGGTCCTGCTGGCCGGACGGGTGGAGCGGCTCAGCGACGAGGAGAACGACCGCTACTTCGCCTCGCGCCCGCGCGGCTCGCAGCTGGGCGCCTGGGCCAGCGAGCGCCAGTCGCGGCCGGTGGCGGACCGGGCCGAGCTCGACCGGCTCTACCGGGAGTTCGACACGGTCTGGGCCGCGGAGGAGGAGATCCCCCGGCCCGCCTACTGGGGCGGCTTCCGGCTCGTGCCGAGCGAGGTGGAGTTCTGGCAGGGCGGTGCCGACCGCATGCACGACCGGTTCCGCTACCTGCGCGAGCCCGACGGCACCTGGAGCGTCGATCGCCTGGCCCCCTGACCGGTGGCCGCACCGGGGTGCTCCGGGGCGCCCCCGCTACGGGTACCAGACCACCTCGCGCAGCTCACGCCGGTGGACCTCGGACCGGGAGGCGTACCAGCGCTCGTAGGCACCCGCCCCGCCGAGGACGAGGCCGTCCCAGTTCAGGGGGAGGGGGTCGCGGTCGTCCAGCAGCAGCTCCAGCCACTCCACCACGCCGCCGCCGGGGTCCGAACGCGGCCCCAGCGCGTAGCGGGCCCGGGTGAGCCGCAGGGGAGGCGCCCCGTGCGACAGGAACTGCCCGCCCAGGTGGACGGGGACGTACTCCTCGCCCTCGGCGGGGTCCGCGTACCGTCCGACGTGCCGCTCGGCGCGGGACAGGGAGTCCTCCGCGGTCAGGGACAGCTGGGCCGAGCGGCCGGGGTCTCCGGCGCACAGGTAGCCCCGCTCCGGCGAGCCGACGTGGACGTGGCTCGTCCAGAGCCGGACCGCGTTGCCGTCCGCCCGGTCCAGGACCCCCGGCACGACGACTTCCTCGACCGGGCGTGCGGCCAGCCACCACAGGAGGTCCTCCACGGAAGGGCCGCCCGGTGACGCGTTCGTTCCGCCTCGCTTCCGAGAGTGATCTTGGCCGCTTCGTACGGGAGTTCGGGAGGCTTGTCCCCGCAGGTGGAGACGGGTCCGGTTCCGTCCGGCACACGCCGTGGGGCTGGAAGGCCCCTCTCCGGCGGGACCAAGTACCCTTGCGGCGCGGGGAGAACGTATCCGCATCGTGAGACCGGGCAGAAATCCGGGTGCCCCGCGCCACGATATGCTTGCGTGTATCGGTGGTCGCTCCCGCGGTCCTGCGGACGCCCCGGTCCCCACTCGGCCCCTGGGAATCACGTCGCCCCGGCCTGTGTTGTGAGAGACCCGCCGTGCCCGTCGTGACCGCGCGCCGGGCACAGAGCCTTGGGAGGGGAGACTTGACCGCACACGGGCTGATCGACACCACGGAGATGTACCTCCGTACGGTCTTCGAGCTCGAAGAGGAGGGCATTGTTCCGCTTCGGGCCCGTATCGCCGAACGCCTGCACCAGAGCGGCCCCACGGTGAGCCAGACCGTGGCCCGTATGGAGCGCGACGGCCTGCTGCGGGTGGAGAACGACAGGCACCTGGTCATGACCGCCGAGGGGCGCCGTCTGGCCACCCACGTCATGCGCAAGCACCGGCTCGCCGAACGCCTGCTCGTCGACGTCATCGGACTCCCATGGGAGGACGTGCACATCGAGGCATGCCGCTGGGAGCACGTCATCTCCGAGGCGGTGGAGGAGCGCCTGGTCACGCTGCTCAACGCCCCCTCGGTGTGCCCGCACGGCAACCCGATCCCGGGCCTGGACGAGCTGGGCCTGGAGGACTACTCCCCCGAGCCCTTCACCGACGATTCGATCGTCCCGATGATCGACGTCGCCGGCAACAGCGAGACCACGGTCACCGTGCGGCGTATCAGCGAGCAGATCCAGTCGGACGCCGACATCATGCTCACCTTGCGCCGATCCGGGGTACAACCGGGACAGGAAGTGGTCTTGCGAGCCTCTGACGACGGGGTCCGCGTGATCGACGGTGAGACCGGGGAAACCGAGCTCTCGGCGCTCGTCGCCGGGCACATCTTCGTCGCCAAGCCGTGAACCGTACGGACGCGTTGATTGGTTGCTCATCAGGATTGTCACATTGCGCTGCGGGAACGTTGACGGTGTTGCTACGCTCGCCCCAAGGTGCGGTCGTTCGGGGTACCCGGAGCGGGCATGTATGCAGCTCATGACGGCGAGGTGGCGGCTAGATGACACGGTGGGGTGAGCCCTTCCCCAAGGGTGACGCGCTCGCCGCGGCCGCCGTGGCGGATAAGGCGCAGATCGCCATCGTCGTCATCGACCGCGCCAGCCTCCTGCGCTACTGGAACCCCTTCGCGCGCGAGCTGTTCGGGTTCGTGGGCGGTCGCGACTACGTCGGCCTCTCCCTGCTCGACATCGGTATCCACGAGTCCGACCGCGAGCACGCCTCCCAGCTGGCCCGGCGCGTCCTGCGCGGGGAACCGTGGGAGGGCACCTTCGCCGTGCTCCGGGGCGACTCGACCTGGATCCACGTGCGGGCCCAGGCCGTGCCCATGCGCGACGAGTCCGGCGAGGTCGACGGCATCACCCTGATCGCCAGGGAGGCCCTGCGCAGCGGACGGGTGGAGGAGCAGTACGGCCTGCTGGAGCGCATCGGCAGCCGCCTGACCAGCTCGCTGGAGTTCGACTCCACGGTCAGGGGGGTGGCGGGCATCCTCGTCCCGCAGTTCGCCGACCACTGCTTCATCGACCTCTACGACCGCGACCGCCTGGTCAGACAGGTGTCGGTGCACGCCGAGGGGTGGACGCCCCCGCCGCGCACCTGGTTCGAGGTCGGGGACGAGGTCCGCTACCCCGAACGCCACTTCGTCACCCAGGCCCTGCGCCGCCTGGAGACGGTGGTCAGCAGCGAGTACCTGTTCGAGAACTCACCCAGCACACGCTCCGACCAGGTCTCCCGCCAGGTCGGCGTCACCTCCGCCATCGCCGCCCCGCTGCGGGCCCGCGGCGAGGTGCTGGGCGTGCTCACCCTGGCGCTGTCCGGGCTCTCCCCGCGGCAGAAGAGCACCTACGGCGGCTTCGACCGCGACCTCGTCGGCGCCATCGCCTCCCGCGTGGCCCTGGCCATCGACAACGCCCGCCTGTTCGAGCAGGAGCGCAGCACCGCCCTGGCCTTCCAGCGCAGCCTGCTGCCCAGCAGCCTCCCCCGGCTGGACGGGCTGACCGCGGCGCACCGCTACCTGCCCGCGGGACCGCTGCGCTCCGACGGATACGGGGTCCAGACCCAGATCGGCGGCGACTTCTACGACGCCATCCCGCTCTCCGCCGGACGCGTCGGACTGGTCATCGGCGACGTCGAGGGCCGCGGCCCGCACGCCGCCGCCGTCATGGGCCAGCTGCGCGCCGCGCTGCGCGCCTTCGCCCAGGCCGACCGCGAACCCGCCGACATCCTGCGCGAACTCGACGAGTGGGTCCGCCAGCTGGGCCAGGAGGACGACGAGGGCGACACCTGGATCCCCAGCGTCAGCTGCCTGTACATGGTCTACGACGCCTGGTCGCGAGAGCTGTCCTACGCCAACGCCGGGCACGCGCCCCCGCTGCTGGTCACCTCCGAGTCGGTGGAGAAGATCGACCTGGAGGTCACCGACCGCATGCTGGGCGTGCGGGCCAAGGGCGGATCAGGCGAGGACGTGGTCTACCACCAGGCCAACCTGCGCCTGCCCATCGGCGCCACCCTGGTCCTGTACACCGACGGGCTCGTGGACCGGCGCCCGGCCGGGGGCAGGGCCGACCCCGAACGGGCCTTCGAGCGGTTGTCCGAGCGGGTGGCCGAGGTCGCCGACAAGGACGTGGAGCAGATCGCCGAGGCGGCCGTGCACAGCGTCCCGGGTGAGCTGGACGACGACACCGCGCTGCTGGTCGTGCGCACCCACTCCGAGGAGCTGGCTCTGCGCGAGGGCTGGTTCCCCTCGGAGGCCTCCACCGTGGGCGAGGCCCGCCACATGGCGGCCAACACCTTCGATGAGTGGGGGGTGGACCGCGACCAGGCCGAACTGGCCTGTCTGCTGGTCTCGGAGATCGTCACCAACGTCGTCATCCACGCCACCCCGCACCCGGTGCACCGCGAGTTCACCGGCGGAGGGGTGCTGGATTCCGAGACCCCGCTCGACGCGGGTGCCGACGAGTTCGACGAGGACTGGACGGACCTGCTGGAGGCGGTGGCCGAGGAGGCCGACGAGCCCGCCGAGGAGGCAGGTGAGAAGGAGTTCCTGCTGCGGCTGCGGCGGGGCGCGAACACGGTGTGGGTGGAGGTCTTCGACAACGACCTGCGCCTGCCCCGCATCCGCAGCGCCGCCGCCGACGACGAGGGCGGCCGTGGCCTGTACCTGGTCGAGCAGCTGGCCAGCCGGTGGGGGGCGCGGCCGACCCCCGACGGCAAGGCGGTCTGGTTCGAGATGCCCATGCGCTCGGAGGAGACCGAGGAGCCGGAGAAGGCCGACGACGGGGAGAAGGCCGGGCAGGACTAGCCTCCCGCTGGGTCCGCCGGGCCAGCCGTCCTGGTGGTGGCCGCTGGCGGTCCGCTGAGGAGGGGACCGCCGGGCCGGAGCACCGGTCCGCCCGGCGGGGGGAGTGTCCCTAACGCCAGGACCAGGCCCACAGCAGCAGGCACAGGAAGACGAAGAAGACCACGATGCCGCCGGTGGTCCACGGGATGTGGACCCGGGGCCGGAGCTTGCGCACTCCGATCACGAGCAGCACGACCAGCAGGCCCATGACGATGAGGCCGTCCCACGCACCGCTCATTCCAGCTCCGACCCTTCTGGGGAGGGGGTTGTGCGGTCACAGTCCCAGGCCGCGTCCCACGATCTCCTTCATGATCTCGGTGGTGCCACCGTAGATCGTCTGGACGCGGGTGTCCTGCCAGGCCCGTGCCACGGGGTATTCCATCATGTATCCGTACCCGCCGTGAAGCTGGAGGCACCGGTCCATGACCTTGTTGCACAGTTCGGTGGTCCACCACTTGGCCATGGCGGCGTCCTCGACGGTGAGCTCACCGCGGTTGAGCAGGCCGATGCCGCGGTCCACGTAGGTACGGGCGATGTCCACCTCGGTGGCCAACTCGGCCAGGACAAAACGGGTGTTCTGGAAGCGCCCAATCGGACGGCCGAAGGCGGTCCGCTCCCGGCAGTAGGCGATGGTGTGCTGGAGCATGGCGTCGGCGGATGCCACCGCGCAGGTGGCGATGGACAGTCGCTCCTGCGGCAGGTTCTCCATCAGGTGGACGAACCCGCCACCCTCCCGGCCGATGAGGTTGGCTGCGGGGACGCGCACGTCGTCGAAGAACAGCTCGGCGGTGTCCTGCGCCTTCATGCCGATCTTGTCGAGGTTGCGGCCCCGGGCGAACCCGGGGGCGCCGCGCTCCACCGCGATCAGCGAGAAGCCCTGCGCGCCCGCCTCGGGGTCGGTCCGGGCGACCACGATGACCAGGTCGGCGTTGACGCCGTTGGTGATGAAGGTCTTGGAGCCGTTGAGGACGTACTCGTCGCCGTCGCGCACCGCCGAGGTGGTGATGCCCTGGAGGTCGCTGCCCGCCCCGGGTTCGGTCATGGCGATGGCGGTGATCAGCTCGCCGCTGGCGAACCCCGGCAGCCAGCGCCCCTTCTGCTCCTCGTCGGTCAGGTCGACCATGTACGGGGCCATGACGTCGTTCTGGAGCGTGACGCCCAGGCCGCTGGCGTGGGCCCGGCAGATCTCCTCGTTGACGATGGTGTTGTAGCGGAAGTCCCTCAGTCCGGTGCCGCCGTACTCCTCGGGCACGCCGTGGCCGAGCAGGCCGACCTCGCCCGCCCTGGTCCACACCTCGCGGGGCACGATCCCGTCCTTCTCCCACTCTGGATGGTGTGGCGCGACCTCGCGCTTGAGGAACTCGGCTACCGATGCGCGGAAGAGGTCCTGGTCGGCGTCGAAGAGTTCCCGCTTCATGCTCTACTCCGAGGTGTTGAGGTTTCGGGGTGTTGAGGTGTTGTGGTTTCGGGGTGCCGGGGTGCCGGGGTGCCGGGGTGCCGGGGTGCCGGGTGTTGAGGTGCCGGGTGTTGAGGTGTCGGGGTTTCCCGCGTGACGCCACAGTAACCGAACAAGATTCGGCTTTGAAGGGGACAGTCCAAGCCCGGGCAAAGTTCCCGTGCCCGTGGTACCCGAGTCGGCGGTTCCCGCAGGACGCGGGTGCGACGGCTTCCTAGGGTGGCGGCAGCGGAGCCGGTAGCCGAGGGGCGGGGCTGCCCGCGGCCCGGCCGGAGGAGGGATGAGGGCCATGGCCCAGCACGAGGCCGGGCGACGGGAGCGACGGGAACACCGGGGCGGCAGGATCGCGCTGATCATGAGCGCGCTGATGCTCACCGTGCTGCTGTCGGCCCTGGACCAGACGATCGTGTCCACCGCGCTGCCCACGATCGTGTCCGAACTCGGCGGACTCAACCACCTGTCGTGGGTGATCACCGCCTACCTGCTCGCGGTCACGGCCGTCACCCCGCTGTGGGGCAAACTCGGCGACCAGTTCGGCCGCAAGCAGCTCTTCCTCGTCTGCATCGCCGTCTTCCTGGTCGGCTCGGCCCTGTGCGGGACCGCCCAGGACATGCTCCAGCTCATCCTCTTCCGCGCGCTCCAGGGCGTCGGCGGCGGAGGGCTCATGGTGCTGGCCTCCGCCATCATCGGTGACGTCGTCTCTCCCCGCGAGCGCGGCAAGTACCAGGGGCTGTTCGGCGCGGTGTTCGGAATCTCCAGTGTGGCGGGTCCGCTGCTCGGCGGACTGTTCGTCGACCACCTGTCCTGGCGGTGGGTGTTCTACGTCAACCTGCCGCTGGGGGTCCTGGCCTTCGCCACGGTGCTCGCAGTGCTGCCCCGCCGACGGCCGACCGGCCGCCAGAGCATCGACTACTTCGGGATCGTGCTGCTGGCCGCCACCGCGATCTGCCTGACGTTGGTGGCCTCCTGGGGCGGCAGCCTCTACCCGTGGACGTCGCCGCAGGTCCTCGGGCTCGGCTTCGCGGCGGCGGTGCTCGGTGTGGGCTGGTGGCTGTCCGCTCGGCGGGCGCCGGATCCGGTCATGCCGCTCAGCCTGTTCCGCGACCCCACCATCGTGGTGGCCATGGCGATCGGCTTCTGCGTGGGCTTCGCGATGATGGGGTCGATGGCCTTCCTGCCGTTGTTCCTGCAGATCGTGCACGGCCTGTCGCCCACGGCCTCGGGGCTGCACCTGCTGCCCATGGTGCTGGGCCTGTTCCTGACCTCGATCACCAGCGGGCGCCTGGTCACCCGCACCGGTCACTACAAGATCTACCCGGTGCTGGGGATGGCGGTGACCTCCCTCGGCCTGCTCCTGCTCTCGCGGCTGGGGCCGGAGAGCTCGATGACGCAGATGGGGCTCTACTTCTTCGTCCTCGGTGTGGGCCTGGGCCTGGTGATGCAGGTGGTGGTCGTGGTGGTGCAGAACGCCGCCAGCTACGCGAACCTGGGGGTGGCCACCTCGGCGGCGACGTTCTTCCGGTCCATCGGGGGGTCGTTCGGCACGGCGGTGTTCGGCGCCGTCTTCTCCGGGCAGCTGGCGGCCAACCTGGCCGAGCGGGCCGCGCAGATCCAGCTGCCGCCCGGGGTGGACCCCGCGGCGCTGGAGAGCGACCCGCGCAGCCTGGACCAGCTGACCCCGCAGGCGCAGGCGTCCTTCCTCCAGGCCTACGCGGACGCCGTGGACACCGTCTTCCTGTGCGCGGTCCCGGTCGCCCTGGCCGGGTTCGTGCTGGCGCTGTTCCTGCGGCAGGTCCCGCTGCGCACCACCATCGACTCCCCGGACCTGGACGAGTCCATCCCACCCGTGGCCGCCGCGAGCCGCAGCGCCATCGCGCACGTGGAGAAGGAGGTGTTCCGGGCCTGCGGCCGGGAGGGCGCCGACGAGATGTACGGGCGCCTGCGTGAGGCGGCGGGCCTGGAGGTCTCGCCGCGCGCGTGCTGGGTGCTCAGCCACCTGGGCGTGACCGGGCCGCTGTCGCCCGGGGAGCTGGTGGAGATGTCGGGGCTACCCGCCGAGTACTGGGCGCCGGTCCACCAGGAACTGGTCGAGGCTGGCTACCTGGCCGGTGGGGGCGAACCCTGGGAGCTCAGCCGGCGCGGCGCGTCCGCCGCCCGCAGGATGTTCGAGGCCCAGCGCACCGCGCTGCGCTCGCTGCTGGCCGACTACGGGCCCGAGGAACACCCGGAGGTGGTGGCCGCCCTGGAGCGGATCACCACCGACACCCTGGGGGACGAGGGGGACGCCGGGCACCTGGAGCGGGGGGCGCACCGGGCCTGAGGGTGGTGGGTTTGGGGGTGGTGGGTCTGGGGGTGACGGGTTTGAGGGTGGTGGGTTTGAGGGTGGCGGGTTTGGGGGTGGCGGGTTTGGGGGTGGTGGGTCTGGGGGTGGCGGGCTTGAGGGTGGTGGGTTTGAGGGTGGCGGGTTTGGGGGCGTCGCATCCCGTGCGAGCACGGACTCGTGCGTGCGGAGGGATTGGTTTTCCACAGGTGGTGGTTGGGGGTGTTCCGGGGTGGGGCGGGGATGGTTTGCTGGAAATAGGGGGGATCCCACCCACGTGCGTTTCGGCATGCCCTAGAACAACCGAGAAGTATCTGACACCCCAACGGAAATAACAAATTAAGGGGTAGGGAGGGGCCGTCCTCAGGGTCCCTCCCTACGCCATTCCTGCCAGGGGTTGTCGGCAGCAACGAAAGCGCACCTGCTGCCGCGAAGTGGAACAGATTTCGAAAATCGGTAGACGTTTGGTGGAGGGCGGGGGTGTCCGACGAACAGCGGCACCAAAGGCGGGAGCCACTGACGGAGGGCGACCAACGCCCAGGGCGTGGGGGTGGTGGGGCTCTGCTGCGTCGGCACCAACGGCAGGCGGACCCTCCCGCTTCGGGCAACGACTCCGGCCCCTGCGGCCAGGGGTGAGCGACGATGACACCAACGGCGAACGATCGTTTCGGCCGCGCATTTACGGACACTTTTTGGTTCGCCCTAATTGTGGCTTTCCAATCAGGGGCGGATTCTAGGAAAGATGGCCAAAAGGCGGTGAATTCAAGGCTGTGAATACTGGCTGAATGGCGGGCTCTGGCTTATAATAAGAGGTATGGAGATGATGCTTGCAGCGCCCGACGTGGCCCCCGGGGAATGCTCCCCGGTCGTGGCCGCGCTGGCCGGTGCGCGCGAGATCATCGACCAGACATGGAGCGGGGAACTGCCGCCCGGAGCGGACGAGAGTGCGGCTGAGGAAGTCGCCGCCCTGTGGGCGCAGCTGGACCAGCTCCGCTACCAGGCCCTGGCGCGGATGGCGCGTTTGTACGCGCGGGGTGAGGTGGCCCGCTACAGCGGTTACACCACCCTGGACAAGTGGCTGGTTCACCACGGCAAGATGCCCACCGCCCAGGCCAAGGATCTGGCCCGTCTGGCCCAGCACGCCCACCAGGAGACGCTGCCCGCCACCACTCAAGCGGTGGCTGAGGGCAGGGTGGTGTTGGGTGAGGCGGTGGCGATCGCCAAGGCCACCGATAAAGCCGTCCAGACCCGCGACGCCCAGCATTTCCCCGACGAGGCGGAATACCGCCAAGGATTTGAGTCAGCGTTGGTGGCCGCCAAGAGGGAGCGGCCTGCGTTGTCGGTCAACCAGCTTCGGTCGGTGGCTCGCCAGGTCGCCTACCGGTTGGATCCGCACCGTCTGGACCGTGATCACGAGGCCGCTCACGCTGGGCGTGGCCTGAGCGTGCATGACACGTTTCAGGGCAGCTACCAGTTGCAGGCCTGGGGAGGCAGTGGGGACGCGTTGATCGTGCGCGCGGCCATCGACACCTTCACCACCCCACCGAGTGAGGACGACACCCGCACCCGGTCCCAGCGTGAGCACGACGCGCTCATCGCGGCGCTGCGCTTTGCCACCACCCACACCGGATGCGACAACGTTCCCGCTCCGTTGGCGCAGATCCGCATCCTGGTACCGGTGCAGACTTACCTGGACGCCGAAGGCCAGGAGGTTCCGGCCTTGGACGAGCGCGGTCGGGTGGTTCCGGTCGGCCTGGTGCATGAGTTGGCGGGGGACTCCGAGGTGGTGCGGATGCTCATCGCACCGCCCACCGGACAGGTCCTCGATGTGGGTCACAGCCGACGGTTGGCCTCAGCCCGACAGCGCACGGCGGCCTTTCACGGGCATGCCACGTGTGCGCACCCGGGCGGGTGCGAGGTGCCGGTGACCTGGTGCCAGGCCGACCACGTGCGGTCCTTCTCCCGGGGCGGGCGCACGGTGGTGGCGAACCTGCAACCGTTGTGCGGGCCGCACAACCGGGCCAAGTACCAACGCGAACTGCGCACACACCAGCAACACCACCAAGCCCGCAACGGCCACCAGAACCACCCGCTCCGCCAAGGCAGCCCGGGGTGGGGGCACCCGCCCGAACCCCACCCACCACCCCGGGAGTGACACCCCGCTCCGCCACCCGGCCCCGCCATCCGTCCATGGCCACCTGTCATGGCGAGGAGGTCAGCGCCCACGCCCACCACCACGGCCATGCTCCACCTCGTTCGTGGGGGCGGGGTCTTGCCGGATCCGAGAAACCGAATACAGTTCGGTTCGTAATCGTCACCCAGGCCCTTGGAGGACCCCGTGGCCGAGGCATACATCGTCGGCGCAGTACGCACCCCCGTCGGCACCAGGAAGGGCGCCCTGGCCGCCGTGCATCCGGCGGACCTGGGGGCGCACGTGCTCAGGGAACTCGTCTCCCGGACCGGGGTGGACCCGGCCGCGGTCGAGGACGTCATCATGGGCTGTGTCAGCCAGGTCGGACCGCAGGCGCTCGACCTCGCCCGCACCGCCTGGCTCTCCGCGGGCCTGCCGGAGTCCGTCCCCGGCGTCACCATCGACCGCCAGTGCGGGTCCTCCCAGCAGGCCGTCCACTTCGCCGCCCAGGGCGTCATGTCCGGCACCCAGGACCTGGTCGTGGCCTCGGGCGTGGAGAACATGGGCATGGTCCCCATGGGAGCCAACGTCCAGTACGCCCTCGACAACGGGCTCGGCCTGTACGGCGACGGTTGGGTCGAGCGCTACGGCCTCCAGGAGATCTCCCAGTTCCGCGGGGCCCAGCTCATGTGTGAGAAGTGGGGCTTCAAGCGCGAGCAGCTGGAGGAGTTCGCTTTGGAGAGCCACCGGCGCGCGGCCCTGGCGCTGGAGGCGGGCCACTTCGACGAGCAGGTCGCCCCCCTGGCCGGGGTGGAGCGCGACGAGGGCGTGCGCCCCGACACCACCCTGGAGAAGATGGCGGGCCTGAAGCCGCTGCGCGAGGGTTGGGAGCTCACCGCCGCCGTGGCCAGCCAGATCTCCGTCGGCGCGGGCGCGGTCCTGATCGCCTCCGAGCGCGCGGTCGAGCAGCACGGCCTGACCCCGCTGGCCCGGATCGTCCAGCTCTCGCTCGTGGGCGACGACCCGGTGTACATGCTCACCGCGCCCATCCCGGCGACGAGGATCGCCCTGGAGAAGGCCGGGCTGGGCATCGACGACATCGACGTCACCGAGATCAACGAGGCCTTCGCCCCGGTGCCGATGTCCTGGATCCAGGAACTGGGCGCCGACCCGGCCAAGGTCAACCCCAACGGCGGCGCCATCGCCCTCGGCCACCCGCTGGGCGCCACCGGCACCGTGCTCCTGGCCAAGCTGGTCGGCGAGCTGCACCGCACCGGCGGCCGCTACGGCCTCCAGACCATGTGCGAGGGCGGCGGCCAGGCCAACGTCACCATCATCGAGCGCGTCTAGGCCGACCGCCGGTCACCCGTGTGTCCGCGGGCACGCCCGCGGACACACGGGCCACTCCCGGCCGGCCGCCGTCGGTGCCCCGTACGGGTCCCGCGCCGGACCCTCAGCCCCTCCGCGGCGGCGGTGCCGCCGGCATCGCCATCGCCGGGTGGATGTTGTGGTTGCGGTGGAACACGTTCTCCGGGTCGAGCCTCGTCTTGACCGCGCTCAGCCTGCGGTGGTTGTCCCTGCCGAACCCGGCGAAGACACGCTCCTGCCCCTCGTCGTCCGCCGTGAAGTTGAGGTACACGTCCCCCGTCGCCCAGGGGCGCATGTCCTCGCGCACGTCCCTCACCCACCGGCGGACACGGGCGTCGTCGCGCGGGTCCGCCCACATGGCCAGGGGGTGCACGCCCCACGGCGCGGAGCGCCACGGCACGGGATAGTCGTGCAGGGGCCGCGCCACCGCTCCGCCGAGGGGGAAGAGGATGTGCCCGGTCGGCGAGGGCACGACCATGCCGTCGGCGCGGGCGCAGAACCGGTCGAGGGCCTCGTCCGGCAGAGCGCTCAGGTACTCCGCCGACCAGTAGTTGCGGTAGCCGGGAGGGTCGTCGAGCAGCTTCTGGGCCTCCTGGTAGGGCATGTCGGTGACCATCTCGGCGTCGGGCCGCATCCGCAGGAGGGGGTCGGCCACCTCCCGCAGCAGCTCCTGGCCGCCCGCGCACGTCAGTACCACGCCGCAGGTCAGGGCCCCGACCATGTCCTGGGGGATGAACGGAGCGGGCTCGGGGGCCAGGTAGATCAGGGCGCCCCCGATCTCGTCCGGCGCCGTCCGCATGAGGTCCCGCCAGGTCCGGGCCGCCTCCGGCCCGCGCTCGGGGCGGAACATGAGCAGTCCGATCGAGAACTCCGGCAGGGGGTGCAGGCGCAAACGCAGCTCCGTCGCCACCCCGAAGTTCCCGCCTCCGCCGTGCAGCGCCCAGAACAGCTCCGGGTCCTCCTCCGCGGACGCGTGGACCAGTTCCCCGTCCGCGGTCACCAGGTCCACGCCCACCAGGTTGTCGCAGGCCAGCCCGAACCTGCGCTCGAGCCATCCCGACCCTCCGCCGAGCGTGAAGCCGCCGACGCCCGTGGTGGAGACCCTGCCGCCGGTGGTGGCCAGGTCCAGCGGCGCCGTGGCCGCGTCCAGGTCCGCCATGAGGGCCCCGCCCCCGACCCGCACCT
Source organism: Nocardiopsis deserti (assembly GCF_008638355.1). Taxonomy (NCBI): domain Bacteria; kingdom Bacillati; phylum Actinomycetota; class Actinomycetes; order Streptosporangiales; family Nocardiopsidaceae; genus Nocardiopsis; species Nocardiopsis deserti. The sequence continues at coordinate 17,059 of NZ_VWVS01000016.1, read as the reverse complement.
CCATCGCCTCGGGGTCGGCGGTGGCGGTGTCCAGCCGGCGCAGGTCCACGACCAGGCCGCCGTCGGTCGAGGACATGCCCGCGACGCTGTGCCCGCCTCCGCGTACGGCGACCTCCGCGCCCTCCTGCCGCGCGCACGCGAGGGCGCGGGCGACGTCGTCGGTGTTCGCGCACTGGGCGATCACGCCCGGCCTCAGGTCGATCATGGTGTTGAAGACGGCGCGGGCGTCCTCGTACCCGTCGTCCCCGGGGGTGAGCAGCCGACCGGTGAACTCCCTCCTCAGCCGGTTCAGGGCCGTGTCGGACACCGGGCCTGTCTTGAGCTGGGCCATGGCTTCCTCCCCACGTCGTGGGGTGCCCTCCGGGGCCGGTCGGTCTCGGACGCAGTGGCAGCCACCGAAGACGGGGCGCGCCGCGAACACCCCTGTGAGCAGCCTAGGACAGCTCCCCGCCGGGGATGAACCCCCTTGGCGGATCATTGCCGGAAACTGCTCCGGGATGTACGTGCCACGGGCCCGGTCGGGGACGGCGCGACGGTGCCCTGACGAAGGCTCGCGCGGCCCCACCGGCGGCGCTGCCCCGGGCTCAGGAGGGGGAGGCGGCTAGCGCCGGGCCGCCGACGCCGTTGGGCAGGCCCAGCCAGGCGGCCATCTCGGTCAGCTGCTCGACCAGTTCGGGCACCGTCTCGGCGGGGGCGCCGTCCTCCAGGGTGATCCGCTGCGCCAGCAGGGTTCCCGAGGCGCGGTCCGCCTTGAGGTCCACCCGCGCCACCAGGTCCTCGCCCAGCAGGAACGGCAGCACGTAGTAGCCGTGCACCCGCTTGGCGGCGGGCACGTAGATCTCCAACCGGTACCGGAACCCGAACAGCTCCTCCGCCCGGTCGCGCGTCCACACCAGCGAGTCGAACGGGCTCAGCAGAGCCCGTGCCCGCACGCTCCGCGGTACCCGGGCGTCCCGGTGCAGGTAGGCCGTGCGCTCCCAGCCCCGCACCCGCACCGGCACCAGCTCACCCGCCTCCACCAGGTCGGAGACGGCCGCCCGGGACTCGGTGTGCTTCAGGCGGAAGTAGTCGCGCAGGCACGCCTCGGTGGCCACCCCGTGGTTGCGGGCGGCGATCGACACCAGCTCCCGGTGCGCCTCCTCCGGGGTGGTCTCCGGCGCGGCGTACACCTCCGGGGGCAGCACCCGTTCGGGCAGGTCGTAGAGCCGCTCGAACTGCGCGTTGCGTCCGTTGGAGGTCAGGTCGCCGATCCAGAACAGGTACTCCAGGCACCTCTTGACCTCGGACCAGTTCCAGCCCCAGTGGTTCTTGGTGATCGGCACGTCGTGCGCCAGCGCCGCCTCCACCTGCCGGGCGGTGGCCGGGCCGAGCCGCGCCACCTCCTCCAGCGCCGCCTTGACCAGCTCGGGCTTCTCCTCCCGGATGCGGTCCATCCACCCCACCCGCTCCTGGGCGCGGTTGCGTTCCATCCGGTAGCGCATGAGCTGGCGGGTGGAGGGCGGCACCAGACTGGCCTCGTGCGCCCAGCACTCCACCAGCCGGGCGGGCCCCGATCCGGCCGCGGAGGTGGTCGCCCGGTCCAGCAGGGCGGTGTCGTAGGCGCCCATGCGGGCGAAGACCGGCAGGTACTGGCTGCGGGCCAGCACGTTCACGCTGTCGATCTGGAGGATGCCCACCCTGCGCACCACCCGCGCCAGGTGGGTGAGGGTCGGCTTCCCGGCGGGCCTGGGGTCGCTGAACCCCTGGGCGGCGAGCGCGATCCTGCGCGCCTGGGAGAGGGAGAGTTCCGCGTCGCGGCGGGGGTGCGGTTCTGCCATTGCGCCACCGTAACCCCGACCGCTGACAGTCCGCTCCTCCGGACCGCGGGGTCCGTGCGCAGGTCCGGCGGGAGCCCCGAAAAACCTTTGACCCAATGCGAACCTCCGGGGGTGGAAAGCCGTCCAACAGGACGCGACAACAACCACCGGGCACGTGCCGGGAGTCGCGCAAGCCCCGGTGCGGAGGACGGCCGCACCGGGGCCACGACCGTTCCCGTGCCCCGCGCCCCCGAGGAGCGGGGCACGAACGGTCGCCTCCTCGCGTTCTCCCCGCCGGGAACTCCGCGTCCCCGTTGTCCACAGGGCCGTTTTCCCGTTCCCCCTCGCGTGCCCACCCGCGCGGCGGGATGTCCCCCCGGTGCGCCAGCATGTCCGCCATGGACAGTTTCGAGGAGTACCGCGACTCGGCCCGCCGGAACGGCGTGTCCGACCACATCGTCGACACGGCCCTGCGCCTGGCCCGTCCCCAGATCGGGCTGAGCCCCACGGACGAGGGCGGCGGGGTCCTCGCCGGGCGGTACGGCGGCCGTCCCGTCCTCCCCCCGGACGTCGACTGGAACGGCTTCCCGGACCTCATCGCCTCCGTGGACTGCGCTGCCCTGCCCCGGGACGTGCTCGACTTCCCGCTGCCGGAGGACGGTCAACTGCTGTTCTTCGCCAACCGGCGCGACACCGAGGGCTCCGCGGGCGACGGTGCGGTGGTCCACGTCCCCGCGGGGGCGGCCGCGGCCGAACGCGTCCCCGGCGAGGGCACCCCCCACACGGACCCGTACCCCCTCTACGCCCGGACGGCCTGGAGCATGCCGACAGGTGCCGACGGCGCCGTCGCCGCGGGCGGGGAGACCGCGCGGGTCTACCTGGAGCACCGGTTGGAGCAGTACGACCGTGCGGAGCACATGCGCCGCTCCGACCTGCTCCTGGGCGGGTACGCCTACTCGCCGCAGGACCCGCCCTTCGTCCAGACCCCGGCGGACCACGAGCGCGACGGAGGGGAGTACGTGCTGCTGGCCCAGGCGAACTACGAGCTGTTCGGCGCCCCCGGCTGGACCGGGTACGCGGTGTGGGTCATGTACCGCCACGACCTGGAGGCGATGGACTTCACGAAGGCGATGGGCGGGGTGCTCGTCTCCCACCCCTGACGGTCGCGCGGCCGCCGCGGCGGCGCGGTCCGCTCCGGGCGAGCCCGCGGGCGCGGACACGCGGGACCGGTTCCCCGGCGAGGCCGGTCCCGTCACCGTCATGGCCTAGCCTTCTGCTGTGCGTATCGCGACATGGAATGTGAACAGTGCCCGGGCCAGGGCCGAGCGGATCGGCGCCTGGCTGGACCGGAGCGACGTCGACGTCCTCGCCATCCAGGAGACCAAGGCCCGGGACGACCAGTTCCCCGCCTCGGTCCTCACCGACCGCGGTTACGAGGTGGCCCACCACGGCCTGTCCCAGTGGAACGGGGTCGCGATCGCCTCCCGCGTCGGCCTGGAGGACGTGCGGATCGGCTTCCCCGGCCAGCCCGGCTACGGCGACCCCGAGGAGACCGAGGCCCGCGCCATCGGCGCCACCTGCGCGGGCGTACAGGTGTGGAGCCTGTACGTGCCCAACGGGCGCGAGGTCGACCACCCCCACTACGCCTACAAGCTCCGCTGGCTGGAGGCGCTGCGCGAGGCGGGCACCGCCAGCCTGGCCGCCGACCCCGACGCCCAGATCGCCTACGTCGGCGACTTCAACATCGCCCCCCGCGACGAGGACGTGTGGGACATGGCCGCCTTCGAGGGCAGCACCCACGTCACCGAGTCCGAGCGCATGGCCTTCGACAAGCTGGTCGGCGCCGGGTTCGACGAGGTCGTGCGCGCCCACACCCCCGGCCCCGGCGTGTACACCTACTGGGACTACAAGGGCCTGGCCTTCCCCAAGCGCAGGGGCATGCGCATCGACTTCGTGCTCGCCTCCCCGGCGCTGCGCGACCGCGTCAGCGGCGCGAGCATCGACCGCGAGGAGCGCAAGGGCAAGGGCGCCTCCGACCACGCCCCGGTCATCGTGGGCCTGGACGGCGACAGCGGTGAGGCCGTGGCCAGGGAGGCGGCCAAGTGAGCGCCGTGGCGCCGCGTGTGGCGGTCTTCGGCAGCGTCAACATGGACCTGGTCGCCTACGTCGAGCAGGTACCCGCCAGCGGTGAGACGGTCACCGGCACGGCCTTTCGCCAGGTGCCCGGCGGCAAGGGCGCCAACCAGGCCGTCGCCGCGGCCAGGGCCGGAGCCGACGTGGCCTTCCTCGGGGCGGTGGGCGAGGACGCGTTCGGGGAGGGCCTGCGCGCCAACCTCGTCGGCAGCGGCGTCGACGTGTCCGGGCTGCGCACGGTGCCCGGGGCCTCGGGGGTGGCGCACATCGTCGTGGACGGCGGGGGCGGCAACTCGATCATCGTCGTGCCCGGGGCCAACGGCGAGGTCACCGGCGTGGCCGCGGACGACCCCGGGATCATCGGGGGCAGCGCCGCCCTGCTGCTCCAGCTCGAACTGCCCATGGAGGCGGTGGTATCGGCCGCGCGTACCGGTCGCGAGCTGGGCGTCCCGGTCTACCTGACCCCGGCTCCCGCGCGCGAGCTGCCCGCCGAACTCCTGGAGTCGGTGGACGTCCTGGTGCCCAACCAGCACGAGGCGGCCGCCATCACCGGCCGCGCCGAGCCGCGTGAGGCGCTGGCGGCGCTGCTGGAACTGGTTCCGGAGGTGCTGCTGACCCTGGGCGGGGACGGCTCGTTCCACGGTCGCAGGGGGGCCGAGCCGGTGCACGTTCCCGCGCGCCGGGTGGAGGCGGTGGACACCACGGCGGCCGGGGACGTCTTCTGCGGGTCGTTCGCGGTCGCCCGCGCGGAGGGCCGCTCGCCCGAGGAGGCCATGCGGTTCGCCGCCGCGGCGGCCGCGCTCTCGGTCCAGCGGCACGGCGCCAGTTCGTCGATGGCCTCCCGGGACGAGGTCGAGGCGCTGCTCGGCGGCTGAGACCGCCGCGTCCCCTCCCCGGTTCCCGCGGGACCCCGTGCGTTCGGGCAGGCGCTTCTCAGGGCGTGTGCCCGATCTGCCTGAGGAAGGGGGCGGGGTCCTGGTCCTGGAGGCGCACCTCCAGCACGATGTCGACCGTGTCGCCGACCATGCGGCCTCCCCAGGGCACGGGTCCGCCGTCGCCCACGCCGAAGTCCGAGAGGCGGATCCGGGTGGTGGCGGAGAAGAAGTGGCCGTGGGTGTCCTCGGGGGACGCGTAGTCCGGGGCCTCACCCACCCACTGGGCGTCCAGCACGGTGGGCACGGTCGTGCCGTGGATGGTCAGGTCGCCGTGCAGGCGGAAGGCGTTGCGGTTGCGTCGGCTCGGCTCCAGTCCGGTGGAGACGAAGCGCAGTTCGGGGTGGTGGTCCACGTCCAGGAAGTCGGAGGAGCGCAGGTGGGCGTCGCGCGCGCCCACGCCGGTGTTGACGCTGGCGGCGTCGAGGACGACCTCCACCGCGGACCGTTCGGGCGCCTCGGCGACGGCGACGCGGCCCCAGGCCTGGCCGAACGTGCCCTGGACCCGGCCGAAGCGCAGGTAGTGGGCGACGAAGATCAGGCTGGAGTGCAGGGGGTCGAGGTACCAGGTGCCGGGTCCGGGGCCGACCTGCGCGGGCGCGGTTGTCATTACCGATTTCTCCCTTTTGCCTTATATGGGGGCTTTTGTCCACATACTTTAGGTCTGACGCCCCGACGGAGAACGGAGTTCCGGCCCGGCCGGAGGCGAGATCTTCGACTCGGTGGCCGCGCTTGTGCTGAAACCGCCTCTGACGAGGCGATTCGTTCCGTGTGAGATCTCCCGGAGGGTTCCGGGCGGCCGGAACCGGTCAGCCGCGCGACTCCGGGTGGACACGGCACGCGAAGGACCGCGCGCCCACGGGCACCGGCGCACACGGAGGAGGCCGGGGCGGCACCGCCCCGGCCTCCTCCCACACACGCGCGTCCGGTGGACCCGCGTGGGCTCCGCTACATGTGCTCGGGAGCCTCCACACCCAGCAGGTCCAGACCCTGGACCAGGACCCGGAACGCCACCGCGACCAGCGCCAGGCGCGACTCGCGCTCGGCCTCGCTCTGGGCGGTCAGCACCGGGCAGTGCTCGTAGAAGGCCGTCAGGGACTGCGCCAGTTCGAACAGGTACGTGGACAGCCGGTGCGGCTGGAGCAGGTCGCCGACCTGCGCCACCACCGCGCCGAACTCCAGCAGCTTGAGCGCCAGGTCGCGCTCGGCGCCCTCGGAGACGCTGATGTTCCCCCTGGCCTGCGACAGCTCCAGGCCGCCCTTGCGGAAGATGGACCGGATCCGGGCCTGGGCGTACTGGAGGTAGGGGCCGGTGTTGCCGGTCAGGGCCAGCATCCGGTCGAAGTCGAAGGTGTACTCGGTGTCGTGCGCGACCGACAGGTCGGCGTACTTGACCGCGCCGATGCCCACCTGGCGGGCGATCTCGGCCTGGCCCTCGGCGTCCAGGTCGGGGCGGTTCTGCGCGACCACCGCGGCGGCGCGCTCGATCGCCTCGTCCAGCAGAGCCATGAGGCGCACCGGGGCGCCGCTGCGGGTGCGCAGGATCTTGCCGTCGCCGCCCAGCACGTTGCCGATCTGCACGTGGACGGTCTCGACGCCCTCGGGCAGCCACCCGGCCTCGCGGGCGGCGGCCCACACCATCTTGAAGTGCATGGCCTGCGGGGCGCCGACCACGTACAGGATGCGGTCGGCCTTGAGGTCGTCCACGCGGTGGCGGACGGTGGCCAGGTCGGTGGTGGCGTAGCCGTAGCCGCCGTCGCTCTTGCGCACGATCAGCGGGACGGGCTTGTCCTCGCGGCCGGTGAAGCCCTCCAGGAACACGCACAGGGCGCCGTCGCTGACCTCGGCGATGCCCTTGGCCTCCAGCTCCTCGCACACGTCGGCGAGCGCGGCGTTGTAGCTGCTCTCCCCGGCGAGGTCCTCGTCGGTGAGGGTCACGCCGAGCTTGGCGTACACCTTGTTGAAGTAGACCTTGGAGAGGCCGACGAGCTTGCGCCACAGGCGCAGCGTCTCCTCGTCGCCGCTCTGGAGGGAGACCACGCGGCGGCGGGCGCGCGCGGCGAAGTCGTCGGAGCCGGGGCCCGACGCGTCGAACTTGGTCCGGGCCGCCTGGTAGAAGGCGTTGGGGTCGGTGGTGACCAGGTCCGCTTCGGGGGATTCCTCGCCCACCTCCAGCAGGTGCTCGATGAGCATGCCGAAGGGGGTGCCCCAGTCGCCGATGTGGTTCTGGCGGATGACGTTGTGGCCCAGGAACTCCAGGGAGCGCGCGAGCGCGTCGCCGACCACGGTGGTGCGCAGGTGCCCGACGTGCATCTCCTTGGCCACGTTGGGCGCGGAGTAGTCCAGCGGGATGTTCTGGCGCTCCTGCTCGGGGACCCCCAGCCGCGGGTCGTCCAGGAGCTGGCGGGTCTGCTCGGCGATCCAGTCCTCGCGCAGCGTCAGGTTGACGAAGCCCGGCCCGCTGACCTCGACGTCGCGGCAGACGTCGGCCACGTCCAGGTGCTCCATGATCGCCGCGGACACCTCACGCGGCTTTCGGCCCAGTCGCTTGGCGAGCGCGAGCGCGGCGTTCGCCTGGTAGTCGGCGAACTGGGACGGGCGGATGACGGGGTCGGTGTCGGCGAACTCGGGGCCGAAGGCGGCGCCGAGGGCGGACTGGACCCGTCGCGAGAGTACTTCCTGCGGGTCGGCCATGCCCCAAGCGTACCGACCGGAGCCGCCTCTCCCGGCCCGTAGGAGGCGGGGGACCCGTCCGTCAGCGCTCCTCGGTCTGCTCCGCGCCCCGCTGCCCCGGCGCCTCGGACTGGGCCAGGCGGTGCAGCCAGTTCGGCGGACGGCTGTGCACCCGGCGGCGGATCTGGTCCCCGATGCGGCCGCCCGCCAGGTCGTTGGCCAGCTGGCAGGCGCGGGCCACGCCCTTGGCGCGGCTGTCGCCGTGCGCGATCACCACGGTCCCGTTCAGGCCCAGCAGCGCGGCGCCGCCGTAGGTCTCGCTATCCAGCCGCTCGCGCAGGCTCCGCAGAGCCCTGCGCTGCAACAGCGCGCCCGCCTTGGCCGCGGTCGAGGAGGTCAGCGCCGCGTGCACGGCCTCCATCGCGAACGCGGCCGTGCCCTCCACCGACTTCAGCGCCACGTTGCCGGTGTGGCCGTCGGTCACCACCACGTCCACCTTGCGCGCCAGCAGGTCGTGGCCCTCGATGTTGCCCCGGAAGTCCATCGCCGGGGGCCCCTCCGCGGTGGCCGCCAGCAGCTCCGTCGCCCTGCGCACGAGCTTGTTGCCCTTGCCCGGCTCCGAGCCGATGGTGAGCACCCCCACCCTGGGCCTGCGCACCCCGAAGGCGGTCTGGGCGTACGCGCAGCCCAGGTGCGCGAACTGCACCAGCATCTCGGGCTTGGCGTCGGCGTTGGCCCCGGCGTCCACCATGATCGTGGGCGTCTCGCCGGTGGGAAGGGTCACAGCCAGCGCCGGGCGCAGCACCCCGGGCTGGGTGCGCAGCCGCACGGTGGAGGTGGCCACGATCCCGCCGGTGGACCCGGCCGAGACCAGGGCGTCGGCGTCGCCCCGGCGGATCAGGCGGCAGGAGACGGCGGCGCTGGAGCGGGGCCGCCGCCAGCTGGCCAGGGCGCCCTCGTGCATGGCCAGGTTGTCCTCGGCGTGGACGATGGGGATGTCGCGCAGCGCGCCCTCCTCGGCGAGCAGCGCGGCGATCTCACTCCGCCGCCCCACGAGCAGGACGCGCAGGCCGAGTTCGCGGACGGCCATCACGGCGCCCCGCACGATCTCGGCGGGCGCGTTGTCCCCGCCCATCGCGTCCACGGCGATGATCGGCGGGGGCGGGCGCCGCACGACGGACGCCTCCGCGTCGGGTGTACCAGTCAACTGTTCCCTCACGGGTGTGGTGGGCGGACGCGGTGACACGGTATCGGGTCGCGCCGGGGCGGCGTCGTCAGGCACTTTCGTGTACTCATGCGAGGATACTTCCCGTATGTCCAGGTCAGGCCTGAACTTCCCGCATGATGGGTAAAAGCCCCTAAACGGGGTATATCCGCTCGCTGCCCCGGGATGTGATCACCCTCCGGCGGCACGCGACAACCACATCGAACACCTTCCGGCGGTCCGCCGGTGTGCCCGCACACCGGAACCGCCGGGTCAGGGCTGCCCGCACCAACCCGCCGGGCGCCCTGCTCACCCGCAGAGAGGAGAGGCGTGAGCGTTACGCCAGACGCGGCGACGTCCCCGTCCGCCGGACGTCGGTTTCGTGCCTACACGACGAAACACCTCGACGAGCTCACCACGCGAGCCGGACTCGCCGCCGACGAGCGGCTCGCGGTGCAGGCGGTGGCCACCGTGCTGCCGTTCCGGGTCAACAGCTACGTCGTCGACGAGCTGATCGACTGGGACGCGGCTCCCGACGATCCGATCTACCGCCTGGTCTTCCCGCAGGCGGACATGCTGCCCCAGGACGACGTGTCCCGGATCGCCGACCTGCTGCGCTCTGGCGCCCAGCGCAAGGAGCTGAACGAGGCCGCCAACCAGATCCGCGCACGCCTGAACCCGCACCCCGCGGGCCAGATGGACCTCAACGTGCCCAAGCTGGCCAACGAGGAGCCCATCCCCGGCGTCCAGCACAAGTACAAGGAGACCGTGCTCTTCTTCCCCAAGCAGGGGCAGACCTGTCACGCGTACTGCACGTACTGCTTCCGCTGGGCCCAGTTCGTCGGTGACGCCGACCTGAAGTTCGCCTCCAGCGAGATCGACCAGCTGGTCGACTACGTCCGCTCGCACCCCGAGGTCACCAGCGTCCTGTTCACCGGCGGCGACCCGATGATCATGGGCGAGGGGGTCATCTCCAAGTACATCGAGCCGCTGCTGGAGATCGAGCACCTGGAGGCCATCCGCATCGGCACGAAGGCGCTGGCCTACTGGCCGCAGCGCTTCGTCACCGACCCGGACGCCGACGACACCCTGCGCCTGTTCGAGAAGGTCGTGGCCTCGGGCAAGAACCTCGCGTTCATGGCCCACTTCTCCCACCCCAACGAGATGAGGCCCGAGCTCGTGCAGGAGGCGGTGCGCCGCATCCGCGCGACCGGTGCCGTCATCCGGACGCAGGCGCCGCTGATCCGCACGATCAACGACGACTCCGCCGTGTGGGAGAGCATGTGGCGCACCCACCTGCGGCACGGCATGGTCCCGTACTACATGTTCGTCGAGCGTGACACGGGCCCGCAGGACTACTTCGCGGTGCCGCTCGCGGAGGCCTACGAGATCTTCCGCGGCGCCTACAAGAAGGTCTCGGGCCTGGCCCGCACGGTGCGCGGCCCGTCGATGTCGGCGACCCCGGGCAAGGTGTGCGTGGACGGCGTCGCCGAGGTGGCGGGCCAGAAGGTCTTCGTCCTGCACTTCATCCAGGCGCGCGACCCCGAACTGGTCGGCAGGCCCTTCTTCGCCGAGTACGACGAGAAGGCCGCGTGGCTGTTCGACCTCAAGCCCGCCCTGGGCGCCACCCACCTGCCGTGGGAGCAGCCGCCGGTCGGAGCGCCCGGCGGTCTGGTCGACCCCACCCGCCTGTAGGACGGCCCGGCGCCGCGCGCGTTCCCGCCCCCGAGGGTGCGCGGGACGAGGCGGACGGCGGTCCCGTCCCAGGGGATTTGGAGCGTCCCTGGGGCGGGCCCGGCCGCCGCGGGCGTCCCCGGACACAGACGGAGCCCGGCACCGCGGTGGTGCCGGGCTCCGCTCGCGTCCGCGCCGTGGACGGAGTGCGGGCCGCCGGACGGGTTCGGGTGGTCACGGCGACCCTCGACGCGGACCCTTTCCTGGGTGGTCTGAGGGTGGGGGGTCCTGGTCAGCGCAGGAGGGCGTCGAAGTCGCCGGTCTTGGCGCCGCGCACGAAGGCCTCGATCTCGGCGGGGGTGTAGACGAGCGCCGGTCCCTGGGGGTCGCGCGAGTTGCGCACGGCGATGTCCCCGTCCGGAAGCGTGGCGACCTCGACACAGTTCCCGTCCGGATTGCTCCAGCTGCTCTTGGTCCAGACGACTTTCGGCAGACGGCCGGCGGGTACGCCGTTGTAGATCGGATGCATCTCAACCTCCTGGAACGTGGGGGACGCGTGAGCGGGGTGTGTCCACACGCGGCGGTCCAGTCCGCCGCGCCCGTTGTGTCGAACCACCGGGCCCCCGCCGGGAAGTCGACCCCCGGGCATGGGTAGCCCTGTCCCCCGTTGGGCTGTTTCATCCCCGGTGCGAGCCAAAGCGTAGCTTATGCACGTGCATTCGTACTTGCGGCGGTAAGTACTTATGCAAGCGCGTCGGGTGGTTCGGGGGCGGAACCGCACGTCACGCCCAGTGCGGCGGGAAAGCCGGGGGTCCGGCCCCCGAGGATCGTTGTCCGGTCGTGGCCGAAGGCGGCCATCGGGAGGCCGGTTTCATGTGCGCAAAGCGAACGCCTGGGCGCGGAGAGCGACCAGGCGTGGGAAGGCGTGGGGGGAGAGAGCCGACGGGGCGGAGGAGGCTCCCGCAAGCGGGATCCGGTGGCGGGATCCGGTGGCGGGGTCTGGCGGCGGGGTCGAGGGGGAGGGCGTCCCGAGGCGGGTACCCCGGTCAGGGGCTCGGGAACCGGCGGGCGGGGACGGCGGTCAGGAGTAGCGCTCCAGGAAGCCGCGGAGGATCTCCTCCGTGGCGGAGGGCGGCGGCGCCTGGGTGGCGAGGTGGTCCATCGTCTGCGCGTAGCGGTGGGTGTCGTCGTACTTGTCGAAGTACAGGGCGCTGCTCAGCTGCTCCAGGTAGACCACGTCGGGCAGCTGGGGGGTGGGGAAGCGCAGGATGCTGAACGGGCCTCCCGCGGCGGGGTGGCCGCCCATGGCGAAGGTGGCGATCTGGAGGGTGATGTTGGGGCGGCGGGCCATCTCGACCAGGTGCTCGATCTGCCCGCGCATCACCCCGGTGTCGCCGTAGGGGCGGTGCAGCACGGCCTCGTCGATGACCGCCCACAGTCTGGGCGCCTCAGGTTCGACGAATCTGCGCTGGCGGCGCATGCGCATCTGCACCCGGCTGTCGACGTCCTCCTCCGACGTGGCGGTCCGGGACAGGCGGATGACCGAACGCGCGTAGTCCTCGCTCTGGAGCAGGCCCGGGACGAACTGGACCTCGAAGGTGCGGATGACCGACGCGGCCTCCTCCAGGCCGACGTAGACGCCGAACCAGTTCGGCAGCACGTCGCCGTACTTGTGCCACCAGCCCTGGGCGTTGGCGCTGGAGACCAGCCCGAGGAGGGCCTCGCGCTGGTCCGCCTGGTCCACGCCGTAGAGCTTGAGCAGGTCGTCCACGTCGCGGCGCTTGAAGCTGACCTGGCCGAGCTCCATGCGGCTGATCTTGGCGTGGGAGGCGCGGATGGCGTACCCGGCGTCGTGCCGCGAAATCCCCTTCTCCTGGCGCAGCCGTCGCAGCTGCGTTCCCAGGAGAATGCGCAGCACGGTGGGACCGCCGCTGGAATTGGCCAGGAAATCCTGGGTGACCTGCATATTCTGTGCCTCTTCGGCGACCACATCGCCTCCTGTGCAACGGCTGTAGCGGCTTTGGTGCGGGCGACCGCTCAGTATACCCACGGGGCCCTGTTGCGGACAGAGGCGAGTGGGGATTGGGTCGGGTCCTATGAGCCCCTTACGGGTCTGGTGTAAACCCGGATGCCCGTCTGTGAATTCTGCGCAGGGGATCTACCAATAAGGGTGCTTCGTCCTATACTCTAGGCCGGACGTTGAGCTGCACGTGCATCTGTGTCTTACAGATGTAAGCCACGATGGCCCCGCGGACCGGGGCAACCGACAGCGCACTCGTGAGGACCTTGATGAACGCAGAGCTGGTGTCCTCGGAGACCGACTCCGAGCCCTCCTGGAGCCGCCCCTCCCTCGCGGAGGCCTCCCAGGCACTCCTGGGCGGCTGGTGGGACGACCCACTGGGCCGCCTCTCGGTCGGTGAGCGCGCGCGGACCAGGGACGCGGCGGCGGGCGCGTTCGCGGCCTCGCCGGAGTCGGTGCGCCGGGCGCGCGAGTTCGCCTCCGGGGCCCTGGGGGAGTGGGGGTTCTTCGGTGAGGTCGAGGACGTTCGGCTGATCGTCTCCGAACTCGTGGGCAACGCCTGCCGGCACGCCCTCCCCGAGGTCGGACGCCCGCGCGGCCGCGTCGTGGTCCAGCTGCGCCGCCTCGACGGCGGGCGGGGCGGTGTGGTGTGCATGGTCGCCGATTCCAGCGAGAAAGCCCCGGTCAGGGTGGAGGCCCACCATTTCGCGGAGTCGGGCCGGGGGCTCGGTCTCGTCTCCGCTTTCAGCCGTGAATGGGGCTGGGAACCGGTCGGTGGACGCGGAAAAATCGTGTGGGCGATATGCGGTGGTGAGGGCTGACGCACGCCCCTGAGGGATTCCGGGAAAGGGCGCCGGGGGCTGTGGACGGCACCGGACGGACCGCCCGGGAAGAGTAGGCTGTCAACGCATGTCGGCATTTGGCCGACCGCGTCCTGAGCAGAGTTCCCTACACCCGATCCCCGGAGCGAGGCGTGACCGTGCTGGACACGGAACAGGACCAGTTCGTCTGTGACGGGACCACCGTCGTCGATCTGGGCGGCGAGATCGACATCGCCACCGCGGAGGAGGCGTTCACCCGGATCACGGCCGCCGCCGCGGACGGCTGTGTGGTGGTGGACCTGTCCGCGGTGGAGTTCATCGACGCCTCGGGCGTCAACGCCCTCGTCCGTGCCCTGCGCTTCGCCGCGGGGGCCCGGCACCACCTCCTCCTGGCCTGCCCGCCCCGCCAGCTGACCCGCATCCTCGACGTCCTGGCGCTGAGCGCGGTCCTGCCGACGCACCCCGACGTCTCCGCCGCCCGTTCCGCCCACGACGGGTCCGGACGCGGCGCCCCGCGCTGACGGGAGCGTTCCCACGAGGGGGAGCGGACCCGGTCGCGCATCCGGCGCGGCCCCGCGCCGCGCACGGGCCCGCCCCCGCACACGGGAGCCGACACCGGACACAGGAGAGGGCGCGCCCGGCGCCGCGCGCCGGACACGCCCCCTCCCCGGTCCTCCTACTCGACCGTCACACTCTTGGCCAGGTTGCGCGGCTGGTCCACGTCGTTGCCCTTGGCCAGGGCCAGCTCGCAGGCGAACACCTGCATGGGGATCGTCGACACGAGCGGCTGGAGCAGGGTCGGCACGGCCGGGATGGGGATGAGCACGTCCGCGTACGGGCGGACCACCTCGTCGCCCTCCTCGGCGATGACGATGGTGCGGGCGCCGCGGGCGCGCACCTCCTGGATGTTGGACACGATCTTGTCGTGCAGCACGCTGCGGCCCTTGGGGGAGGGCACCACCACGACGACCGGCACACCGTCCTCGATCAGCGCGATCGACCCGTGCTTGAGCTCACCGGCGGCGAACGCCTCGGCGTGCATGTACGCCAGCTCCTTGAGCTTGAGCGCGCCCTCCATCGCCACGGGGTAGCCCACGTGACGGCCCAGGAACAGCACCGTGTCGGCGTCCGACAGCGACCGGGCCAGCTCACGGACCGGCTCGGCCGTCTCCAAGACCCGCTCGACCTGCTCGGGCATGGTGGCCAGCTGGGCGATCACGGTGTTGATCTCGTCGCCGAACTTCAGCCCGCGCACCTGGGCCAGGTACAGGCCGATCAGGTAGCAGGCGGCCAGCTGGGTGAGGAAGGTCTTGGTGGCGGCGACGCCGACCTCCGGGCCCGCGTGCGTGTACAGCACGCCGTCGGACTCGCGCGGGATGGTCGACCCGTTGACGTTGCAGATGGCCAGGACCCGGGCGCGCTGCTCGCGGGCGTAGCGGACCGCCATCAGGGTGTCCATGCTCTCGCCGGACTGGGAGATGGCGATGACCAGGGTCTGCTGGTCCAGGATCGGGTCCCGGTAGCGGAACTCGCTGGCCACCTCGACCTCGCACGGGATGCGGCACCAGTGCTCGATGGCGTACTTGGCGATCAGACCCGCGTGGTAGGAGGTGCCGCAGGCGATGATGACGATCTTCTCGACCGAGCGCAGGTCCTCGGGGGACAGGCGCATCTCGTCCAGGGTGAGCTGGCCGTCGACCGTCACGCGGCCCAGGAGGGTGTCGGCCACCGCGCGCGGCTGCTCGACGATCTCCTTGAGCATGAAGTAGTCGTAGCCGCCCTTCTCGGCGGCGGAGGCGTCCCAGTCCACGTGGTACTCGCGCACGTCGACGGGGTTGCCGTCGTAGTCGGTCACCGTGACCGAGTCCGCGCGCAGCTCCACGACCTGGTCCTGGCCCAGCTCGACCGCCTCGCGGGTGTGGGCGATGAACGCCGCCACGTCGCTGGCCAGGAAGTTCTCGCCCTCACCGCGGCCGACGACCAGCGGCGAGTTGCGGCGGGCGGCCACGACCAGGTCGGGGTCGTCCACGGAGACGGCCACGAGGGTGAACGCGCCCTCCAGGCGTTTGCACACCGCGCGCATGGCGGAGGGGAGCCCGTCGGTCCGGGCCAGCTCGGTGTTGAGCAGGTGCGCGGCGACCTCGGTGTCGGTCTCGGAGAGGAACTTGCAGCCCTGCTCCTCCAGCTCCAGGCGCAGCGCGGCGAAGTTCTCGATGATGCCGTTGTGGACGATGGCGACACGGTTGTCGTTGTCCACGTGGGGGTGGGCGTTGACGTCGTTCGGGGCGCCGTGCGTGGCCCAGCGCGTGTGCCCGATCCCGGCGCCGTCGCCGCTGACGGGCCGCTCCTCCAGCGCCCGGCGCAGGTTCGCGAGCTTGCCCGCGCGCTTCTCGGTGCGCAGGGCGCCCCCGCCCAGCACAGCCACACCCGCGGAGTCATATCCGCGGTACTCCAACCTTGCGAGGCCGTCCACGACAACCTCAAGCGCCGGTTGCGGCCCGACGTAGCCAACGATTCCGCACATGGCCGCCAGCGTAAGCGAAGAAGCCGGTCGAATCGACCAACCAGGCATCCATACCACTGGTCGTTTTCCCAGGTAACGGTATAGACCATTTGGTGCATGGGGAGTAGACCGCGCAGGTCGGGGGCATGGGGAGGCAACGAGTGGAACCGATTCCACCCTCCGGGAAGGAGAGGCAAAATTTTGGGGGTACGTGTCGTGAACATGTGGCTTCGGGCACGTTTCCGGCGCTGTGACGGGACTTGTGGGTACCGGCCGCCCGGTGCGGTCGACCCCCTGCCCTAGGGTGGTCATTCGTGTCTCACACGACGAAGAACGGCTTCTCCACGCCGTACGTGGAGATGGACCGGGAGGCCTGGGCCGCGCTCCGGGCCTCCACACCCCTTTCCCTGACCGAGGCGGACCTCGCCGAGCTCCGCGGCACCACCGACCCCACCTCCCTTGAGGACGTGCGGGACATCTACCTGCCGCTGTCGCGACTGCTCAACCTCTACGTGGGCGCGACCCAGCAGCGGCACGCCGCGGTGCGCGCCTTCCTCGGCGAGTCCGACCGCCCGTCGCCGTTCATCATCGGCGTCGCGGGCAGCGTCGCGGTGGGCAAGTCCACCACGGCGCGCCTCCTGCGCTCCCTGCTCGCCCAATGGCCCAACCACCCGGACGTGGAACTGGTCAGCACCGACAACTTCCTGCACGCCAACGCGGTGCTGGAGTCGCGCGGCCTGATGCGCCGCAAGGGCTTCCCCGAGAGCTACGACCGCCGCGCCCTGGTGCGCTTCGTGTCGGAGATGAAGGCGGGGGCCGACCGGATCGACATCCCCGTCTACTCCCACCTGAACTACGACATCGTGCCGGACGAGCGCCAGACCGTGCACCGACCCGACATCCTCATCGTCGAGGGCATCAACGTCCTCCAGACCCCCTCCGTGGGGCGCCTGGCCGTGGCCGACTTCTTCGACTTCTCCATCTACGTGGACGCCAGGGTCGAGAACATCCGCGGCTGGTACCTCGACCGCTTCCGCGAGCTGCGCCGCACCGCGTTCTCCGACCCGCGCTCCTACTTCCACCACATGGCCACCGCCATCGGCGAGGAGGAGGCGCTGGAGTTCGCCGCCAACACCTGGCGCACCATCAACGAGGTCAACCTCGTGGAGAACATCCCCCCCGGTCCCGGCGCGTGCGCGAGGGGCCGCCGCACACCCTCGAAGTCACCCTCTATCTGCCCACGGAGCCCGCATGCTTACCGGAGGAGAGGTCGCCGCGCTCGTCGCCGCGGTGGTCTGGGCGG